>CAURQH010000005.1:0-98970 GCA_963526885.1 uncultured Veillonella sp. | reverse complement strand
AACTCCATACGAGGTTTATCATTCAGTAGAGTTGCATTTGACTTGACAATTCAAGCTACATTAATATCATGTGTGTGTTTTGCATCTACTGCGGTAGATGAAAGGCTAGAAGCTAATACTCCTAGGGCTAAAGCAATAATATACTTTTTAGATTTCATAGAATATACCCCCTTATAAAATAGATAATATTGATACTCATAGAATATCATAGACAAGAATATTTCTCTACATTGAAATCTATATTCTTGAAAAATTGATTAGTAAAAACGATATTCCCCATCTATAACAATTCTCATTTTTGAGCGTGCATATTTATGTACATATAGCTTTAACCTATATATGTATATAGTTTATATCCAATTGACTACATAGGAATAAGAATATACAATAGTAGACGTTACTATAGGTCTTAGATGACAATAAAATATTGTGGTACCTATATATTCCTTTCAATAACATAGTGTAATTATAAATTAAAAAGATATATTTATAAAATTAGATATGTAGATTATCAATATATAATACTCATAAATTAATTATTGATATATCATAACAGATATATACTATCGGCACATAGCATATAGTATATAACAAATAACTATTAGTATATATAGAGAAGATAACAGTAAGGGGGCATAAGACATGTACCAACATGTAACAGATTTAATTGGCTCAACGCCATTGGTGGCATTGGATGCTTTTGCTAAATTACATCAATTGAATGGTCGTTTGCTAGGAAAACTAGAATATTTTAATCCCTTAGGTAGTGTGAAGGATCGTGTTGCTTACGGCATGATCAAAGAGGGCATTGACTCTGGGGTGATACAAAAAGACACGGTGCTCATTGAGCCTACTAGTGGTAATACGGGCATTGGACTTGCTTTTGTGGCGGCACAGATGGGGCTTAAGTTAATTCTTGTCATGCCCGACACGATGAGTGTGGAGCGACAACGGATTGTACGAGCATTGGGCGCTTTAGTAGTACTTTCACCGGGTATAGAAGGGATGAAAGGAAGCATTCGTGTGGCTGAGGAGTTGCAACAGATACATGGTAATGCATTCATCTTGCAACAATTCACAAATCCTGCAAATCCTAATACCCATTATGAAACCACAGGTCCTGAGATTTGGAAGGATACGAATGGCGAAGTAGATGTATTTATTTCCTCTATTGGTACTGGTGGAACGGTAACAGGTGTGGGGCGATATTTGAAAGAGAAAAACCAAAATGTACAGATTATCGGTGTAGAGCCGACGACATCTGCTGTACTATCTGGTAAAGAAGCAGGTCCTCATGGTATCCAAGGCATTGGTGCAGGATTTATTCCTGATGTATTAGATACTAAGCTATTAGATAAGATTGTGACCGTCTCTACAGAGGATGCCTACACATGTACGCGGACAATCGCTAAAACAGAGGGCTTGTTACTAGGTATTTCCTCTGGTTCTGCCTTACAAGCGGCCATACAGATTGGTCAGGATCCTGATTATAAGGATAAGAATATTGTTGTATTACTACCTGATGGTGGGGAGCGCTATTTATCGACAGGGATTTTCGATGCCTAGTACATATTAGACTATGGCTTTTAAGCATGTATTCACAGATTTGAAATATAGTAATGTGCCTTGTAAATGACGATGGAGGATATATGAAACAAAAACGATATAGAAACTGGCTCATCGCCATGATAGGGGTTGCTTGTATAGGGACTTTCACAGGATGTATGAAAGAGCCCAAAATAGTAGGCAATGAGGTACACATTACAAATGTATCCTATGATAGTACCCGTGAGTTTTATGAAGACTATAACCGCCTATTTCGTGAGCATTATAAGGCTATCACTGGAAAGGATGTGCATGTCACGCAATCTCACGGTGGCTCTAGTGCACAGGCGCGGTCCATCATCGAAGGTAATGATGCCGATATTGTGTCCTTGGGGTCTTCACAAGATATTGAAATGTTGAATCGTGTGCACTTGCTTGATACAAATTGGGAAGAGATGTTCCCTAACCATTCAGCGCCTTATACGTCGACCATTGTATTCTTGGTGCGTAAGGATAACCCTAAGTACATACGTAATTGGGAAGATTTAGAACGGTCGGACATTTCCATCGTAGCTCCAGACCCTAAGAGTTCTAGTGCGGCTTGTTGGATATTCATGGCGGCTTGGGACCATGGACTTAGGGCATACGGTACAGAAACGGGTGCCAAAGGGTATGTAAAATCTCTTTATGACCATGTGAAAGTTTTAGATGCTGGCGCTCGTAGTGCAGCGACGACTTTCGTAGAAAATAAACAAGGCGATGTACTGTTGATTTGGGAAAATGAAGCCTTGCAAATTGTGAAGAATTATCCAGGTCAATATGAAGTGGTCACACCGAAAACGAGCATCGTTGCAGAACCGAATGTAGCTCTTGTAAAAGGCATAACAGACAGAGATCAGACCACAGAGGTAGCTCGTGATTATATCCAGTATTTATATTCCGATAAGGGACAACGATTGATTGGTTCTTATGGATTTAGACCATCTAACCCAGCTATTTTAGAGGAATTTTCTTCGATCTTTAACCATAGGATAGAGTTAACAACGATCCATGCTTATGGCGGTTGGGATGCAGTATATAAAAAGTTTTTTGATGAAGGTGGGGTATTTGATGAAATCTATGGAACCTAATACATCGTGGTTTTCACGAATGATAAACCCTACATCGACACGGATTATTCCAGGTATGGGATTGTCTTTGGGCATTACCATCGCCTTCTTATCTATCTGTATTATTATCCCCTTAGGGTCGGTATTTTCCCATGGACTGTCCTTGCCTTGGGACACTTGGAAAGTATTGCTTACAAAAGCGAATGTAGTACAAGCTTTTAAAACTAGTTTATTAACAGCCGCTATTGCAGCAGCTATCAATGTAGTATTTGGTTTTATCTTGGCTTGGGTACTGGTGCGCTACACATTTCCAGGGAAAGCCATACTGAATAGCATGATTGAACTTCCTTTTGCCCTACCCACAGCGGTGGCAGGGATTACTTTATCGAAACTGTATACCGATACAGGTTGGTTTGGATCTATCTTGTCGCACTGGGGAATTCACGTGGCTTATAGTCAAATAGGCATTGTAGTAGCCCTCGTATTTGTAGGGATTCCTTTTGTGGTGCGGTCCTTGGAACCGGTGCTAGAAACCTTAGATCCTATTTATGAAGAGGCGGCTTTCATGATGGGCGCTAGCAAATTTAGATTGTATCGACAAGTTATTTTTCCTGAATTGTTGCCACCCTTGTTGACTGGCTTTAGTTTAGCCTTTGCTAGAGGGATTGGCGAATATGGTAGCATCATTTACATTTCAGGGAATAGTTTTAAAAATCACACGCAAGCTGTGTCCTATGTGATTATGCAAAAATTAAATTATGCCGACTATAGCAGTGCTACGGCCATCGCTATCGTGCTACTAGGCATTTCGTTTTCTATCTTGTTAGTAGTGAATCTAATTCAGAATCATCACGCAAAGCGTATTAAAGGGAGGTAATAGGTCTATGAAAGGACGATACGGTTCTACCTTGTTAATTCTATTAGCTTGGGTATTCATTATTTTTATGCTCCTTATTCCTATGCTTTCAGTAGTGTTTCAATCCTTGTCGTTAGGTTGGCGGTTCTATGTGCAGTCTATTAGTACTGTCTATGTGATGAAATCTTTGGGGCTGACCATACTGGTGATGGTCATTGCTATGTTGGTGAGCGCCATCTTCGGAGTGGCAGCTGCCTTTGCGGTATCGAAGTTCGATTTTCCTGGTAAAACATTGATCGCCACTTTGGCAGATATACCATTTTCCGTATCTCCCGTTATTGCAGGGTTAGCTTTTTTACTCACCTTTGGTCGATTGGGTTGGTTGGGGCCGTATATCAATCAGTTTAATGCGTGGACAGGATTAGATATTCGTATTGTCTTTGCTATACCAGGGGTTATCTTGGTGACTGTATTCATGACCATGCCCTTCGTATTCCGTGAAATCTTGCCAGTCTTGCTGAATCAAGGCCGAGAAGAAGAGGAAGCAGCGGCTTTGATGGGGGCCTCTGGATGGCGTATTTTTAAAGATATCACCTTTCCTCACATCAAATGGCCTTTGTTGTATGGGATTATCTTGTGCGGGGCCCGGGCTATGGGTGAATTTGGTGCGGTGGCAGCTGTATCTAAGGCGAGGGGATCTACGTTTACCTTGCCATTAGAAATCGACGCTCTTTATATGTCTGGTACTGAAAGTGCCGTGGTAGCATCCTTTAGTGTGTCGTCGGTGCTGATTCTGTTGGCTTTCATCATGATTGCTTTGCGCACCTATGCGGCCCATAAAGCTAGCCATCGGCGAGGCAAGTCAATGATACCGTAGGTCAAGGGTTGTCAACGATACGAATTATCATCGGTACAGGTAGAGGGAGGAAATACATGTACGTTAGTTTATCGAATATATATAAAAATTATGGAGACTTTCAGGCCTCGAAAGATGTATCTTTGTCTATTGAGAAGGGCAGCTTGGTAGCCCTTTTAGGGCCTAGTGGAAGTGGGAAGACGACCATATTACGGATGATTGCCGGCTTGGAAACACCTGATGAAGGCGATATTTACATCAATGGGACACGGGTCAATACTGTGGCACCTGCAGACAGAGGGATTGGATTTTTGTTTCAAAGTTATGCATTGTTTCGCTATATGACGGTGTTTGATAATATTGCCTTTGGGTTGACAGTGAAGAAAGTGGGCAAGAAGGAAATTCATCGCCGAGTAACAGAGCTCATCGATCTCATCGGTCTTAGTGGATTAGAAGATAGATATCCAAGTCAACTGTCTGGCGGACAACGGCAACGGGTTGCCTTTGCTAGAGCGTTGGCACCAAATCCAGATGTGTTGCTCTTGGATGAACCTTTTGCAGCCATTGATGCGAAGGTGAAAGAAGAACTTCGCATGTGGTTACGCCATACAATTCAGCAAATCGGGATTACTACGATCTTTGTGACTCACGATCAAGAAGAGGCGCTAGAAATGGCGGACCAAATTGTGGTGACTAACAAAGGTCGTATTGAACAAGTGGGAACGCCACAGGAGATTTACTGCAATCCAAAGACTCCTTTTGTGGCTAAGTTCTTAGGTAAGTCTTCTATGGTAGAAGGGTATGACGTGTTAAAGGGCTTTCAGAAAATCGACAATGTGAAAGAAGCCTTAATTCGACCAGAATATATCAGCATTTATCCTCAAGGGACTTTACACCGCTATCGCAGCGTGGTGGAGTTAGGTCATATTGAACATATTTTGTTTAAAGGGAACCGTTTGGAAGTGACGGTCCGGATTGGTGAACTAGTGTTAGTGGCGAATCATACTATCGATGGACATGCTTTCAAAGTAGGTGATGCAGTGGATGTGTTGATTTCTAGAATTTGTATCTACGACGATAGTGCAACGTATCTAGTGGAAAACGAAGGTATGAATACAAGTAGCTTGTTCTATATTTAGAAATCTACTAGGGTACCTAGATATATGGTGTATTTAGGTATCCAGTATATTGGACATTGCAGAAGTCTGAATATTACCTGCTGTATGGGGCGAAGCTTTCAAATGGTATAAATAGAGTGTAAATAATATTGGCAAGGGTATATAAACAGGAAAGGAAGGAGCGCATAGGATGTTAGGAAAGAAAGAGCGACTGCGCACGGATGTGCTGATTATCGGTGGAGGGACGGCCGGTTGTTATGCAGCATTAACTATAGGAAAAGCCAGTAATGCCCGTATTATCGTGGCGGAGAAGGCCCATATTAAACGCAGTGGCTGTTTGGCAGCAGGGGTGAATGCCATCAACTGTTATATTTTGCCAAATCGGACGGTTCAAGATTATGTAGACTATGCCACGAAGGATGCGGAGGGCATTGTGCGAGATGACTTGTTGCGTACGATGTGCGAACGAGTGAATGGAATGGTTCATGAGTTAGAACGGTTAGGCTTAGTGATTTTGAAAGACGACCAAGGCAACTACGTGGCTCGTGGGAATCGAAACATTAAAATCAATGGTGAAAATATTAAGCCCATCTTGGCGAGTGCCGTGGAATCTTTAGAAAATTGTGAGGTGATTAACCAACTAGTTATCACAGATTATATCGTGAAAGACAATCGCATCTATGGCGCTATAGGATTCCATAAGGAAACGGGGACCATCTATGAGATTGAAGCCACTTATGTAATTTGTGCTACTGGCGGTGCCTCTGGGATTTATAAGCCCAACAATCCAGGATTCTCTCGTCATAAAATGTGGTATTCCCCTTTCAATACAGGGGCTGGCTATGCTATGGGTATTTTGCAAGGGGCGGAGATGACCACCTTAGAGATGCGGTTCATTGCCCTTCGTTGTAAAGATACTATCGCACCTACCGGGACCATCGCCCAAGGGGTAGGAGCGAAACAAATCAATGGTCTTGGCGAGAACTATGAAAGTGTATACGGTATCACTACTTCACAACGTGTGTACGGTACCGTACAGGAACAGGTGGAAGGAAGAGGTCCTTGCTATTTAGGGACGAAGGGGATTTCTCCAGACCAAGAGCAAGATTTGCTGAAAGCCTACCTCAACATGGCACCAAGCCAAACGTTGCGTTGGGTAGAACGTGGTCATGGTCCAGCTACAGAAAATGTAGAAATTGAAGGTACAGAACCTTATATTGTAGGCGGTCATACGGCGAGTGGTTACTGGGTTGATACCCATCGAGAAACGACTATCACTAACCTATTTGCTGCTGGTGATGTAGCAGGGGGAGCACCTCAAAAATATGTCACAGGAGCCTTAGCAGAAGGAGAAATAGCAGGAGATGAGATTGTACGACGATACCAAGATCAAGGTGAAGTACCGTCTGTAGAATGGGAAGCGTGGTATAAGGAAACAATTGATGCTATCGTGAAACGATATACTTCACAAATGGGGGCTAACGGAGGTGCTGGCATAAGCCGTACCAATGATAGTAACCTACCAGCCCATATGAGCGACCAATCTGCAGCAGTTAGCACTAAAGATAGTTTTGCACAAATCAGATGTAACGATGCTGTTATACAAAACGACATAAATAATAGTACTGAAGGCGTCCATGCTAAGGATAGTTCTACCTTAGCTTCTATCGAGGCGCAAGAACAGAAATTACAAAATATTATGGATGTCTATGCTGGTGGTATCAGCCAAGCCTACAAATACACAGAAGAAAGCTTAGGCGTTGCGAAATTAAAATTAGAAGCCTTAGCAAAAGACGTAGAGCAACTACAGGCAAGCACATTACATGAACTGTCCTACCTCTATGAATTGCGAGATCGCATTGTGGTGGCTCAAGCCTTAGTGGCTCATTTAGAGGGACGTAAGGAAACACGTTGGCACAGCTTTGGAGAACATGGTGATTACCCAAATTGTAGTGACGAGGGATTAGTGTACGTGAATTCCATATATAAAGATGGAGAATTTCAGGTCTTTCAACGGCCACTAGTAGAAAAGGGGGGTACCTATGAGCATACAAATTAATAAGGACATTTGCATCGGTTGCGGTAGATGCCAACAAGTATGCCCGGGGACATTGATCTACAAAGATGAGTCGAAGAAAGCCTACATCGCCTATCCCTCTGATTGTTGGGGATGCGTGTCTTGCGTGAAAGAATGTCCTGTAGGAGCCATTTCCTTTTTCCTAGGAGAAGATATGGGTGGTAAAGGGGCTACGATGGTGGTAACAACAGAAGGTCATTTGCTGCATTGGGATATTACGAAAATAGACGGCACTGTGCAGCGAATTACAGTAAATGCAAAAGAAAGTAATGCCTATTAAGGAGGTTAATATGAGTCAATTCTCTCATTTAGATGAATTAGAAGCGGAAGCTATATATATTATTCGTGAGGTAGCCGCACAATGCGAAAACCCAGTGATGCTATACTCTATCGGGAAAGATAGTTCGGTGATGCTGCATTTGGCGATGAAAGCCTTTTATCCAGCAAAACCGCCATTTCCATTTTTACATGTGAATACGACTTGGAAGTTCAAAGAGATGATAGAATTTCGTGACAATGTGGCAAAGAAACTAGGTATCGAAATGCTAGAGTACATTAATCAGGATGGGGTAGATCGTGGTATTAATCCATTCGATTCTGGTGCTGCCTACACAGATATTATGAAAACACAAGCATTAAAACAAGCTTTAGACAAATACGGCTTTGATGCAGCCTTTGGGGGTGGTCGTCGTGATGAAGAAAAATCTCGTGCGAAAGAACGTATTTTTTCTTTCAGGAATGAACAACATGCGTGGGATCCAAAGAACCAACGACCAGAAATGTGGAAACTGTTTAATACAAAAATCAACAAAGGGGAAAGCATGCGTGTATTCCCAATCTCTAACTGGACAGAAACAGATATTTGGCAATATATCAAACGAGAAAATATCGACATTGTACCATTGTACTTCGGAGCAGAACGACCAGTGGTAGAACGAGATGGAAACTTAATCATGGTTGACGATGAACGATTCCGGTTACAAGAAGGAGAAACGGTAGAGAACAAATTAGTTCGATTCCGTACCTTAGGCTGCTATCCATTAACAGGTGGTATTGAATCGAATGCGACTACCTTAGATGAAATCATCGAAGAAACATTGAGTGCCGTATCCTCTGAACGAACTACACGGGTTATCGATAGTGAAGCGGCAGGTAGTATGGAACGACGCAAACGGGAGGGCTATTTCTAATGAAAAGTTTATTGAAATTCATTACATGTGGCAGTGTAGATGATGGAAAATCTACATTGATTGGACATATCTTATACGATTCCAAATTATTATATGCAGACCAAAAGGAAGCCCTTGAATTAGAAAGTAAGGTAGGCAGTCGTGGTGGCAAAATTGACTATTCCTTGTTGCTAGACGGTTTGATGGCAGAGCGCGAGCAAGGCATCACCATCGATGTGGCGTATCGCTATTTCACAACGGACCATCGCAGCTTCATCGTGGCGGATACACCAGGTCATGAAGAATATACTCGCAATATGGCGGTAGGGGCATCCTTTGCTGACTTAGCGATCATTCTGGTGGATGCGAAGCAAGGTGTGTTGGTGCAAACTCGTCGTCATGCCCGTATCTGTGCCTTAATGGGTATTCAACATTTCATCTTTGCAGTGAATAAAATGGACTTAGTGGACTATAGTGAAAGTCGATTCCAAGAGATTCAAGCAGATATCCAAGCATTACAACAAGAATTGCAACTGGCGGACATTGCTATCATTCCTGTGTCGGCTACAGAGGGGGATAATATCACTGTTCATTCTCCGCACATGCCTTGGTACAAGGGCAATACCTTACTCGGCCATTTAGAAACAGTAGATATCCAAGCTTTTGAAGAAGAAGGCTTCTATTTGCCAGTACAACGTGTGTCTCGACCAGACCATACCTTTAGAGGCTTCCAAGGACAAGTAGAAAGTGGTACCCTTCGTGTGAATGACACAGTGTGCATCTTACCAAGCGGTGAAACGGCAGTGGTGAAATCTTTAATTCGAGGATTTGATTCTGTCGAGGAAATTCACGTAGGAGAAGCGGTGACCATCCAATTAGACCGTGAAGTAGATGTGTCCCGTGGTTGCGTCATTGTAAATGGCACAGAGTTACAGGTGAGCGCGAAGCTAGAAACGACATTACTATGGATGGATGATACTACCTTGCAAGAAGGCAGAGAATATCTGATCATGGCAGGTACGAAATTAGTGTCTGGGGTAGTGAGCAAAATTCGGTATGCTGTGGATGTGAATACAGGCGATCATGTGGATCGAGATGGATTAAGCAAAAATGAAATAGCTCGTTGTGTTTTGACTTTACAAGAGCCAATTGTGGTGGATACTTTCACTAAGCATAAAACATTGGGCGAGTTCATCCTTATCGACCGTGTAAGCCATATGACAGCGGCCTGTGGTGTTATCCAAGATACCCTCGATAAAGGAGAGGAACTGTACACATTTATTGGCGATGCCGTGCGTGGTCGTGGCGATATTTTTGAAGAATTCTACTACGATGTGGAAGGGTTAACCGTAGATAAAGTAAGACCTGAATGTGCCACATACCATGTGGGTGATGCGATTCCGCTTACAGGAGATAGTTACCAATATCCAAGTACTTTCGATATCCTAATTCTACGTGATAAAGTCTATATTTCTGTGCGAGATGGTGTCATCACAGCCATCGCTCCATTGCGTGAGTATACCTACCAAGGTGTGCCATTGCTAAACGGTCGTGGCTTTGGTATTGAGGTACACTCTGGCGAAGAATATACTCAATTCTTAGCGGATATTGAAGATTCTAAGAATCTAAATGATACTTTCGGAAAATGGTTGACTTTCACAAGTTATCGTCACATTGCTTTCAAAAAATAAATTGCATTGTTAACCATATAAACCCACAGCAGGTTGCCTATTGTCCTAAACCTCTCTACAAGGTATAATGAAGTAGATTGTAATACGAAGTAACAATTGTACTTACGTAGAGAGGAAACCAAAAACAAGATGAAACAAGTTATGATCAGTACGGACCATATGAGTCATGTGTATCAAGATGAAATGGGCCGTGAGGTACACGCCTTGCAGGATGTGAGTGTTCACATTCATGAAGGTGAGTTTGTTAGTATTATAGGGACCAATGGGAGCGGTAAAAGTACTCTAGCCAAACATTTTAATGTCCTATTGCAACCTACATCTGGTACCGTTACCGTGTTAGGAATGGATACAAAAGAAGAACATTTAATTTGGAATATTCGCCAAAATGTGGGCATGGTATTCCAAAATCCAGATAATCAAATCGTGGCAGCCATTGTAGAAGAAGACGTGGCGTTTGGGCCAGAGAATCTAGGCGTGCCAGCCCCAGAGATTCGCAGTCGTGTGGATGTAGCTTTGGCGGCGGTAAACATGTCGGACTATGCGTTGCATGGACCTCATCTATTATCAGGGGGACAAAAGCAACGCATCGCCATTGCTGGCGTTTTAGCGATGAAGCCGAAATGTATCATTTTAGATGAGCCAACGGCTATGCTCGATCCGAAAGGGCGCAAAGAAGTCATGGATACGGTGTACCGTCTCAATAAAGAAGAAGGCATCACTATCGTATATATTACGCACTTTATGGAAGAAGCAGCGTTAGCAGATCGTATCATTGTGATGAAACAAGGTAAGGTCATCGATGAAGGGGCACCAAAAGATGTGTTTATGAATGTAGATACCTTAAAAGGTCTTGGATTAGATGTGCCAGTGCCGTCAGAAATTGCAGTGCGATTACAAGAAAAAGGGGTAGCTATGCCAAAGGGCATTACTACCAATGAAGAACTAGGGGAGGCCATATGTCAATTCAATTAGAACATGTTACCTACACCTATGGACAGGGAACCCCTTTTGAAAAAACGGCCTTGCACGATGTGAATTTGACCATTCACGAAGGTGAGTTTGTAGGCATTATCGGTCATACTGGGTCTGGTAAATCTACCTTAGTACAACATCTGAATGGTTTATTACACCCTACAACAGGCACTGTGAAAGTAAATGGTATAGACCTAGTAGGTAAAACAGAAGAAGTCAAACAAACCCGTCACAAAGTAGGCATGGTATTTCAATATCCAGAGCATCAACTCTTCGAGGAAACCATCGCTAAAGACATCGCCTTTGGACCTAAAAATCTTGGTTTTGATGAGGCGGAAGTAGATCGCCGTGTGCGAGAAGCGATGCAATTTGTAGGTCTAGATTACGATACCTATGCGGAGCGGTCTCCCTTCCATTTGTCGGGTGGACAAATGCGCCGTGTGGCCATTGCGGGGGTCATTGCCTTAGACCCAGACTATTTAATCCTAGATGAGCCTTCGGCAGGTCTCGACCCATTTGGACGAGAAGAAATCTTTGGAGAAATTGTGAAATTGCACAAGGAAAAAGGGATTACTGTTATCCTTGTATCGCATAATATGGAAGATATTTCTCGCATGGCGAATCGATTAATTGTGATGCACCAAGGTCAAGTGCTATTGGATGGTAATCCTATCGAGATTTTCCACAATGATCGTGAGAAATTACAGTCTGCGGGCGTGGATGTACCGCCATTGTCGCAAACCTTGCAGGCTTTGGCAGAACGGAATATTCCTGTCAATATTGACCGTGTTCATGTGCATGAGGCAGTAGCAGATATTTACGACTATCTCAAGGAGGTGCACCATGCTAAGTAATATTACCATCGGCCAGTACTTTCCAGGAGATTCTTTGCTCCACCGTATGGACCCACGGGCTAAGATTATAGCCACCATGATTTTCATCATTGCCATCTTCTTTGCGGACAGCTTGGTGACCTATAGCATTGTGGCAGCCTTTACCTTTGGTTGTTTGGGACTGTCTCGTTTGCCAGTGCGGCTCGTGTGGCTGTCCATTAAACCATTGTGGCTCATCATCGTATTCACTTTGGCCATTCACGTGTTCACTACGCCGGGGGAATACCTATTCACCTATGGTTGGCTTCACATCAGCCGAGAAGGTCTCAATTTGGGTGGTCTCATGGCAGGACGATTGATTTTCTTAATCGTATTCTCTTCCTTGTTGACGTACACTACGTCCCCTATCCGATTGACGGACGGTATTGAAAGACTCTTAAACCCTTGGAAACGCTTTGGTGTGCCAGCCCATGAATTAGCGATGATGATGACCATTGCTTTGCGATTCATTCCGACCTTATTAGAGGAAACGGAGCGCATTATGAAAGCCCAGGAATCTCGTGGTGCTGATTTTACTACAGGATCCTTACTAAAACGAGCTAAAAATATGGTGCCTTTATTAGTGCCATTATTCATTAGTGCGTTCCGCCGTGCCGATGAATTGGCAGTGGCTATGGAATCTCGTTGCTACCGAGGCGGAGAGGGTCGTACTCGCTTGAAAGAATTACAATATAGTTCATTAGATACTTATGGTATTGGCGTCGTTGTCTTGGTGAGTATTGTGCTAGCTGTATTACGCTGGGGCTTTGGAGTATAAGACATGCCAAATATGACAAGAACCATACAGCTTATCGTCGCCTATGATGGCACAGAGCTTTGTGGATACCAACGACAACAAAATGGACCTACCGTACAAGGGTATTTAGAGGAAGCTTTATCTAAGGTTTGTAATGAACCCATCACGATTTACGGATCCTCTCGGACGGATGCAGGTGTCCATGCTAGAGGACAAGTAGTGGCATTCACTACTACGGGTAAGATTCCCGTAGATAATCTAATGAGAGCCCTCATTGCCCATATGCCACCCTATATCGTGGTCCGTGAGGCACAGGAGTTGCCATCGGATTGGAATCCACGGAATTATGTGAAAGGTAAGGAATACATTTACACCATTCATAATGATGCCGTGGTGGACCCACTACAACTGCGTTATGCCTACCATGTGCGCAAACCTTTGGATATATCGTCCATGAAGCAAGCCGCAAAGGCATTAGAAGGAACACATAATTTCAGTACTTTCAAAGGCCATAATACGACGGTACAAGATCCAGTGAAAACCATGTACGCTGTAAAGGTATTCCAAGAGGGAACGACTGTCAGAATCCATGTGTTAGGAGATGGATTCGTGTATCACATGGTGCGGAATATGGCGGGATTCTTGGTGGATGTAGGCTTAGGTCGCTTTCAACCAGAGGACGTGCCACGCATCATTGGTGCGGAAAATAGACAACTCATAGGAAAAACAGCACCTGCCCATGGACTGTGTTTAGATACGGTGTTTACTAATGAGGCTAGCTTACAAGAGCGGGTACGGAGCATAGCGAACCTATAGGCAGACATGCAGGTATGTATAAGGAGTACAGGAAATGACTAGATGTACTTAGGGGTACGACCGATTTTGGTAGGTTACTATGAAAGTTGAAGAATGGGTACAAGTAGTTATGTAATTGCTATGAAATTGCTGAAATTGCCATGAAATTGTTGTGAAACATAACATTTGTTAGTATATAAGCATAGCCCTACGATAGGGCGTACAATGTAGGAGGTTATCATGAAAGAAGACGGAATCCACACGCATATTGCGATCAAAATGCCAGAGTATATTATTGATGTAGATGAATTGGTGAATGATCCTGTGAATCGTCGTAAATTAGCTCGATTCATTATGAAGCGCCATTTAGATATGGACAAAATTATTGAAGAATTTGTGAACAATCCAGAGAATGAAGCGGAGTTAATGCGTTTTGCAGCGTCTGTGGTATTCTCCAAAACAGGCCGCGATATGAACGAATATAGCGAAGACTTGTTGCCATTATTCTTTGAAGAAGCGGTGTACGAAGACGATTTGTTATAATTGCATAGATAGCAAGAAGTAAGAAAAAAGGACTGTAACACATGTATCGAATACATGTATACAGTCCTTTTTAATCGTCGTAAGATTCAATAAGTTATGTATTTAATTAGTCAAAGAATACATATTTAGCTAATACAATGGCACTCATAACATATACAAACCAGTGTACTTCTTTATGTTTACCAGTGATGACTTTGATAATTGGATAGATGATTAAACCGGCAGCTACACCGTTCGCAATGCTGTATGTGAATGGCATCAAAACGATAACTAAGTAGGCAGGGAAACCTTCTGTCCAATCGGAGAAATCAATTTCACGAATGGATTCCATCATTAATGCGCCTACAAGAATTAATACAGGTGCAGTCGCTGCATTGGGTACTAACGCAATCAATGGAGCAAAGAATAAAGAAAGGATGAACATAAGTCCACAAGTGACAGCGGTTAAACCAGTACGACCACCAGCACCAACACCAGCAGCACTTTCAACGAAAGCTGTAATCGTACTAGAACCAAGCAGAGCACCAAAGCTTACGCCGAGAGAGTCCACGATCATAGCTTTTCCCAAACCAGGGAATTTGCCAGCTTTTGGATCGGAAATCCCAGCTTTGGCTGTGGTAGCAATCAATGTTCCCATGGAGTCAAATAATTCCACAAAGGTGAACGAGAAAATGATAGTTACAAGCCCAATTTGGAAAGCGGAGCTGATATCTAGCTGCATAAATGCGACTTTGCTGAAATCAGGTATGGCCATAAATGTTAATGTTTCAGGTAGTGTAGCAATACCTGTTACATAGGCGATAATCGATGTGGTAATGACACCTATGAGTAAAGCGCCTGTGATTCGGCGTGCCATCAAAGCAGCGGAGAAAAATAATCCAAATAAAGATAAGAGAACTTCTGGATTTTTGAGATTTCCCAAACTTAACAACGTTTCAGATGCTCCAGGAGAGCCATGACCGTTAGCAACGATAATATCATGCAAGGTACCTGGTTGTAAGGATAGAGAAATGGTCATTAATCCAGATAGTTTTAACCCGATAATACAAATGAATAAGCCAATACCTACAGTGATAGCAAACTTTAAGGATGCAGGAATCACCTTAATGATAAGTGAACGTATATTTGTTACAGTTAATATAAAGAAGACGAGACCAGATATGAAGACGGCCCCCAATGCTGTTTGCCATGTTAATCCCATACCAATAACTACTGTAAAGGAGTAGAAGGCTAAGAGCCCTACACCTGGTGCATAGGCTAATGGATAGTTAACAAATAGTCCCATAATCATAGTAACCAAACCACCACCTAAAGCCGTGGCGATTAATACGGCATCTCTGTCCATTCCAGCCAATCCTAATAAGTTAGGCGCTAGTAGCAAAATATATGCCATGGTAATGAATGTGGTGAGACCAGCGAGGATCTCTGTGCGAACTGAGGTGTTCCGCTCTTTTAATGCGAATAACCTTTCTAACATAGTAAAACCTCCTCCTCTATAACAAATTATGTTTACATTATAGCATAGCAACCATGAGAAAAAAAGATAGTTGATAAAAATTTGTGATAAAAATCACATAATTGAGAGTTGATATACATATGATAGAAAGGGACGGAATAAAATAGGCATATATGGTTAGAATATGATGTAATTCATACCATATATGCCTATACTTATTTAGTTGAGTGTTAATGAGAATCGATTAATCAAAGAATACATATTTTGCTAATACGATAGCCCCTAATACGTACATGAACCAATGCACATCTTTATGACGGCCGGTGATACATTTCATCAACGGATATACGATGAGACCTGCTGCTACACCATTGGCGATGCTGTATGTGAAAGGCATCAACACAATGACTAAATAGGCAGGGAAACCTTCTGTCCAGTCGGAGAAATCAATTTCACGGATGGCCTCCATCATCAAGGCACCTACCAAAATCAGTACAGGAGCTGTAGCTGCATTGGGAACTAATGCGATTAATGGAGCAAAGAATAAACAAAGGATGAACATGATACCACAAGTGACAGCAGTGAGTCCTGTACGACCACCAGCGCCAACGCCGGCAGCACTTTCAACGAAAGCCGTAATCGTACTAGAACCAAGCATAGCACCAAAACTTACACCTAGTGAATCCACAATCATCGCTTTACCAAGACCAGGGAACTCCCCTTTTTTAGGATCCGCAATGCCAGCTTTGGAGGCGGTAGCAATTAAGGTACCCATGGAGTCGAATAATTCAACGAAGGTAAAAGAGAAGATAATGGTCACAAGACCTACTTGAAAAGCAGAGGGAATGTCTAGTTCCATAAACGCAATCTTACTGAAGTCAGGAATCGCCATAATGCTTAGAGAATCTGGCAAGCTAGCAATACCGGTAGCATAGGCAATGATGGATGTGACGATGACACCAATCAATAGAGCTCCTGTTACTCGACGAGCCATCAAAGCGGCGGAGAAAAATAAAGAGAATAGGGATAAGAGAACTTCTGGATTGCCTAAGTTACCTAATGTCAATAAGGTTTCTGATGCGGCAGGTGCTCCATGACCTTTGGCAGTCACAATATCGTTCAATGTGCCGGGCTGCAAAGATAAAGCGATGGTCATAAGCCCAGATAGTTTTAAACCAATGATACAAATGAATAAGCCGATACCTACGGTAATGGCAATTTTTAAAGAAGACGGAATAGCCTCAATGATAAGCTGACGAATTTTAGTTAGCGTCAGTACAAGAAAGACGAGTCCAGAAATAAATACAGCACCTAATGCTGTTTGCCAGGTCAATCCCATGCCAAGGACCACGGTAAAAGAATAGAAGGCCAATAGACCAACACCAGGCGCCAAAGCGATAGGATAATTAACAAACAGTCCCATGGCGATAGTGACTAAACCGCCTCCTAAGGCTGTAGCAATTAATACAGCATCTTTGTCCATACCCGCTAAGCTTAGCAAGTTGGGTGCCAATAGCAAAATATATGCCATGGTAATGAAAGTAGTCAGTCCTGCAAGGACTTCTGTACGGATCGTAGTATTTCGCTCTTTTAGGGCGAATACGCGTTCTAACATGAGAAACCTCCTAAATAATTAAATAAAAATGCTCTTTTATTGTAGCATAGAGGAAGTTATAAGGATAGGTTTTTTGATAGAATATATTCAAAAAAATTATAAAAGTAAGATAATTATATAAAAATAACTAATAAATAAATGAGGAGTACACTGAGAGGTGACATTGGTTTTCAGTGTGTGTAAATATACAGCGAGATATTGTATATATGAGTATAATGCGTGGTAGTTATGCATTTTGCATACTAAATATGTACACAATCTATATAGACAAACTTCGTTGTTATAGATATAATAGAGACTAGGAATAAATCCTACTTTTGAAGAGGTATTATCTATGAAAATTTCTACTAAAGGTCGATATGCATTACGTGTTCTAGTGGACTTAGCAGAACATAGCGTAGATCGGAATGTATCTATTCGCGAAATGGCGGAGCGCCAAAGAATTTCTGATAAATATTTAGAAGGAATTGTAGCACGATTGAGTGCGGCAGGATATGTAAAAAGTGTGCGTGGTAAATACGGTGGTTATCAATTAACCAAAGAACCAAAAGAGTATACAGTCTATGATATTCTTGCGGCTACAGAAGATTCCATTGCCGTTGTGGCTTGTTTAGAGGAAGAAGTGAACACATGTCCAATGAGCGATGGATGCCGTACATTACCATTATGGGAGCATTTACAAAATCATTTACGCGAGTACATGCAAAGTTTAACATTACAGGATGTCATCGACCGACATTTCTCAGTGTAAGCATTGAAAAGGGTAAGGGAAGTTGAAAGTGAAAAAAGAGAAAGAAAGATTAGACGTAGAAACCCATGTGGGGTTTCCTTTGTATGCAGCAGCTAAAGAAGTGTTTCGGGCATGCCAACCAGAATTGACTAAGGTTGGATTGACCTATACGCAATATTTAGTGATGTCTGTTATTTGGGAATTGAAAAGCGTGAATTTAAAAGCCATTGGAACTCGATTGTTCCTAGATTCCGGAACATTAACACCATTGTTAAGGAAACTAGAATTAAAAGGATTCATTGTGCGTGAGCGAGTAAAAGAGGATGAGCGTTCCATGGAGATTACGTTAACAGCAAAGGGACAATCATTACAGAAAAAGGTTCGCCACATTCCTGAGTTAATTGAGGCAAACATTGGCTTATCACCTGATGACCTACAAGTATTGCAAGGCTTATTGTACAAAGTACTACATAATGTAAAAGGCTATAAAATCTAATTAAACTTACTTGTAAGGTGAGTAGAGGATTGTTGATACCACATCAACTATCCTCTATTTTTATTTCTTCAAACCAAAGGGATTTGTGGGACCAAGGAGTAGATGTGTTACAATAAGATTATAATCTGAAGGTACTAGAGGATGTGAAATATGAAACGATTACAACAAACAGGAATGGTAGCAGTGTGGATTCTCACGATAGGAATGTCCCTGCTAGCTATTTGCTATACAATGATTATTCCTTTTCTTCCCGTATACCTGTTAGAACTGGGAGTGGAACAGGAACACTTAGCCCTTTGGTCGGGTTTATCATTTTCTATTTCTTTTTTTATTGCAGCGATTATGGCTCCCGTATGGGGGCGATTGGCAGATCAGCATGGAAAGAAGCTCATGGCAGTCCGGGCAGGGATTTTAATTGGCGTTTCCTATTTATGGAGCGCCTTTGTACAAGATGAATATCAATTTTTATTAGTGCGTGCATTTCAAGGCTTTGCCAATGGATTTATGCCAGCCGCCATGACCATGGTATCGTTGTCGGTGCCGAAGGAACGAGTGGGCACCGCGATGGGTATCTTTCAGATGGGATTAGTTCTAGGGAATACAGTGGGCCCCTTAACCGGTGGATTAACAGAATTAGCGGTAGGGATGCGTCCTGTGTTTATAGTGGCGGGCATTACCTTATTTATCGTTACCGCCGCCATCGCCATCTTTGTGAAAGAACCACAGGTTGAAAGTGTAGCCCCAGTGAAAGTTACTTCTTTTAAAGAAGATTTACAAGAGGCGAAACGAAATAAGGTATTACTCCATATTTTAGGGTTATATTTTCTAGTGCAAGCTGTCATGCTCATGCTACAACCTATCGTGGCTATTTATGTGGGCGAATTAAAAGGTTCCATGGAAGGAGCTGCCATGTTAGCAGGGTCTATTCTCAGTGGTGGCGGTGTGATGGGTATGATTATGACTAATGTGTGGGCGGCTTATGGACAACGACGAGGATACTTTAAGGTTATCTCGTATGGGCTGTTGGGTACGGGAACCGTATTATTACTGCAAAGCTTACCATTTGGCCTATGGTGGTTTGGGGCATTGCAACTACTCATAGGAGTGTTCATTGTGGGTATCTTCCCATCCCTTGGATCCGCTATGACAGTGAATACCGATCCATCAGTGCGTGGTCGAGTATTTGGACTCGCCACCACATCGCAACAATTGGGAAATATGATGGGGCCTTTATTTGCTAGCATAGTAGCGACCTATTGGGGTACCTCATATGTATTCCTCGTAGCAGGTATAGGGATGATGATCATTGGCTCTTTAGTATTGAAAGTCCATGGAAATCGCCCGAACATTCTATAAGTTGATAGACGTCATATACCAAGTGTGATATAATTTGCTCATACATGGCATGCTATATATGCATGTGGCTTTAAACTTCATACTGCAATTGTATAAGGTTATACACGGAGGTGGTTCTATGCAAGACACATTGATTTTGAAAGGACATATTCTATACACACCGAGTCCAGCACAGTTGGTAGCTATACCACATGGGTATATTGTAGCTATAGATGGTGTAGTAGTGCATTGTAGTGAAACTTTACCAAGCTCTTATGAGAAATTGCCAGTAGTTGACTATGGAGATCAACTTATCATTCCAGGGTTTGTAGATACCCATGCCCATGCACCACAATATTGTAATCGTGGTCTTGGGATGGATAAAGAGTTACTCCCTTGGCTTGAAACGTATACATTTCCAGAGGAAACGAAGTTTAAAGACCCAGAGTATGCCCGCCTAGTGTATGGTGCATTTGTACATGATTTATGGCGACATGGTACAACCCGTAGTATTCTATTTGGCACGATTCACAAGGACAGCACAGTAGTGTTGATGGAACTGTTGCAACAAGCAGGCTTATCTGCTTTGGTAGGCAAGGTAAATATGGATCGAAATAGTCCAGACTTCTTGATTGAAACGACGGAACAGTCTTTAGCAGATACGAAAGCGTGGTTAGAAGCATCGAAATCATTTGGACCTCTTGTGAAACCAATTATTACACCACGCTTCGTACCGTCCTGCACGAGTGAGCTCATGCGTGGATTAGGGGAATTGGCTAAGGAATATGATGTGCCGGTACAATCACATTTGTCGGAAAATCACGGGGAAATTGAATGGGTCGCATCCTTGCATCCAGAATCATCAAGTTATACAGATGTGTATTATGAACATCAACTGATGGGACAGACTCCGACAGTAATGGCTCATTGCATTCATTTGAGTGACGCAGAAATGGATCGCATGGAAGAAACGCAGACCATGGTGTCCCATTGTCCATATTCCAATGTCAATTTGTCCAGCGGTATTGCACCGATTCGTAAATTGTTAGAACATCATATTCCAGTGGGATTGGGGTCTGACATTTCAGGGGGACATGCAGTGTCCATGGCAAAAGTATTGATGGAAGCTATTGGCTTATCTAAAATGAAATGGGTCGAAGTAGACAATCAATATGCACCATTAACCTTAAGCGAAGCCTTCTACTTAGCCACTAAGGGTGGAGGAACATTCTTTGGTAAGGTAGGTAGTTTTGAAGCGGGCTATGAATTAGATGCCCTTGTTATCGATGATAGATCTATGTTTGATGCCAATGAACGGTCTTTAGAAGAACGATTGGAACGATGGATATACATCGGTGATGATCGCCATATTATGAAACGCTATGTAGCGGGTCGTTTGTTAGAAGAACCAAAATAATGTACATAGATACAAGAAGAGGAACGTTGATCGAGTCGGTCAACGTTCCTCTGTTGTATTACAGTATTTTGTTACAGTCCCTTACTGAGTAGGTATGTTGTGAGATACATCTCTGGCCTAGTGGTATACAGGTCAGAGATTCTATACTTGCTCTTCTGGATTTGTATTCGTTTCGGAGTGTATCGGTAAATGGAATCCAAAGACAGTACGTACGTCTGGTGTACTTTCCACTTCTAATGTACCTTCATGAAGTTGCACAACATTTTGTACGAAGAAGAGTCCAAGGCCGAGGCCTTTGTTTTCTTTTGATGTACGAGATGGGTCTACTTGGTACAAGCGGTCCCAAATCATAGGGATACTTTCAGGAGGGATACCTATGCCATCATCTTGGACGAAGATATGAATCGTATCGCCTAAGGAAACTTCAAAATGGATGGTATGGTGAGCAAATTTTAAAGCATTGTCCAACAAATTTGCCATAGCTTGTTGCAATAAGATTTGATTGCCATGAACAACGATTGCTTCATCAATATGGCTAGTAAAGGTTAATCCTTTTTCCTTACTCAATAGCGTATATGTGTGGACTAATTGTTGGGCTACCTCTGCAAGAGGAACTGGCACCTTATCGATGTTGGTTAAGCTATCTAGGCGTGCTATTTCTAGTAGTTGGGACACCATATCAGCCATGCCTTTGCTTTGCATAAAAATATTTTGAAAGCTTTCCTTGGCTTCCTCTAAAGAAGATACATATTGGCGGGCATAATCACTTTCTGCTTGAATCACTGCGATAGGCGTACGCAATTCATGGGATATATCTGAATTAAATCGTTTCTCCCGATTGGAGGCTTCTTCCAAGCTGCTAAGCATATGGTTGAAAGTAGATGCCAACTGATACATGGTATCTCCTGATTGAGGGATGTTTTCGATGCGCTCCGACAAATCTCGTTTCAATGAAATTTGTTCCGCTAAGTTTGTTACGGTGCGCACTGGTTTTAAACCACGCTGGATAATCCAATACCCGCCAATGGAGGCAACAGTGATAAATAGGATGCCTCCTAGTAATAAAGCTAGGAACATATTGTTAGATTTTTTATCTAGAAAGCTCATGGGCACAACGCCACGAATATAGCCTTGTACACCTGGAATATGTTGGATAGGCGCATCATAATACAAGAAAGAATGGGTATCCTCATTGACTACTGTTATGCCATCGAAAGAAGGGGGAGCTCCTTTTGGGAAACGATCTGGTGGGCTACCTCGTAGGACGATGCCATTATGGGAGTACACCAATAGAAAGATGCCGTCATCGAAGGGTTTGTATTTTTTTGGATTATTAGCCGCTTCAATAACGTTTTCTTGCAAGTCCGTACGCATTTCATTTTGATCCCAAATGTGGGTAAATTGAATTACGAACGTAGCAAGGAGACCAATCATGAGCAAGAGAAAGATGGAGTACCAACTGGTGATTTTGTAGACTAGAGGAACACGTGATAAAAAGGCCTCTATAGGATGCCATATAGGCTGTATGACACCATGGTACATACGATTGACGATAGAGCGCATGACTTATTCCTCGGTACGGAATACATAGCCGACGCCACGGACAGTTTGAATTAATTTTTTGTTTTCATCGATGTCAACTTTTTTGCGTAAGTCTTTGATATATACGTCGATGAGATTGGAGTAACTTTCATAGTCGTATTCCCATACATGGTCGAGAATTTGTTGGCGAGACAAGACGATATTTGGATTGCTGGCTAAATAGAATAAGAGGTCAAACTCTTTGGCAGTTAATGTTAAGGGTTCGTCGTTAAGAAAGACGGATCGACTTTTATGGTTGATGCGTAAAGGACCAGCAATGATATCTTCTACCGCTTGGTTGCGACCACGGCGAGCTAAGGCGTAGATGCGGGCGATGAGTTCATCAAACTCAAAAGGTTTCACTAAATAGTCATCGGCACCTAGGTTTAAGCCAGACACTTTATCCTCTAAGGCATCCTTGGCAGTTAAGAAGAGGACTGGTGTTTTATTGCCTTCGGCGCGCATTTGTTGTACTACTGCGTGACCATCCATTTTTGGCATCATAATGTCCATAACGATGACATCGTAACTGGACGTAGAAATATAATCTAAGCCATCTTCACCGTTATAGCATTGGTCTACGATCATAGACTCCACTTTCAAACGTTTGGCGATAATATTATTCAGCATTTCTTCATCTTCAACAATTAAGACTTTCATAAGAGCTCCTTTCATACGTTAGTATATAGTTGTATTGTATCGTATTTCCAACATAGTTTAAAGATATGTTTAGAAGAAGTATAGCCGTTGTACATGAAAAGACCATGAATGATTGCTTTATACGATAGGGTCACCTATAATAAATATAGAAATTATGATTTGTTCTTCCCGAGGAGTGGTTATTATGAATATTAGAACGATGACGGCCTATGCCTTATTGATTGCTCTTTGCGCCATTGGCGGACAGATTCATTTTGGGGTCTATTCCATTGGATTTGACTCGTCCCCAGCTTTTGTAGGAGCTTTGATGCTAGGACCGGTAGCGGGCGCTGTGCTCGGCGCTTTAGGCCATATAGCAACAGCGGCATCCACGGGCTTTCCTCTCAGTGTACCTATCCATGTGGCGATAGCTATCATTATGGCAGGCACGGGGGCTAGTATTGGATATATAACGAAACGAATGACTTCATCTTTCTCTTATGTAGTGAGTGGTATAGTAGGATATATCATTAATGTAGGTGTCGGACTTGCTGTGATTGCTTGGATGATGCAAAGTATAGAGGTGGTGGCTATTTTATTTGTGCCTCTGTCCTTAGCCTATGTATTGAACTATGTAGGGGCCGCTCTTGTAGTGAGCCAGTTGAATCGAGTATTTGGTGGTAAACGACATGCGTGATATAACGAGACTTTCCTTGAAAGAGGGGGAAGACTGGATCATTGCCAGTGATATTAGCAGTGGCATTGGGTTACAGGAACATGATGTGCTAGCCGTGCCCTATGCGATGGTGGGCGCCTTTGCAGCTCGTGTGGCAATGCTTGAAATTCTATGCGCTAGGGGTATGGTGAAAGCCATACAATACCTCATTGGCGGAGACTATGATACGGTGGTGACTTCTGTGGTGCAGGGGATTCAAGCAGAACTGGATAGACTTGGCATTGATGTGCCCATTAATGGTAGCCATGAAAGTAATATGAAAGTGAGCACTACATCCGTAGGAATTACGGCTCTAGGAGTGGGGGCACTAGAAGTGCTTGGCACAGGAGAAGCCTATGCTGTGTACGTATTAGGGAAACCCTTAGTAGGGCATGAGGTGCTAGAACAACCAGAGTGGATTGTGACCTATGATGAGGTTCGACGAGCTTTGGCGCATCCTAGTACATCTCGTGTGGTGCCCATTGGTTCCAGAGGCATCCGTCAAGAGTTGACGGTGGTCAGCTATTTGGAAGGGGCATCCATAGAAACTATAGAGATGACCGATGATGAGTTAGACCATAGTGGTGGTCCTGCTACGGCGGTGGTCGTCGCTGTTCGTACTAGTGGCGAAGACGCTTGGCTAGCAGAGTTTCCAAAGGCGCAGTACGTAGGACGACATAGATAAGAGAAAGGATATAAGAATGAAACAATTACGATATTATATAGCATTGGCATTGGTAGCCGGCGGATTGACAGTAGCCCAAGCAGAGGCGAATCCCTATGGTGTAGTGAGTCCTCCTGATTGGGAATACCAAGCGCTCATGACCTTGGTGAAACATGGAGCGATTACGGATACAAAAGGAGTGGACCTAGGATCACGAGCTTTCACTAGAAAAGAACTCATTCCGATGATGGTAGATGTGGTGGCACGTCGTGAAACTATGAATGAAAGCGACCGTATGTTGGCATTGCGACTGTACAATGAAAATCGTCGTTCCATTATGAATTATGAAATTGAACAAGAAGAAGCAAAATCAGGTAAAGCACGATCAGATAGTGCTGATGAGGGTACCCCAATCGCAGTAGAACCAGCCTTAACGAAAGAAGAAATCCAAAAGAAAATGGAGGCCTTCCAAATTGATACATCTGCTTTGCCAAATCGCAACGGTGTACAAGTGCGAACCTCTCAACAAGGAGCCTCTCAGCGAAGCCATTTGGAATTAGTAGTGCCTTCGGTGAAGAACCAAGGAAACATAGCCTTACAGCCCATTGACGGAGAAGTACAAGAGGCTATGGCTGGCGGTCAATGGGATGCGTCGAAAAAGGAACAGCGACCTCTTATGAAAGCGGCTAAACAAGAATGGGTTCTATTGCAAAAAGCAGAACGCAAACAGGAACGCATAGACACACAAACTCAACGCCAATTAGAGAAAGCACAACGAAAACAAGAAACATTGGCGAAGAAAGAGCAACAACGTCTAGCAAAAGCGGAGCGAGCTAAGTTACAAGCAGAACAAAAGTTGGCGAAACAGCAAGCAAAAGAACATGCTCGATTAGCAAAACAACAGGCTAAGAAGGACGCACAACTAGCAAAACAGCAAGCTAAGGAGCAAGAAAGATTGGCGAAACAAGAGCAAAAAGAACAAGCTCGATTAGCGAAGAAGGCTAAGAAATAGGGGAAATATATTTGATATTATCGAAGAAATTCGGTATACTTAAGGTTAGCAATCCATTTGGTGTACTTTCATCATGAACCGGAGGAATTATGATTATACGAGAAGAGAAAAAGCGTGAATTTTATACGGTCACAGCTCTCGTGCGTGAAGCCTATATCAGTGCAGATCGCAGTACAGGGCGAGAATATAAACTAGTGGAATTATTGCGCGAGTCCGATGCGTATATTCCTAAGTTATCCTTAGTGGCTGTTATTGATAATGCCATTGCAGGGTATGGTATGTTCTTGCGTGGTAAAGTAGGCGATCAAGATGTACTCATCTTGGGACTACTGGCAGTAGCGCAGTCTATGCGTGGACATGGTGTAGGGGGTGCGCTCATTTTAGAAGGCCAACGTTTGGCACGTAAAATGGGATACTCTTACTTATTTGTACATGGTAGTAATGTATACTATCCACGGTTGGGTTATGATTTTGCACACAAATTTGGCGTAGAACCGCCAGCAGGATTGGACCGGGACCATATGATGGGGATTCAACTTGATGCCCACGCAGAGCCTTTACAAGGTGTATTGGAATATCCGGAACCATTTAAAACCCTAGAAATGTTCTAGGTGGCTATGACATTTGTCGTAGTAGGTATTAGATAGACAGTTCGAGATCCTCCTGTCTGTAAACAAAACTAAGGAGTTATAATGAAACAATTTAACAACACACAACGATTGACGATTTCTGCCATTTCCATCGCTATGTATTTGGCGCTTATGATCGGTACACAAGGCTTTGCCTTTGGTCAGTATCAAGTGCGTATTGCTACAGCGCTGTATGGATTGTCAGCAATCTTTCCATTCACCATTCCAGCCTTTGGTATTGCGAACTTTGTCAGCAATACAGTAATGGGCGGTTTTGGTTTAGTGGATGCTATCGGTGGAGCTATTGTAGGATTATTGACAACAGGTCTAATCGTCCTTGCGAAGCGCCAAGGTTTAGGCAACTGGGTATTGATTCCTATCATTACCTTTGTACCAGGATTGATTGTACCAATTTGGTTGGCCTATTTCTTGCCAGTTCCGTACTGGGTATTAGTGAGCTCCCTTGTAGTAGGTCAGTTCGTGTGTGGTGTGGTGAGCTATTTCCTCATCAATGCATTGGAGAAAGTAGTGTATAAAAATAAGGAGGCGTTAGTTCGTGAGTAGTGGTCGTAATGCAGCGGAATTACAAGGTGTTCATGCTTTAGGTAGCCATACGGACTATCCGACAGATTATGCACCGCAAGTGCTAGAAGCATTTCCTAATAAGCATCCAGGGAATGACTATTTTGTAAAATTCAACTGTCCAGAGTTTACAAGTCTTTGTCCAATGACGGGACAACCGGACTTTGCAACGATTTACATTTCTTATGTGCCAGATGAAAAATTGGTGGAAAGTAAATCCTTAAAATTATATTTATTTAGTTTCCGCAACCATGGAGACTTTCACGAAGATTGTATCAATATCATCGTGAAAGATTTGGTGGCATTGATGGAGCCTAAATACATTGAAGTGTGGGGCGAATTTACGCCGCGTGGGGGCTTGTCCATCGATCCGTACGCCAACTATGGTAAACCGGGTACCGATTGGGAAGCCACAGCGAAGGAACGCTTGCACTTTCATGATATGCAACCAAAACGGGTAGCGTACCGTTAATTACATACATACTATTGCCAGGTCAATCTGTTGAGGGACCTGGCAATTTTACTAAGTGCCTTAGACATGATAGGATAGAGATAGATGAAACATGTTGAGAGGAAAAGGAGTTGGACATGCAACCACAGTTATATATTGGCGGAGCCGGCACGGGAAAGACCACGGCTTGTTTCGCAGAGATAGAACGAATTTTACAAGACCATCCAGACCACCAAATCATAGTGCTTGTGCCGGACCCTGCCACGTATATGATGGAGCGCAAGCTAGCGGAGTATCGTAAGGAAAAAGGGTTCACTACGGTGCGCGTGGTGGGCATGACACGGCTAGCCTATCAAGTGTACCAATCTTTGGGGAAAGTGAAAGAAGGTGGCCTATCGGAGCTAGGCAAAAAATTAGTTCTTCGAGTGTTATTAAAACAATCCGCAGGAGAATTAGACTTATTTAAACAAGCGGCGAAACAACCTCATTTTGGAGATGTCATTCAAGGACTGTTGACGGAGTGCAAAGCTTTTGGAGTAACGCCGAAGGATTTGTCAGGAGCTGTGGAACAAGTAGACTCCATGGTGTTGGGCAGAAAATTACAAGAATTATCCTTGCTGTTAGAACGCTACGATGCAGCGTTGGAAGAGCTAGGCGTCCAAGATTCTATGGAAGAATTAATCGACCTATTGCCACAGTCTCCGCTCATGAAACAGTGTCATGTTTTTGTGGATGGATTCCATTGGTTTACGCCCTTGCAGTATCGCTTGATTCAACGTCTATTTTCCCTCAGTGAGTCCTGTCATATGACGATTAGCTTACCCTCCTTAGAGGAAGAGGTACACAGTCGCAAGGGATCCCTGTATTTCCGGGTCTGGGAGACGTACCGAGATATGATGACTTGGTATCCAGAGTCGGTAGTTCATGATATGAATACAGTGTATCGAGGAACCCCGTTGTTACAACAGTTGAATACACAGTTTTTCAGAACACCTATGAAACCGAACACCGCTGAAGCTACGTTGACCATGGTGAGTGCCTACAATCGAGAACGGGAAGCGGATGCAGTGTGCCGGAAGATTTTGGCGTATCGCCAAGAAGAGGGGCATCGCTGGAAAGACTGCACCATTATATTACGGGATATGGAGTCCTATGGTGATGTACTAGAAAAAGCGTGTCTAAATTATGGGATTCCTTTCTTTTCGGACCAACGGAAGAAGATGACTAGTCATCCTCTGGCGGAGTTTTTACAAGGCTTATTCCATGTGTATCGGACTTTCTTCGACCATGATGCGGTGTTCCGCTTGCTGAAAACAGATTTTGCACCTTTCACTCGTGAAGAAGTAGACCGACTAGAGAATTATTGCTTAGAATACGGCATTCAAGGATCGGCGTGGCTCCGAGATACCTGGGCCTATGGTGGCGAAGATGATGAGCGACGGGCTGTGATGCAAGACCTACATGACCGTGTGCTGCATCAAGTATTACGCCCTATTTACGATTTCTGTAAACTGCCACATACGGGGCAGGAATGGAGTGAGTTCCTATTCCAAACTATGCAAGATTGGCGCATTCCAGAACAACTGAAAGTCTGGTATGACGAGTCAGAAGCACGTGGGGATGTACAGGAAAGTGCTAGCCATGTACAGCTGTACAAACATGCCATTCAATTACTAGAGGAATGTGCATCCGTCACAGGTACAGAAGCGTTAAGTGCTGAAGAGATGGGGCTCATCATCGAGGAAGGACTCAGTGAAGTGACCTACTCCTTGGTACCGCCATCGTTGGACCATGTGACGATTACCACCATCGACCGCAGCTATATGACGGATGCGAAGGAAGTCTATGTGCTAGGCCTCAACGAGGGTGTATTCCCTCGCAAAATGGGGGATGAAGGGATTCTGCGTGACCAAGAGCGGACGGCTTTAGCAAAGGTTGGTGTGCAATTAGCGGCAGGGGCTTTAGGGCAAATGTTCAATGAAAATTTCTTGTTCTACTTAGCCTGTACCCGTGCTAGCCAAGGACTGCACCTGTCCTATGTCACATCCGATGAAGAAGGGTCCAAAATGGAACCGTCTTTGGTGGTGCGGAGGTTACAACAATATGGATATGTGAAAAATATAGAAGAGGCGCCATTATCTATGCCAGAAGGGCGAGAACAGGACTACCTATGGCGACCATCCCAAAGTTTAGGACTCTTTTCCAGTCGTATGAGTGCCCTTATGAAAGGCGATCCTATTTCCTCTACTTGGTGGAGCCTCTATAACTGGGGATTGGAAACGGGCTACCGAGGGGAGGTATTCTTTGCTACACGAGGCATGTTTGACTCTAATGCAGTGCCACGCATTGACCGGTCAATTGTGCGAGGGTTATTGCTACGGAGCGATGCCTTAACAGGTTCCGTTACACGATTAGAACGATACCATCGCTGTCCATACAGTTTCTATGCTCAATATGCATTGCGATTAGCCCCACGGAAGGTGAAATCCTTTGGAGCTCCTGAAATTGGTACCTTCCTTCACGATACATTGCGCTATTTAGGAGAGTATCTATTGCAACAAGGTCGACAATGGCGTGACTTAACCGAGGAAGAACAAGAATCTTTATGTCGTGAAGCGGCCGATGCGGTGATGGGTACGGAAGAGCGAGATGCCTACGAAGCGCAATTGTATAGTCGATTAACATCCACCTTATCGGCTACGGTGGCACGTCTCGTAGATTGGTCCAAGAAAAGTGAGTTTTCCACCACAGAAGTAGAACAAAGCTTTGGTATGGGCACATCTAGTTGGCATCCAGTGCGCATTCCATTGGGTAAGAACTATGGTGAAAGTATCGTGCTGCGTGGTCAAATCGACCGTGTTGATGAATATCGTGGACCTCTTGGCCATTATGCGGCGGTCATCGACTATAAATCGGGGGGCACTACAGTGCGAGCCGATGAAATCTACTATGGCTTGAAATTGCAGTTAATGACCTATCTATTGGCACTGGAAAAGAATACACAGGATCGAATTGGCACGGCTGCAGCCCTTTATACGTATGTGCGTAATCCGCAAGTGAAATTGTCAGAAGTCGTAAATCATAGACGGGCAGAAGAAGAAAAAGCTGATATCCAACAATTGAAAAATAGTGGATACTTTGTTGACGGTGACATCTTACAATCCTTAGATATGACGAGGGCTTACCAAAGTAACTCCCCCTATGTACCGATTGTTCTGAAAAAGGATGGTACTCCAGATAGTCGCACATCCAAAAGTTTGAAGACTATAGAACAATTTGGTCTTATGAAGGAATACACAAAACAAATTATTTCTAACAGTGGTACACAGATGATGGATGGAGAATTTCCTATTAGTCCTTACCAAAAGGATAAACGGCGACCTTGTGAATTTTGCGAGTTTCAAGCCTTATGTCGCTTTGATGGAACCCGCAACAGATATCGTTATATTAAGACCATGACCGAAGAGGAAGCATTGGAGAAGATGGAAGGATTACAAACAGGAGGGGCTACCTATGAAATGGACTGATGCGCAACAGAGCGCCATTGATGCGCCTAGACCGGGGCAGTTACCGTCCCAAACGATCTTGGTGTCGGCAGCGGCGGGGTCTGGGAAAACGGCAGTCCTTGTAGAACGCATGATACAGCGTCTGAAACGGCGGGAGCTAAGTATTCAAGAGCTGATGGTGGTGACTTTCACCAAGGCGGCTGCTGCAGAGATGAAAGCCCGCATCGGTGTGAAACTAGCGGAAGAGTTTCAAGCCACAGGAGATGCCTATTTAGAAGAACAATTGAATATGTTGCCGTCTGCCCATATTTCCACATTGCACTCCTTTTGCCAATGGGTCATCCGTAGTTATTTCTATAAACTAGATATAGACCCTTCTTTTACTATCGGCAATGAAGGTGAATTGGCGCTCATGCGCTACGACGTGCTAGATAAGATTTTGCTAGAGGCCTACGAGCAAGGCTTGTATAACATTTACGACGTGAGCGATATGTTCAGTACGGAACGGTCCGACCAAGTATTGCGGGACACGGTGTTTCAAATCTACAACTTCGCCTTGGCACAAAGTCAGCCAATGCGTTGGTTAGATCAGGTGTGTACTACCTATGAAAGTGCCTTACACCAGACCTTACGCGAAACTACTTGGGGGACACTATTTTGGGAGGAGCAACAGCGTCAAATTGAGTACCTTCTAGAACGCTATGAAGAGGCACAGCGCTTGGCGACCTTGGGCAATGGATTCGACAAATGGATGGAGAAGGTCAGCGAACTGCAAACGCTGTTACAAGCTATGCAAAAGGCGGACACTTGGGATGCCATGCATCTAGGTGTAGTCGGCATTGGGGGTTTTAGTTTCCCTGTACTCCGTGCCACAAAAGCCATGAATGAAAGCGACCCAGCTATTTTGAGCGAAATCAAAGCTATCTTGACTGAAGGAAAAGACATGCTGCAAGCCATGCCGAAAGGTGTCTTTGCCATTACTGAAGTAGATTGGCAAGAGCAAATGGAATACTTAGTGCCGTTGGTACGAGGTATTATTGAATTAGTGAAACGATTCCATGAGGACTTTCAGCAGGCAAAACAAGAAGCGGGCATGATCGATTTCTCCGATTTGGAACATTTATGTTTAGCCTTGTTAGTGGACCCTGAGTCGGAAGAGTCATTACAACCATCTGAGGTGGCGCTAGAGTTACAAGATACGTTCAAAGAAGTGATGGTTGATGAATACCAAGATACTAACGGTGTACAAGAGGCGATCGTAAACTTAGTATCTCGTGGAGACAATCGATTCTATGTGGGCGATGTGAAGCAGTCCATCTATGGATTTCGTATGGCAGATCCCCAGTTATTCATGGAGAAGTACCATCGCTTTGACCACGATGTGAATGGTGTGGAACGACGCATCGATTTGTCGCAAAACTTCCGTTCCCATGAAGCAATTCTAAATGTGACGAACTTCATTTTTTCCCAAATCATGACTGACGAAGGGGCAGGCCTTACCTATGGTGAGGCAGAGGCCCTCCACACAGGTCGCATCGTAGAAGAGGCGCCACCAGAATGGGTAGGTGGTGATGTAGAAGTGCACGTTCTTTGCTGTGATGAAGACAAGGCACAGACAGACCCTGAAGACGGAGAAGACCTAGAGAACGATGAAAAGGAAATGCTCTTTGTAATCCGCAAAATTCAAGAGTTGAAGAATAACGGCGCCATGGTGCAAGATAAAGACGGCACCTTCCGCCCTATGGAATGGCGAGATATTGTGCTATTGAAGCGGTCTATCTCTGGATCTGCCAGTCGCATGATCGACCTATTACGGCGAGAGGGTATCCCTGCCTATGCAGAGGAGAAATCCGGCTATTTCAGTGCTATGGAAGTGCAATTTGTGCTTTCCTTGTTGCAAATCATCGACAATCCAGAGCAGGACTTGCCCATGGCCATCGTTTTGCAATCACCCCTTATCGGGATGGATGCAAATGACCTAGGGCGACTTCGCTTGTCCGTAGGGGAGAACAGCTTGTGGAGCGGGTTGCGCCCCTTTGTGGAAGCATCTCAGAATGCAGGGTGGATTCGCTTTGTGGACTCTATGGATACATGGCGCACTATGTCCCGTCGACAAGGTATTATCGATTTAATCTGGCATATTTACGATACCTTGCATGTGGTGGAATACGTGAGCGCTATGCCGAATGGTTTGGTGCGCCGTGGCAATGTGCTAGCCTTGTATGAGAGAGCGAAACAATATGAAAGTGGCAATTACCGTGGCTTATTCCGTTTCTTGCGATTTATTGAAAGTTTGCAGGCATCGGGAGAGGACTTGAGCGTTGCCAAAACGGTGAGCGAAGCGGATAATGTGGTTCGTATTATGACCATCCATAAAAGTAAGGGCTTAGAGTTCCCTGTAGTATTCCTCATGGGCACCCAAAAGGGATTTAACAAAATGGATTTGAACCGATCTTTGCTATTGCATAAAGAATATGGAGTAGGCTTGAAAGGGTACTTTCCAGATTTGCGTGTCATGTATAACTCGGTGCCATGGATTTTCGTGCGCCAAGCCTTAGAAGAAAACTTGAAAGCCGAAGAGGAACGTATCCTCTATGTGGCATTAACTCGGCCTAAAGATAAACTCTATATTACAGGCTATATGAAAGGGGCTATCAATGGCTCCACAGATCGACCTGCCACGAAGAAAATGGGCGAATGGGTGGCACCTGTATTGCAGTGGGGTGAAAGTGCTTTCACGAAAGAACAGATTTTAGGATGTAATTCCTATTTAGATTGGATCTTGCGGAGTTTGGCTCGTCTTGTAGCAGGGGGCACACAGTTGCGCCAATTTGCGGAGGTAGAAAGCCCGCAATTCCCAGACATACCGTACAAAGATTGTCCTGTGTCCTTCCACGTTCATGACGGAAATGATTACAGTGTTTCACAGGAAACACCGTCCATAGACGTAGATGTGTTAGAACAAGTGCGGGCTCAATTACCAGTAGAAGCACCACCACTGGACCCTATCGTGGTAGATCGCTTGACCTCTGTGTATCCTTATGAAAGTTCTACAGAACGAGCGGGGAAAATCTCTGTGTCTGAAATTAAACGACGCTTTGTAGAGCTAGAAGAATTGGCGAAACAGATGATTGAACCAGAGTATAAGCGTGATACAAGTAGTCATGATGATGTGGAAACGATAGGATCCATCATGTCTAATGCGACGGAACATAGAACAACTAGAAATGCGAATGATACAGAAGATTCATTAGCGAGTGAACCTATGAGAGAAAAACCAGGTTTACTAATACAGGAGGATGAATCTTTTGACAAGGGTGTAGCGAAGGGCGATGTGGTAGGTGCATCAGCTGTAGGTGCGGAGAATGCTTCAACAGAGTTGCCAGTAGATCTAGGACCCTTTGATGTGTCCTTATCATACATAAATGAGTCTACGCCGATTCGCAGTGGTGCTCGTTGGGGTACTCTCATGCATGAAGTGATGCAATGGTTGCCCTTACAAAGTTATACTCGTTCAACCTTAAAACAAGCCTTAGATACTCTTGCGTTGCAAGGATACTTGACGGATGAGGAACGGAAGGCAATCAGTGAAAAACGTATTTATGATTTCTTTCAGTCTCAGTTAGGACAGCGATTGTTAAGAGCGCAGCGAGTAGAACGAGAGTTGCCGTTCAGCATGCTATTCCCAGCCAATCGAGTGTACCCAGAGATGCTAGACGGAGAAGATTTATTCCTACAAGGTATCATAGATACGGCATTCCTAGAAGAGGGATCTTGGGTGCTAGTAGACTATAAAACAGACCGTCTAGATGAAGAATCGCTAGTAGAACGCTATCGCATTCAGTTAATGCTCTATAAAGAAGCTTTAGAGCGATTGACACCATACCCTGTAAAAGAGGTATACATCTATTCCTTCCGATTGGAGCGGGCTATATCGGTATAATATTTCTAGCATAGCAATGGCAGTAATCCAATTGATAGTTTAGAAATATATTCTACATATGTTGTAATGCTACTAATAAATGTGATTGGATACAGGCATGTAAATTAATACAATCAAAATACTAAGGAATATAATACAGAACAAAAAAGAGGAACGTTGCACACATAGTGTCAACGTCCCTCTTTTTTATATGTTAATCATATACTTTATGGGCTACGATTGTTATAACATATAGTAGAGATTCCCAATATAAAGTGATAGCCACAGTATTTGATAGGTATAAAAAAGGGCCCCGAAGGACCCTTTCAGTATAGTATTATTCGTTTTCGTGACCTTTATACCACCAAGTGATACCTTTTTGAGTTGGTAAAATAGCACGGTCGAAGATTGGATCTTCAATACCTTTAGATTTTTGGCTCACATAGTCTTTCAGAGCGATGGTTACCAATTTACCTAAGCGTAGGATAGACGTAATGTTGCAAAGCACTAGGAATGCCATGAACAAGTCAGCTAAGTTCCATACAAGGTTCAATTCAGCGATACAGCCAACATAGACCATGATGATAACTAATGCACGGAATACATTAATAGCAACTTTATTGTTTTTCGTCATGTGCGCAATATTCACTTCGCCGTAGAAATAGTTACCGATAATGGAACTATAAGCAAACATGAATACAAATAAGGCGATAACTGCAGGAGCCCAAGCACCTAATTGATGACCAATACTGTGTTGCACAAGAGCGATACCTGTTAAATCTGTGTGCACATATTCGCCAGACACAAGAACGATGAAAGCGGACGCAGTACATACAAACATAGTATCCACGAATACTCCAAGGGACATGATTAAACCTTGTTTTACTGGGTGATTTACATCAGCAGAAGCGGATGCATTTGGTACAGAACCTTCGCCGGCTTCGTTGGAGAACAAGCCACGTTTAATACCTTGCATTACCGCAGCACCGATGAAACCGCCTGTAGCAGAATCAATAGTGAAAGCCTGTGTAAAGATAGCAGAAATGACATCTGGTAATACAGAGATATTAGCAATCACAATGTACAAAGCGATTAAGAAGTACAAACCTGCCATGAAAGGTACCAAGAACTCAGCTGTTTGCGCAATACGTTTGGCACCACCGAAGATAACGAGTGCAGATAAAGCTGCTACGATAAGACCTGTTGTAGACGCATCGATATTCCAAGGTTGTACGGCAATAGCGATGGTGTTTGCTTGTACAGAGTTATAGATTAGACCGTAGGTAACACTAATTAAGATTGCAAATAAAACAGATAGGAATGGACTGTTCAAGCCATGGCGAATGTAATAGGATGGACCGCCGCGGAAGGAGCCATCAGGTAAACGCTCTTTGTAGATTTGGCCTAATGTGTTTTCAATGAAGCTAGTAGCCGCACCAAGAAGTGCGATAAACCACATCCAGAATACAGCACCTGGACCACCTAAAGCGATAGCGATAGCGATACCAGCGATGTTACCAACACCTACGTGAGAGGCAACGCTGATACAGAAGGCTTGGAATGGAGAAATGTGATGGTCACCTTTACTTTTTTCTCCTGCCCCAGATTTTAAAATACGGAACATTTCTGGTAGTTGTCGTAATTGCACGAATCGTGTGGTCGCCGTAAACCAAACACCGGCAATAATGAGGAGTGCGATGATGATATTATTCCAGAGGAATCCGTTTACATCGCTCAAGAGTTGAATGATTTGTTCTTGCATAAGGACATCCTTTCTTTTATATGGACATAGCATATTTTCTATAGTATATCATAGGAAGATAGGGAAATGATAGAAAGTTATAACAATCCTAGAAAAATTGTAAAAAAACATCTATCCATGAGGGGTAAAAGGTGTTACAATGAATCGATAAATGAATGAAGATGCGTCACTACATCCGAACCCATTCCGTACGGACTAGTGGCGCTAGCGGTTTTTTGACGACACGGATACTTGAAATGCTCAAGTGATGTATGGAAAGGGGCTTGATACATGAAAACCACCGCTAAAAAAATGTCTGTATTCCAATTGACATCCATCGTAGCAGCCAATATGTTGGGTGCTGGAATTATTATGCTACCGTCTCAATTAGCACAGGTAGGCACCATTTCTATCCTATCTTGGATAATCACTGTACTAGGGTCCTTGACCTTAGCCTATATTTTCGCCCAATGTGGTTTATTTACAAAGAAATCTGGTGGCTTAGGAGGTTATGTGGAATATGCCTTCGGTAGGACAGGCCATTTTATGGCGAACTACTCCTATGCAGTGTCTTTGGTCATTGCCAATGTAGCCATCGCTATATCTATCGTAGGGTATGGGGCTGTGTTATTTGACGTACACCTTTCACCGTTAGAAGTGAGTTTAGCAACTATCGCGTTGCTCATGGTAGCGGCTTTAATCAATGTACGTGGTAATAAGAGCACAGGGCGCATTAGTAACATTACCATTTGGGGAACGATGTTGCCAGTCTTATTTATTGGCGTGTTTGGTTGGTTTTGGTTCGATCCAGAGATGTTTGTGTCTGTTTGGAACCCACAAGAACTGCCCGTATTTGATGCGGTCAGTCAGTCCATTTCCCTTACCTTGTGGGGCTTTTTAGGCTTTGAGTCGGCGGCAGCTAATGCAGATGCCGTAGAAAACCCTAAAAAGAATGTACCTATAGCGACATTTTTTGGCACGTTGGCAGTAGCCGTGGTGTATATTGTATCGACGAATATTATGGCGGGTATCATTCCTAACATCGAGTTAGTGAATTCCACCGCTCCTTTCGGTTTAGTGTTTGCTTACATGTTTAATGGCACAGCAGGCAAAATCGTGATGGCTCTCATGGCAGTATCTTGCTTTGGGGCGATTATGGGATGGCAATTTACTTTGAGCCGTGTGTTTAAAAGTTGTGCAGAAGCAGGATTCTTTCCAAAGGTATTCGCTCGTGTGAATCGTGTAGATTCCCCGGTGCGCGGTATTATCATTCTCTTGGCATTGCAAGGTATCTTGGCGTTGATGACTACTGATGAAAGTTTGAATGAACAATTTGCGCAGCTCGTTAACTTAGCCGTAGTGACTAATGTATTCCCGTACATTCTTTGCTGCGTGGCAGTGAATAAAATGTTATCCATTGAGGGAGCAACTATGGGATTGCGCCGTCTTATCTATGTGATGAGCGCCGTAGCCATTGCCTACGATAGCTATGCGATCTATGCTTGTGGCGAAGTTCCTGTACAAGGCGGGGCCTCCGTTATCCTGTTTGGGTATATAGCATACCAAGCTGCCTTTCATTGGAGACCACGCTTAGTGAAAGCTGTGGGTAAACATCCGGCCTATAAAAAAATAAAATCGGAGTATACATTATAAGTGTATGAATATATAGAGGAAAGTTGATGTTGTAATCAGCTTTCCTCTATTGTAGTTAGGGCTATTTTGTGTAGATTTTTATAGTTAGAAAGGGCGATGAGGTGTTCCTACTCGAGGTAGGATCAAGATGATAATTATTTTACATATTGGATAGATTACATGTACGTATAACACTGTTATCAACCGTTTTAACGAGTTGGAGAATCCTTTGTATTAAGGGTTTTATTGTCATCTGCGAAATGAATATTTTAAAACTTGATTTTAAATATCTAGTTATGCTATATTTGAAAAGCAATATACATAATAAAAAGTATATGCTAGGTTTGTTGTGATCATGCATTATGCATTTCACATAATACTAATTATAGGTAAAGGACTGACACTCGTGTCAGTCCTTTCCTATTAATATTATATAAAGTTAAAATTCAAAAGGGTAGATGCTAGGAATTGTTATAGCTAGCATTCTTTGATCGCCAATTCAGCTGTACAATGTGGACAGCGTGTGGCATCGTCAGCAATCGCTTCACGGCAATAGTCACATTTACGGATTTCCAGTGGAGCTTCAGCAGGTGTAAAGCGTTTGATTTGGCTGATGATCGTGAAAATACAGAAAGCAATGATAAGGAATTCAAACACTGTATTCAAGAAAAGACCATAGGCTACTACAGGGATACCAGCTGCTTTTGCTTCTGCCAAGGTAGTCGGAGCACCACTAGTTGTTAAAGGGATAAATAAATTGGAAAAGTCTACACCGCCTAATAATAAGCCGATAGGGGGCATCACGACATCGTTTACCAAGGAAGTAACAATTTTACCAAAAGCGGCACCGATGATAACACCGACGGCTAAATCTACTACATTACCGCGCATGGCAAAGTCTTTAAAGTCTTTCAAAAAGCTCATGCTAATCTCCATTTCAAAACGCATAAAATATAAAATACATCATATTATAACGTAAATACATCGAAAAAGATAGATATAAATTGTATATTTGGATAAACGACGTTCTAGATTGCAAAAAAGCTGTCATACCGTTAGACATATACGTCTAGGGATGACAGCTTTTACAATTAACGATGATGATCAACTTCTTGAATATTTGCATAGTTCCGATATAATTCATTAGGTAATTTTGTAGTAATAATAGACGCTTTATCAATGCTAGCAAAGGTTACAGATGAAATACGATCAAACTTAGATGGATCTGCTAGAACGAAAGCGTTGTGACATTTTTGCAATGCTTTTTCTTTCACAGACGCATCAAGAGGATCTTCTGTAGTAAAGCCAGATTTAAAACTAATTCCATGGGTACTAAAGAACCCTTGGGTAAAGTTATACGATTCCAATTGATTGAGGGCTACGCTACCGACGACGGATGATGAAATGGGATTTACGGTGCCACCTAATAAGATGACTTTCATATGGCGCGATGCTAAATGGGTAGCATGATGAATGCCGTTAGTCACAAAGGTAGCATTGGTATGCTGTAAGTAATGTAATACCATTTCAGTGGTACTGCCTGCATCAATGAAGATAAAACCAGATGGACTGATTAACTCAGAGGCCGCTAAGGCAATAGATTCTTTTGCGTCGCGATACATGACGGATTTAGGAAGCATATCTATATCCGTTGTAGTATGGTCGATAGTGAGGCTGGCTGCACCGCCGTGAACCTTTTGTAATAACCCTTTGTTGTGGAGATAGGCTAAATCTCTGCGTATTGTAGGCGCTGAAGAAGACAACGCTGTTACCAGTTCGTGTACGGTAACAACCCGATTTTGTTTCAAGCGTCGTAAAATAGCAGAATAACGTTCTTCAGGAAGCATAATGAAATCACCTCCAATATATGATTAACCTAATACTGCTTAGGAAAACGTACCTATTATTTTTCCTATATTCATGGTAATATAAATGACAAATAAATTATAGTCATGTACAGTGGATTTCATCAAAATGTATAAAAGTAAAGGCTATATTTTGCGATAAATTAATAATCCGCTCTATGGAGATAGGAATTGTATAAGATACACAAGGAGATACGTATGAAAATAACAAAAATGCACGGTTTAGGAAATGATTTTATTGTTTTTTTCGATGAGGGTACAATAGAGCTTGATGTGACGGACATGGCACAACGTCTTTGTGATCGTCATACGGGGATTGGGGCAGATGGACTTGTTATTGTTATGCCCTCCGAGGTGGCGGATGTGCGTATGCGTATTATCAATTCTGATGGTAGTGAAGCAGAAATGTGTGGAAATGGCATTCGTTGCTTTGCTAAATATGCGTATGACCGCAAGATTATCACAAAAGATATCTTCACGGTAGAAACCTTGGCAGGGATTATGACACCAGAAATTATAGCCGAGGATGGTGTAGCAAAGCTTGTGAAAGTGAATATGGGAAAACCTACTTTCACAGCTAGTGCGATTCCTATGGCTGTGGAGGCAGAGAAAGTTATTGATTATACCATTGATGTAGATGGTACATCCTATGTGGTGAGTTCTGTGTTGTTAGGGGTCCCGCATACAGAAGTATTCGTAGAAGATGTAACGACAGTTCCGTTGACAGCATTAGGACCAAAGATTGAAAAACATCCTCTATTCCCAAAAGGGACGAATGTGAACTTTGTACAAGTAGTGGATGAAAATACTGTGAAAGTCCGCACTTGGGAACGTGGTGCAGGTGCAACCTTGGCATGTGGTACAGGCTCTTGTTCTAGTGCTGTTATGGCGCATGAGAAAGGATTAACTGGTCGCTCTATAGATGTGGAATTATACCTTGGTACCTTGCACATAGACTACGACGAAGAAGGAACTGTATATATGACAGGACCGGCTGCAGAGGTATTTACGTTAGACTTAGAGAATGTAACTTGTTAGATAGAGGCTAACAGGTAGAAACATAAGAAGTGTGAGTACTTAAATTATATAAATAATCAAGATATAATGATACCGCCATGTAGTCTTAGGAATACAATACATGTTAACGATAAAAGAGGAACGTTAATCAAATCGTATCAACGTTCCTCTTTTTCTATGTACCATCATGAAAAAATAAAATAATAGTATAGCTTTACATCAGATATGCCACCTTGTATTAGAGCTAGCTGCTCTAGTGCATTGCTAATTAACGCATGCTTATGATTTAGTTTTGAGTTGGATTTTCTTTCCAAATTTCTTCACAAACGCCGTTTGTGTCGTAGCATGTAATTTGTCTACGGTTACAATTAATCCATCTACATTTGGTGTTGGTGTGACAGCTAAGATGGTACCGTGGGGCTCTAATTGACGATATAAATAGGCTGCATCAGTTTGTAAATTGTCAAAGTCCCCTAAACTGTACGTACCAGTAGTGATGATGTGGTGCTCTAAGAAATGTTTATCTTGTATATAGGCTGTTTCTGCGGTAATGGCTTTCACATCTTTAGAGGAGATGAAAGAAATCACTAATTTTCCATCGCGCCAGAACATAGCTCCTCGATTGTGGAAGTCATAGTTTTCACCAAATGTTTTTTTGATCAGACCTCGTGCGGTTTCTTCCATTTGCTGTTGCTGAATAGTGTGTTGAATAGCAGTCGCTTCTTTGGAGAAGAGTAAACGATAGGTGATTTCTGCAGCTTCTGCCCGTGTTACATATTTTTCAGGATTGAACAAACCGGTTGTGCTGTAGTTGATAAACCCAAATAAAGCTAATTCACGTACCGAAGATTGCGCCCATGGGGCAATGAATTTTTGATCGCTAAAGTGAATTGTATCTAATGCAGTAGGGTCTTCTGTTCGGTATCCTTGGTAGTGTAAAAACTTATCTGCCACAACGGCAAACTCTTGGCGAGACATATACTGTTCTGGACGATAGGTAGAATCGCCATAGCCACTGATGATATTAGCCCTTGCGACACTTTCAATAGCTAAGGAAGACCAACGATCAGAGGTGATGTCTGAGAAAGAGCTGGCTAGCATGACAGATGGAGTATCACCAAGCATATTGCTAAATAAAGAGGCCGCCTCTTCACGAGATAGAGGCTCATTAGGTTTAAATATGCCATCGCGATAGCCACTCATAAGACCTTCTTTTGTCATTCTTGTAATAGATTCATAGGCCCAAAAAGTAGTTGGTACATCAGTAAAACGATATTTTTGTACCCGATCAAAGGTAGGGGTACTATTGGGCTGAGAATATGTAAACGTCTTGGGGATAGATATAGGAGCGTACGAAGAGGGTATATTGACAGTGGTTGCTTGTAAGACGAAAAGAGGTAATGCAGTCAGCAGTAATGTTGTATATATACGTTTCATAATATGCCTCCAAATACAGAGAAGTAAATTGTGTTTTATTATGTTTATCATACCATATTTGAAAGATTCGCTCCATGCGAAAAGAGTGATATTTATCAATGAATTTGCCATATAAAAGGTTGAATCATAGAGCGGGGGTTATCTCTTTCATGAGTTTTGGTTATAGTACTAATTTTAGATGGGAATTAGAGGCAGAAAAGACAAGTGTGTTTTAATAGAAGATTTGATATGTATTAAAATACATAAAAATTATATAAGCCTTGATGCCATAAGGCTTGATGAGACTAGGGAAAACGTGTGATTTTTGATACAAATTGGCTGATTGATAATGACTAGCAAAATGGTATAAAAATGGGTTCTTGCTAATATTGCAAGTCTTTTGTAATTACAGAAAATTTACTATATAATAAAGTCATCAGAAAACTATTTAGAATCTACCATTCTAATAGTACATAGATGGAAATGATTGATGCATTTTGCCAATCAAGTGATAGTAGTTTACTTTAAAGTTGAGGATGTGAAACAATGAAAATTCATTTATTTCAACAATGTTTGATTGATATGTTCTACCCTCATGTAGGCATGGCAGGTGTAAAGGTACTTGAAAACCTTGGCTGCGAATTAACAGTTCCTAAAAAGCAAGTGTGCTGTGGTCAGATGTTTGTTAACTCTGGTTATAACGAAGCTGCAAAAGGAGCTATCAAAAACACAATTGAACAATTCGAGAATGCTGATTATGTAGTGAGCATGTCTGGATCTTGTGCGTTTGCTATTCGTGATGAATATCATCATATTTTAAAAGATGAACCAGAATGGTTGGCGCGAGCTGAAAAATTAAGCTCTAAAATTTATGAGTTCACTCAATTCATCGTTGACGTATTAGGGGTAACTGATGTGGGAGCTCGCTTTAATGATAAAGTGACATATCATAAATCTTGCCACGTAACACGTTTGATGGGAATTAAAGAACAACCAATGAAATTATTAGCCGGCATTCAAGGCCTAGAATACTTACCATTGCATCGTGCTGAGCGTTGCTGTGGATTTGGTGGTACTTTCACAGTGAAAAATCCTGAAATTTCCGCTGTTATGACAAAAGAAAAAGCATTGAACATTGCTGATTCTGGCGCTAACATTGTAGCAGGTTCCGATATGGCTTGCTTGATGAATATTGAAGGTATGTTAGATCGACTTTACAAAGAAGGAGAAATTGATCGCCATATCCGTGTGATGCATATTGCGGAATTGTTGAATAGTCGATAGGAGGAGTCACCATGAGTAATATTATGTACGATAAACGCCCGTTTAAGACACGCGTTAATGATGTGCTTGCTAATGACTTCAAAGTAAAAGCCATTCACACAGCACAGGATGTATTCTATGAAAAACGTAAAGCTGTAGTAGATCAAGTAGCAGAATGGGAAGACTTCCGTAATGAATCTGCTGATTTGCGTGACCATGTATTGGCTAATTTGGATTACTATTTAAATAAATTTGCTGAAAATGCTGAAAAAGCAGGGGCCCATGTGCACTTTGCAGCTGATGATAAAGAAGCAACAGCAATTTGTATGGAAGTACTTCGTGCAAAAGAAGCAAAAATGGTTGTTAAATCCAAAACCATGGTATCTGAAGAAATCGGATTAAACCACGAATTAATTAAAGCGGGTATCGAAGTAAACGAAACTGACTTGGCAGAATTTATTTTGCAAACAGCTGACTTTGATCCTCCATCCCATATCGTAGTACCTGCATTGCATTTTGAACGTAACCGTATTCGTGATACATTTGCGAAAAAATTAGGTTATGAAGGTACTGAAAATCCAGAAGAAATGACTCGTTTCGTGCGTCGCTATATTCGCGATCGTTTCTTGCGTGCTGATGTAGGTTTCACTGGATGTAACTTCGGTGTAGCTGAAACTGGTACTATCACTATCGTATCTAACGAAGGTAATGGTCGTATGGCGAGCTCCATGCCTAAAACGCAAATTGCATTGATGGGTATGGAACGTTTGGTGCCTGACTTTGCATCCTTGGATGTGATGATGGAAATGTTGATTCGTTCCTCTGTAGGCGCTAAAATTTCCAACTACTTCTCCATGATCACAGGTCCTGCTCGTGAGGGAGAAGCAGATGGTCCAGAAGAATTACACATCATCATCATTGATAACCGCCGTTCTGGTATTTTAGGTGGCGATTTTGAAGAAATGTTACGTTGTATCCGTTGTGGTGCATGTATGAACATTTGCCCTGTATATCGTCACATTACAGGTCATGGTTATGGCTCTATCTATCCAGGTCCAATGGGTGCTGTATTAACTCCACTATTGGTTGGTTATGAAGAAGCTGGCGATCTTCCTTACGCGTCCACATTGTGCGGCGAATGTTGGGAACACTGCCCAGTGAAAATTCCATTGCATGAATTATTGTTAAAACATCGTCAAGTGATTGCTGATAAATTACAAATGCGTCCAGCTATCGAACGCAGTATCTTCCACACAGTAGCAGGTGTATTTGCGAACTCCTTCTTGTTCGATATGGGTACCAAAATGGGTGCTATCGGCATGAAATTAATGAGTAAAAATGGTCATATGGCAGACTGGACAAAAGTATTACCAGTAGTTGGTGGCTGGGTGAAAGCAAAAGACATGGGCTTGCTCAAAATGAGTAAATTCCGTGATGAATATGCAAAACACGTAGCACAAAAGGGAAAGGAGAAATAAAATGGATCAAGCAAAAAAACAAGCCTTTTTAGGTCGCCTATCTCGTGCGTTAGGCCGTGATTCAATTCCTACATCTGTAACACCTTTTGATTTTTCAAAAGGACCTCAAGAGACTATGTATTCTGACCTTAGCCATGAGCAAGTAATAGAGATGTTTAAAACAGAAGCGGAACGATTAGGTACTAAACTTATCGAAGTGGAAGCTTCTCAAGTAGGTCAAACATTGGTTGATGAAATCGTTGCTCGTGGTGGCGGTAGCGTTGTGTACCCTAAATCCGAAGAAGTAGAAACATACGGATTAGAAGAAGCTTTCAAACAATTAAGCGAAGATCAAGCTACATTCTATCAATGGGATGCTACTAGAGGTCGTGAGGCGAATATTGAAGTAGCAAAAGATTCTAACATTGGTATTACATTCCCAATCTTGGGTATTGCGGAAACTGCTACAGTTATCCAACCAAGCACAGAAGAATCTGGTCGTTCTTTAGGGTTATTGCCATTAACTCATATCTCTGTGTTACGTACTGAAAATATTCATCCACGTATGACACAAACGATGGCAGAATTAGCAAAGATTTATCGTAATGATCCAGCTAAGTTCCCTACAAATGTGGTTCACATCTCTGGTCCATCCAACACAGCGGACATCGAGCTTGTTCGTGTCGTTGGTGTTCACGGTCCAATCAATGTAACATTCATCTTAGTAAAATAAGATCGATAGTTTGATACAATGAATATATATAGGGTAGTTGATAGTACATCAGCTATCCTATATTTTTGATTCTATAGGCTTTTCGTGCTATAGGACAAAATGAGTTGGTTTTAATAGGGATGAGCCTACTTAAATATTAGGTTTATTGAATTATAAAGTTGTTAAAAACTTTGCGATAGGACAAAATGGGGCTATAGTAAATGTAGAGAACACCCTTATAACAGTAGATATCACATTTGGCGAAAACTTTGTTGTATACTTTAATATGATATATTGACAAGTTTAGTGCTATAGATATAATAGAATCTAATACTGTGCGAACTCATATCCCTATGCTATGAGTTACACAATGACAACATAGTTACATGAAAGGAGTAATAGATGTTATTAGCAGAAGAAAAAGTTGCCACAGCTACAGCGGCAGGCGCTGAAAAGGTAGCAGAGCATGTGGAGGAAAGCATTTCCTTTATGGGACATATGCAATCTTTAGTGATTGAATATTTACCAAGCATCATCTTGGCCGTTGTTGTGTTGATTGTAGGTCGCTATTTGGCTCTATTGATAAGACGTGTATCAGTGCAGTTGATGAGTCGCACCGGTTATGATCAAACGGTGCGCAGCTTTGCATCTCAAATTATTTACTACACTATCTTATCTGTAGTTGTGCTGTCGGCGTTATCCTTAGTGGGATTCCCGACGAATAACTTTTTAGCCGCTTTTGGTGCCTTCGGTATCGCTATTGGTTTAGCCTTACAAAATAACATGTCTAACTTGGCATCTGGTTTGATTATCTTGGCTTTCAAACCGTTTAAAGCAGGTGATTGGATTTCTGTCAATGGCGTGGAAGGGTCTGTGAAAGCCATCCATCTCATTAATACTGCCATTGCTACCAAAGAAAATCGTATTGTATTCATCCCTAACTCGGCCATTACGTCTAATAACTTGATGAATAGTAACTACGAACAAACGAGATACATTACCTTTGTATTTGGTATTAACTATAATGCGAACCATCACCGTGCCATTGAAATTATTAAAGAAATTCTTGCGAGCACAGGCAAGGTTCACAATATGGATAGCTTAGAAATTGGTATCAAAGAATTTGGTGATAGCTCTGTCAATATTGTGGCATATCCTTTAATTAACGCGAGTGATTATAGAGAAGTTTATTATGGCGTCATGTCTGAAGTCAAAGATCGTTTTGATGCAGAGGGTATCGATATTCCGTATCCACAACGTGTAGTGCATATGGCTAACTAATCGCATACGGTCATGCTATTTCGTACTACAAGATATAGGTGGGTAAGGAATATTCTGAGACCATGCTATTCCATGCTTATCATGTATGGTGCATATGGCAAATAATACTCTAGGGTGATGGTTACTTATTTGGGTGTATTCGTATGTAATGAAAGGGAGGATATTCTATGAATGAAAATCTATATGAATCTATGAAAACTGCTGTAACGGAATTGGCTACGGTAGCGAAATTGCAAGAAGGTAAATTGCTAGTAGTAGGGTGCTCCACCAGTGAAGTACGAGGAAGACATATTGGTAAGGACTCTTCTTTAGAGGTGGCATCGGACTTGTTTAGAGCTCTGTCTGAGGTGCAAGGTGAATATGGGTTTGATATTGCCATTCAATGTTGCGAACATCTCAACCGTGCCTTAGTGATGGAACAATCAGCAGCATTGACGCGTGGTTACGAAGAAGTGAATGCAGTACCTGTACAGCATGCAGGTGGATCCATGGCGGCAATAGCCTATATTTCATGGACTGACCCTGTGATGGTGGAATATGTAAAAGCCGATGCAGGCATCGATATTGGAGATACTTTCATTGGTATGCATTTGAAACATGTGACAGTACCTGTGCGTTTAGGTGTGAAAGAAATTGGCGAAGCTCATGTGACAGCGGCTCGTGTACGACCAAAATTTGTAGGCGGTGACCGAGCGCAGTATAATGAGTCATTAAAGTAAGAATTGTGAGGTAATTGTGGAATTTTATACCTATGCCTATGTAGTACAACAAGGAGAATTTACATCTTTGTTGCAATATAGTATGACAACTATTTTACTAGTAGCATTGCTAGTAGTGGGTGTGAAAGTCATGTACAATCGTTTTGATACGAAGTTTCGAGACTTAGGTATCATCATTGTATTAGGACTTGTCTTTTTATTGGGATTACAAGTGAATGATTATACCCGTGATGTAGATAATGCGGAAGAATCGAACTATATGGTGCAGTTTTTGAATAATTTAAGTGAACGTGCAGAGATACCAAAAGACAAAATTCGAGTTAATACATTGCGCGTACAAGATCGCATGATTGTAAACATTGAGAATAGTTATTTTGAAGTGACGTTCACCATGAATAAGGAAGCGTATTCTTTACGACCTGTACAAATGATGAATACGAATCCAAAAATTGTAGATGTGAAGAAGGATGAACGATAATATGTTAACAGGATATACATTAGTATTTATCAAGCTAACCCTTGGTATTTTAGCCCTCATTTTACAAATGAATTTGATGGGTAAAGGCAATTTGGCGCCTAACTCAGCGTTGGACCAAGTACAAAACTATGTCCTAGGTGGTATTATTGGCGCCGTTATTTACAGTGAAAGTATTGGTATCTTACAATTCTTTCTAGTCCTCATCGCTTGGACTATCGTGGTGATGGGTTTGCGCTTTCTCAGCGCTCATGTGGGATGGATTAAAACGCTCATCGATGGACGTCCTAGCATTGTTATTGACCGGGGTAAAATTCGTGTCGGTGAATGTTTGAAGCGTGGTCTTCGTGGCAGTGATTTGCAGTTGAAACTTCGCAGCGCAGGAGTAACCCTTGTGAGCGATGTACGTCGTGCTGTACTAGAGCAAAATGGACAATTAACATTAGTCATGAACGGTGATGATATCATTCGATATCCAGTTATTGTGGATGGAGTGGTAGATCCAGATATACTAGAACTTGCGGACAAAGACATGGCTTGGCTAGAAGAAGAAGTACAAGACCAAGGATATTCTATTAGTGATATATATGTAGGAGAATACTCTAAAGGACATCTAATCCTACACCCTTATGAAGGGCGCAGAGGATAATATAGTTGTGTTTTAGGGTGGAATGGTGTATACTTGGTGTAGAAGGAATGAACCTTTCTGAGAGCGTTGTAGAAAATCATTCATGAACTCAAAAAAAGGACGGCTGCCACCGTCCTTTTTTCTTTCTATTTTCTATTCTTGTAGTACTTCAGAATTGCATATGTTAAGAAATTAACAATCAATCCTTGCAGAATAGGGGCAAGAAAATTAGCCCACCACACGAGAGCGTCGTAATCAACCTCCATGAACTCACCTCCTTTCTATCAAAGAGGATATCTAAAGTATAGCACATTTTGTGAGAGAAAGGGGTATAAAGTCTTGAAGAGGACAGGGAAAACATGTATAATAATAGGGTAATAGCATTGGAATATGACAGTTCTATGGGGCTTGTGCAAGGAGAGCCTGTGAACCATGTCAGGCCTTGATTGGAGCAGCATTAAGCGGTAACTCTCTTGTGCCACGAGGAAACCTATAGGGCTGTCAGATTCGAGTGCTATGGTAAAGCAGCTAGCTTAGCTGCTTTTTTTCATATCTTAAGGGAAAGGAGGGGCTATGAGTTATTTAGCGTTATATAGACGATGGAGACCGAAGCAGTTTACCGATGTAGTAGGTCAACATCATGTGTCAGATACATTGCAACGAGCCATACGTGAAGATAAAGTGGCCCATGCCTATTTATTTGCTGGTCCTAGAGGGACGGGGAAAACGAGTATGGCAAAGATATTTGCTCGCGCTATTAACTGTGAACAGGGGCCTACAGACACACCTTGTGGTGTCTGTGAATCGTGTCAGCAAATGCTACAAGGGCAAGCCTTGGATGTGATCGAAATTGATGCGGCTTCCAATCGAGGTATTGATGAAGTGCGTGCCTTGCGAGAACAGGTGAACTTTTTACCTGTTGTAGGGCATAAAAAAGTGTTCATCATCGATGAAGCCCACATGCTCACCAATGAAGCGTGGAATGCCTTGTTGAAAACCATCGAGGAACCGCCGAGCCATGTAATGTTCATTTTCGCCACAACAGAATCTGAGAAATTACCAGTTACTATTTTATCTCGTTGCCAGCGCTATACGTTCCGTCGTATTACAGCTAAAGATATTACAGCTCACTTATTGCATGTAGCAAAGGAGAGTAACATTTCTCTTGACCCTGCGGCGGCACAAGTTATTGCGGTCCATGCAGATGGGGGCTTGCGGGATGCCTTAAGTATTCTGGATCAATGTTCTGGTATGACCTCGGAGATGATTACAGCTCCTCTAGTAGAGACTATGATTGGCTTAGTGAGCAAATCTTGGGTCCTCGATATGGTAGATATATTAAAAGCAGGTAATGGAGCGGCGTTACTGCAAGCTGTAGATGAAGCGCTACAAATGGGGCGTGATGCTCGTCAAATTGTAACGGCTTTAGTGGAACATCTGCGATCTATGATTGTGGCAAAAGTATTGCCTGAGGCGGAAGAGTTATTAGCCTATGATACGCATAAAGAGCGATTATTGGCGCAGACCAATGCGTTATCTATGGAGGAAATTGGGCGCTATATCAATGTACTCCAAACGGTACAAAATAATGCAAAACAAGTAGATAATCCACGAGTGATTGTAGAAATGGGATTGCTTTCACTCTTGCAATTAGGTGGCGGTACGTACCAAACCTTAGAAGGGCGCATGACGACGATGGAACATTTTGTAAATCGTCAAGAAGATGCCTTGCTCGAAAAGCTGAATGAGTGGGCGGAGCAACGACCTGTAGTAGTTGCCAAACCTGTGGTAGAATCTGCACCACCTGTGGCAGATACGGATGTATATGATGGTGTTCTAGAGGAGATTCCCCATCCAGTGGAGGATGATGTGTTATTGCCATCTGTCTCGCCGGTGAGAACTAGTTCTGCAAAAGCAATATCTCCTTTACCACCACCTCGCACAGCTAAGGCGGTCGGCTCTGGTGGTAAAAGCTCTTTGCCACCACCATTACCAAAGAAAGCATCTTCAGCGGTAACACCTAGAACGACGACATTTGACACGATGCAAGAAGTGACTGTGGGACAGGGAATGGTGAGTCCTCATGAATATAGCACGATTTTAGCAAACGTGATAAAATGGTTGAGAGGCAAGAACTATGGGTTGTTGAATACCATCTATCAGCAAGGAACCTTGGTGTACTTAGACCAAGAGCAAGCTATCTTAGTATTCCCTACACCGATAGCGGGGCCTATTTTGGTGCAACAGCAACACGTAGAATGCGGAAAACAAGCGTTCCAACAAGTGATAGGACGACCGATTGTGGTGAAAGCTATCGATAAGAAGGATCCAAAGTTGCAGGTGTACCTAAATGCAGCAAAATCCTTTGGAGGAAATTCACAGCAAGGTGGACAGTCACAGCCAATGATAACAGCTCCTGTGGTGGAACGTTCTAGCGAACCCGAGGAGATAGTACAACCTACAGTTGTGACGCAAGAAGTGGCACAGACTGCATCTCATGAGGAGATACCAGCTGTATCCAAAGTAGAAAAAACGCCTGAAAGTGGTAAACCTACCTATGTAGGTACAAATACAAATTCAAAGGTAGGCGCCGGTAGTGACCCTACTAATGTAGATGGTATTATTGATGATTTTCTTACAGTCTATGATAATCCAGAAGAAGTATTAAATCCATACTATCAAGAAACAGGGAATGGTATGCTTTCAGAAGAAGGCATAGAGGAGATACGGAAGTTGCCGAAGTGGTCCTCAGCAGAGGCCAGTGATGAAGAAAAACAAGAACCCCTACTCTATGATGCATTGCAACATATGGAGGCCAGTGGGTATGATATTTATGTTAAAGAAGTAGACGATTTGTCTAATAGTTAAGGAGGTTCACTATGTTTAGTGGCGGTAATATGCAAGGTATGTTGAAAAAAGTTCAAAAAATGCAAAAGGATATGGAAAAAGCGCAAGAAGAAATTAAAAACACCGTAGTGGAAGCATCTATCGGTGGTGGTGCTGTATCCGTAACAATGAACGGAGAACAAGAAGTATTATCCATTAAAATTGCTCCTGCTGCAGTTGATCCAGAAGATGTGGAAGCATTGGAAGATTTAATCTTAGCAGCTGTGAATGAAGCAAACCGCAAAGCAAAAGAAGTGGCAGAGAAAAAATTAGGCGCTGTCACAGGAAACTTAAAACTTCCTGGAATGCCAGGTATGTTCTAATATGACAAATCCTTTAGAACGATTAGTAGAAGAGTTGCGTCGCCTACCAGGGGTAGGTGCTAAATCGGCTAGACGATTAGCATACCATCTCATTGAGGCCGATGCAGAAGATGTACAACGCTTGGTAGAAACCATCCTTGCAGCGAAAGAAGCCACACATAGATGTTCCCAATGTTTTAATTTATCTGCTCAAGATCCTTGTGAGTTTTGTGCTAGCTCTAAACGGGACCGATCGATGATTTGTGTGGTGGAAACATCGCGGGATGTCATCGCTATCGAACGCAGTGGTGACTATAAAGGGTTATACCACGTGTTAGAGGGGGCTTTGTCTCCTATTGATGGGGTAGGCGTGGAAGACATTCGCTTAAAAGAACTTATGTTGCGCCTTCAAGATAATACAGTGCAAGAGGTCATCATCGCTACAGATCCTGATGTAGAAGGGGAAGCAACGGCGCTATACATTGCTCGACTATTGCAACCAACAGGGATTAAGGTGACTCGTATTGCCCGAGGCATTCCGGTAGGTGGAGATATTGAATATGCTGATGAGGTGACCTTGAGCGGGGCTGTATTACATCGTCAAGAAATGAGGTAATGATGGATTACATATTGCAAGCAGTAGTAGCCATTGTTGTAGCTTGGGTGATTATAAAAGTAGCTTGGTTCACCATCAAACGAGTGGCGACAAATGTCTTTTTGGGTATGATTACCTATGCAGTGGCTACAGAAGTATTCCATATTCCTATGGATATGAATATTATGTTGTGGGCATTAACAGCCGTGTTAGGGCCTATACCGGTGCTAGGCTTAGCGTACTTTCATTGGTAAAATAAGGAGCATCTATGCAATCAAATACTGTTGTACTTAATGACATTCAACAACAAGTTGTACAGGAATTAGACAGAAATATTGTATTGCTAGCTTCTGCAGGAACGGGAAAAACAAATACATTGTCCTATCGGGTGGCACATATCTTGGAAACGGGGCGTGCCACTGGCGATCAAATTTTATGTTTAACATTTACGAATAAAGCATGTCGTGAAATGAAAGAACGCATGATTGCCATTGTAGGACAAGAGGCACAAGCTGTGAAAGTATCCACATTTCACAGCTTTTGTTATACCATTTTGCAAGAAGAAGCAAAATTACAAGAAGACTTATTTAAAGAGTTTCTCATCTTTGATGAAGAAGATGCAGAGGAATTATTAAGCGAATTTTTGCCAGACCTTGTGAAAGCTTATAGTGAAGAGCAAGGTATTATGGCACCTAAAATACATGCAGATACGATTCGTCAGGTTATCAGTGAAGTGAAAGAGCATCGATCTAAGTATCAATATTATTCTTCTGATATAAGCAATGATTACAGGCGTACAATGGAGCAAATGAAACGGGATGAATCTGTTTGGTATAGCATTATGTCAGAAGAGACAGCTGCATTTTTAGATGAAACAGGTCTACAAGTGTTGATGGAATACGAGTGCCGTTTGCGAAACCTTAATGGGTTGGATTTTGCCGATTTAATTACTCGAGTACACCAAATCTTTCAGCGACCAGAAGTGGCCAATCGTTGGCGCCAACGCTATTCGTACATTGCAGTGGATGAAATGCAGGACACCAGCGCATTAGAATATGAAGTGATGAATACTATGTGGGAAGGTAATCATATTTTGCTGTGTGGGGACTACTTTCAAACGATTTATGAATGGCGTGGGTCTAATCCGATGACATTGATTGATCGATATCGTAGAGATTATAACCCTATAGAATTGGTGTTTGATACAAATTATCGGTCGAATCAGATGCTATTTAAAGGGGCCTTTTCCATGCTGAAAGATATGTTCCCTCAACGGGTGCGGGAGTTGTATCGAAAAGAACCGAAAGCGATAGCCACACAGCAAGGTGAGCCTATTTCCATATATGCGGCTGAAGATGCTCAGGATGAGGCTCAGTATATATTTCAGACTATTCAACAGCTGAGAACTAGCGAAGAGATGCCTCCTGTGGGGATTTTAGTTCGCACCAATAAGCAGGCCATACGATTAAGTGAGCAATTTAAGCGATATAATAATTCTTTACCAGAAGAGAAAAAATTAAAATTTATTTTGGCAGATGAATTAAAATTTTTTCGGCGGTTAGAAATTAAAGATGTGTTGGCATTTTTTAAATGCTTAGCGAATCCTTGGGATTTGATGAGTACAAAACGGATCATTCGAACTTTTGTCAAAGGCGTTGGCGATAAACGCATGGAGGAATTAGAAAGCACAGCAGTAAGAAAAACTGGTTTACGCATTACTGATTTCATGAGTACGAAAATCTTTACGCGGGAACCCTATGAACAATTAGAAAAAGGGTTAGTGGCTAAGGATATCGTTGTCTTTGATGTGGAATCTACGGGTGTGAATATTATGGAAGACCGTATTGTGCAGATGGCAGCTATTCGTATCGATGAAGAAGGCAATACCATTGACACCTTCGAACGATTTATCAATCCCGGCGTACCTGTAGGGGATTCAGAATTGGTTCATGGTTTTAGCGATGCCTACTTGCAAGAGGTTGGCGGCGATGCACGAACTGTATTGGAAGCATTCCGACAGTTTGTGGATGGGTCCATGATTGTAGGACATAATGTACAATACGATATGGGTATACTAGAGCAGGAGTGTAGCCGACATGGTGTAGCTATGCCAAGGGTACAAGCCATCTATGATACCTTAGATATTTACCGTCGATTTTATCCTAATTTACCAAATCACAAACTAGAGTTTTTAAGTGGACACTTCCCAATTAATCATCAATCTACCCATAATGCGATGGACGATATTATCGCAACGGGTAAATTGTTGGTCTATGTAATGAAAGAAAACATACTTCCAACAAAAGCGCAGCGTATGGCATTTGTAAATAAATACAGAGATACATTTGCCAATATTGCAGCCTCTATGGATGCTTTGAGAAGTAAGTGGACTACGAGCAAGCCTACAGAAATTCTTACTTATATTATGAATCATATGGGGGTAGTGGAATACTACAAGAAGAAAGTAAAAGAAGATCCCACTGGGCAACGTAGATTAACTAGTATCCGCGAACTATACCTCATTATGAAAGAATTAGAAGAGGAATATCCACACTTTGTAGGACGTGATGGTGTGAAAGAGATATTAGAAATCTCTGCTCTTCACTCAGGAGAGGGCATGTTCCGACGAAAAGGAGACAGCCGTATCCCTATAATTACGGTCCACCAAGCTAAAGGTAGTGAATTTGAACATGTCTTTATTGCTAGTGCACATGATGGGGGACTTCCTTTCTACTTTGCGGTTAGAGATGGTAAACTAGAAGAAGAAAAACGTATTTTCTATGTAGCATTAACCCGTGCTAAGAAGCATTTGACGATTACCTATGCAAAGGTTAATGCAAAAGGGTACTGGCAACAACCGAGTCGATTTCTATCTTCTATTCCAAAAGAGTGCGTAAAGCAAGTGACATTCAGCCACTATTAGGGAATTTATGGGGAATCTCTACCCTAATGTTTTCAATCTATGCTATAATAGAGTGTAAATAGTGTACGTTAGACGCCTATTTACGAAGGTAACATTAATAATGGAAGAACTTTCAAAATCATGGCTTTCAAATTAGAAGGCAATTGTTAACATAGAAAGTTCTATGATGTAATGGAGGCAATTCATATGGGAACCAATGTAGCAACAAGTATGGTAATTGGCACACAATGGGGCGATGAAGGTAAAGGTAAAATCGTTGATTATTTATCTGAACGCGCTGATGTAGTAGTTCGTAGCCAAGGTGGTAATAATGCAGGTCATACGGTGGTGGTAGACGGTAAATCTTTCGCATTGCGTTTATTGCCTAGCGGTATTCTTTACGATGATAAAATGAATATCATTGGTACTGGTGTCGTTGTGGACCCTAAAGTATTGTTGGAAGAAATTGCAAACCTTGAAAAAGAAGGTAAAAGTGCAAAATCTTTATATATTTCTGACCGTGCTCACGTGATTTTACCGTATCATAATCGTTTGGATGAAGCGGAAGAATCTGTGAAAGGCGATGCTAAAATTGGTACAACAAAAAATGGTATCGGTCCATGCTATGCAGATAAAGTAAATCGTATTGGTATCCGTATTTGTGATTTAATGGATTCAGCTGTATTTGAGAAGAAACTAAAATTCAACGTAGAATTGAAAAATAAAATGTTAACTTCAGTATATGGTTTTGAGCCAGTTAACTTTGAAGAAATCTTGAAAGATTACTTAGGCTATGCAGAACAATTGCGTCCGTTCGTAAAAGATACGAACTTTGCCGTTATCGATGCGATCAAAAGCGGTAAAAAAGTATTATTTGAAGGGGCACAAGCAACTATGCTTGACCTTGATCATGGTACATACCCATTCGTAACAAGTTCCCATCCAGTAGCAGGCGGTGCCTCTGTAGGTGCTGGTGTAGGTCCTAACTACTTAAAAAATATTTTTGGCGTAGTAAAAGCCTACTCCACTCGTGTGGGTGAAGGCCCGTTCCCATCTGAATTATTAGATGAAACTGGCGAATACCTTCGTCAAACAGGTCATGAATTTGGTACAGTAACAGGTCGTTCCCGTCGTTGTGGTTGGTTGGACTTGTCCGTAGTATCCTATGGTGCAGCATTGAACAGCTTAGATTACTTGGCTATTACTCGCCTAGATATCTTAGATGGCTTGGATGAAGTGAAAATCTGCGTAGGTTACACCCGCAATGGTGAGCCTGTACAAGGATTCCCTGCTAGCTTAGATGTATTGGCAGAATGTAAACCAGTATACGAAACATTCCCAGGTTGGAAAACAGATATTTCTGGTATCCGCAAGTATGAAGGATTGCCAGAAGCAGCACGTCGTTATGTAGAACGCATTGCGGAAGTTACTGGCGTACAAGTAGGTATCGTTTCCGTAGGTCCTGGTCGTGATCAAACGATAGACTTAGTGAATGTATTTGCGTAATCGCAATAAACCATGTAGAGACCCGTTTTGGGTCTCTATTTTATTTGTTGCAGATTCTATGTATATTTGAAAGTAAGGAGATTCCATGATTAAACGATTATCCCTAGCGCTCTCTCAGGATGTGGCAGAACTCCTGAAAGAGTATATAACATATCCCATGGTGGATGTGACTACAGCAGACTTTACAGAAGTGTCGGCCATTGTAGTCAGTGATTCCTATGTGAAGGACATAGTGCATCATCCACAGGTACAAGCCTTTTCCATTCCTTTATTTGTTATTACAAAGGATGGAGATGCTCTCCTTGAGGCTGGTGATTATTTGCCTAACATGAGGATATATACGGAACATACACTGGATGAACTTAGAATGACAGAGGATGTTGAGACGGCGGCCATACGCTATGAATACGCTGTGTTGCCACCGTTCTTTAGAACCCTAGCTATGTACTCTACTGATGGCAATCTTCAATTTGATTGTCCCGGACATCAAGGGGGCGACTTCTTTAAGCGACATCCAGCAGGCCGTGCATTCTATAATTTTTATGGACAAAACGTATTCACTAGTGATTTATGTAATGCAGATGTGAAGTTAGGAGATTTGCTCATTCATGAAGGTCCTGCTTGTGATGCACAACAGCATGCAGCAGAGGTATTCAATGCAGACAAAACTTATTTTGTACTAAATGGTACTTCTTCCGCCAATAAAATGGTTCTCAATGCGTTGCTGGCGCCAGGAGACATTGTTTTGTACGACAGAAATAATCACAAGTCTATTTCCCATGGTGCGTTGGTGCAAGCAGGAGCGACACCGGTATATTTGGAAACAGCGCGCAACCCTTTTGGATCCATTGGAGGGATTCTAGATCACTGCTTTGAAGAAAGCTATATTCGTCACTTGGTGGCGCAAAGGGATCCAGAGAGAGCAAAGGAAGCACGGCCGATCCGGTTGGCAGTCATTCAGCTAGGTACCTATGATGGAACTATTTATAACGCACGACAAGTGGTAGATCGGATTGGACATCTTTGTGATTATATTTTGTTTGACTCTGCGTGGGTAGGGTATGAACAATTTATTCCGATGATGAAAGATTGCAGTCCTTTATTATTGGATTTAGGCCCTAATGATCCAGGTATTCTAGTGACACAGTCGGTACATAAGCAACAAGCTGGATTTTCACAAGCCTCTCAGGTGCATAAAAAAGATAAACATATTAAAGGGCAAGACCGCTATGTGAATCATAAACGGATGAACAATGCATTTATGATGCATGCCTCTACATCGCCGTTTTATCCACTATTTGCATCTTTGGATGTAAATGCCAAAATGCATGAGGGACTAGGTGGTCAATATTTGTGGAAAGAATGCGTGAAAGTGGCCATTGAGGCTCGTAAATTGGTATTAGCTCAATGTCAGTACATTCGACCATTAGTGCCACCTATAGTGTATGGCAAAAAGTGGGAAGAGGGAATGACATCTAAGATGGCAGAGGACCTATCCTACTTCCGTTTTGAACCGAATGGAAAATGGCACTCCTTCCAAGGGTATGGAGAGAACCAATACTTTATTGATCCTTGTAAGTTTCAACTTATTACCCCTGGTATTGATGTAGAAACGGGAGACTATGAATCCTTTGGTATACCTGCTACGATTTTGGCTCATTATTTACGAGATCGCCATATCATTCCAGAAAAATGCGATTTAAATACCATACTATTCTTGATGACACCAGCAGAGATGACGGAAAAGATGGAACGCTTAGTAGCGCACCTAGTAGAGTTTGAAACTCTCATCGATAGAGATGCGCCATTGGAAGAGGTATTACCTTATGTGAGTCATCGACATGGGAAGGCCTATGACGGATATACAATTCGTCAACTCTGTCAAGAAATGCATGATTTCTATAAAAATCGCAATGTGAGTGGTTTGCAACAGAAATTATTTTTACAAGAGTATTTCCCTGAGTATGTAAAATCACCGCAAGAGGCGAATTTTGATTTCGTTCGTGGTCGTGGAGAATTGGTACCTGTATCTGAGGCAGTGGGGCGCATTGCTCTAGAAGGGGCCTTACCATATCCGCCAGGAGTGCTTTGTGTACAACCGGGAGAACGTTGGTCAGAAACAGCACGAGATTATTTTCTAGCCTTAGAAGAAGGCATTAACCGCTTGCCTGGCTTTGCCCCAGAAATTCAAGGGGTGTACTTGCAAGAACAAGAGGATGGTACGCAAAAGGCATTTGCCTATGTCTTACAAGAATCCTGTTAATTGTCATGCGATGATAGATTATGTGCTTTACATCGTAGTGAACGTGTATAGAAATGGTGTATCGTACTTGTATGATACACCGTTTTTATATATACTTGTATATGAATGCAAACACTGTTTCATAGCGTGTAGACCGTACAGAATGCCTATAGGCTATAAAATAGTTAGATACAAATAGAATGAGCTATAGGCTCACTAGATTAGGTAGGAGTAATTATGTTAATACAAGATAAACATGCAGTGGAGCAACGATTGTTAATTCAATCGGCCATACTCATGTCATTTGTGGCTATAGGTGGCACTATGATGGGGGTCTTTAGCGGATCCAGTGCTATCTTATTAGATGGGGTAGTGTCGTTTATTGCCGTTATTATTAAGGTGATGATGATCATTACCTCTAGATTGGTATCCAATGAAACAAGTAAACGCTTTCAGTTTGGCTATTGGCAGTTTGAACCCTTGGTGTTAATTGCAGAAGGTAGTTTTACTTTGCTTATCGTAAGCTATGCATTTTTATCGGGGCTGACGGATTTATTGGGCGGTGGTCGTGCTGTTCATGTGGGACCTGCCATTATCTACGCTACGATTTTTACCATTGCTGATACGTGCTATTATTTTTATGTGCACCAAATCAATAAAAAGTTACAATCGAATTTGGTGAAATTCGATAATATTAGCTGGTCCATCGATGCCATGTTAGAAGCTGGGATTTTAGTGAGCTTTTTAGTGGCTTTTGGATTAGAACATTTTGGCTATGCAGAATGGGCCGTATACGTGGATCCTATTGTGCTCATCATTTTGTCGTTGCAAATGATGCCGTCTGCTTTAAAAATTATCATTCCATCGGTAAAGCAAATTATGGGGGTGGCACCATTAACCTTGCATAATCGAATTCAATTTATCATGGATTCTTTCATGGAAAAGTATAAATTTAAAGATTATGTGACTAGTGTACAAGCCTATGGGAATGTAAAAATGATTGAAATTGATATTTTGATTCCTAAGAACTTCCCTAAACAGACGATCGTAGAATTAGATGAAATTCGTGATGAAATTGACCTTGCCATTGGTGGTGACCCGGCAGAGAAATGGGTGACCATAACGTTTACATCTACGAAAAAGTGGATGGCAAAAGATTATTTATTAGATGAAGAAGACGAAGATTAATATATCTTCTGATGAGGCGAGAAAAATGGATTATGTATTGGGTGTCATGGAGACCTATGGCTATGCAGCCATGTTTATTTGTATGGTCTTAGAAAATGCGAACATTCCCATTCCTAGTGAAATTATTTTAGGATTTGCCGGATATTTAGTGTTTCAAGGCGTATTTGATTTGAATACAGCGATTATTGTAGGCGTTGTGGCTGGTGTTGTGGGTTCTGTGTTGTCCTATTGGTTAGGAGAATACGGTGGTAGGCCAGTATTGATGAAATATGGAAAATATATTTTATTTAGTGAAGATAAATTTGGTGCTGCAGAAAAATTATTCAATCGCTATGGCGGTGCGGCGGTTTTTATCGGCCGTTTGTTGCCAGGCGTACGTACTTTTATTTCATTTCCGGCAGGGGTAGCTAGATATCCGATGACTCCCTTTGTGATTTGGACTACCGTTGGTACCATTCCTTGGACAATCTTATTAGTTTGGCTGGGCATGAAGCTAGGGGAACATTGGAAAGATTTAATCGAGTATAATCATGAACTACTGGTTGCGATGATTGTCGTATTTGCTGTAGTGGCTGTAGTATATGGTTTGAAATATTGGAAACGTCGTCATAGATAGGGAGATGCGTATGAAATTACATCGTATGACCTATGTAGTATTTCTCTTTTTTTTAGGAGTCTATGTGCTAGGTAACCATCTGTTACCAGTGTCGGACCCAGTAGAATCGAATTACGCCTTAACTGCAAAAGAGATGGTCTTGTCTGGAGATTGGTTGTCCCCACAAATTTATGGACACTATTGGTTTGATAAACCGATTATGATCTATTGGTTATTGAGTTTGTCCTATTCCGTATTCGGCATAACAGATTTTGCAGCCCGGTTTCCATCAGCTCTTTTTGGCGCTTTGTCAGTAGCTATGGTCTACCAAGGGGTGCGCACCTTAACGGGACAACGCTTAGGAGCTTTGTTATCGGCTTTTATACTGGGCACGTCTCTTATCGTGTGGACCATTGCTCATGGAATTATCACAGACATGGTACTCCTATTTGCTACGGTAGGCACATTCTATTATGCCTATCGTGGACTACTAGTTAAGAATCCTTGGTATATGGCATTAGCTTATGGCTTTGCAGGCATCGCGGTATTGACAAAGGGCCCTGTCGGTCTCGTATTGCCGGGATTGTTGTTCCTTGTGTATGCAGGTGTTAAACGCTCTTTATCAATGGTGAAAGCTTTATTTCCATGGCAAGGTATCCTCGTATTTTTAGCGATTGTCTTGCCTTGGTATGGATATATGTATCATACTCACGGTATGGAATTTATCAATGGGTTTTTAGGGCTTCATAATGTAACGAGAGCGACTCAATCGGAGCATCCCGAGGTGAATCATTGGTGGTACTATCTACCTATTTTCCTAGGAGGCTCTCTCCCTTGGACGGGGGCTATTTTATATGGTATGTATCGGGGATGGAAAACAAGATCTGATGCTTATGTATATACCATGATTACTGGCTGGGGAACGATTTTATTTTATACGGTTATGGCTACAAAATATCCGACCTATGCCTTTATTTCGGTCATTCCTTTTAGTCTATTAGGGGCTTATGGGGTGATTTCTTTGAAAGATGCTAGTCATCGTGCTTGGTGGTGGCTATTAGGTCCTACCTTGGTACTATGGTGGGCTCTTGGTATTGGTACTTTCTTTGCACCTTGGGGCTTTTGGTGGATACTGCGAGCATTTGTGGTAGGCCTTACCATATTCCTTGGAGGATGTTATTGGTATGGGAAACGATTGATGATGCCTTTCACAGTGGGAATGGGCACCTTGGTAGTACTAGGTATTGTTCTCATAGAAGGACTGGTACCATTCTTGGGCTTGCGTTCTTCTGTGACCTATCATGAACAAATACGTAGCTTTCATGGACCTGTCTATTATTATGGAGAATATGCGGCGTCTGTACCGTATTATTTGGATATCACTCCTGTCCGTGTGGAGCCTAGTCCAGAGCGATTGGCGAAGTATAATGTACAACGAAGTGCGAAGTGGAATGGTAAGAATGTGATGCCTCAAATTGAGGAACAAGAATTATTTAAACGGTTGCAATCTGGAGAACGGATGCTGATTATTACCAATAAAAATTACGGTAAAGAATTAGAAGAATCTTCAGTAGGTCAATACTTAAAACGTGATACAAGTAGTTCTAAAGTAGTGTTATTGCATTCCAAATAGTGAGGTGCCTATGTCAGTAGAACGGTTGATGCGACAATTAAAAGGATTTTCCAGTCCTCATGTGTATAATCCTTGGAATGATTTTGATGGACGCTATGATACGAATCAGCGAGCGAGTTCCATTCGGAGAAAGCAATTACAGGCCTATTTAGAGCAGCGCTTAGATCGCGTCAAAATTCTTATCATTGCAGAAGCGGTAGGCTATCAAGGGGGAAGGTTTACAGGGATTGCTATGACCTGTGAAAGAATGCTTTTAGGGCATCACCCTACGGTAAGCCCCTCTATGGTGTTTACTGGATTAGAACCGAAACGAACTAGTAATCCAAAGAGCGAGTATATTATAAAACCGACACAAAAAGAAAAGGGCTTCAATGAGCCCACTGATTCTGTAGTTTGGAATGCTATGCTAGAAGCTAATATCGATCCTTATGAAGTGGTGCTGTGGAATATCTTTCCTTTTCATCCTTATAAGGGTACAGATGGTTTGACAAATCGAACGCCTACAAAGCAAGAGTTAGACTTAGGATGGACCTATACAAAACAGCTCCTAGACTTATTTCCACAGGCTCGGATTATTGGAGTGGGACAGAAAGCAAGTCTTACACTCAGTGACTATGGTATTGATGTACAATCTATATTACGCCATCCAGCCAATGGAGGAGCAGGGTTGTATAAACAGCAATTCCGAGCTTTTATTGAGGAAAAGCTGAAAGCTTAATAGATAATGCAAAAAGATGAAAAGCCGCAGCGCTTCTGAAAAAGCGAAAAGCCGCAGCGCTTCTGAAAACTGCCCTACGCGAAAGTTTTCAGTAAGCACTACGGCTTTTCTTTGTGGGGGTGTTATGGGGACTATGATACTTTTGCGTCATATATTGAGAGATAAACGAAGAAGCGCCTCCTTTGTGGTGAATATTATAAAGAAACAGGTATTGCAAAAAATCCTACTATCGATAATGATGGTAGGATTTTTATATAGGAATTTAGAGGAAGCTTTGTTATAAGGTCTTTTGTATTGGTAGTCTTTGCAATACTTGGATGACCTTTTGTAATTCTTCTTTTGTATGTGCAGCGGTGACGGTTAAGCGCAATCGTCCTGTGTTGATAGGTACGGTAGGTGGACGAATGGCACTCAGGATAATGCCTTCTCGTTCACACCGGCGACTAGCTTCTAATGTATCTTCGTTGGATCCAATGATAATGGGGAAGATAGGTGTTTCATCGCTACTAGGGATGCCTAAAGATTGCAATGCTTTGTGCATGTATTCTGTATTGCTCCGCAGGTTTTGATAGACCCTTGGTTCCTGCGCTAATACTTCTAGGGCACCAAGGCTAGCACCAATGTCAGCTGGAGATAAGGCAGTGGCAAAGATGAAGGGACGACTATGATTAATGATATAGTCGATGATGGTTTGGCTACCGCAGACGTATCCACCGATAGACCCTAAGGCTTTACTCATAGTGCCAGTGGTGATGATACGTGGGCTTTCACAATGAAAGTGATGCGCTGTGCCACGGCCCTCACCAATGACGCCAGTAGCATGGGCATCATCCACAATGAGAAGAGCATTGTAGCGCTCAGCTAGCTCTAGTAGTTCTGGTAAGGGAGCTATATCCCCATCCATGCTGAACACTCCATCTGTGATGATGAAACGCATGCTATAGTGCTTAGATTCAGCTAGTAATGGTTCAAGGGCTTGTACATCTTTGTGGGGATACACTTGCACTTTGGCGCCGCTGAGACGACATCCATCGATCAGACTAGCATGATTGAGTTCATCGCTAAAAATGATATCCCCTTTATTAACAAGAGCTGATATAGTGCCGAGATTTGCCATAAACCCAGCTGTGAAAGTGAGTGCCTTTTCACATTCTTTCCACTGGGCAAGATGGGTTTCTAGTTCTTGAAATAAAGGAAAGGAACCAGACGTAAGACGAGCACCACCAGAACCAGTACCATATTGTTGGATTGCCTGTAAGGCACGCTCCTTCACATGAGGGTGATGGGTTAAGCCTAGGTAATTATTTGACGCCATCATCAGATAGGTAGCACCTTCATGGATAACATGAGTTGCATCGATAGGCGTATATATACGAGGGGCGCGAAATTGTGATGTCTCTTGGCGCTGCCTTAAGGCGTTGGCATATCGATTAAACATGGGGAATCCCTTTCGCTGTGACCCAAGTAGGGGCGGATGTAAAATACTGTAGTAATGTTTCTATAGGGGCTTCTTCTGTGATGAAGAAGGCACGACCACCAATGGGACTACCATAGACTTTCATAGGGCTTAATCGATGGTAGGTGGTGCCGTAAGACACATAGCCCGTTGTATAATCTGGATCATCAGACCAACATAGTTCGCCTAGCACGAAGGGCGATGCTAAGACTTTGCTAGCCAAGATAAGAGCCTCCCTAGAATGGACAGAGGAACATCCGAAGTGCTGCAAATGTTGATGTATATCAGTATCGCTTTCTGCATCCATACGGGATACCCGTACTGTTTGAGGATATACCTCGCCAGTGATTGCGTTAACGAGCCACGCACCGCTTACAGACTCTGTGTTTTGACTAAGTTTGGTAAAAGCACTTTGTATGGCCTGTTCATGGATGTGTGCTTGTTGTAATAGTTGTGTTGCTACCCGATGAGATTCCTCAATCGTTGATGATTCTGTAGTAGCTACTGTGAGAGCAGGGACTTTCACGATGGATTCATCAGGAATCTCATCAATTTGTAAGTTAATAAAGTCTGGACGACCTTTGCTGTGTTGCAAAGCTCGCTGTAAAAATTCTTCTGAAATGCGTGATAAGGACTCTAAGGATACGAGACGTTCAGCCCCAGAAATATGGGAGCCCCCTTGTTCATGAGGCCCGCCCTTAGCAGCGCGCATGCGAATGCTGTAGACCATGAGTGACTAACCTTGTTTTACTTTCAAAGTCGTAGCCAAACGAGGTAGTCGGTGTAAGATGCTGTAGAAGATAGGACTTACAATGACTGTGAAAATCATGCCAGGGACTGCCATCACAAGCATAGGAATGACCATTTTGCCAAAGGACAAACCAATGGTGATACGGGCGATGGCAGATGCAATAGGGCCGGAGATAAGAATGGACCACATGCGGTTTTTACCAATCCATAAGATAAGACCTACGATGAGGCGGAACTGCATGGCAATGGCAACATTTAGCAAGTTTTGTGTGCCCAACACAAGACCAATCAAACTAGAAAGACAACCGCAGATGATATATTTGCGGAACCCAAAGGCAGCGCAAATAGCTACGGCCAAGGGAGCAGATAATTGGAACTCTACACCGGGAATTAAGTTGGGAATTTTGATACCTCCCAGAATTGTCATCATTGCTGTTAAGATACCAATCTCTGCAATTGTGTGAATACTTACGTGTTTCATGTGACCTCCTATTGTAAACTTCCCAAAATCTTACTTAGTTTACATTATAAAACGCAATTGCATTTAGTGCAATATTCAATTGCAAATTTTTATGACTTATCACAAGGGACCTCAGTTGCTTAGGTTGGATTTTCTATAGTATAATAAAAGTAATTATTTTGATCGGCTTATGAACCTTATGGGTTCCCAAATGTTTCACAGTAGAAGTATGTATAGAGGATATATGCTTTGCTGTGTAGAAGAATGTGACATAGATAGTGAGAAAGGTTTCTCACAGTGTTTTACTGTATGAATACGAACAGAAATAGATACTTATTTGTGCTTACATGCCGATACATGCTCAACCATCAGCGGATGGAATTAGATAGTCTTGGACTATGGTAGTATGTATAGACAGTACGACTATAGTCCCGTAGGAGGAAATTTTGAATACACAAGAAGAAAGAACGAAGGTAGCTGCCCCAACAGGTGAAGCTACACAACAACGACCACGTCCGACAACACGTACACGCCGTACGACTGGTCAAAATCGTCGTACCACTGTGAAAGCAGAGGGGGAGCGTACTAGTCGTCCGCGTCCACAAGGTGACAATGGCGAGCGTCGTCAATCTAATCGTGGTCCACGTAGACCGCAACGGACAAATACAACTGTAGAAAAATATGAACAAACAACACGTCTACATGTGCGAAAAGATAAATTGCAAATCATTCCATTAGGTGGTTTAGGCGAGATTGGTAAAAATATGACCATCTTCCAATATGGCGATGATATTGTTGTATTAGATGCAGGCTTAGCATTCCCAGAAAATGATATGTTAGGGGTGGATATTGTAATTCCTGACATGAGTTATTTAATCGAGCATAAAGATAAAGTGCGTGCTGTTGTTATTACTCATGGTCACGAAGACCATATTGGCTCTTTGGCGTACTTGTTAAAAGAAGTGAACGTACCTGTATATGCTACGAACTTAGTATGCGGATTGATTGAAGGCAAACTAAAAGAACATCATGTAAAAGCTAAAAAATTACAAGTTGTAAAAGCTGGTGATGAATTTAAAATTGGTTGCTTCAAAGTGGGCTTTATCCAAACAAACCACTCCATTCCAGATGCGTGTGCTATTTTCTTAGAAACTCCAGTTGGTACTGTGGTGCATACTGGTGATTTCAAAGTAGATCAAACTCCTGTGGATGGGAAATTAATGGACGTTCACAAATTTGCAGAACTTGGCAACAAAGGCGTATTGGCACTCATGTCCGACTCCACAAATGTAGAAAAACCAGGCTTTACACCATCTGAAAGCTCTGTGGGACCAGCGATTATGCGTGCTGTAGCAGAAGCAACCGGTCGTGTTATTCTAGCTACTTTCGCATCCAATGTGTCTCGTTTGCAACAAGCCATTGATGCAGCGGTAGCCACAAAACGTAAAGTAGTGGTGTTAGGACGTTCCATGGTAAATGTTACAGAAATCGCTCAAGAACGTGGTTACTTAACAGTGCCAGAAGGAACGATCATCGGTGATGATGAAATGAATCGCTACCGTGCTGATGAAATTATGATCTTAACAACAGGTTCCCAAGGGGAGCCAATGGCGGGGTTGTCTCGTATGTCTACGAATAATCATCGCACCGTAGAGATTACGCCAAATGATACTGTTATTATCTCTGCCACACCAATTCCTGGTAATGAAGCGGCCGTAGGACGTACCATCGATAACTTATTGCGCCAAGGCGCTCATGTAGTTTATGGCAAAGATCGTGGCATTCACGTATCTGGACATGGTAGCCAAGAAGATTTAAAAACTATGTTGAATCTAGTGCGACCTAAGTTCTTTATTCCTGTACATGGGGAATACCGCATGTTGAAAAAACATGGTGAACTGGCTGTGTCCATGGGAATTGTAAAACCTAGTAATGTTTTGGTAGGCGATAATGGACAAATTTTTGAGTTTACTACTCGTACAGGTCGTTTAGCAGGTCGTGTACCAGCTGGTAAAGTCTTTGTAGATGGTTTAGGTGTAGGTGATGTAGGCAATATCGTTATCCGTGACCGTCAACAATTAGCGCAAGAAGGTATGGTGGTCGTTGTGATGGCAATGGACCGCGCCTCCGGTACGATCGTAGCGGGCCCTGATATGTTATCCCGTGGTTTTGTGTATGTTCGTGATGCAGAAGAATTATTAAGCGAAGCACAACGTCGTGTAGATGCAGCAGTAGAGAAATGTGAAATGGACCACATCAAAGATTGGACAACCATCAAAACAGTGGTGCGTGACACATTAGGAAAATTCTTCTATGAAAAAACACGCCGTCGTCCAATGATTCTACCAATCATTCAAGACGTATAAGGATTGTGATATAATAGGCATGTGACGAAAGTCATATGTCTATTTATTGTATTGGCATAGAACGATGTCGACCCTTGAGGGAGACATAGTGTGGAGTTAGTGTATGAATCAAACAAGTACAAAGTCTGTCGTAGAGTCTGGTATCTTAACGGCATTGATGATTGTCTTTGCAATGATAGGTCTCAGTGTACCTATGCTTGGATTTTTTGGATCTATTTTTGTGCCTATGACAATTGCTATCGTAGGTGTACGTCATGGTTTTCGGTGGAGTTTATTATCTGTTGTATCCGCAGTCATTGCCATTGCTTTTTTATTGGGGCCATTGACAGCCATAGTCGAAGGCGGCGTCTTTGGTGTGATTGGTATTTTAATTGGCTATGGATTGCGCAAGCAATGGTCTATTTCTAAATTGTTGATGATTCCTGCTGTGGTATTAATGCTCGCTGTAGTAGTTCAGTTTTGGGCATCCGCTTTAGTGATGCAAGTAAGCCCTACAGATATGTGGTCCTCTTTGGAAGAACAAATTACAGTATCCATGCAGGATATGTATGTACAGCAAGGACTTTCAGAGGAACAAGTGACAACAGCGATGACAGCATTGCAAGATCAAATTGAAATCATGAAAAAAGTATTGATTGCAGGACTGTTTTGCTCTGGCGTAGCTATTTCGTATATTATTAATCGTCTTACCTATCTTGTGCTCAGTCGTATTGGTACCTATCATGTTCCTGAAATGCCTACCATCAAAGGATGGCGTGTACCAGATTGGGCCTTGCATATCTTTTTAGTGGGAGTCATTGCTTATTTTGTGAAACAATATATTCCACTCCTTGAATATGCAGGCTATAATTTGATGTACTTAGGTGGTATAATGCTATTTATACGAGGCATATCTTGTGTTTGGCGTATTAGTAAAAGTTATCATCCACCGAAGATTGTGCCGTGGATTGTACTGGGGCTATTTATTATGATGTCACAGTCCGCTGCTATATTAGGAGCCCTAGATGTATTCCTGCATATAGAGGAACGATGGGGTAGACGAAGTGAGTAAACCTAGAGGAGGTAGTATGGATATACAAACTGAATACAGTTCTATTGAAATGACTGCTGCCGTTCTCATTATTATCTTATTAGGTATTATTTTCTATTTAAATTGGCAACTAGCCATGTTGGCTTGTATCGTGGTGATCGCTGCCTACTTGTATGTAGGACGAACCATTCGCCGAGGACGACATCTTAGAAAAGCTCAATTTGACTGTATGGCAAAAGGGATTACGCAGGCATCGACCTTTGCGTTACAAAATTTGCCGGTAGGGATTGTTATCATTGATGAACACAATGTAATCTGCTGGAGTAACAGCGTGTTTAGAGATTGGTTGCCTAGTGATTCCGATAAAACAATAAAATTAAGTGGATTTATTCCTACTTTGCGGATTGATAAATATTGGGGCAAGTCGGGATTCTTTCACGAAGAAATTGATGGTAAATATTACCGTGTATTATACAAAACGTTGGTAGCTCCGAAGTCTAATTATTCCGATGTTAATAGCGATGAACTAGAATCGTATATGGCATTTTATTTCGATGACATAACAGATATCGAAGTGGAGAAACAAAAAGCGATTTCTATGCTGCCAGCTCTTGGTTTCATTGCTATGGATAATATTGAAGATTTACGTTCTGGTTTGAGCGATATTGAATATACGCAATTATGGTCTGATATGAATCGCTTGATTGTAACGGAAATTGACAAGCATGACGGATTTATACGAAATGCTACAGAAGATACGTATACCTTCAGTATTAGTAAAGCAGCTATGTTGCAGATGATGGAGTCGAAGTTTAGCATATTAGATAAAATTCGGGCTTTAACTACATCGAAACATATCCCTCCAACTATCAGTATGGGCATTGCTTTAACAGAAGATACTGTGAAAGTACAAGGGGAAAAGGCAAAAGCAGCCTTAGAAATCGCTTTAGGGCGTGGCGGTGACCAAGTTTGCGTATATCATGGTGAGGAAGTGAAATTCTTTGGTGGGAAATCATCAGGGAATGAAAAGAATACACGTGTTCGTGCTAGGGTCGTATCTCATGCATTACATGAGATTATGCTAGACTCTGACCGTGTTCTTGTGATGGGCCATGATCGGGAAGATTATGATAGTATTGGCGCTTCTGTTGGGGTAGCAGCTATGGCAAGAGCTCTTAGGAAGCCAGTTCATATTGCTTTGAGTTCTCATCCTACAGCAGTACGTAAATTAGTAGAAGTGTTAGTGGACCATCCAGATTTTCGAGGTCTTATTATTGATGAAGAAGAAGCTACACAATTTGTAACAGATAATACTGTTGTGATTGTAACTGATGTACATCGTTCTGAAATGGTGGCGGCTCCATCAGCGCTGAAAAAGGCAAACCGTCGTGTTGTTATCGACCATCATAGACGAGGATCAGACTTTATTGAATCGCCATTATTAACATATTTAGAGCCTTCTACATCGTCGACGAGTGAGCTTGTAACAGAGTTAATTCAATATTTCCCTGAGCATGTTGCGATTAAACATATTGAAGCCAGTGGTCTATATGCAGGTATTGTAGTAGATACGAAAAACTTTGTGGTTCAAACGGGGGCACGTACCTTTGAGGCAGCATCCTTCTTACGTCGATCGGGGGCAGATGTATCCTTAGTCCGCCATTTATTTATGGATAGTTTTGAGGGGATGCGCATACGTTCAACAATGTTAGCTTCTGCAGAAGAAATAGCGAATATGGCTTTCACAGAGGCACCACAAGATGCGAAGAATGCTACCGTTATTGCGGCCCAAACGGGAGATAAATTGATTACCCTTGAGGGGATTGAGGCTAGCTTTGTATTCTATGTACTGCCAGATGGTGGTATTGGGGTCAGTGCTAGGTCGCAAGGTAAATTGAATGTACAATTAATTATGGAAGCTGTCGGTGGCGGAGGTCATCGTACCGTAGCGGGTGCTCAAATTTACAATATGTCTATGAAAGAGGCTCGCCAATGGGTGACTGAAGTGGCCGTATCCCATATGACAGAGTTACAAAGAGAATCTAAGGAGGAATTATCATGAAAGTAATTTTATTAGAAGATGTTAAAAAAGTTGGTAAACGTGGTGAAATCGTAGAAGTATCTGAAGCCTACGGCCGCAATGTATTGATTAAAAAAGGTGTTGGTCTTGAGGGAACTCCACAAAACTTAAATAATGCAAAACAAAAATTAGGTGCTCAAGCTCATAAAAAACAAGTGGACTCTGATGAAGCTACTGTATTGGCTAGCCAATTATCAAAAGTATCCGTTACCATCCCAGTAAAAATGGGTGATGGGGGCCGTGTATTCGGTTCTGTAACAGGTAAAGATATTTCTGATGCATTGCAAGCGCAAGTAAAAGTTGATGTGGATAAAAAGAAAATTGACTTAAAAGAGCCAATCAAAACATTGGGTACTCATGAAGTGTTAGTTCGAGTGCATCCAGAAATTACAGCTAAGATTACTGTAGAAGTAGTTGCAGGTTAATAGAAAGAGGGGCTAGGCCCCTCTTTTTTGGTGTAGATGTGTGTAGTTGTAAATAGGGAGAATGTATATGTCAGGACGGATACCACCGCATAGTATAGAGGCTGAACGAGCTGTACTAGGAGCTATTTTACTCAATAAAGATGCTTTTGATACAGTCAGCTCTATTGTAAAAGCGGAAGATTTTTACAGTGACAATCATCGCGTGATTTATGAAGCTCTTGTAAGTATTGTAGGGAAAAATCAACGTGCAGACTATGTGTTATTATCTGAAGAGCTGAAAAAGTCTCAGAAATTAGAAGCTGTAGGAGGGATACTGTATCTTACAAATTTGACCACAGATATTGTAGATGCCTACAACGTGGAAGACCATGCGAAAATTGTAAGAGATAAAGCCCATTTACGTAAACTAATCCATGTAGCTAATGCAGTAGAATCCATGGCCTATCGTGAAGAGGAAGAAACAGAAGATATCGTCAATCGTGCAGAACAGATGGTTCTCGATGTGAGTGGTACCACAAAAGGGGAGTCCTCTTTTAGTGTTATGCGAGAGGTTGTCTATGAAACGATTGATCGTATTAATGAATTACAACGTCATAAAGGTATATTGACGGGCGTATCTACAGGATTTAAAGATTTGGATAACTTGACCAGTGGCTTACAAAAATCGGATCTAATATTAGTGGCTGCTCGTCCTTCTATGGGTAAAACAGCATTTACATTGAACATTGCTCAAAATGTAGCGATGAAATCAAAGAAAAATGTAGCTTTTTTTTCCTTAGAAATGTCGAAGACGCAACTAGTAGCCCGTGTGTTGGCAGCGGTAGCTGGCATTAACTCTGGTCGTATTCGGAATGGTCAGCTTAGCCAAGAAGATTGGGGAAAAGCCATTAATGCTTTGAATGATTTAGCAGAGGCGCCATTGTACATTGACGATACTTCGGGGTTAACTCCACAGTTAATGAAGAAAAAGTTGCGCCGTTTAATTCAAGAACATGGTGAACTAGGCTTAGTAGTGGTGGACTATATTCAGCTTATGGAAAATGGCGGTAAAAAAATAGCGGACAATCGCCAACAAGAAGTATCTGCCATCTCTCGGCAATTAAAAATCATGGCACGGGAGTTTAATGTACCATTGATTGCGTTGTCTCAGTTGAGTCGTGGTGTGGAAAGCAGAGCGGACAAAACTCCGATGCTAAGTGATTTGCGTGAATCTGGCTCTTTGGAACAAGACGCTGATATCGTTGCTTTCTTGAATCGTGAGAATTATCAAGATACAGAAGATACTAGTGATGGTGTAGAAACGCAAGTTATCATTCGTAAGCATCGTAATGGTGAGTTAGGGATTGTAAAACTATGGTTCGAAGGGGCATATACACGATTTAGAGATCTTGCATATCGTGAAGATGATCCTGGTATGTAATGAGAGGCGAGACTATGACAAAAACTTGGAAACACATGCTTTGTGTAGGTACATTGACTATGGGAATTATATCAGTAGGAACACCTGAGGCGAATGCCAGTGGAATTTGGGAAGCTCTTGGTAAAAGTGTGCTAGGAGGAATTTCTGTGCATCAACATTTGAGTGACCTAGATAATACTGAGCAGGGTCAACAAGAGATGCTAGAAAAAACAAAAGATCGTACGGGCGTGTATGATAATTATGCTTACCAAATGCGAGCGAAGCACATTGTAGATGAACTTTCAAAATCACCACATGTAAAGCGTAGTTATGTAGTCTATGTAAATCCAGATGAAGAGTTCAATGCATTTATGACCTTTGGACGTGTTATGTCTATTAACAAAGGGACTATGGACTTGCTAGATGATGATGCGCTGGCCTATGTTATTGGTCATGAATTGAGCCATGGAGAGCACAAAGATTTAGTGAATGGAGCTAAGAAAAGCAGTATTTTATCTACAGTAATTGGGGCAGCTACGTTTAACTCTGGAGATTTAGGTCAAATTGCGGCGGGACTTACTGGCAAATACCTAGATAGTCAAGTATTTACCATGTCGCAAGAGAAGAATGCAGATGAATTAGGCTTTAGTATTTTGGCAGATTCCTCCTATAACGTGGGTGGGGCAGCTCTTGCCATGGAAGTGATTAAAAATAAATATGGCGATACCTATCGTGAGGGATTTGGTAAAATTTTGAATCCCAATGATCATCCGAAAACATCACAACGGGTATTGGACAATTTGCAACGCTTATACGTGTATTCAGGAAATCATGTGAAAGTAGAACAACAAACGGTATTCATCAATGGTAAGCCTGTCTATGAAGGCACTGCAAAAGGTAATTATACGGCGCCGATGCGTGCTTATTTGGTGGCAGGTAAACTAGCCAGACTGTATCATGATAATGTTATTGGTGGTGCTCGTGTAGATGGCTCTACCGTGGCGATTGGTACAATTAATATTGTGACTATGCCAACATATGATGCTGCATTTCAGATTGCGAAACAAATGAATGCAGCCATCAGTGATGAGTCAGGCGTTGTAGCAGATAAAAAAGACAAAAAAGAGAAACAAGATCCTAAATAATAAAAATAAGGATACATACAACTAATCGTTATAGTAGGTTATATATCGCCTCCGTGTTATCGAAGTATATCGATAGAGAAGAACGATAAATATAGATTTTCTTTTAGGGAATTCGATATGCAAGCATCGGAAAATGAAGTTATGATAAAGAAAAAAGATGAGGTATAACTAAAAGTAATGATTAGTTTATCCTCTGAAATAGCTACTTCTTAAGAAAAATATTAATGAAAATAATTAATTTATCTCTTAACTATGCATATATGATAAGGTTAAAATACTGATAAATAGGGGATTTCTATTCCATGTGGTGTACATGTGTGCTATAATTTACGTATCAAGAGTCGTGACCACCTATAGAGGAGTACAGGCGATGTCACACATATTTTTTAGTTAGGGAAAGAGGTTTTAACGATGGGAAATTTTGTTTACATCCAAGAAGAAAAACTTAACGCATTCTGTCAAGATGCATTTGAAGGATTTGGTTTCAGTCCTGAAGAAGCAAGCATCATTAAAGACGTATTGATGATGTCTGACATGTACGGTATCCAATCCCATGGTATGCAACGTGTAGTTCGTTACCACAAAGGTATTGAAAAAGGTCTTATCGACATCAATGCAAAACCAGAAGTTGTTTTCGAAACTCCAGTATCCGCAGTTATCGAAGGCCATGATGCAATGGGTCAATTAGTTGGTCATTTCGCTATGGAATTAGCAATTAAAAAAGCTAAAGAATCCGGTATCGGTATCGTATCTGCTCGTAACTCTAACCATTATGGTATCGCTGGTTACTATGCTGATCTTGCTTTAAAAGAAGGTTTAATCGGTTTCTCTTGCACTAACTCTGAAGCAATCATGGTTCCTACATTTGCTCGTAAAGCAATGCTTGGTTCCAACCCAATTGCATTCGCAATGCCTGCTGAACCATACAATTTCTTCTTCGACGCTTCTACAACAGTAGTAACTCGTGGTAAATTAGAAATGTACAACAAATTAGGTAAAGAATTACCTAACGGTTGGGCATTAAATAAAGACGGTAAAGCATCTCAAAATGCTAGTGAAGTATTGGGCAACATCTCTGACCACGTTGGTGGTGGTATCATGCCTTTAGGTGGTAACACTGAACAATTAGGTTCCCATAAAGGTTATGGTTACGGTATGCTTTGCGAAATCTTCGCATCTATCTTCTCTCAAGGTGGTACATCCAATAAATGTATGACTGGTGGCCGTTCCAACATTTGTCATGGTTTCATGGCTATCAACCCAGCTATCTTCGGTAACCCAGAAGATGTAAAAAAACACTTCTCCACATTCTTACAAGAACTTCGTGAAGCTCCTAAAGCTGAAGGCGCTGACCGCATTTACACTCATGGTGAAAAAGAAGCAGAAGCTATCGAAGTTTGCCGTAAAGAAGGTATTCCAGTTATCGACAAAACTGTGGCAGAATTGTTCGACGTATGTAACTTGTTAAAATTGGATCCTAAAAAATACTTCGGCGACTATGAACCACCTAAAGCAGTTGCATCTAACTACTAATTAGCAGGTCAGTAGCTGACAATTACAAATCTTTATCGATGCAGAATCATTAGTTTTGTATCCCTAAGGAATACTTCTTAGAGACTGGTAACAGTCAACATCTTGGAACATATGAGAGAGGGGATCTGTGGATTTCCTCTCTATTTGTTTATATTACATTGTATGTATGCTAGAATTTGAATTACAGTGATTCATACTATAGAAAGGGATTGTTAATATGGATATATTTTTAGCAGTCTTGCCGATCCTATGGCTTATCGTAGCGTTGGCAATTTTAAAAATGCCAGCATGGAAAGCATGTTTGGCAGCAGCAATTGGTACATATATTTTAGCGGTTTTCTATTATGGAGAAAATGCTTATATCATGTATACAGGGGCTATGGAAGGTGTGGCTCTTGCAGTTTGGCCAATTCTTTTGGTTATTACAGCAGCGATTTTTACATACCAATTAGTAGTTCATACAAAAGCTATGGATACGATTAAAATTATGTTGTCTTCCGTAACTAGCGATATGCGTATTTTAGCATTATTGTTAGCATGGGGCTTTGGTAACTTTATGGAAGGTATGGCAGGTTTTGGTACAGCCGTTGCAATTCCAGCAGCGATGATGGTAGCAGTAGGATTTGATCCATTGAAATCTATCTTAGCTTGCTTAGTAGCGAACTCCGTGCCTACTACGTTTGGTTCTATTGCGATCCCAACAACTACATTAGCATCTTTAACTGGTTTACAACCAGCTGAATTAGGTACATTTATTGCAGCGCAATTATTTATTTTAAATGTAGTGACTCCACTCTTTATTGTTGGTATTATTGCTGGTGGCGTGAAAGCAATTAAAGGCGTATTTTTACAAACTATAATAGCTGGTCTAGCATTAGCTGTTCCTGAGTTATTAATTAATATGTATGCAGGTGGTCCAGAACTTGCTGTTATGGGATCCTCTATTGTTATCATGGCTGTTATTATAGCTATTGCAAAAATTATGCCTGTAAACGACCCAGAATATAAAGTCGATATGGGAGCAAAAAAAGTATCTGCTAAAGAAGGTTTGATTGCAGCATCTCCATTTATCTTGATCTTCATCTTGTTGATCGGTACATCTAAATTGGTGCCAGCTGTGTATAATGCATTGATGGTGTTCAAAACATCTGTACCTATCCATGCAGGTGTGAATGCAAAACCTTATACATTTGTTTGGATTGCAACGCCTGGTATCATGATTTTCATCTCCGCTTTGATTGGTGGTTTCATCCAAAAAGCTGGTCTTGGAACTCAAAAATATGTATTAACAAATACATTTAAAACATTAAAATTAACATATGTAACAATCATTTCTGTAGTAGTAACTGCTAAATTGATGACATACTCTGGTATGACTGGTATGATTGCAAATGCATTAGTAGCGGCAACAGGATCTATGTACCCTGCATTTGCGCCTGTAATTGGTGCATTAGGTGCGTTCTTGACTGGATCTGGTACAAATGCAAACGTATTGTTTGGACCATTGCAAACAGCAGCGGCTCATCAATTGACTCCAGGCCATGATACATTGGCATTGTGGTTGGCAGCAACTAACTCTGGTTCCGCTGGTGTTGGTAAAATGTTCTCCCCACAAAGTATTGCCATTGCGATTGGTGCCGTAGGCCCTGCTTTGAATACATTCATCGAAGAAAATAAAATTGATGCACAAAAAGCGGATCAATTACGTCACTCCATTGATGCAAGTTCCATCATGGTTCATGTATCTAAATACTTCTTGTTATATCTAATCGCTTTTGGTATTTTAACTTATTTTGGACAAGAATTCTTCCCTCAAATGGAAAATCTTTTAACATTAGTTAAACATTAACGATTAAACTAGCATACTTAAACAGACAAAGAGACAACATTTCGGTGTTGTCTCTTTTGTGTTGTTATGGATACTCTTTTATAAAAGCTGGGACAAGTCTATCAATTCATTTTGGACAATAACCTGAAACTTCATGGAATATTCATCATAACTTCATGGTTGATTCATATTTTTTTCATTGTTCTTTCATAGATAAGGAGTAAGATATAAGCAAGTTAGAAATAACGAATATTTCTTAATTAAACAATAAGACACGATGCATATAGCACGTGATGGAGGAAACTATGAAAAAAATGTTTCGTTTAGGAGCTGCGGTAATGGCTCTAGGTGTAGGTCTTATGATGACAAGTGGCGTAGCTAATGCTGCAAATACAAGTATGATGAAAAATATGCCGGCAGATCAAATGGCAAAAATTAATTCTTGGAATGGTGTGGGCAGCGTGGTTCCTAGCGTATTACCATTAAGCGATGTAGATTATAAAGGTGTAGTCACAAAATTTAAATCCTTATATCCAGATGCACAAATTATTGGTATTTCTTATGATGGAAAGCATAATCCAACATATGAAGTAGATGGCATTGCGGATGGTTTAAAAATTGAAATGCTTATTCGTGAAAACGGAGATGTTCTAAAGACAGAAGCAAAACCTATGGAACATGGTAAACATATGATGAAACAAGGTTCTATGATGTATGGTCAAGCTATGAAAGGTAGCCATAGTATGTCTAAAGCATTTGACGTTAATGACATTATCATGCCAGAAGTAGCAGAAACGAAAGCTCAAGAAAAAGTGGGCGGTACATTTGAAGCTATGGATTGGTCTGTAGAAAAAGAACATGGTCGTCTAGTGTATGAATTAGATATGATCGATGGTAGTGGTAAAGAAGCTGAAGTCAAAGTAGATGCGTTGACTGGTGAAGTAATCTATATAGATATGAAAACTAGTAAATACTAATTCTATCCTTATATAATACCCTTAAAACTCCATTACTATATAAATACAAATAAAATACAAATAAAACACAAATAAAACACAAATAATATACTATAAACAAATACCCTTACTTTAAAATATAAAATACCCCCTTTTAGGACGTCACTGCTTTCGTTATGAAACCAGTGGCGTTTTATTGGCTTAGCAAAGGAAAGAGCACGCCACATTCCTCCACAAACTGATACTACGTTAGGTTTGCTCCGGAACATGTCGTGCTCTTCTAGTATTTTCTTTTTTAGATAAACAAAGGAACGCCGCTGGTATTCTACACGCAACTGCGTTCCTTAGAAGATTGATAATTATTTTTAACCTGCATAAACAAAATGTAAAAAATCTGCTATACTATAAATATAGAAGATCTATCAACGTGAGTTGGGCTCATCTCTTCCTAATCAATGGGAGGAGGTGATACTATGACACCATTCGAATTTTTTAGTTTACTAATACAATTTGGAATGTTAGTTATAGCATTTTTAACTTACTTAAATATGTAAGTGAAAAGCCTAGCGCATAAGGTCTAGCCACCTTAACACGTTAGGCTTCATCACTGTTTGTATTCTTTGAGATGAGCCTAACGCCTAAGACACGTTGATGGCTCTTCTTTCATTATGTCTAGTATAACATAGTTTGTTACGTAAGGCTACTTATTTTATTATAGGTGGTACTCTATTATGAATGATATATAATATTGTCATAGTATATACATAAATGAATTTGTCAAAGCATAGTACAACCAATATAGGTAGATGGTACCTTAAAATGAGCGTTTCCCTAGGCTTGGGTGTTTACATGGTTTTAATGTGTATCGGTCAATGATTCGGCACGCTTCGTCTAGGGTTAGGTCTTCTTTTATAGGACCTTGCTCAAAGATGCATCGAGGGTCGATAGAGCCAACTTCGCCGGCTGGTAGGTATAGGTATTCTGAGTTATGAGGGTCACCAAAGATGTACCCTGCTTGTAAGTGTTCTTTGTGGATACGGCTCATGGTATCTCCTTCATCATAAAATTAGCAGCATCTGCTGAGACTAAGTGTAATTGTGTGTGCCCCCAATGGGATGGCACTTTTTGAAATGATGCTTTGTCGTGTAAATGACCGAATACGCAGTGATTTACATGGTACTCTTCTAATAGGTCTGTAAATCCATTGGCATGGTTTTCTAAGGTTGGCGGATAGTGCAGCAAAAGTATGCGTGTTACCTGTGAGGGGTCATCACCACTTTCAGTAATGGCAGCTTCCATAGCGTCGAGAGCGGCTTTGGTACGCATTAATTCTCGCTCGTAGATGTGGCGGTCCTCTTCTTCTTTAAAGAAAGGATCTTGGGGATAGATATACCCTTTTGTACCACCGAAGGCGATGCCATTGTGGTATAGTCCTCTGCCTTGCAAGAAAGTGATGCGCCCTTCCATAAGAGTATTCATTTTTTGTAGGCTTGTCCACCAATAATCGTGATTGCCACGAATCATAAACTTGTTGCCTGGTAAATCAGAGATAGCGTCTAGGTCGACCTGGGCATCCCTAAGGCGCATAGCCCAAGACATATCACCTACTAAAAAGACTAGGTCATCAGGCTTTATATGTTCTCGCCAGTGTGCTTGGATACGTTCCCAGTGGTTATCCCAGTGTGGACCAAATATGGTCATAGGTTTTGTTGGTGGTTGCCCAGATAGGTGTAAATCGCCAATGGCAAAAACTTTCATTAAACCTCCAAAGAATTGTGTAAATATGGTTGTATATGACGGATGACCTCTAAGGCACGTGTTTCATGGCATACTTGAGGAATCCCATAGCCGATGACAAGTGGTGATGTTATATAGCGTGGCACGATTTTAAGATAGTGAAATCCGTCATTAATATCGTAAAAAAATAGATTATAAGATTTTGCATATTTAGAGAAGCCTTCTAATACGTACCGTAAAGTGCGTTGTAAGTAGTTGGCTAGTATAGGTGTGTCTAATTGTGGATCAAATTGCATATTAAATTCAAAGAATCCATGGATAGGACGATTGGATAAGGTCATACGCAGACCATCCTCTTCATGGATGAGCCATCCATCAAAATGTTCTTTGTGAATATCTTCGCGGTAATCATAGTTCTCTAGGCCGATGATTTGGCTATGAGGATGATAGATGGATCCACCAGACATAGGGCCATAGTTTTTAAAGAATAAGACCGACGTAAAACGAGGGTTGGCTTTTACCTCTTCCCATTTGGTTCGACCAAATTCTAAAATATGGACTGCTTCTGAAAAGGGTAATTTAGAATATTCCGTATGCACATGTGGTGACGTTTCAATAATAACAGTAGGCCATGTGTGTTCCAACACAGGATATTTATTCATGAGCCAAATGATGGACCCAGATGTATCTAGTATATCGGTTAATTGCGAGGGTTCGCAAAATGGGCAGTGCCCGTCGCGATTGTGCATGCTATCGGGCTTTGTTTGTCCCAGAGCAATATCAAAAATTAATGGTTCTTTCATAGTTCACCTCACTAGTACTATAGTATCATAGGGGACGAGGTTTATGAAAGTGTGAAACATGATATAATAAAAAAAGAATAGGAGGAACTATGAGACCTACAACATTATGCTTTCCCAAACGGGAGAATTTATTTTTATTAGGACGTAAAAAACGTGGCTTTGGCGCCGGTTATTATAATGGATTCGGTGGTAAAATTGAGGATGGTGAAAGCTTCCGTGCTTGCGCCGTGCGAGAAGTATTCGAGGAAGTCTCTTTGCTAGTGAAGGAAGAAGACTTGCAGGCTGTGGCTTTATTGGACTTTCAGTTCCCTTACTCACCGGAGTTGAGCCATATTAGTTATGTATATATAGTAGAACAGTTTCAAGGTATTCCTTTGGAATCGGAAGAGATGGAGCCTTATTGGTTCACGCTGGAAAATACTCCCTTTGACCATATGTGGGCTGGTGATGAAGAGTGGATCCCTCGGATTTGGAATGGCGAGAAATTGAAAGGTATCATTACTTTCAAAGAAGACAATAGTACGATAGAATCCATGCAGTTCATGGCTGTAGAAGACATCCTAGAGAGTGATGATGTGGACCGTGTGACAGCTTGGATATATGAGGGGATGAAGTGAAACAAGTAGAACAACAAAGCCAAGTGGCATGGACACAGCATTTATTAGAGTGGTACGATGTGCATAAACGTGACTTGCCTTGGCGTGAAAGTAAAGATCCCTATCGTATTTGGGTGTCGGAAGTGATGTCTCAACAAACAAGAATTGAGGCCATGCGCCCCTATTTTGAAAACTGGGTGTTGCAATTTCCCACCTTAGAAAGTTTAGCTAGTGCCGAAGAAGATACAGTAGTACGAGCTTGGCAAGGTCTAGGATATTATTCTAGGGCTCGTAACTTGCACCAAGGTGTGAAAGAAGTAGTAGAAACCTATGGGGGACAAGTACCGCGAACACGAAAAGAAATGGAATCTTTAAAAGGCGTAGGCTCGTATACAGCAGGGGCAGTGCTTTCCATTGCGTATAATCTTCGTGAACCTGCCGTAGATGGGAATGTGCTTCGAGTATACGCTCGTCTGTATAATATCCACGAAGATATTTTGGGTACGGTAGCTAAAAAAACGATTACTGCTTTGGTAGAAGAGACTATGCCTTACGATCGACCGGGAGATTTCAACGAAGCCCTCATGGACTTCGGCGCATCTATCTGTATTCCTAAAGCACCACGCTGTGAATCTTGCCCATTAGTGCAAGATTGTGAAGCAAAATCAGCAGGAACAGAGCAAGTATTGCCTATACGGATTAAGAAAACAAAGGTACAAGTAGTACAGCTCTACGTGGGGATTATCCAAACACTAGAGGGCTATTATGTGCTCCATCGGAGACCGAAGGAAGGCTTGCTCCAAGGTATGTGGGAATTTCCAAGTGTAGAAGGTGGCACAGCAGAGAGTCGCAAAGTAGAGCTAATTGAGTTACTAGCATCCATTGGGGTTGCTGTAACTATGAATCGGCCTATGGTAAAAGAAGTGACTCATATCTTTAGTCATCGCAAATGGACTATGAAAGGCTATCGAGGGGCAGCTACAGAGGTGGCAATAGATTTGGCGAATACGATAGTATTAGAAGGTGATGGAGCGGTGCAACAAGCGGTAATACAAGGTCAGATTATCCCTTTGAAGGACGATTGGATTCTCTGCCGTAAAGAAGCCTTTCACGTGTTACCTTGGGCGGGTCCTCATGGCAAGTTCATTGATCTTTGTTAATCTATACCGAGGAGTGATATAGATGAGAATATATATATTAATAGGAATCCTAGTGTTTGGAATGGCTTTGTTTGGAGCTATGACAGGATATTTGATAGCACTATTTAGAGGACTGAGTAAACGAAAAGGTTGTATCTACGGATGCGGACTGGGATTGGCCCTTGCCATAGGTACGATTCTATTGCAACGAATTATGTATGGTATCCATGGTGAAACCCTACCAAACTTAGTGCGACCTGTGCTACTAGAGCTAAATGGATTAGTAGTGGCACTGGTTGCTACATGTCTTATATTAGCTGTATTTGGGATATTTTATGGAGTGTTACACCTAGCCAATAAAACTGTGAATGAAGATGATCCTCTGCATATAGGGCGTAGGAACTTCTTTAAACGTACTGCTGTAGTGGTGCCTGCTATAGTAGGTGTGACAGGATCAGTGGCGGCCTTTCAGGGGAATAGTGAACTGCAATTACGTAAGATACAATTAGCTTTGAAAGATAGACCAGAGGTGCTAAAAGGATATAAAATTGGACAGCTCAGCGATATTCATTTAGGGCCATTCATCGGTATGGACAAGTTGAAAGAAATGGTAGATGCCATTGCCAGTGAACATCCGAATCGTTTGGTTATCACTGGAGACTTAATCGATGATTTGGGATACCTTGATGAAGTGGCGGATTATTTAGATAGCCGTGTGAAAGATTTTCCGGATGGCATTGATTATATTTTAGGAAACCACGAATATCGCGTTGATGTGGAGCGTGTTTGGAAGCGGCTGAGCCAAACCAACATGCACATGTACCGCAACAGCCATCAACAGATATTAGGTGGACCTCGCCCTGTGTACCTAGTGGGCATGGATTACCACTTTAAAGATGATGTGCAGGCGGAAAACGTACGCTTGTTAGATAAAGCCATGAAAGGCATACCTGATAATGCATATCCTGTTTTATTGGCCCACCATCCGAATTATATTCCTGAAGCCTTTCGCCGGCATATTCCGCTGACCTTGTCTGGACATACCCATGGAGGACAAATCAACCTATGGGGGATGAATTTAGTGCCCGTGTACAAGCCGTATTGGAAAGGACTATACGAAGAAGAAGGTCTATTTGCCTATGTAAGCCGAGGGTCGGGACATTGGTTCCCAGTGCGGTTGGATTGTGCTAGAGAAGTGACGGTATTTACTATTTTATAAAAAGCAGAACCCCCACAGCTGGAACTGTGGGGGTTCGTTGTCCCGATGGACTTAATCAACGTTTATATCCATAGTATATCACACCTATACAAGCTTGTCACTCATATTATAGAAATTTAGATGCGGTAAAAAAGTTGAAAATAATATATTTACACCTAAATAAACGACATCATTAGTATAAATGATAATAATGGTAATAGCCAATTCTTTTATCCTTTGAAACACATAATTAAAAAATTATATTGAGAAATGCTATCATTTGTGGTATAGTATAGCTAAGTAAGACTCATGGAATTTTTAATTTAGGGATAGTACGGGACATCCCACATGTTTAGTAAAGGAGGAAAGACCATGAAAGAATTTAAGTTTTGGCGATTGTTCATTGTTTTTGCCGTTTGTATTATGGCCATTGCAGGTTGTGGAAAGCAAGCAGATACGGTTCAAGAAGATAAACCATTACAAGTGGTAACTACAACAACAATGATTACAGATTTAGTGCAAAAAATTGGTGGTAACCATGTAACAGTACAAGGTTTGATGGGTGCTGGGGTAGACCCACATTTGTACCAAGCTAGTGCTGGTGATGTATCTACATTACAAAAAGGTGATGTTATTTTCTTAAATGGTATCCATTTGGAAGGTAAAATGGGTCAAGTATTCCAAGAATTGAAGAAATCTAATAAAACTGTAGTAGAAGTATCGAAAGATATGGATCCATCTACTTTATTAGCTTTTGAAGAAGAAGGACCAGATGCAAAAGACCCTCATATTTGGTTTGATGTACAAAACTGGAAACTAGCTGCGAAAGTAGTAAAAGATACATTGGTAGCGAAAGATCCTAAACATGAAAAAGATTATGTTGCTAATTACGAAGCATACATGAAAGAATTAGATGCAGCAGATCAATATATTAAAGATAGAACGAAAGAAATTCCTGAGCAATCTCGTGTACTAGTCACTGCTCATGATGCATTCCATTACTTTGCTCGTGCTTATGGCTTTGAAGTGAAAGGCTTGCAAGGTGTGAGCACAGCTACTGAAGCAGGTACAAAAGATATGAACGACTTAGTACAATTTATTGTAGACCATAAAATCAAAGCTATTTTCGTAGAATCATCTGTTCCTCATAAAACAATCGAAGCTGTACAAGAAGCATGTAAAGCTAAAGGTTGGGACGTGGCTATCGGCGGCGAATTATACTCCGACTCTTTAGGTTCTCCTAACACAGAAGGTGGTACTTATATTGGCATGGTAAAAGCAAATATCGATACCATTGTGGGCGCTCTTAAATGATGAGTGACAGCAAGTGTATTTTGAAAGTAGATCATCTTTCAGTAGCTTATGATGATACAGTAGTGCTGAAAGATGTATCCTTTCAGATTGAAAAAGGAACGATGACGGCCATAGTTGGTCCTAATGGTGCTGGTAAATCGACCTTGGTAAAAGGTATATTAGGGTTGGTACCATTAGTAGAAGGAACGATTGATTTAACATTAGATACTAAAACAGTTTCTGCTTATGGAGGAGCGAAAACGAATAGTATTTATAACCATATTGCCTACGTACCACAAACTTCAACAGTAGATTGGGATTATCCCATCACTGTGTTCGAGGTGGTATTGATGGGCACCTACCGCAGACTGGGATGGTTTAGACGACCAGGGAAACGTGAAAGAGACGAGGCAACAAAAGCCTTACAGACGGTAGGTATGTTAGATTATGCAGAACGGTCTATCTCACAATTGTCAGGAGGACAGCAACAGCGTGTATTCCTAGCCCGTGCCTTGGTGGAAGACCAAGAGGTATACTTGCTGGACGAACCTTTTAAAGGCATTGATAAGACTACGGAATCTGTGTTGGTGAAGATTATGAAAGAAATGCAATCAGCAGGCAAAACACTGCTCATTGTACATCATAATTTACAGACTTTAGAATCGTATTTTGATCAAGTTCTCTGCGTGAATCGCAGATTGGTGGGCATGGGGCCAGTTCGAGATATAGTAGGCTCCCATATCCTAGATGAGACATATTCATACTAGGAGGCACCATGGAATTATTACAACAATATACATTTCAAATCGTAGCGCTGGGAACGGTGATGTTAGGCTTGGTGTGTGGTGTCATAGGGACCTTTGCGGTGTTGCGCCAAGAAAGTTTACTAGGTGATGGGGTAGCCCATTCCACACTACCGGGAGTGGTGGCAGGCTTTCTGCTAACAGGTGTAAAAGACACTACTGTGCTATTGCTAGGTGCCATATGCACGGCCTGTTTATCAGAATGGATTATGCATAAAACATCTCAAAAAGGTGTTCGTTTTGATGCTGCATTAGCTACGATTTTAGCGGCATTCTTTGGATTTGGTACGGTCTTGTTGACTCGTGTACAGTCCATGGAAAATGCTGGACAAGCAGGTCTGAATACGTTTATTTTTGGACAAGCTGTAACCATGATGCAAAGTGATATTTGGGTAATGGCCATTTGTGGCACCTGCATTGTAGGTGGGGTTATTGTACTTTGGAAAGAATTGAGTCTTACCGTATTTGACCCTATTGAGGCACAGTTGATGGGTGTTCCTGTGTCAAAGGTACGCTTTTTTTACCGTGCCGCATTGGTGGTGACTATTGTCATTGGCATTCGGACCGTAGGGGTTATATTAATTAGTTCCTTATTAATTGGTCCAGCCATGATTGGTCGCCAATGGACACACTCCTTACGTACTCTAGTGATCATTGCAGCTATTAGTGGTAGTGTAGTGGCATTTATGGGCACATTTGTGAGTGCATTGTGGGGCAACCTTCCTACGGGACCTATGATTATCATTGTGATGACTGGTATGATTTTGTTAAGTTTAGTTTTGGCTAATGGTAAACGCCTCATGAGGAGGTGTTTAGGATGAGTCATATATTAGAAATTTGGGGTATTGCCACCGTAACGGGTGTCAGCTGTAGCCTCATAGGGACATTCTTGGTGCTACGCCGTTTATCTATGATGGTGGATGCCATTACGCATACTGTCTTTTTAGGCATTGTATTAGCCTTTTTGGTAACGAAAGATTTAAACTCTCCTTGGCTCATTATTGGAGCTACTGCTATGGGTGTTGGTACAGTATATGCTGTAGAATGGATGCAACGACGTCGCTACATTCGACCAGATGCCGCGATTGGTGTAGTATTCCCCTTTTTATTCGCCCTAGCCATTGTTTTAGTTACCTTGTTTGGTAAACATGTCCATTTAGACGTGGATACGGCGATATTAGGTGATTTAGCATTTGCTACATTCCAACGCTTCACCGTAGATGCCTATGACCTAGGACCTATGTTGTTATGGATTGCCATCTTGGTGTGCCTCATCAATGCGGTTTGCATTATACTCTTTAAGAAAGAATTAATCCTTACTACCTTTGATCCTGTGTGTGCTAAGGTATATCAAGCGATGCCTATGGCAGTGTCCTATGGACTCATGACCTTGACGTCCTTGACGACGGTAGCCTCCTTTCAAACGGTAGGGGCTATCTTGGTAACGGGCTGTATGATTGGTCCACCGGCAACGGCATTTATGCTAGCGCGCTCTGTGAAAGCCATGCTATTCATTAGTATGGTAGTATCTACTATCGCTACTACCATCGGTGTGGCGTTGGCATTCCTTTGGGATGTATCCATTGGTGGTATGATTGCCACTGTCATCGGATGTATCTATGGACTTGTATGGATTTATAAATATGGTAGAAGCAATGCATAATAGTAGCATTGTGTATGCTAGAAAGAATGCATAATGGCAGCATTGTATAGGTTAGCATACTATAGATAAATAAGGACTGAAGTAAAATGATGCATTAGAATTTACTTCAGTCCTTTGTTATTTATGTATTTCTTTAGCGAAATAAAAAGGCTGCAACCAAATGGTTACAGCCTCTATTGTGATATGTGTAGTGTTTTATTTGTTCATGTTTTCGATTGCTTCCGCTTCAGCTTTGTTGAATTTAGAAGCAATAACGATGCGAATTAAGCAAAGTGCAACGAAGATGTATGCTGCAAAGCCTAGCCATTCAGCTGTATCACCGTAAGATTTTGCTTCAGTGAACGCTAATTGAAGTGGAGCTTCGCTACCACCTGTACTTACGGAGAATGCGATGATACCAGCAATGATAACACCGATGATACTTTCACCAACGATCAAACCAGAAGCGAATAATACGCCACGGCGGTTAGATTGTTCTACGTCAGCATTTGCATACGCACCAGCTCGTTCTTTCGCACGTTTTGTGATGTAACGATTTACGAAGTAACCGATGATGGCACCCATTACAAGAGGCATTTCCAAAGTTGGAGGTAAGTAGATACCCATACCAATTGCCAATGGTGGTAATGTTAAGGATTTTGTTGTAGATTTTAAAATCAAGTTAACAACGATAGCGGCAATACCAACAAGGATACCGTAGAAGATGTAGGTCCAATCCATATTAGCATTGAAAATACCTTCTGCAATTTGACGCATTAATGTAGCTTGTGGAGCGGATAATGCTTGGGCAGGATCCATTCCTTCACGAGGCATAGCGCCTGTGAAACCGTAAGCATGGTATAACAAGTCAAGTACTGGAGCGATCGCTACGGCACCAGCTAAGGAACCGATTAATAGAGCTACCTGTTGTTTCCAAGGTGTAGCACCTACTAATTGACCAGTTTTTAAGTCTTGTAAGTTATCGTTGGAAATTGCTGCAATGGAGATAACCACGGAAGTCATGAAAATCGCCAAGGCAGTAGAGAATTTTACGCCTTCTGGTGTAGCTAATAAGTTATTCGCAGATGCGATAGTAAGCACTACCAAGGAAGACACGATGATACCGATGATACCGATACCAGAAATTGGACTTGCAGAAGTACCAATTAAGCCCGCCATGTAACCACAAGCAGCAGCTACGAAGAAACCGATTAATAATGCCACTACGATACCTGCGATCACAAGTGTCCAAGCAAGACCTGCAGACATTGGAAGAGCAGATACGAAAGAGTAGAAGCAAATGATTAAGCCAATAATAATTAATGCAAATACGATAGCGATAGTAGATGGTCTCATATCTGTATCCATACGGTGTGTATCGCGATATTCTGCGCTAGCCGTCATGGATTTAATAGATAATTTGATACCTTCAATAATTGGTTTGATCAATGTCAATAATGTCCAGATGGCAGCCACACCAATTGTACCAGCACCGATGAAACGAACTTTAGTTTTCCATACAGTGTTAGAGAATTTGATCGCTTCCAAGTTATCTGGATTTGGAAGATGGTTGGTTAAGTATGGTACGAAACCACCCCAAGCAATAATCATACCGATTAAGATAGCGATACCACTGGCAATACCAATTAAGAAACCGGCACCTAATAAAGCAGAGGAGAAACCAAATGGAATTTGTGTAGCTCCAGCTCCAACAGGGAACCAGAAAGATTTAGATTCGCCAAATACGCGGAAACCTTGTGTGACAAAGCTGATGATACCAGCTAATGCACCACCGGATACGATTTCTTTCATGCCACCGGATTGTTTTGTAGTTTCTCCCGGAACAGTAGAACCTACTTTCAAAATTTCAGCAGCAGCGCGACCTTCTGGATATGGTAAGTCACTATTCATAACCATAGCGCGACGTAATGGAATGGTAAATAATACCCCAAGACAGCCACCGCAGGCACATAATAATAATGTTTCCAATAAGTCAAAGTTTTGCCAATAACCGATCATCAATAGACCTGGCAATACGAAGATGACTGCAGATAAGGTACCAGCAGCAGATGCTTGCGTTTGTACCATGTTGTTTTCAAGAACGTTGGAATCCTTGAAGAAGCGTAAGATTGCCATAGATATTACGGCAGCCGGAATGGAGGATGAGAATGTCAAACCTACTTTCAATCCTAGGTATACGTTAGAGGCAGTGAAGATTAATGTAATAATCGCACCTAGTAACATCCCTCTGACTGTTAATTCCGGTAAGCTAATATCATGACTCATAAAATCATGCTTCATAGTTATACCTCCTTAAAATACACTACTATCTTACTCATTGTATCAGTATTCTCAAGGACTTTCAATAAAAAATATAGTAAATTTTGTATACATACGTCTATTTGGAAAAGTATATTAAAAATTTTCATATACGGTTCATGTAGTTGATGTATATAATAGAGATATAACTATACCCTATGTGATAAGGAGACAAACTATGAGAAGAAAAATATTTGGTGCGGTACTCATGGCCGCTTGTTTACCAATAGCATTGCAGGCAGCAGATATTACGGTGGTGAAAGAAACACCCATTGCGGTAGGTGAACGTATCTCTACAACGGCATCGCCAGAAACTAATCGCATCATCCGCGAGGAAACGATGAAAGCTAGACAAGATAAAAAACAAATCGTTGCACCAGCAGCAAAAGCGTTTACAGATCGTTTGCAAGTAACAGTCAAACCAGAAACGGTAAAAGAAAACCACATGGACTTAACATATCCACGAGTGCAATCGGTAAGCCCTTATGTAACAAAAGCAATCAATAAGACTATCACGGACTATGTAGAAAAACTTCGCAAGCAAGTGCATAAGACAAATGAAAAAGCAGTAGATGGAGAAAAGCAAAATCTATACATGAGTTATGACATCAAAGCGGATGGAAATGGTATTTTCTCTGTTACCATCACATCCTATACCATTGAGGACAATGCATCTCATGGAGTGAATGTGGAAAAAGGATTTACTTTTAATACCACTACGGGTCGTAGCTTGTCCTTAAGTGATTTTGGTGGACTACCACAAGAAACGATTACAGCAGGATTACAACGATTACCGAAAGAAGGTAAGAAAGCTATCTATGCGGATGCCACAGCAGGTAAGCCAAATAGTTTCTTTGCCCGTGAAAATCATGATATCGTATTGATTTACGACCAAGGTACTATTGCGCCTATGTCTAGTGGTAGCATTTATGTGCCAGTAGGGAACTTAGGGAAATAGAATGAATTTAGAGAATACTATGATAAAGAATAGGAAGTGAGGGAGAATATTGGAAGAGCTTATTGAAATTTATAATGATCGTATTATTGAAACAATTTATAAATATTTGCCAGATGATAAGAAAGTTTGGAATATAGTAGGGTTTATAAATAAGCAAGGGGATATATATCAATTCGGTAGTGATTCAAAGATTGTAGGGCGGGTTTTTGAAGTTCTAGTGTTTGAAGCATTGCATAAAACTGCTGAAGAGCTAGGATTTGTTTTGTGCGAGGCTACTAAACAAAATGTTTATCCTGACTTTTATTTTATAAAAAGGGATGGAAAACGTATTGCTATTGATATAAAAACTACATACCGTCGAGGTGATAGTAAGTTTTTCTATACGGGTGGAAGTTTTACAAGTTTTCTTAGGAATAATACAAAAAATATAGAAGGTAAATATTCAGACTATGTTAAGCATTATATATTGGGAATTCTGTATACAAGAGAAGAAAAATATACAAAAGAAATAATTAATTTTATAGATATTGATAAAGCGGTTCCTGCATATAGAGACATTGATGTATTTGTTCAAGAAAAGTTTAGGATTTGTGGAGACAAAAAGGGAAGCGGTAATACTGATAATATAGGTACAATAAAAGCAAATACATTAGAGCCATTTATATATGGTGCTGGACCATTTGCTATGTTAGGAGAGGAAATATATCATGAGTATTGGAAGAATCATCCTAAATATAAAGATAGCAAGAAAGTAAAAGATTCGTTATACGATGATTTGGATGGATATATTTCTTGGGTGGCAAAAGCTGATAAGGAAAGAGCTAAGCTATTACGAAATCAATATGAAAAATATAAATTGTGGTATAAAGAAAAATTCGAAAAAGGTTAAAATGATATTAATATAAAGTAAAGCCGCTGGAATCAATGATATGATTTCAGCGGTTATTTTGATTCTATTATTTTAAAGATAGTTTTGTTTACTTAGAGAAACATGAGACAGCATTATGTGGACTGATAATTAATGCTTCAATCATAGTATTACGATTATGCTCCTTAGCACCTAAGTGATAAAAATGATTTGTTGTAAATAAGTTTCCATGAGTCCATATATTCAAATGTGTATTTTTTCTATATTGATTTTCATACCACATGCTGAATGCATATCCAGCTTTTCCATTTTGAGTAAGATTAGCTAATAAGAGTGCAGAGTCATTGCTCCATGTATCATAATAGCCATCATAACGGTCAATATATGGAGGATCTAGATACACAAAATCGTTTTCATCCATCATATCGAAGGCTTTCTCAAATGGCATACAAATGAATTGCCAATTTTTACTAGTTATAAGTGTTTGAGCCCAAGACACTTGATTTACAATTTTTGTGATAAGGGCCTTTTTAAAACGTTCTGGTTTTCGTCCGAAAGGAACATTATATTCCCCTTTGCTATTAAAACGCATCATACCATTAAAGTTTGCTCGTTGTAGGAAAAGGAAGTCTAATGAATTATGGTGTAGATTAAAACGATTTCTAACCTCATAGTAATAGGAGGCTTTATCTGCTGGAGTAGAAGCAAGCTTTATAGATTCGTTTTCAAGAAAGTCTCTAACAATAGAAGGTGTAATAGTATTATTTTGTATATCTTTATAAAATTGTATGATATATGGATTTGTATCACTGAAAATGGCATTCTCTGGAGCCAGATTAAATCCAACTACGCCAGATCCCATGAATGGTTCAAAATATATACCGTTACCATCCCATTTTATTGAACTAGCAATAAATGGAAGTAACTTTGTCTTTATTCCTTGGATTTTTAATGGTGGTACTTTTGGAGTAAGAATTTTTTTTGGAAACAATGGTGAACTCCTTTCTGATTTATAATTTATTGTTGGGGATTTTAGCTGGAGCATCAAGTCGCTTATAATAAGCCTTATCAATATCAGCATAGGAGATAATCCCTTGTTGTGCCATTAAGGTAAGCACGGTCCGTTGCCGTTGTTTCGTCGCATCCAGATTACTCACTGGGTTAAAGTAGGACGGCGCCTGTGGAATGCCTGCGAGCACAGCAGCTTGACTTAAGTTAAGATCCTTCGGATCTGTGTTGAAGTATCCTTCAGAGGCGGATTTAATGCCATAGTAATCGGTACCATAATAAATGGTATTTAGATACATGGTGATGATTTCATCTTTACTGTAATAATGTTCCATCAAATAAGCAAGAAATACTTCTTCCACCTTACGAGACATGATGCGCTTGGAGGATAAGAATAAATTTTTCACCAATTGTTGGGTAATGGTACTACCGCCTTCTACCGTTTGTCCGGCTATGGTATTGGTATACAAGGCACGACCAATGCTAAAGAAATCGACAGCGCCATGCTCATAGAAACGTTTATCTTCCGTAGCCACTAAAGCTTGTTTTACAATAGGGCTAATGTCTTCGCTGCGAACGCGATGCTCTGGTGGCACCCGTTTATCCATAGCCTCCTCTACAGCTTCTTTGAAATGAAAGAGACGTTTGATGCGGTCGATTCTAGAAAGCTGATCTTCCCCTTGCTCGATATTCTGTTCTTTCGTTGTCTGTGCTACATGTTGGGTGGCGGTATTAGCATCCCCTGGTGTATATCCAGCGAACCAATAGAGACCTCCAGCTGCTAGAACTAGCACGAGAATCAGTTTAAAAAGTGTTTTCATGGGTTCATCATATCACATCTAGGGGGTATCAACAATAGGGGGGATGGAGTATAACAGGAGAAAGGTTTGTTTGCTATTAACTATGTGTAAGAATATTGGAACATCTGACTAAACTTGAGTAGAGTGCGTTTATTTGGTAATGTATATTAGAGGAAAGTATGATGTAGTCATAGAAGAATGATGTGGTCACAGGTTATAGGTATTGCCTATAAAATAGCATAAGATAGAATAAAAATGTATATAAAAGAATTTTTATAAAAAATACTTGCATTATTATACATATAGTTGTATAATACATTCATAAGATAGAAACAAGTGCTGCACAGCAGTCATTTACACAAAGAAAGAGGTCAATTATGAGCAACATTAACAAAGTAGTATTAGCCTACTCCGGCGGTTTGGACACATCTGTTATCATTCCTTGGTTGAAAGAAAACTATGGCGCAGAAGTTATCGCAGTATGCGTGAACTTGGGTCAACCAGAAGATTATGATGCAGTAGAGAAAAAAGCCATCAAATCTGGGGCTACCAAAGCGTACATCATCGATGCGCAAGAAGAATTTGTGTCTGACTACATTTGGCCAGTGGTAAAAGCAGGTGCAGTATATGAAGGTAAATACTTGTTAGGTACTTCCTTTGCAAGACCATTAATCGCTAAAAAATTAGTAGAAATTGCTGCACAAGAAGGCGCAGATGCTATCGCTCATGGTGCGACAGGTAAAGGGAACGACCAAGTTCGTTTTGAATTGACAATCAAAGCACTTTCACCAAATACAAAAATCATCGCTCCATGGCGTGAATGGGAATTGAAATCTCGGGAAGATTGCATGGAATATGCAGCAAAACATGACATCCCAGTAGTGGCTACTAAAAAACATCCGTACTCCATGGACCAAAACGTATGGCATTTATCTCATGAAGGGGGCGACTTAGAAGATCCTAAGAATGCACCTAAAAATGATGTATATTTAGTTAGCAAATCTCCAGAAGAAGCGCCAGATTCTCCAACTATGGTGACTATCGATTTCAAAGAAGGTGTGCCAGTAGCGGTAAATGGTCAAGCTATGTCTCCACTTACCATCTTGCAAACTTTGAACGAAATCGGCGCGGCGAATGGTATCGGTATTGTAGATATTGTAGAAAATCGGTTAGTAGGCATGAAATCCCGTGGTGTCTATGAAAATCCTGGCGGAGCGATCATCATGTATGCACACAGAGAATTAGAATACCTTTGCCTAGATAGAGCCACATACCATTACAAAGAATTGGTGGCTAATAAATACGCAGAATTGGTGTATGACGGCATGTGGTTTGCTCCATTGATGAGCGCCTTGCAAGCCTTCGTGGACAGCACACAACAAACAGTAACAGGTCAAGTGACATTGAAATTGTACAAAGGTAATATCATGAGTGCAGGCTCTACGTCTCCATATTCCTTGTACAACCAAGAATTTGTAACATTTGAAGAAGATGATGTATATAACCAAGCCGATGCAGAAGGGTTCATCAACTTATTCGGATTACCTTTAACAATCAATGCATTAATGAAAGAGAAAGCAGGTTTAAAATAATGGCGAAACTTTGGGGCGGACGCTTTACCAAAGGGACGGACAAGGCAGTAGAGGACTTTACGTCCTCTATTTCCTTTGACTCCCGCATGTATAAAGAAGATGTGGCAGGCAGCATTGCTCATGCGACGATGCTAGCAGAGCAACAGATCATTCCTCAGGAAGATAAGGACGCCATCGTAGCAGGACTACAGGCTATTGAAAAGCAGATTGATGCAGGAGACTTTGAGTTTTCCGTGGCATTAGAAGACATTCATATGAATATCGAAAAACGCTTAACTGATGCCATCGGTGAGGCCGGAGGGCGTCTCCATACAGGCCGTAGCCGTAATGACCAAGTGGCGGTGGACTTGCATATGTATATCCGTAAGGCCGTAGTGCACATGGGGGAAGAGCTTGTGAACTTGCAACAAGCCTTCTTAGAAGTGGCAGAGAAATACAAAGATGTGATTATCCCTGGTTATACCCACTTACAACGGGCGCAACCCGTGTTATTTAGTCACCACATGATGGCGTACTTCTCCATGATAAGCCGTGATTTCGATAATTTGCCGTTGATCTTTAAACATGCCAATGTGATGCCGTTAGGGGCAGGGGCTTTGGCAGGTACGACCTATCCTATCGATCAAAATATGACAAAGGAATTGTTGCATTTCGATGCCATCTATGAAAATAGTATGGATGCTGTCAGCGATCGTGACTATGTGCTAGAATTCCTCAGCTTTGGGGCGAAAGTGATGATGCATTTAAGCCGTTTAAGTGAAGAATTAATCCTTTGGTCTAGCACAGAATTTGGGTTCATCGAATTAGACGATGCCCATTGCACTGGTTCAAGCATTATGCCACAGAAGAAAAACCCAGATGTATGCGAACTCGTACGTGGTAAAACAGGTCGAATTTACGGGCATTTGATGGGACTTCTTACCACGATGAAAGGCCTACCCATGACGTACAATAAAGATATGCAAGAAGATAAAGAAGGCGTGTTTGATACCATCGATACTTTGCATTTTGCTATCTCTATTACGGCGGATATGTTGCGTCATATGAAAGTTAATGGAGACCATACGAAATCGGTATTAGATGATGATTTTTCCAACGCTACAGATATGGCGGACTACTTGGCGAAAAAAGGTGTACCATTCCGGGAAGCTCATGCCATCGTAGGGGCAACCGTCCAACATTGCATCGAGAAAGGCTGCGTGTTGTTGGATCTTTTAGTAGAAGATTTCAAAGCTATTTCACACCACTTTGAAGCGGATATCTTGGATGCTATCACCATCGAAGCTTGCGTGGCGGGACGTAGTAACTATAGTGGTACTGCACCAGAGTGTGTAACACGTCAAATTCGTATCGGTAAAGAAGTACTTGCAGAAGAAATAGCACAAATTCAGGTGTGGAAAGAAAAAATTCATTTATAATAACTAAAAACACAAAGGGGCAAATCGGCGCATGTCGTATTTGCCCTGTTTTAGTATGAGCCGATATATTTGGAAAGCACATATGGAAAAAACGTGATATAATTAAGACATATTTTTGTTAAGAGACATAGCGAGGTACTAGAAGTGAAATTAATCTCTTGGAATGTCAACGGCTTGCGTGCAGCCATGACGAAAGGATTTATGGATGCATTTAATGCATTAGATGCAGATATGTTCTGCTTACAAGAAACAAAATTACAACCAGAGCAAATTGAAATGGTTTTGCCGAACCATGAACAATATTGGAATAGTGCGGTGAAAAAAGGCTATAGCGGTACGGCTATTTTCACAAAGGAAAAACCGCTATCTGTCGTGAATGGTATCGGTATTGAAGAGCATGACCAAGAAGGCCGTGTGATTACGGCGGAATATGAGAAGTTCTATTTAGTTACGTGCTATACACCGAATAGCCAACGTGAATTGGCTCGTTTAGAATACCGTATGGAATGGGAAGTAGCATTTCGTGAGTATTTATTGGCATTAGATGCGAAAAAACCAGTCATCCTATGTGGTGACTTGAATGTTGCGCACCAAGAAATCGACTTGAAAAACCCTAAAACAAACCGTAAAAATGCTGGTTTCAGTGATGAAGAACGTGAAAAAATGACGGAACTCCTAGCTGCAGGATTTACAGATACATTCCGTTATTTATATCCTGATGCGGTTGATGCATACAGCTGGTGGTCCTACATGGGGAAAGCTCGTGAACGAAACGTAGGATGGAGAATTGACTACTTCCTAGTATCTAGCAGTATTGCAGACAAAATTCAAGAGGCGAAGATTCATGCGGATATCTTTGGATCTGACCATTGCCCAGTGGAACTAGTTATCGATTTATAATTTATTAGCGAGCGTATACTATGTCATTATTGCGTTTTGAAGCTGTTTCTTTGGAGGTTCATGGACACCAGATTTTACGAGATATTTCTTTCTCTGTTGATGCAGGTGAAAGTATCACTATGATAGGTCCTTCGGGGAGTGGTAAAAGTACAATTCTAAAATTGGCTAGCTCCTTGATATCTCCAACAGGAGGTACGATTTCCTTTCATGGTAAGCCTATAGAAAGCTATGTGCCGACAGAGTATCGACAAAGGGTGGCGTACTGTTTCCAGCAACCCTACTTGTTTGGACAAACGGTGTGGGGTAATTTAGCCTTTCCTTTCACCATGCGAGGTCGTGCTGTTGACGAAACAAGAATCAAAGACCTATTCGATTTGTTTCATATGGATCTACAGTTGTTAGAGAAGTCGAATACAGAGTTATCAGGTGGTGAAATGCAACGAATTTGCTTGATCCGCAGTTTGTTGTTTGCTCCAGAAGTGTTGCTATTAGATGAGGTGACGTCTGCTTTGGATACAGAAAATACAGAGTGGGTAGAACAAGGTCTTATGCAGTTGCATAAAGAAGGCTTAACCTTGTTACAGG
>CAURQH010000004.1:0-108060 GCA_963526885.1 uncultured Veillonella sp. | reverse complement strand
ACCCTCTTTTAAAGCAAGGCAATTATTTTTCCAACAAAAACTTGACACCGTCAAATAATGATGGGGTATTGAATTTTGTTTCTAATTGTGTTATGATAATCACAAGTCAGATAAACATATATAGAAAGAAGATGCAATGTAACTACAACTATGTGAGGAAACGTGGACACTCCATTGAAAAGTAGGGCAATGATATCATCTATTCTATCTAAGTTTAGAAGACGGTGTATATTATTTTATTTTCATTGAGAGGTAATTATCATGAAAAAACATTTAGCAGTATTAGCTGCAACAGCAGTATTGGGTGTAACTTCTGCATTCGCAGCAAACCCATTCGCAGACGTAACTCCACAAGATTGGGCATACCAAGCAGTAGCTCAATTGGCAGCACAAGGCGTAGTTAACGGCTACCCAGATGGCACTTTCCAAGGCCAACACAACATCACTCGTTTTGAAATGGCTCAAATGGTGGCAAAAGCTATGGCTCGTCAAGAACGTGCTGATGCTGAACAAAATGCTATCATCAACCGTTTAGCTAACGAATTCTCCACTGAATTGAATAACTTAGGCGTTCGTGTTTCCACTTTGGAAAACAAAGTAGGCAACTTCGCATTCACTGGTGATGCTCGTCTTCGTTACCAAAATGCAAAAGTAGAAAATGATGATAAATCTGAAACTTACAAATCTAAATTCGATTACCGTGCTCGTGTACAATTCGATGCTACAGTAAATGACAGCACTAAAGCAGTAGTTCGTGTAGCTACAGAAAAAGAATTCGGTCAAAATGATAAAGACAATACTACAAAAGCATCTGTAGATCGTGTATATGTTCAACACAACTTCGGTAAATATGTAACTGCAACTGCTGGTCGTCAAGACTTAGTTGTAGGTAATGGTCTTGTATATGATGATGTTTTTGAAGGGGCAGTAGCAACAGCTGGTAAAGATAAATTGAATGCATCTGTTGCATTCGGTTACTTACAAGGTGGCACTTATCTTCCAGAAGGAGCGAACGATGCGCAAGATCTTGGTAAAATCGATCGCAAAACAAATGCTCAAGTATCCGTATATCAATTAAACTATATGCCAACTGGAAAAGTAGCAGTAAAAGGTTTCTATGCTGATGTTCATGAAAAAGGTCTTAATAATGTATATGGCACATCCTTAGACCTTAAACTTGGTAAAAAAGTTTGGGTTGGTGGCGAATATGCTAAACATGAAACTCATGGTGCAGCTGGTGAAGCTTGGACTGCAGGCGTAGGTTATGGTGCAGCAGATATTGCTAAAGTTGGTACTTGGGGTGCAAAAGTTCAATACTTTAACTTGAAAAAAGAATCTCCAGTAGTATCTAATACTTGGAACTTAATGGATCAAAACAGAAACTACAGAGGTTATTTGGCAACTGTTGACTACACTGTAGCTAAAAACGTAGGTCTTTCTGCTTATGCTACATTTAATAGCAAAGAAAGAGATGCAGATAATAAAACTGTTAACTTACCTGAATACTATCGTGCAGAACTTAACTACAAATTCTAATTTGATAGTTGCATATAAAAAGAACTCCTTCGGGGGTTCTTTTTGTCTATCTATGTAAAACGCATTAGTCTATATTTCTAATCAGGTGTTTGTTATGTATTTTTTAGCGAGGGCATGAGTGCAATGTTATTTATAATGGGATTTTGGTACCATATATTTCTTACATGATGATGAGAAAACGTGATATAATAAGACATAAACTATCTCTTTGTTAGGAAATGGAAGGTGTTATAATGAATGATTGGTTGTTCGCGCTCATCAATGGTCTCGCCAACCGCAGTGTGATAGCGGATGCATTGATGATATCGATTTCTAAACTGGTGCCGTACCTATATATACTCATGTTGGCTTGGTTATATGTGAAAGGTTTCCGTACGGGCAGCTTTAAGCTTCGTGGTGAAAGCTTCGCCACTGGTGTTCTATTGGTGATTTGTCTTATCGGTAGTTTCATCCTAGGCTCCATGTTCTATGAAAACCGTCCTTTTGTGGATCATCCAGATACCATCTTAATTTTAAATCATGCCGCGGATGCTAGTTTTCCAAGTGATCATGCAGTAGGAACTATGGCCATCGCTTGTGGTATTTTATTTTATCGTTGGAATCAAGGTACTTGGATGGTCTATGGATCCATCTTAGTAGGAATTTCTCGTGTATTTGTAGGGAACCATTACCCTGGGGATATACTAGGGGCTTTCATCCTCGTATGGATTTTGACTGCTATCTATAATAAAACTATACGTCGTGGCGTAGTGCGATTGTATAGAGGGTTAGATACACGACTTATGCGAGAGTATGTACGACGCTTTAAGGCGCGTAGACACATTGCATGACTAGTATGTAAGTATTCATAGGAATCTGAATGATTGTATATAAAAGGTATATTACAATATACTGCATAGGAGGTTATCATGGATTTTCAAAGTTCTGCAGGTCCGAATCAATATAGTGATTCTGTGTATGAAGTAGTGTTTACGCCAGTTTTGGAACGTCCAGAGTATCAAGGGGAGCCATTACATTCTTTATTGTTAGAATTACGTGAGAAAATGGGACAATCCGATTTTGATCAATATATCAACAGTTTAATTTCTATCAAATACAATGGGACAGCCTTGTGGTTGATTACGAAAAGTGAGCGAAATCGTACATTGATTGAAGGTCGGTTCTTGCCATTGTTGCGTGAAGTATTCAAGGTCGCAGCACCACGGATTATTTCGCAATCATAAGTGTGCGTTAACTAGTTAAGGTCTGATAATAGATAATGACATCTATTGTCAGATCTTTTCAGTGCTATAGGATATTAGTGAAGAATGAGAATGGAGTAATACAGGCTCTTCATTCAATAGGAAAATTAGTCTTATAGGTACTGTCAATATATTTGTGTAAACTCTTTCAGAAATATATGCTCTAAATAAGTATATGGATGAAAGTGACTGAGCAAATCCACTATGTATCCTTTCAACAATGCAAACAAATGAGAAAAATTATCATTGACATAATACAAAACGTGACGTATCATAAGTATTAAGAAGTGTGTTTATGTAACCCAACAAGCAAGGAATTAATATGGAGGCATATATGAATCAACGTGGTATTGTGTTAGCAACTTTCGGCTCTATCTACGGAGATGCGGTGGAGGCATCCGTAGGAGCTATGGAACGACGGATTACGGAAATGTATCCTGGCGTGGAAGTACGTCGTGTGTTTTTATCGGATGCATTAGTAGATAAATGGAATGAAAAGTATGATGCACATGTATATACATTACATGGTGCTATTGAAAGCTTGGCAAGTGTAGGAGTAACAGATATTTTTGTACAGCCATTCGCCCTTGTATGGGACCAATGTTATGTACAAATGCGTAAAGAAGTGATGAAAGAAGCCAATGATAGAGGCATGCGTGCTACGGTGGGTAAACCATTGTTGAACTCCTTAGGTGTGAAGAATTATGCGGATGATTACTCTGATACGATAGAAGCCATCATCAAGCATATTAATATTCGTGCTTTAAATAAAACTGTGTTATTAATGGCGAATGGACAAAACCAATTAGAATACAGTGCGTTACAATTGAAATGCTTGTATGGAGCAGGACAGAATGTAGTAGTATTTACCGCTAATGGATTCCCTAATTTCAAACAAGCCTTAACACTATTAGAACGCTTAGATCATCAAGAGGTGTTGGTGGTGCCATTGGCGTTAATCGGCTCAGCTCACTTAATGGACTACTTAGGGGGCGAGCGTTCGGACTCCATTGCAACCTTGCTAGGCCAACAAGGCTATGGCGTATCTATTTGGAACGAAGGCTTAGGGGAAAATCCGTACATCCAAGAATTGTTTGTGAAACATTTATCCCAAGTCATTCGCAGTGCAGAGCGTCGTACCTTGCGTCAACGTGAAACAGGAGAAGGTAAACCTGTTGTGAAACATGGGGCTTTCAGAACAGCATAAGACAATAAGAACTATCGCATACTATGATGCATCATGGTATGCGATTTTTTGATTGTTACGGGAATTTGGAGTATAATGAAAGGTAATGATAGATGAACGATGACGATATTCTGTTACAACAGATATCGATACAATTTGTAATAAGGGGAGTAGACTCATGAGACATACAAAGCTATCTAATTGGATGCGCGGACTACAGTTAGATATAAAAGGATTACTTTGGTTCTCCGCACTATTCATGGTGTTTAGGATTGCCTTTATCGGGCTCTTTCAAGATCAACTAGGAGAAGTGGGGGCCGGTGATATCTTTGAAGCTTTATGGCTAGGATTTCGGATTAGTTTAAAAACTGCGGGAGCCATTGTATTACTTAGTTTTGTATTCTCTACGATACCTGGGATATTTGGCAGTTTTACATGGTATTCTCCTTGGAAAATTCGTCGCTGGATTTACGGTATTAGCACGGCAGTGTTTACATTCTTGTTTTGCTTGCGTATACCTTATTTTACGATTTTCCATGCTACTTTTAATGCTATGATTATCAACGGGGCTCATGACGACATTGGTGCTACATTGCAAACAGGGATTTCTGAATATGGATTACTTTGGCGCTTACCCTTAGCCATTGTATTCTGTGCTGTGATGGTGTATATATTTATGAAAGTCTACACCAACCGTACCTGTGCGATGCAGATACAAGGTAAAGGAAAACAAATTGCGACAGCACTAGGATCCATTCTGCTGGTTGTAGCTGTGGGTATTGGATTGCGATTTGGAGGGGCTTTCACCTATAATGGTTCCATCCATTGGGAAAATGCAGCGCGGACGAAGTCCAATCTATTAAATGAGGCAATTTTAGATGATGGGCAAGCGTTGAAACGTGTATCCACCATTTATGAACGGTCCAAACAAGCGAAGAAAATTACCATCACAGGGGCTGAGCTTAGAGATGTCATCCAATCTGTGGGAGGTAATCCAAAGGCGAATACCATCGATGAGGCATTTACAAGGACCATTACAGAAGAAAAGTTACCAACCCAGCCGAATAATGTTATCTTTGTATTAGGTGAAAGCTACGGTTTGTGGCCTTTCTTGCCAAACTATGAAGAATTAGGTAATTACATTGTGCAAGAGGGTAAGGCAATTCAAAGTTCACCGAAAGCGATGCACACGAAGTATATGCTAGCCCATGGTACAGGCACTATGCCGGCCATTAATGGATATGTTACTGGCTTAGCCGATGCAGGTCTATACCCAAATTATGAAGGGCAGTCCTACAAAGCGAAATACGGTACTGGTATTGCGCAAATGATGAAACATTTTGGCTATAAAACTGTGTTCTGGTATGGTGGATTTGGGACTTGGCAAGATGTGGAACGATTTGCACTGGCACAAGGTTTTGATGAATTCCATGGTGCGACTAGCTTCCCTTATGAAGGTGGTAATGCTTGGGGCGCTCCAGACGGAGATTTATTCCGAGCTATTACGAACTATGTGAAAGATGAGCAACCAGGTGAAAAAGTATTCCATTTCATCATGACATCTTCTAACCATCCTCCGTACTCGGTAGATTTGGCAAAAGCTGGTTTTGATGCGTCAAAGGTAATCGGCAAAGGTGATGACTCTATCAAAAAAGATGACAAAACGGTAAATGAAATCGGCCATTTCTGGTATGCAGATATGACAATGGGGCAAATGATTCATGACGTAGAGAAATTGGACCCTACTATGTTGACCTTGATTACAGGCGACCATTCTGAGCGATTTAGCTTTGCTACTCAAGTAGATATTCCGACTTTCTCGGCGATACCTTTCATTGTCTATGGACAAGGTGTGAATCCTACTTGGTTAAGTGAAAGTAGCTTTGGCAGTGCCTTACAAATTAATCCTACCTTGGCAGAACTCATAGGCCGTAAAGGCGATACGTACATGAGCTTAATGCCGAGCCTATTTACACAACCAAAAATGGGCTTTAATCATCGCTTGTATGTAGATGCTAGTGGTATCCATGAACAAGGACAAACTATGCCAGAAGAATATGCGAAGTATATCAAGGCATTACGGACCATTAGCGTGTGGCGGATCGTGAGAGGAAATGCGGTAGAGTAGGGTGTCATATATCTTTGGTGTGTCTGCATTATTTTTTGTACAACAGACGATAATGACTTTGTAGAATTTGCACTTAGTGGAAGACCTTCAACTACAATAATGTGGAAATATACATTAAAGCTTATTGATAAGGCTCTACTATAGAGAAAATTAAAAGAATCTACAGAGATCGTTGAAGGATATATTGAGCAGTCAATTCGACACTTACATAATATAAAATAATAAATGAATGAGGTGATTTAATGGATAATTCAATTTATCAAAGTGAAATGATGGACTTCATAAAAAAATTTCCAAACAATGGAAATGTAATGATTCCAATTCATGGTCGAACAAAAAAATATGGTACGGATGCATATTTTCAATGCAGATTGTTTCCGTTAGAGATTGCTAAAATGCAATTAGAGAATGATAATACAAATGATTGGGGAGGGGTCATTCCCGGTTTTACTCAATTTGGAATTGTTGATAATGCGGAAATTGTTTATTCTCGTTTCAACAACCAATTTAATATGGAACCTTTTGTTATCGAAAGAGATTATCAGGGGCTTGTTAACGAAAATGAACCTGAAATTGAAATTGTTGAAGAGTTTAGATTGCTTAATAACTTATTTTTTGATAGAGCAAAAAATGAATATGTTGATTTGATAAAAGAAAAAACTGTAATAAGAATAGAAGAGGGGCTTGTAACTGTAGATAGAAAATATTTAAAGAGATATCTTTCAGTGAAGGATATGGTTATGCTTGTTCATTGTGATAGCAGATATTTTGCAACTAACGTCGATCAAAGCTTGTTTAAATATTCTAATACTGAAGTGATGGATGATAAAATATACACGCTATCATTTTGTGAGAACTACGGTAATCCGTTCTCAATACTTTATGCAAAAATAGTAATTAATGGCTGTCCTATTCAAGAATGTGAATATTGGCCGTATACTGAAAGTAAGGAGTATGAAGACTACGCTATTGGTGTTGACGAAGAAGGAAATGAAATATTCTGTACATCTGATCCTTCAATGCTGTCAAACTGTTTTGAGGACCATAATGAATCACCGAATTATCTTACACTAGTATTTTTTAAACGAGAGGTACTAAAAAAATATTATGATAATCCAGATAAGTATTCTATTGAATCAGGGTTATTATGCTGTGGAACATTATGGTCAATATATATTGACAACGAAAGCAATGAATACGTTTCAGCTTATCTTGGTGATTTAGGGAAAAATCTCTCGAAAAAAGAGCAGATGCACTGGAAAAATTACAATATTACGATTGATGGAAGACTTAGCGAATCAAAGTTCAGATCAGATTTTTTAAGCAGGTTTAGTTCATCGGAATCTCCTGTTTTTATTTTTCAAAATGAATATAAAAAGTTGAATGAAACATTTAAAGAAAAATTTGGTTATCCATTATTTCTAACACTGCATAACGATGATAAATATATACTCAAGACACTTAGAATTCCACTATTGGAATCACAAGCTGAATTTGATCAAGAAATATTAGCTCTCGTAAAATTGATTATAGATTCGGTGAATGTAAGAGGCGTTGAAATGTTGCTATCATCAGAAACTGAAAAATTATCTGGTAGTATTTCAAAATTAAAGGCACTATTTAGTCAGTATGAACTGATAGACTATGAAGATAAAATAAAATTTTTGAGGAACTTACAAGAATTAAGATCCTCAAGTGTTGCTCATAAAAAAGGTGAAAATTATAATAAAATTGCTAAAACTTTTCAAATAGGGGAGATATCAAATATAGAGGTATTTGAAAAAATTATAAATAATGCAATTGATTTATTAATTTACATTGAGAATAATTTGGATAAAATAAACTCTTGAATATCTTAATTGCATTGATAATAGTAATATACTTATGTTATAAAATAAGTAGTAAAACTGTATCGTCTTAGAACATACTACTGTGCCCGCTACTTATGTAGCGAGTTTCTTTTGTATAGGAGGGCATATGAAAATCCTAGTTACGGGCGGATGTGGCTTTATAGGTAGCCATTTCTTACGATATATGATGGACACCTATACAAACGATTCATTTATATGCTTAGACGCCTTAACCTATGCAGGAAATAAGAACAATATAGCAGATTTCGTAAATCATTCACGGTTCACTATGGCGGAAGGAAATATTCGAGATACTGACTTTGTAGACACTTTGTTTGCTACCTATAAGCCAGATATTGTAGTACATTTTGCGGCGGAGACCCATGTAGACCGAAGTATTGTAGGACCACAAGTGTTTTTAGAGACGAATGTTATTGGAACAGGAATCTTATTAGATGCTTGTTTACGACATGGCATACAACGGTTTCATCATGTATCTACTGATGAAGTGTATGGTACATTACCTCTGCAAGGAGGGAATCCATTTACGGAACAAAATCTATTAATGCCTACTAGCCCTTATGCAGCTTCGAAAGCATCTTCTGATTTGTTAGTGTTGAGTTATCATAAAACCTACGGATTGCCAGTGACAATATCTAGATGTTCTAATAATTATGGAACGCATCAGTATCCGGAAAAATTGATTCCCCTTATGATACAACGAGCTTTGCAGGATACGCCGTTGCCAGTTTATGGCGATGGATTGAATGTACGAGATTGGATTCATGTATTAGACCATTGTAGAGCTATTGATTTCATTCTACAAAGAGGTGCCGTAGGAGAGGTCTATAATGTTGGGGCTGATGAAGAGATTCCTAATATCAACTTAGTGAAGCGAATTCTAGACGTGTTGGGAAAACCTTATGAATTAATTACCTATGTACCAGACCGATTGGGACATGATTTGCGATATGCCATAGATAGCAGTAAGCTGGAAGCATTAGGGTGGAAACCAGAGTGTACCATGGAAGAGACTTTACAAGGGATGGTGGAGTGGTATAGGAAATGGCTGTTAAGTTAAATCTATATTCGTGATAGAATTTCAGTGGATATTGATAGTACAGACCTAAGGAAATAGGGAGGATGTATGGCAGGACCTTTATTGTCGATAGTTATACATTACTTTTTTAATATATTATGGTGAATTATGGAACTGTTAATTTTACAAGGCTTACAACAAGATATAAAGATTTTTCTGTTAAGTCCCATAGTATGCGCTATCTTTAGATTTTTATTTATCTACTTTTTTGCACCTAATAAAACTTATAAAGGGCAGGAAAAGAAATGGTGTTCTTGCTTCAACTATGGGTTTTGGTGGGGCATGGACTTTAACGCCTATGTATTACTATTTTTATTTTTACTAGTAACATTACCTTCAATAGGGATTGAATCTATTCACGTGCATAGTGATTCTATTAGAGCGATTTTGGGAACTTTATATTTCCTTGTAGTATATATAGCTTTTTTAGGAAAGTTAATTTTTTATTATCATTACAAGGATACATATAATTCGAATTTACGATTAGGAAGAAATGCAGATAAACGAAATTTGTTAGATATCTTCTTTAACCAAAATCATGGATGGTGGATTTTATTATCTTTGCCTATTTATACAATAGGGATGTACGGTTTTCTTAGTTGGATATTAGAATTAGGTACCATTGCAGTACCGACAGTTTATTCGGGGTATATGTACTATGTTTATAATACAGTAATTACCATAGCCACAGTGATCGTATATTATTGGTTTCGTTACGGTGGTACATTTAAGCATCGTAATAAACCTGAATGGGACACAGTGCCTGAAGTAGTTAAGCGAGATATGTTTTTTGCGAAAGCTTGTATTGATGATTTAATTGCTTTTGAACTAGCCATTCGGACAAAACCGCAAGAAATATTAGCACATAGTGATGCGGAGTCTATTCAAATTTTAAAGCCTATGATTAAAGTTGAACATGATTTAGTAGGTACGATTTGGAATTCTTTGCGCAGAAAAGCGACTGGACCAAGAATTAAAAAGCCTAAAAAGATATTTTTAATCGTAGAAGAAAGTTATAGTCAGTTCGCATTTGATAACGTATATAAAGATATCCCAATTGCTAATGCTGGGCGACTCATTCGTGAACAAAGTAGTACAATTAGCATTGATAATTTTTTGGCAGGAGGTTTGATATCACAGCCATCTATTAGTTCAATGTTAAATGGTATTTATGATGTCAATTTAGAGTTGAATGAAATGTTTTATTTTTGGAATCATCGATTACCAACATCAATGGCTCAACAGATGTCGAAGCTAGGATATACAACTTCATTGTGGTATGGAGGATCCTTATCCTGGTCAAGTTTAGGTTTATTTGCTAAGGCTAATGGCTTTCAAAAATTGTATTCAGGATTTGATATTACACCTAGTGATACACCATATACCTGGTTGGGCGTATACGATCATCTATTTTTTGAGGGGATACAGAAAAAAATACGCGAACAAGATCATGACACATTTGAGTTCCATTTTATTTATACTACATCTAATCATGCGCCATATACAATTCCAATTGAAAAGTATGGTTTTGAAAAGGAAAAGTTTAATAAAATCTTACCAACACATATGCAAAAATATATAAACGATATTGGAACATATGCGTATTGTGATGACTCTTTAACTCAATTTGTGCGTTATATTCAAGAAACTTATAAAGATAGTCTAGTTATAGTAACAGGTGACCATACGAGAAGGTTACCTATGCCGTCTCAGGACATCAATAGGGTACATACTTTACGGGAGGATATTAGTACAGCATTTTATATGTCATATAAGGATTTTAACAAAGACTTATTAAATGGTGTAAGGATAGGAACACATATGAATATTCTGCCAACTATTATGGAATTAATAGCACCTAAAGAGTACGAATACATAAGCTTATTCCCATCTTTGTTTGAACAACAAGAGCTTATTGTAACTCCATATCATTGGCTAAGTAATAGTCATATTGGTTTCTTTAAAGATCAACGTGTAGAGATTTTAGATGGAACGCCAGTATATGATTACAATTTAAACGGTATAGTTGCATTACAACAGGCTTATATGGAAGTGACAGGCGCAATTCTTAGAAATCTAATAAAACCCTCTGTTTAATAGGTGCTTTACGTTGTTATAATATAATTGTATAACATCAAAAATAAATATTTCTATAATGAAATGTTTGAAAGGGAAAAAATGAGTAATTTATATAGTACAAGCTTTAAATATCGTAAATTATTTGGTGAAAAGGTTATGTTTATTGTTCCACACCAAGATGATGAGATGAATATGGCTGCTAGTGCGTTAATAGGAGCAATTAATGAGGGCTTAGATGTTATTTTGGTGTATACAACCAATGGAGATTATGAATATCCCTTTGATATAAGGCAAAAAGAAGTTTATAATATGGCTAGAATTATAGGACTACCCTATGAGAATATAATATTTTTAGGGTTTGCGGATAATATATCTAATGAGTTGTTTAGTAATCCAGAACAGATAGTGATAAGTCGTAAAGGAAATAATACCACTTATGGAAATGAAATTTCTCAAGATTTTTTTTCTAGTTCAACAGGTCAAGGTAAAACTTATACATTAAGAAATTATATGCTTGCAATAGAAAAAGTTATTTGTAAATATTTGCCGGACTCTATAGTAGCAACAGATTATGATAAGCATATCGATCATAGATTATGTTCTATTTATGTTGAGAAAGTAATTGCTAAACTTTTGAAAGAAAATATTTGGAATGGAAATGTTTTTAAAGGGTTTGCATATTCGACAGGTTATGAAGGGGTAAGAGATTATTTTAAAATTCATTTATTATCAACAAAAGTAAAGTATAATGTACAGTTAGATAATCCTAGTTTGCTGTGGGAACATCGTGTACGTTTACCAGTTACAGATATGTGCAGAGATTTAATGATTATAAACAATCCAATATATTGCGCGATGGCGGCACATATTTCACAAAAAGCATATAGTCGAGGAGAATTACTTATTAATGGGGATCAAGTATTTTGGGAGAAAAGAACTGATAATAAAGCATTACATGCAATATTTGATGTATCTAGTGGTGAAGTAAAGTACCTTAATGATTTTTTGAAGTTTAATCCATCAGAACTTCGGTCTTTTGTAGAACTTTATAAAATTAATATGTGGACACCAGATAGAAATGATAAAAAACCATCAATGAATATTCACTTCAAAAAAAACGATTTAGTTAGTAAATGTATATTTACGGGGGTATTTTCTGATGATTTAGCTGTTGAGGTAGCATTGAAAGAAAGTTGTTTATCTACTGGATATCATATAAAAAAGCTAAAAACAGAGATCATCATTGATTTTGATCAGCCTATAAATACTAGTTTTTTAAAGTTTTATTTTAGTGATAATGATTTTTCTATTTCTGAGGTTGAAATTTTTGAAGAGAAAAAACTGTATGAATATTGTCATATTTTATGTAATAATGAGTTTATGTATAGTTGGATAGTTTTTCCTTGGGAAAATGTTCCTATTATTGACTTATATACCAATAAGCATAATTTATCAAATTTAAATAATAAGGAGTTTATTTGGATAGTTAATGAACTTGAATTAGATTATTCTCAAATAAATGAGTATATACAACAAAATTTAACATATGATTACATGAAAATAAAAGCAGTAAATAAAGTTACAAAGGAATGGTGTGAAGGAAGTATTCGTAGAGGAACACTATTTGAATGGTGTATTCTAAGCTATAATAGAATTGTTGAAAAAATAAAACTTATTATTAATAATTATAAATTAAAACAAAAATACAAACGATTAAAGAGGTGTCTATGAGAGAGAAACAAGCATTGGTATCGATAGTTATACCAGCATATAAAGTAGAAAAGTATATCAAAAGATGCTTGGAAAGTATACTAGGACAATCATATAAGAGCTTGCAGATTATAGTTATAAATGATGCATCACCTGATAAAACAGGGGAAATATGCGATCAAATAGCTTCGAAAGATTCTCGTATAGAAGTTATTCATCATTCAATCAATCAAGGAGTAAGTGCTGCAAGAAACTCAGGAATTCAAGTTGCTCGGGGTGAGTATATAGCATTTGTGGATGGTGATGATTTTATAGCTTATAATCTAATTGAAAAGTGCATAGCTAATATTAATTCATCAGATGTTGTCATTTTTAATGTTTCAACAGTTCGTAAGAATGAGATTATAGAAAATCATATGGAACACAGCTTTTTCAAAAATAGAGATACGGTATATAAGGCAATTATTGAAGATAAAATTCCTAATTATTTGTGTAACAAATTTTTTAAATCTTCTTGTTGGAACTCTATAAGACTCGTTGAAAATACTGAGTTTGAAGATTTAATGATTATGCCCTTAGTTTTTAAGAATGTTCAAAGTGTAGTATATTTAGATGAACCACTTTATTTTTATAATTGTGATAATGATAACTCTATAACAAATAATATAAATGCAAAAAGAAAATATGGACTATTTTATTCATTTCTTACAAGACAATCTTTAGCAAAAGAAATAGGAATGGATGATTTTGTACAGTATTGCCGACATAGAGCAATTAGAAGTGCAGTTGGGGGGATAGGACTTAATTATGCAAAAAATGAGCTTACAGAAAACCAAGTTCTACATATGTTAGAGTATTTACAAAAAGAAGAATTTAGTGAGAGTAGACCTGATATAGGAATAAAGTATGAAATATTATTATATGGTGCATTACATAATAGATGGATTTCAAAAATATATGGTAAGACAATGTATATATTAGAGAAACTAAAAAGATGATTTTTTAAAGTCTAATAGACACATCTTATAATCCATTATTGAATACAAAGCATAAACTTGATACAATAAAGGATGAATAAAAGACTATCACGAAAGGTGATAGTCTTTGTCATATGTCGATAAATACGAGGAAGTTTATGAATACAGTTAGTGTGCTAATTTTAACAAGAAATGAAGAACAGAATATTAAAGATTGTATAGAAAGTTGTCAACCTTTTGCTGATGAAGTGATCGTTATCGATGATGGTAGTGAAGATAATACAGTATCCATTGCAGAGTCATTAGGTGCAAAAGTAGAGCATCGTCCAATGAATGGTGATTGGGGAGCACAACAAACATTTGCTATAGAGCAAGCCAGTAGTCATTGGATATTCTTTATTGATGCGGATGAACGATGCAGTTCAGAGCTGTGTAAAGAAATTAAATTAGCTATACAAGGAGAAAATTTAGCATACTGGATACAACGACATAATCGCTTTCATCATAATATAGCCACTCATGGAGTGCTACGTCCAGATTATGTATGCCGTTTGATGCCAAAAGAAGGTTCTTATGTAGAAGGATATGTTCATCCTGCGATTATTACACCTTATGATAAGAAACAATTAACAGCACCTATGTATCATTACACCTACGATAATTGGGAGCAATATTTTAATAAATTAAACAAATATACAACCTTATCAGCAGAAAAATATAAAAAGGCTAATAAATCGGTTTCTTTTTTGAAAGATATTGTATTTCGGCCATTCTGGGCATTTATTAAAATGTATCTTTTACAAGGTGGTATTTTAGATGGAAAAATGGGATGGGTCTTGTCTGTGAACCATTATTTTTACACTATGACAAAATATGTGAAGTTGTATTATTTATATAAATCCAATGGTAAGTTGTAATTAAGGTGTTATAAGGTTACGGTAAGGAGTTCCCATGCGAGTTGCCATATTAGAAAGTATTATCATGCCAGCAGGTCATGAAGTAGAGTTTGATAGAATCCTTGTGAACGAAATGAAACGGCAAGAACATGAGCCTATGTTTTTTGTACCAGAAAAATTCTCTTTTAAAGTTGATTATGGAGTACCTGTTCATGAGCTACAAGGTGGTGAAGTTGTGACGTATGCTGGAGCAACTTGGTATCAAAAAATCTGGCGATCCTTACAACGTGAAAAGCGACGTGTAGCCTGGTTTAATAGTGCTTATGAATTAGCAAAACAAGGTGCTTGTGATGCCATAATTATTCCTACAGCGACATATCGTTATATTAAATCTTTGCTGAGAAGTGAATTAAAAAACTCGCCAGTTCCTGTACATATCATATTTCATGGTATCAATCCTAAGGAACAGCCTAAGTTTGAAAAACAAGCTAGACGAATACAAGCGTATAAAAATGTTCATTTGCATGTCATTACATTACGAAATGATTTTGCCAAAAGTGGGTTGACCAATGTTCAATTAGTAGCGCCACCTGTATTTAAGCCAGTATATAATGAAAGTCATATTGTAAAAGATAAAGAAGAACTACTACGAATTGGTTTTTTTGGACAATTTCGTAAAGAAAAAAACTTAGAACCATTTATACAAGCCTTTATACATGCAAAGTTTGCGGTACCTGTTGAATTGGTAGTACAAGGTGCAACTGCAAAGCCTGAGGATACAGCATTATTTAATTCACTTATAGAAAAGTACAAACATATGTCTAATATCGTATTCCGTCATGAAAACTTGATTGGAAAAGATTGGGAAGATGTGTTACTATCTGTAGATGCCATTGCAATGCCGTATGCGGCAGAGCGATATAGATACCATTGGGGAGCTATGCTATTTACTGCGATTGGATATAATAAGCCAGTATTAGTGTCTCCAGAGTTAAATCCTGAGGTATTAGCACAATTTCCTATTGGATGTGTGATACAATCATTAGAAGAAACGGATATAATTCATGCTATGCAAGAGTTAGTAGTGTTATTAAGTACGAAACAAGAACAAACTAAAGTAGCATTGGAACAGGCTAATGACACATATAGTCATGAGATATTAATTCGATCCATTCTATAGGTATAAATTCCATTGCATTTAAGGAGAATATATAGTGTATCATTTTTTTATTAGTGACAAAAGTAATATATATAGAAGAGAACATGTGCGAAAGCAATGTGATAAGATTGGCTTAAAACCTATTTTTTTTGATGCTATCATGGGTAAAGATTTATCTAAAGAAGAGTTAAATGCTATTACTAGTGATTATAATTATTTGACAGAAGGTGAAATTGGTTGTGCGTTAAGCCATATCAATGTTTTACATACATTTTTATCAACAGATGAAAGATGTGTAGTTGTTTTTGAAGATGATATTATATTTTCAAAGCATATAACATTAGAACTACTACAAGGCTTTAAGAGTTTTGTAGAGTCAAAAAAGAACCCTACGGTATTAGCCTTATATTCAAGTGAATTGTATTATAGTAAGGATGATAATGTAGATGGAGTAACGATTTATAGAACTCCTAGATTTATGGGCACCTATGCATATATTATGAATCGAGAAGCTGCTGAGGCAATTTGTACTTTGCAAAATGAGATATCTATAGAAATAGATCAGTTTAAATACTATCAGTATTTAAAGGGATGCCGACTATATATGCTTGATAGAAATTGCGTTGGTGTAGATAAAGAAAATATTATATCTGAAATATCAAAGATTTCCTCCCCAGAGGATAATGAAAACTATAGGGGAAAATTAAGAGATAAAAATATTAACCTGTTACTGTGTAAGTTGTCTGTTTATGAAAGAATTTTATATATTGCTAGAAAATTAAAAAAACATATTTTAGCGAAAAAAATGAAGTCTTATAAATCATATACGGAATTGTGGTAGTGAGTATACTATTATAGTGGGATGGATAAAGGAAACTTTATGAAGAGATTAATAACGGGTAAAGATCTAAAAGAAGTAATTTTACACACTTTACTTAGATTTGATAACTTTTGTAGAGAACATAATATAAAATATTCTATTGCTTATGGTACAGCTTTAGGGGCAATTCGTCATAAAGGATTTATCCCTTGGGATGATGATGTTGATGTAATTATGCTGCGGTCAGAGTATGAAAAATTCGAAAAAGCATGGAAATTATATGCCCAAAATAGTGTAGATGACTATACATTATGGGCAGAAATGGATGAAGAAAATTATTTTATGGCATTCTGTGCGAAGTTTTTTGATACTAGAACCGTTTTATATGAGAGGTTTACCGAGAAAAAAGTAGTTGAATATGGAGTTTATATTGATATATTTGTGCTAGATCATATTCCAGTAGATAAGGAGGAGCAAATAGCTGTATTTAAGAAAATTCAGGTGTACTGGAAGTGGATTCAACATTTTCAACGACATTTTAAAGACTGGAATCGTTTTATAAGGCAATATAGATTACCATTACCATCATTAGATATGGTAGCTAATCATTTGATGAGCTTAAAAAATAAAAATAATAATCAAGGAACTCCGTATGTTTCGTTGACACAAGATTATAATAAAAAGACGAAGGAAAATAAATCTATATATAAGTATGAGTGGTTTAATGATTTTATTTTAGTTGACTTTGAGGGATACAAGCTTCCAATTTTAGAAAAATTCGATGATATGCTAAAAATTACGTATGGAGACTATATGACGTTACCGCCTGAAGAGCAAAGAATTGGACATAATATTGAAGCATATTGGAGAGAATAGTTAGTTTATAGTGATAGGAGTTAATGTGATACCTTTCCGTACTATACATATAAAATATGATGACATACCAGATAGAGATAAGATTGCCATATTCCTATCAAAAATTTTTAAACTACAAATTAATGATATTCTATCTGTAGAGCCTGTAAAAAAAGGGCTAACAAATGATAGTTTTATATGTTCTATTAAAGATAATGAGAAATACGTGATTCGTATACCTAACGCAGATACATCAGCCTTGGTGAATCGTGAAGAAGAAGCCGCGGTTTATTCTGCTATACAAGGGTTACATATATCCGATGAAGTAGTATATTTGGATCCTGTATTAGGTATTAAAATTACAAAATTTGTGGACAATGCTCATTCTTTAGATGTATATAATCTGGATGAATTAGATCTAGTATTAGATACATTGAAAAAGCTTCATTGTTCTGGCGTAGAGGTAGAGCATACTTTTAATCTGTATGAAATTATCAAGAGATATGAATCACTCAGAGGAAAGGCTTCTTTATTTCAAAACTATGAGATTACAAGAACGAGCATTCTAAGACTATTAGCTTGTATTGATACTATGAAGCGAGAATACTGTTTGTGTCATATTGATGCAAATTGTGATAACTTCTTAATTACAGAGGATAAAGAAGTACGATTGATTGATTTTGAATATGCAGGGATGCAAGACCCAAATTTGGATATTGCTATGATTTGTTTATACTCACAGCTAGATAGAAATATGATTGACGTTATTATAGATACTTATTATGGGGCGAGAGTAGATGATGCCATTCGCTATCTGATCTATGCATATATTGCTATTGGAGGTTTTATATGGAGCATATGGTGCGAAGTGAAAGAAGGGCCTCATGTACTCGAAAATAAGTATGCTTGTAGCCAATATAACTATGCGATGGAATACTTTCAAATCGTCTATGAAGAAGCAAAGGGATTAGATATGTTTATGGAGTTGTATAGCTAATATGTGGCAAGGAATTGTTTCGGGTTTTCTATGGGCCTCAGATACGGTACTCATAAATACAGTGTTTCTGAATGATATAACCTTAGCAGTACTGCCATTGATTATAGCGGGCATTCATGATTTAATTAGTGTTTTTGTGATTACCTTAATAGTGGGAGTATCCAAGAATATTCATAAAGTTATACAGGATATTCGTTCAAGAGGTTCTCGTTATATTGCCTTAGCAGCTTTATTAGGGGGGCCTATTGGACTTTCAGCATATATATTGGCAATTTACTTTTTAGGACCATTTCTAGTATGTGTGATTACATCTTTGTATCCAGCAATTGGATTCGTATTAGCAAATATATTTTTAGGTGAACGCCGAAAATTGTATCAATGGATAGCATTGGGTGTTTCTATTGGTGCTGTAATTCTGTTAGGTGTTACCTATGATAGCATGATACAAAATATTTGGTTAGGTTTGACCGCGGCGATTGTTTGTGCCTTTGCGTGGGGATCAGAAGCAGTAATCTGTTCTTGGACATTGGGAAAGTATGAACTACAAGATACCAGTGCATTATGGATTCGACAAGTATCTTCAACCGTAGCTAGTTCTATCATTATTCTTTGTCTGATGATAGGCGGATTCTTTATCGGGGCAGTGGGAGAACTGCTTTCAGATAAAATATACTGGTTGTGGATAGCCGCTGCTTGTGGAGCTTTGTCGTATATGCTCTACTATAAATCAATCAATGCTATTGGTGCTAGTCGTGCGATGGTAGTCAATAGTAGCTATAGCGGATTTGCTATTTTAATTAATATGTTAGTTTGGGGTATTATCCCTAGTTATAAAGAAATTATATTAGGTATATTGATTGTAGGCGGAGGTATAGTATCTGCATATGATTACAAGAAACGAGTTTCATAGACTATTAGAAGAAAAGCAATATAAACGATTACAAGAGTACAAAGTAGATAATGCAGTGATTATGGCGGCAGGTCTTTCAAAACGATTTGCACCAGTGAGTACCTATTGTCCCAAAGGCCTTACTCTTGTAAAAGGGGAAGTACTGATTGAACGGCAAATTCGACAGTTACAAGAAGCTGGTATTACAGATATATATGTTGTTGTAGGCTATAAAAAAGAGTTATTTTACTATTTAGAAGACAAGTATCATGTAAAAATCATAGAAAATAATCAATATAATGTTAAAGATAACCCTCAATCTTTGTACTTAGTAAAAGATATATTGCGCAATACTTATATATGTTCCGTAGATAACTACTATCCTTCAAATCCATTTAACTTATATGAATATAAGGGGTATTATTCCTCTGTTCATGTAGAAGGTGAGACAAATGAATGGTGTATAGAAACAGAGCTACAAGGTCATATTCATAAGGTATCAATAGGTGGATATGATGCGGATATTATGTTGGGGCATGTGTATTTTGATGAAACATTTAGTACGCAGTTTATTGCACTATTGGAACAGTTAGAAGATAATAGTGACTATTGGCATCATGTGTGGGAGTATTTGTATATTCATCACATGGATACATTAAGCTTAGAAATACGAAAGTTTAATCAGCAGGAGATATTAGAATTTGATTCAGTGGATGAGGCAGTAGAATTTGATAGAGAATTTTTGCGTAACAATTGTGTAGGACAGTTTTTTAGTAGTAGAAGTAACTAATCTGATATGATTTGAAAGGAAGTGAAATATGATAGATGTAAATACTGATATGCAATCAAAAAAGAGTTTGTTTATTATTGGAACTCCAATGCAATTGGTTACAGCATTACATTTAGTAAATGAGTTTAGCTTAATGGCAGATGCTATTTGTTTGCCAGATCATCTGCCTAATGCAAATGTTTACACAGAAAAGTTACAAACGCTTAAAGTATTTAATACGGTTGTAGCATTTGATGTAGTGGATATTAATTTTAGTAGACTTAAAATATATGATGAGATTTTTGTCGTTAATAATGCTTTTATAGAATTATATGGACAAATACTTAAAGTATCGGGAATAAGAGTTAATATTTATGATGAAGGAATTTTAAATTATATTCGTGAATATACAGAAAAATCCTATCATATAACAGGAGGAAATACGATATATCTTTATGAGCCTACTTTAGCAAGTTATTATGGAGATTCTAGATTTTCTATCCATAAGATACCGAAGATAGAAACAACAAATGCAGTATTATTACGTCAATTAGACTGTATATTTGATGCTGATGTAAATCAGATGCTAGCATCTAAGAGTGATACATTACATGTGTTTTTTTCTCAGCCATTTGAACATACATTATCTGTAAAAGCTAAATTACGAAGAATTTTTAAGATTCGGCAATCCCATTCGACTTGGGAATATGTATTGAGTAAGCACAGAAAATATCAAAAAATTATTATAGAAACAATACAACAAAATGTACTTTCTCTATATAGAAAGTTTCACCCGAGAGAGAAAGAAAGAGTACTAGATGAAAATACCATACAATGGAACTACCCGTGGGAACTATATTTGCTGCATCATCCCCATACAAAGGTAGTACAATACTCTTTATTTTCTAGCGTGTTAACATCTAGTTTTGTATTGGGCAATTCCTATAATATAAAAAATTATTATTTATATCCTATTGTAGTCAAAGAGTTAATCGAACTTGGATATACGGATGCTCTTGATAATGATTTATTAACATTTTTTGAGCGGCTAGTGAAAGCAGGAAAGGTGACTCCCGTTTATTCCTTAGAAGAGTTAGAAAGGATATGCCAAAATGAAGTTTAATATCGGACATATTGAAGTAGGTCATGGAGGTAGACCACTAGTTATTCCCGAGATAGGGATTAACCATAATGGCAGCTTATCTGTCGCTAAAGAAATGGTCTATGCCGCATATACAAGTGGCGCTAGAATTATAAAGCATCAAACACATATTGTAGAAGATGAAATGAGTGTAGCAGCTAAGAAAGTAATTCCAGGTAATGCAGATATATCGATTTACGAAATCATGGAAAATGCAGCATTAAGTGAATCTGACGAATACGAATTAATGAAATACACGGAATCATTGGGGATGGAATTTATTAGTACGCCATTTTCCCGTGCAGCAGCGGAACGCTTAGAAAGTTTTGGTGTGAAAGCCTATAAAATTGGGTCAGGTGAAATGAATAATCTTCCATTGATTCGACATATTGCTAAGTTTGGGAAACCCATGATTGTATCTACAGGAATGAATGATTTAGAAAGTATTAAAAGGACAGTATCTATTTTAGAAGAAGAACAAGTGCCGTTTGCATTGTTACATACGACCAACTTGTATCCTACAAAACCAGAGTGGGTACGATTAGGAGCGATGCAGGAAATGATGTCTGCCTTTCCGAATGTGCCAATTGGATTATCTGATCATACTGTTAATAATAATGCGTGTATTGCTGCTATGGCATTAGGTGCAGTGATTTTAGAACGTCATTTTACAGATTCTATGGATCGTGTGGGACCCGATATAGTTTGCTCTATGGATCCTAGTGCATTGACTGGACTATTGGGGGCAGCACAAGAGGTACCTTTCATGTTAGGCGGTAAAAAAGCGCCAATTCAAGAAGAACAAGTGACTATTGATTTTGCCTATGCTACGGTTGTGACAATTGCTAATGTAAAACAGGGAGAGCAATTTACGACAGATAACTTATGGGTGAAACGACCAGGTACGGGTACTATTTTAGCAAAAGATTTTGAAAGTATTTTAGGGAAAACAGCAAAGGTAGATATTTCCAGTGATACGCATCTCACTTGGGATATGATAGAGTAATTGAGATGAAACGAATTATATTTATTACCGGAACGCGCGCAGATTATGGAAAGTTAAAGCCATTGATGATAGCAGTAGAAGAATCTATCGACTTTGAGCTACATGTATATGTGACAGGCATGCATTTATTAGCAGAGTATGGATCCACTTTTAAAGAAGTTGTGAAAGATGGATATAACCATATCTATATTGCAAGAGAAAATATGCCTACCTATAATATGTCTGATGATTTGGGTAAAAGTATTTCTAATTTTACTCGTTATGTGGGAGAAATAAAACCAGATTGTATTGTTGTTCACGGAGACCGTGGAGATGCACTTATGGGCTCTATTGTTGGAGCTTTTAATAATGTGCATGTCATTCATGTTGAAGGTGGTGAAGTAACGGGAACTATTGATGAATCAATACGCCATGCTATCACTAGGTTTGCCCACTTCCACTTGGTTGCGAATACAAGTGCTGAAGAATTGCTGTTGGCTATGGGAGAAAGCTATCAACGGATTAAGGTAATTGGGTCTCCTGATATAGATATAATTACAGGCCAGTCATTGGCAACCATTGATGAAGTAAAACAATCATTAGAGATTCCATTTGACTCATATGCAGTATTATTATTTCACCCTGTTGTGACGGAAGTAGGACTTTTACAACAACAAGTAGCAGAGTTAATCGAAGCTTGTAAGGAAAGTGGTAAAAAGTTCATTGTTATTTATCCTAATAATGATAGTGGTAGCCATATAATTTTGGAAACCTATAAACAATTAGAAACAGATAACTTCTTTTTATTCTTTAAGTCTGTAAGATTTGAGGAATTTTTAGTCCTACTACAGCATGCCGAATTTATGATAGGTAATTCCAGTGCAGGGGTCCGAGAAGCACCATATTTTGGGGTACCAACAATTGATATAGGAACTCGTCAAATGGGGCGATATTCTAAAGATGATATCAGTATTACTCATGTAGAGTGTAACAGTAAGGAAATTTTACAAGCTATAGAAAGGTTGCCACATCGATATACGGTACATCACAATTGGGGACAAGGTAATAGTGCAGAACTTTTCATGAATATTTTAGGTAGTGAAGAATTTTGGCATATACCATTACAAAAAAAATTAAGTTATAAGGAATAAACATATGTATGAATCTATAAAAATTGTTGCTATAATACCGGCACGAGGTGGCAGTAAAGGGATTCCACATAAGAATATTACAAAACTATGTGGGAAACCGTTAATTGGGTATACGATTGAAGCTGCAAAACAATCTATATATATAGATGATGTGGTTGTTAGCACTGATGATTTAGAGATTAAAAAAGTTAGCGAACAATATGGAGCGTCAGTTCCTTTTATTCGAGAGGATCATATTGCATCTGATGAAGCTAAAACGATATCTGTTGTGGTAGATGCGATACAAAGGCTACAAGCAAGAGGAGAAGAGTACAATGTAGTGATATTATTACAACCTACATCTCCATTACGAACTGCTGAGGAAATTGATGTTGCGATTGAAGTGTTTTTTCAACATCAGATGGAAGGTGTAGTTAGTGTTAATGTTGCGGATATCTCTCCATTTTTACTACGAACTATTCATAATCATAGATTACATCGAATTATTGATGAAAGTAGTACGATTAGAAGACAAGATATGCCAACGTACTATGAGGTAAATGGGGCTATTTATATCAATCGAGTAGAAGAAGTGACTGAAACTCTAAGCTTTAACGATAATCCAATCCCTTATATTATGAATCGAGAACACTCTGTAGACATTGATACGTGGGATGATTTAAGTGAAGCGGCAAAATATATAGGGTAAGTAAAGTATCGTGGATGAATTCACAAATAGATATATAGGTGGTAATTATGGAAAGATTCCCATTTGGTGTGGTAGCTTATAATGTTGAAAAATATATCATAGAATGTTTAGAAAACATTAAATATCAAGTTGAGCATTATGGAAGCACATATGAGGTCCGGTTAATCGTCGCTGAAGATTGTTCTACTGATGCTACATTAAAGTTAATAGAAGGTTGGGTACATAAGAATAATGGCTTATTTCTAGGGGGGGTGGAGATACTTAAACATCCTGTAAATCAAAGGTTGGTTAAAAATATCATTAGTTTGTATAAGAAAATAGATGCACCTAATTTTAAAGTCATAGATGGGGATGATATTTTCTATAAAAATAATGTATTTGATTTATTAGGAAAGAATGATGTTGTCATTACAACAACACTACATTTTCAGAATGGATATCTTTTGAATAAGAGTGAAAACTATCATTTTTATAGATTATTTAAGCAAAAGAAAATATTAGATTATTTGAAGGAGTCTTATAAATATAGACATATATTAGAGACACCGGGAGTCTTTTTTTCAGGGAACCTACTAGGTGAAAGTCTATTTAATGCTATGAGACCTTATAAAATGTTAGATGATATTCCAAGATGGAAGCATATATTTAATCAAGAAGGCCTTTCTGTTCGAGTTTCTGAGAAGCCATATGTTTTATATAGAATTGGCAGTGGAGTATCACTTAATGTAAATAATGAAAAAAGAAAAGACTTCGATGTTGATGTAGTTAAATGGCGTAAGCAATACTTATCAGTGTCATATCTAAAAGAAAGATATAGTCGGCTTAAGTTTTCATGTTTCAAGCGTATGACAAATTTTTATTATAAAAAAAGAATGCCTGCCTTGAAGAATTTAATTGATAATATTAAGCGTGCCGAGCAGTTGGGTGAAGGTAATGCGTATCTTAGACATATCATTGAAAATAGTAATATATTTTTAGAAGAAATCCGGAAGAAGTAGTTTGTTATAGGCGGTACTGCAATGATTTTGTGTAAACTCTTTAAGAAATAAATTTAAACGATCTAAGCAATTAAAGGAATGAAAGCAAGTGAGAAAATCCTCTATTTTGTACTGTATCTCTACGTACTGAAAGATAGGTGGCATCACAATAGACAATCAGTATTCTTCTGCTAGCTGGCGATGATGAAAGGCCTCTACTTGCTATTGTAGTTTAGATGTTATGTTAGAGTTAGTTTGGCGGGTATAATAGCAACCATACATTTTCTCAATTGAATCAGCAATATCTTGCGGTATAATTCCTTTTCTACAAAGGTGAATAATCATATCTTCTAGATCACTATGTGTGCGATTATAAGGTTCAAGGGTTCTATTCTTAAACTTACCGTTACGATTACGAGAGATTTTTAATATAATCGGCCTCGTGTAGTATTTACACTCCTTTTATAGCATCCATTACAGGAATTACCGGTGTTATATCCTTCAACCGAGTGCTATTCTTTTGGCTTAATAGAAGTATACGAACTCTGAAGCGTTCAAAATGGCGCAACCCATAACTTATTCTCTTTAACACTTTAATATTATTATTACATCCTTCTGTAAACCCATTGGAATATGATAATACAAAGGTATTAACAATTTGAGGGAACCAACTAATAAAAGAAACTGGTTAATTGTATAATGAAATTGAACAATAGAATATAAAAAATCCATAGTGATTTCGTGGTATGATTATAGTGCTAAATTACAAGATATCACGAGGTAATCACTATGGATAATACTAATCATAACACAGAAACACGGACAAATAAACATCTTTCGTTAAAAGAGCGATTTTACATTGAAAGACGCCTTCGACTAGGAGCATCAATATCTTCTATTGCCTCTGATCTACAACGGTCTAGAACGACTATTTATTACGAAATAAAGCGTGGTACAGTCGACCAGATAAAAAAGGATAAACTAGTTAGCCTATATTTTGCCGAAACAGGACAACTAGCATATGAAAAAAGTAGAGCAGGATCATTTTCTCGCCTAAAAATTAATAATGCTAGTGCATTTCTAGAATGGGTAAAATATAAGATCCAAGGGGCCGATAAATGGTCTATTGATGCTTGTGTTGGTATAGCACGTAAAGAAAAGTTATTTACATCAGATATGATGGTTTGCACAAAAAACTTGTATAACTATGTACATGAAGGTCTCTTTCTACCCATCCTTGACTTTCCTTGTATCGTCAAAAGAAAACGAACCAAATACATCCAGCGTGCTCGTAAACGTAATCTTGGGTTAAGCATTGATGATCGTAGCCCTGCAGTAGATGAACGTACGGAATTTGGGCATTGGGAAGTGGATACAATTCGTGGGAAAAAGGGAAAGCAGGAACCTGTGCTGGTCACATTGGCTGAACGAAAAACTCGGTTTAATGTACAACTGCTTGCAGATAGTGGTTCTGCTAACGACGTAACACAAGCTATTACTGCATGGTTAGGCACTATGGCAATGGGTTCAGTAAAGAGCATTACTTCAGATAACGGTAGTGAGTTTGCTAACCTTACAGAGGACTGTAGAGTCGTCTGCCCAGTATACTTTGCGCATCCTAATTCACCTTGGCAAAGAGGAACAAATGAACGTCACAATGGATTATTAAGACGATTTATACCAAAAGGCAAAACATTGAGTGATCTTACTACAGAGACACTCGAGATTGTGCACAACTGGATAAACCGATTACCAAGAAAGCTTCTTGGATACAAAACACCAGAGGAGATGTTCATACAAGAAATATCTAAGTTATTATGCTAACCCACTTTTAGCTCTACTATGAGATGTTTAATTATTTATATTAAAGTGTTCAATTTCTACTTGCAATTTAAGATTAAAAAGATTTATATATCAGAACTGTTAAATAACCCCAATAGGTACATTAATTTTATCTCTAGCTACACAAATGCCATTTTTTATTAAATAGCATTCTACATAATGATTTCCCTCGAAATTCGTATGTTCATTTTGCGTTTTAAGATTACTTTTCAGGATGTTGCCACGTACCATGTTTCTTTTTATTGCTTCATTTCCTACATTTCTTACTTTCCACCAAATATCATATGGTGGGGGACACGATGTTTTTTGTATTTTAAATTCTAATTGTTTATTGTGGCTGAGATATCCTTTAAAATTTCGTAACCAAAATGGTCTCCAACCATTTTGGATAACTAAACAATTAATATCTAGATTATAACGAATATCCACAGTAGCTAGCTGCTCTATAAATTGCTCTGAATGTGTATTATTATAATTTTCATTATAGGATAAGGAGCTATAATTTTTTGTTTCCAGACTCTTAATCTTAGGAAATTTTAAGCCTAATAAATCTCTTAAGGCTGTATTCATCTCCTTTGAAGTGGAATCTTTTATATTTGATAGTAGATTATATGCCTTATCTGCTTTTTTTACGAACTCACCGTTATGAGAATTATGGACTTATTGATTACTTCCGACAGCAAACCAATATTCTTGGTTAGGATTTTTTTGCTTAAAAAACTTATATAGTGATATTAAAATTTCAAGATAATCTTCAGTGTTATAACTTGTAAAATAATCATTTTCTTTAAAAAAGTTATATACTAAGGTATCGATTAGAAGACCTCCTATTCCAAATCCTACAGTATTTTTCCAACTTCGTACAATATGACAAAAATCATAATACAGTCCAGATGACTGCTGATTACAAGAAACGCATGTAGTTTGCTCGTTAAATGGATCTGTAATTTTCCAACCACCACCATCATGTGTATCAGGATACTTGAATGTATTATCTGATTGCATAAAGCCAGGAACTAACTCTACAGTATACTTAGTAAACTGAATAACAACTACTTGGCCATCTCCACTGATTTTAGTTTTGGGGAAGCTTTCCTCAAGAACAGATTTTACATCTTGGAGAAGAGCTGACTGGCCATTGCTTTTATAATTATTATACTGTGTAAATATCTCGCTTGGCATATCAAATATTAAATCTAAGTCGCTATTACCTGATATAGCAGTGTTTCTTCCGACAGAGCCAACTATATACATATGTAATTCGCCTTCATTATCAAGATTATAATAATGTTTGTTTAATTTTTTTGCTAAATTTTTAGCAGTTTTTTTCATATCTTCTAAGTTATCTAGACTAATATTTTTACAGAAAGTGTTAAAGTCAGTAGACATGATTTATTTAAGTCCTCCTTTTAAGTGATTTGGAAGAAAATGATCTATTTCTTCGTCTGTATATGTGTATTCATCTTTCAGCCTTAAAGCTTTATATGCTTTTTCAACTGCGATATCTGTCGTAGAAGGGGCATCATGGTATAGTTGGTTTAAGGTAGTTATAACTTGTTCATACTCTAATATTGTTTGCTTTAATTTAAAATCTAAATGTAATTTTGCTATGATGTGCAAAAGTTGATTTCTTACTATAACAAACTTATTGGCAGCAAATCGATGCTGAGTTTCTAGTTTTTTTAGGTCAAAGGTTTTTAAGTACGTATTAAGCATGAAAGCGCCTGTAGATATCAAAACTGTTAAAAACTTTGTTAAATATTCATCACAAAAAAAGATTGTTATAGCCCCACATGCGGTAATGCCATCAATAATAATGCTAGCTGTTTTGAAACGTTTATATCTTGATGCATATATATCTGCTTGCTTTTCTTGTATTTTGTGAGTCCACACTACGCTTGCAAAGTTTTGTCGTACCTCGTCGAGTAGTACTTTAGATTTTTTCTTTATATTATACCTCCGTAAACTATTAAAAATATTTACTTTAATGCCATACGAGATTATCTTAAAAAACAATTATGAACCTGATAAAGGAGATTTTAATGGCATGTTATAAGTACTTCTAATGATATTATATAGTATTTTTATTCTACGCTCTATATTATACTAGAGTATTTTCAATATTTTATACGAAAACTTATAATTTATATTTAAATAATAGTAATGATAAAGTTAAAAGCGTTGTTTTTATTAGATACTAAAAAGCGATAGAAAGAAGATGAAATGGTAAAAAATAACAAAAATATTTTTGTATATTTTAATTTGTCAAGTGCTGTTTCCATATTTTTGTAGTCATTTTATACTTTGTATGGTATACTAAAGAAAACGAAAATTCGTTTTTAAGGAGGGGATGCCTATGCTTATATCTGTAAAAGTTAAAAATTTCAGGTCATTTTATGACAGAACTGAATTTTCTATGGAAACTGGATTGAGACTACGATTACATGGCACTACTAATATACATAGATTTAAACATTTGAGGCTGTTAAAATCTGCTTTTATTTTTGGTGGGAATGCGAATGGTAAAACGAATGTAATTAATGTGTTTCACTTGTTAAAGGCACTTATCTTGCAACCAACTAGATCTGAGTTAGAAGGGCTTTTGACAGATACTTTTGCAGGTAATTCAGAACCAACATATTTTTTAGTAAAATTCTTAAAAAATAATAAATATTTTACCTACGAATTAGAATATACTGAAGATAGAGTGATACGAGAGTCTTTGCGAGTGAATGATTGTGTCATTTTTTCGCGTGATGGTGAAGAACTAGTTTTGCCTGAATCATTAATGCCGTTATGCTCAACTATACGAAAAAATCAACTATTATTATTCTTTACTCAAACTAATAATATTTTGGAAGCAAAAGAAGCCTATGAATGGTTTGTTATCGACGTTGTCATTCCAAATACTAATAAGCTGCATCCATCAATCCTTAAGGAGTTAAAACAGAATAAAGAATTAACTAAAAAAATTATATTATTTTTACAAGCTGCTGACTTTAATATTCTGGATATTGAGGTACGTGAACGTATTGATCATATACCTAGTGAGCTTTCAGTAAAGATGAATGGTGAAGATGCAGAGATTACTGCGGGAGAATTTATAGAACAGCGCGTGGCAGAAATGTACTGCACCCATCAAGGTGTAGATGGTGATACATTTGTTTTGAATTTTTCAGAGGAAAGTGCGGGGACAAAAATATTTTTGCGACTAGCTGCGTATATATTAAGAGATCGGGGTAGAAATGCGGTCTTTTTAATTGATGAATTTGATGCGTCACTGCATATAAAGTTGACAGAAGTTTTATTAAAGCTTTTTAACAAATGGAATCAAGGAAGTCAATTTATAGTAACAACTCACTCGTTTGATTTGATGGATGAGCAGCTGCGCCCTGATCAAATTTATTTTGTAGAGAAAGATAGATTTGGTAAAAGTGAGCTATATAGCTTGTTCGACTTTGAAGATGTGGCATTAAGGCGACATGATTACAAATATAAACGAAGATACTTACAAGGTATTTATGGAGCTGATCAAATTGTAAATGATTCGGCTATTGCTGATGCATTGGGAGTTAAGTATGAGTAGAGAACCTAAAGGGAAGCAGGCTAAAAAGGTATTCTATATTATAACTGAGGGTGAAACTGAAAAAAGATATATTTTGAAGTTTAAGCAGATGTTTCGGTGTAGTGGAGTTAATATAGAAAAGATTAATCCATGTGGAAAACAAATTATTAATAGAGCGACTTCATATTGGAAAGGCAAACGTATATATGACAAGGAACTCAAGGGGATTATCATAGATAAAGATGCCTTAACAGAAGAGGAATTTAATAGTATTCTAACTGATGCTAGAAGTAAGAAGATAGAAGTGTTTTTTTCTAATTGTACATTTGAAGTGTGGCTATTAGCTCATTTTGAGCCAATTACTAGAGGTGTGCTTTCGCCGGTTAAATTAAAAGAAAAATTATCAAGGCATTTATCGCAAGAGTACAAAAAGGGAGATGTAGGACAGTTAAGCAAAATAGCAGCAAATTTTGATCAAGCTGTTGAAAACACAGGAAATGTATGTGAAGTTTCATATCATACTCAGAGTACTAATGTAGGAACACTATGTCAGAGATTGCGAGAAGAGTCATGATGTGTTGGTTATACTAGACAATAAAAGCTAAATGCTATCATAAGAATGTACGAAAATGATGATATAAAGATGTATAGTTTTTATATTAAATAATGACAGAGTGAGAAATCGCTCTGTTTTTGTTTTTTATTTATAGTTGTATAATAGATAATCACAGGTTTATTTGTGTTAATCAAAATATTTTGAGAGAGGTATTTATATGATTACAGAATTAGAACTACCGCAAGATCGATTTAATGTTGTAAAGTTAAAAGATATAAAGAAGAAAACGTTTATTTACGGTAAAAATGGCACAGGAAAATCATCCATTGTAGAATGTATTCAAAAACAATATTCTAATGAATATGATATTAAAGTTTTTCAAGGATATGAACGAATTATTGCGGACTATGGGAAACTGGGCTTAATATCTCTTGGTGTAGAAAATGTAGAAATACAAAAGCAAATAAAAGAAAAAGAGGCAGAAATTAAATTACTTGAAGCAGACCTTGATGGTACGCCTAGAGATAGAGAAACTTTACAGAAAAGCTATAATAAACAAAAAGAAGCTGTAAAGAAAATAGAACTAGAATTAGATGAATTTTATAGGGAAAGTGCAAAAAAATTAAAAGATGAGTATGTAAACATAGTAGGTCCTTCATACTTTAAAAATCATTTTCTAAGTGATATTGAGGAACTATGCGAGTTTTCTGCTGAAGAAGTTAATGATGCTAAGAAAAATATCGCTCAAGAGTCTATAAAATCCGAAAGATTGGTAGGATATTCATTATCTTTTATCAATGATTTAGTAGATAAAGTGAATCAAATTCGAACTATGGAAATACTAAATGTGACAGAGTTAAAATTTGATAATGAGCAAGAAAGAAAATGGGTAGAGTCAGGGGTAGGCTTGCATCAAGATCATAATCATTGCTTATATTGTGGTGGGATTATATCAAATGATAGAAAAAATGTATTAAATAATCATTTTAATGCAGCCCATAGAAAGCTTAGTGAAGATATTAGAAGCTGTAAAAATCAAATTGAAGATGGAATATCATTTGTTAATAAGTTACCACTTTTAGAAAAGATTAACTATCTTTCTATCTATGAAAATCAAGTAAATGAATTGAATGCGAGAGCAGGTATTATCAAAAGAACAGCTATTGATTTTCTTGAAAAGTTGAAAGAAAATTTGATAAATAAGACAGAGAATATATTTTTAGTGCTACCAATTATCCATGAGTTTGAGTTAGAAGAAGTTACATCATTTACTAATGATTGTGAGGCTTTGTATGAAAAAAATCATGAAAACGTAGAAAATCTAACAGTATTAAAAGAAAAAGCTAAAGTAATTATTAGAAATGATTTAGTAGCTGAGAGATGTCGAGCATTCAATTATGCAGAGAAAAACTTGAAATTACAAGCAGAGAATGAAAAACTGAATGAGCTAAAAGATAAGGTAGATGGAAAGAAGGAGGAACTTGATAAGTTAAGAGAAGATAGAAAGACACTTCAATTACAAACTGTAGATGAAGGCAAGGCGGCAGAATATATTAACAGAGCCATCCAAGGTTTAGGGAATCAGTCATTCTCACTTGAGAAAAGTGAAGAACGTGATGAAAATGGAGTTTATGTAGTTCGTGATCATTCAGGTGAAATTAGAAATACTGAAACACTTAGTACAGGAGAAAAAAATATAGTAGCCTTTTTGTGGTTTATCCATAATTTACAAAACCTTAATCATCAATCGACTAAGGAAGAAATTATAATATTTGATGATCCTATGAATAGTAATGATGATACAACACAATATTTAATAATTAGCGAGTTACAAAGTTTACTGAAGGCATCGAATTCTCAGATTTTTATACTTACGCATAATGCTCACTTTTATATAAACACTAGGTATCAATGGTGGAGAAGAGAGAGCAGTACTAAGGCGACTTATCGACTGACTAAACGAGGTAAAAAATCAGATGTTATTCGTATAGAACGTGAAGCTGATGATATTAAAACAAGTTATGATGGATTGTGGAGAGAGGTAAAGTGGCTGTATGAACAGGATAAACCTGATTTTATGTTAAATCCAATACGCCGTATATTGGAAACGTATAAAAAGTTTAATTGTATTGATGATTTATTTGCTGAACATAAAGAGGCAGAAAAATTATTTAATGTAAACTCTCATTCTATCGATGATTTAGAATGTGATCCGAATGGAAAGAGTAGAGATGAGATTATAGAACTTGTTAGAATGATATTTGAGAGTAAGGGAGCAGAAAATCATTTTAAAGCACATTGGGATGAAAATATAGATTAAGTATGGACTATGCGAATCCCTTTACATCGAGTTTAGTTTTCACTACAAAGTATGTTTGAGCGAGTGCTATAACTTCCTTTCGTGGATCTCCATTCATTGCGATTAAATAACAAGCGTATTTAGCTAACTTTACATCTTGTACATAGCGTTCAGTGGTGTTCCCGATTAGCACCATTTTGTTGACGTCAACAAAATGTAATTATGCTATTCTTTCTAAGCACTCCCAAATTGTATTTCCCCCTCTTCTCGTGTATAATAACAACTATAAAGATTTTTAAGGATAAAGAATTAAACAGGAGGCATGGAATGAATCGATTCCAAATGGAACTTGCTGGTCGCACGTTATCGATTGAAACTGGCGAGTTAGCAAAACAAGCAAGTGGTTCTGCATTAGTACAATATGGTGATACGGTTGTATTGGTTACAGCAACGGCATCTAAAGAGGCGAAAGACATTGACTTTTTCCCATTAACAGTAGATTATGAAGAAAAAATGTATGCTGTTGGTAGATTTCCAGGTGGTTTTATTAAACGTGAAGCACGTCCACCAGAGTCTGCTATTTTGAATAGCCGTTTGATTGACCGTCCGATTCGTCCTTTATTCGATAAAGGTAGCCGTAATGAAGTACATGTAGTAGCTACTGTATTATCTGTTGATCATGACCATGCACCTGAAATTTGTGCATTGATTGGTGCTTCTGCAGCATTATCCATTTCCGATATTCCTTGGGCAGGTCCTATTGCTGGCGTACGCATGGGTCTTGTAGATGGCAATATTGTGGTGAACCCAACTGAAGCACAATTAGAAGTAACTACATTAAATATGGTTGTAGCTGGTACAAAAGATGCAATCTTAATGGTAGAAGGGGAAGCAAAGGAAATTCCTGAAGATATCATCTTAGAAGTGATCATGACTGCTCACGAAGAAATCAAAAAAATCGTAGCTTTCCAAGAGTCTATGGTGGCTGAAATTGGACATGCGAAACGTACATTCCCAATTAAAGAAGTAGACCCAGTGGTAGCAGAAGCAGTTCGTGCCTATGCACATGCCAAATTAGATGCAGCTGTACGCTGCGCAGATAAAGTGCAACGTGAAGAGCAACAACAAGCTGTGTTCGAAGAGGTATTGGCTCATTTCGCTGAACAATTCCCAGAACAAGCAAGCGATATCTATGCAACATTAGAAAAAATGGTGAAAGAAATTGTACGTCATATGATTACGGTAGAAAAAATCCGTCCAGATGGTCGTCAATTAGATGAAGTTCGCCCTATTTCTTGTCGCGTTAGCGCATTGCCACGTACGCATGGTTCTGGCTTGTTTACACGTGGTCAAACACAAGTATTAAACATCTGTACCTTGGCTCCATTGTCTGAAAAACAAACTATTGATGGCATTGGTCTAGATACAGAAAAACGATATATTCACCATTACAATTTCCCATCCTACTCCGTAGGGGAAACTCGTTCCTCTCGTGGTCCTGGACGTCGTGAAATCGGTCATGGTGCCTTAGCTGAAAGAGCGTTACTAGCCGTACTTCCAACAGAAGAAGAATTCCCATATGCGATGCGTTTAGTATCTGAAGTATTAGAATCCAACGGATCTAGCTCTATGGCCAGCGTATGTGGTTCCACTTTATCCTTGATGGATGCAGGGGTACCTATTAAAGCGCCAGTAGCTGGTGTTGCGATGGGTCTTGTGACGCAAGATGAACATTACACGATCCTAACAGATATTCAAGGTATGGAAGATGCCTTAGGCGACATGGATTTCAAAGTAGCCGGTACTACAAAAGGTGTGACTGCAATCCAAATGGATATTAAAATTTCTGGTTTATCTCGTGAAATTTTAGAAGAAGCATTAGCACAAGCTCACAAAGGTCGTATGCACATCATGGGTAAAATGATGGAAGCTATCCAAGCACCACGTGAAGAAATGTCTAAATGGGCTCCTCGCATCGTAACGATGAAAATTGATCCAGATAAAATTCGTGACGTTATCGGTACAGGCGGTAAAGTCATCCGTGGTATCATTGAAGAAACTGGCGCTAAAATCGATATCGAAGATGATGGCACAATCTCCATTGCTGCAGTAGAAGCGGAAGCGGCTGAAAAAGCAATCCAAATCATTACGAACTTGACAAAAGAAGTAGAAGCAGGCGAAGTGTACATGGGTAAAGTCACTCGTTTGATGAACTTCGGTGCTTTCGTAGAAGTGTTGCCAGGTAAAGAAGGGTTGGTTCATATTTCTCAATTAGCAAGAGAACGTGTGGAAAAAGTAGAAGATGTAGTGAATGTAGGCGATGAAATTATGGTCAAAGTTATCGAAATTGATGACAAAGGTCGTATTAACTTGTCTCGTAAAGAGCTATTGAAATAATCGAGGTGCACTATGGATATTCGTGGATTTGAAGTAGTGTCTGCTTTTGAAGGGCAAGGCATCAATTTGCCGAAGCGTAAGACTTCTGAAAGTGCAGGCTATGACATTGAATGTGCAGAATCTGTTGTGGTAGGTCCTAAGGAAACAGTATTGATTCCTACAGGGCTGAAAGCGTTCATGCATTATGATGAATATTTGGCGATCCACGTTCGCTCGAGCATGGCTATTAAACGAGGCTTGATGCTCACAAATAGTACAGGGATTATCGACTCTGATTACTATAATAATGAAGATAACGAAGGTCATATTATGATTGCTGTGTACAACATCACAGACGCTCCTGTTGCCTTGGAAAAAGGAGAACGAGTAGCACAAGGTATCTTCTCGAAATACTTACTGACCAATGATGACGATGCGCGCGGTATTCGTACTGGCGGTATTGGTAGTACAGGTAGTAAATAACAACATATACTAGGAAATGTAACAGTATTTCTTTTACTAGAGAGTTTTAAGGCGTAGTCTTAGGACTCTCTAGTTTTTTATGAAACGATACTTTCATAGAAAATGCTATAACCTATGAGGGGTACACATTGAATTTCATTGTTAAAATGGAGTATAATATAGCTTGATATAGTCTATCCTAAGGAGGATGAACCGTGTTTACATATGCAAAACAACAATGGGAATTAGGTAAAAGAATCTATGGATATCATAGCTGGCGTGAAAAAAGACGTATCTTTTTGTTCACCGCCCGTTCCTATAAAAATAAATCTCAGCTGAAACAATTAGAAGCATATTTTGCAAACTATCGTAGTTATTCTAATTTGCTACAAGATCAAGAAGGGATTTGGGAGATTATTAATCGTGTCTTCTTCTACAAAGAATCCACGGCCCAAGAACGCTTGACGTGTATTACGCAACATTTTGATGCATTACCAAAATATTTCACGGACGGTGCGATTCGTACTTTGTACAGTCCTTCTGAAAGCGGCATTCGAGTATGGTATTCTGAAGAATTAGCTTTAGAGGCTATTCTACAATATATGCCTGGGCAACGGAAAGAAGGCTTACTTAGTTTGCTCTTAACCTACGAAGGGCATGGAATCTATCATATTAACTTCCGATTAGGTGTGGATCCATCGGGAAAACCATGTATTTGGGTGGGTACTATTCAGGGATATAAAGAGGGCTTAGACAAGGCGAAAAAGCTAACAAAAAAAATGCATGGCTATCGTCCTAAAAACTTTATGTTCTTTTTACTACGACAATTAGCAACTTGTTTAGGTATTGAAACTTTGTATGCAGTGTCCGACGAAGGATTCTATACAAATACACATTTAATTCGTTTCAATCGTCATAAATTAGTGAAATTTGATGACTTTTGGGAAGAATTAGGTGGTCACGTATGGGACAAAGACTCTCGGTTCTTTGTGATTCCTTTAGCAGAGGAGCGCAAAACCTACGAAACAGCGAAAACACATAAAAGAAATATGTATCGCAAACGCTATGAAATGTTAGATACTTTTATAGAAGAAATTCAACAGCAAGGAAAGACCTTCTTGCGCAACCAATAGGAGGATACGGCATGAAATGTCCTTATTGTCATCATGATGAAATCAAAGTGACAGACTCACGGTCTACGGACGATAATAATATTCGCCGCCGTCGGGAATGTATGAGCTGTGGCAAGCGGTTTACGACCTATGAAGTCATTGAAGATTTACCGATTATGGTGATTAAACGAGATCAGAAAAAAGAATTATTTGATCGATCTAAATTGATGAATGGCTTGTGGAGATCTTGTAGTAAACGAGGGATTTCTACGGATCAATTAGAATCGATTGTGAATGAAACAGAAAAACAAATTCGTATGGAAGTAGAGCAAGAAGTGACTACGGAGCGAATTGGTGAAATTGTATTATCCTTGTTGAAAGACGTGGACCAAGTTGCGTATGTGCGATTTGCCTCTGTGTATCGACAATTTAATAATGTAGAAAGTTTCTTGCAAGAATTACATGAATTATTGGACAATGATGGAAAGGATACAACACATGAGTGAATTACATCCAATTGTTAGTGCCCGCTTTTCAGATCATGTAGACACATTGAGTGCTACCTATGAAGTGATGGGTGTTATTGAAGCTATGGCGGAGCGTTGTAAAGCAGCGCTAGCGGCAGGCAATAAAATTTTATTTTGTGGTAATGGCGGATCCGCTGCAGATTCTCAGCATTTAGCAGCAGAATTAGTAGGACGATTCCAAAAAGAACGTCGCTCTTTGGCTTCTATTGCATTGACGACAGATACGTCTATTTTGACAGCCGTAGGCAATGATTATGGCTATGATGAAGTATTTGCCCGACAAGTAGATGGGTTAGGCCGTTCTGGAGATATTTTGATTGGTATTTCCACATCTGGGAATAGTAAAAATGTGGTGAAAGCCGTAGAATCTGCCCGTAATATCGGTATGCATACCTTTGCCTTTACTGGCGAAGGTGGTGGAAAGATGGCAGAATTATGTGATTTAACGTTTGCAGTGCCATCAAAAGTGACAGCCCGCATTCAAGAAATGCATATTTTAGCAGGTCATATTTTATGTGAATTGGTGGAAGAAGACTATGCCTAATCGTACTTTACAATCCTTTCTACTTCGTGATTTACCACAGTTACAAGTAGGGGTTATTGGTGACTGCATGTTAGATCGCTATATTTTTGGCGATGTAAGTCGCATCTCTCCAGAATCTCCGGTGCCTGTGAATTTAGTCCAACGTGAAACGGAAGTTTTGGGCGGTGCTGCTAATGTGGCGAATAATTTAGCTCAATTAGATTGCCAAGTGCATATGGCATCCCGGATTGGTGATGATGCACATGGTAATATTGTACGCCAATTATTAGAAGAGAATGGCATCCAAAGTACTGGTGTTTTTACAGAAGATTCTATTCCAACCACAACAAAAACACGTATTTTAGGTGGACAACAGCAAATGATTCGCTTAGATTATGAAGTGAATCAGCCCTTGTCCAGTGCTAGTGAAACAGCGATCCTTACTTGGCTAGATGAATTGTTACACAAAGGGTTACAAGGTCTTGTGATTTCCGATTATGGGAAAGGTATTTGCCAACCATCCTTGCTAAGTCAAGTATTCAGTAAAACTCGAGCTGCTGGCATTATGACTATTGTGGATCCGAAAGGTTCTGATTGGTCAAAATATAATGGTGCTACCTGCATTACTCCTAATGTGAAGGAACTTAGTGAAGCCGTAGGCTATGAAGTGCCGAATACAGATGAAAAAGTTGTGAAAGCAGCGCACCATATTTTAAATAAGATGGAACTAGATTTCATCATTGTTACTCGCTCGGCGAAAGGGATTACCTTAGTTCGTAAAGATGGCAATGTATGGCATAATGCGGAAACGAAACAGCAAGATGTCTTCGATGTGAGTGGTGCTGGTGATACGGTAGTGGCTATGATGCTTACTACATTAGTTGCGGGCTTATCTATCCGAGCCGCTTTAGTGACAGCCAATGCAGCAGCAGGTGTAGTGGTGTCTAAGGTGGGTACCTATCCGATTCATCGTCAAGAACTATTAGATTTATTGTCTTCTATGAAAGCTAAAAAAGAAGATAAAGAAAGTGTCTATTCCGTAGAGGCATTAGCCCAAAAGATCCGGTTTTGGCAAGATCGAGGCGAAGTGGTTGTCTTTACGAATGGGTGCTTTGATATTTTACATCGTGGTCATTTGACCTACTTGAAAGAAGCAGCTAGACTGGGTGATCATTTGGTGGTGGCCCTCAATTCAGATAGTTCGGTGCGTCGTTTAAAAGGGGATAGTCGTCCTATCAAGCATGAATTAGATAGAGCCTTGTTAATGAGTTCTTTAAGCTTTGTGGATGGTGTGGTTCTCTTCGAAGAAGATACACCAGCAGAGGTGCTTTCACAGTTGCGACCCAATATATTGGTCAAAGGTGGAGATTACAAGCCAGAAGACGTCATTGGTAAAGAATTTGTAGAAGAAGTGCAAATCCTGCCATTCCAAGATGGATATTCCACAACAGGAATCATTGAACGTATCCAAGGACTAGTAAAGGAAGGAAAATTATGATTATTGTTACAGGTGGTGCTGGATTTATCGGCTCCAATATTGTAAAACAGTTGAATAATAAAGGTCGCAATGACATTTTAATTGTTGATGATTTGACGGATGGCCGTAAAATCAGAAATATTGAAATGTTGGATTTTGCTGACTATATTGATTATGAAGATTTTGATATTGCTGTAGAGCAAAATACTTTTGATTGCGGCCCTATCGAAGTGGTATTCCACGAAGGTGCTTGTGCGGATACTATGAATTACGATGGCAGATACATGATGAAGAATAACTATGAAGGGTCTAAAAATCTCTTTCATTATTGCCAAGAACGCCGAGTTCCTTTCATTTATGCCTCTTCTGCATCCACCTACGGACATGGTACCAATGGATTCCGTGAAGATCCAACTTGTGAACAAGCATTAAACCCATATGCGTATTCTAAATTGTTGTTTGACCGCTATGTGGCAAAGTTTAGAAACAATTTACAATTGCAATCTCAATGTGTAGGTTTGCGCTATTTCAATGTATTTGGACCGAATGAAACACATAAAGATAAAATGGCATCCTTGGTGCGCCAAATGTACTATAAATTGATGGAGACTGGTGAAATCACCTTGTTCAAAGGCATCGATGGGTATGGTGACGGTGAGCAAACACGTGATTTTATCTATGTCAATGACGTGGTCAATGTAAACTTCTATTTCTGGGAACATCCTGAAATTAGTGGCGTATTTAACTGTGGTACAGGTCATGCTCATACATTTAATGAGTTTATGAAAGCTGTCATTTCCTTCGCAGGAAAAGGTGAGATTCGCTATATCGATTTCCCTGAAGTATTAAAAGGTAAATATCAAAGTTATACGCAAGCAGATACTACAAAATTGTTAGCTGCTGGGTATGACAAAGGATTTACCCCATTAGAACAAGCAGTCCATGAATATTGTGCATTGTTACGAGATAATGAAGGATATGTAAAATAATGGAAACTAGAAATGTATTATTTTTAGACCGTGATGGGGTTATCAATGTCGATGTAGGATATTTGAGTGACCCCGCGCAATTGGAATTTATTCCTGGTGCTATTGAGGCTATGAAAGAGGCTCAAACACGCGGGTATGACATCATTGTGGTGACAAACCAAAGTGGGGTGGCCCGTGGCTACTATACAGAGGAAGATGTGCAAGCTTTACATGCTGAAATGTCCCGTCGTTTAGAAGCAGAAGGGGTACATATATTAGCCTACTATTACTGTCCACATCATCCAGAAGGGACCGTGGAGGCCTACAAGAAAGCTTGCGATTGTCGCAAACCTAATCCAGGTATGCTAACAAAAGCCATTGAAGAGTGGCATGTAGATGTAGATGGCAGTTTCTTAGTAGGGGACAAACCATCTGATGTAGAGGCAGCTGAATCCATCGGCATGCGTGCGTATCCATTTGAAGAAGAAAATTTAATGACATTCTTAACACCAATCTTTGCTTGGGAAGAAGGCAGAAAATTGTTAGGTCTGTAAATTAACAACGAACACTTTTATGAGCGTCTCATAAGGTGTTCGTTTTTTGTAGGATCTATTAATGAATGTTGGGACAAGTAGTTGCTACATTTGACAAAGAGCCTTTTTATAACTGTAAGAAAAGTTACATTTTATGATTGACAGAACCGCTGATTTGTACTACTCTATACGAGGAACTAACTGTATAGTCTGTATCAAGAAGAACAGAACTGCGTTCCATTTTTTTAATATTGGTTCGACTTATATCCTAAAGGAATAAGAACGGAGGAAAACATGGAAAAAGAAACAGCGTTGCAAACACAGCCATCGCAAAAATTTACGGTACGTCAATTAACGATTATTGGTTTATTGGCAGGGATTACCATTGTACTTGGCATGACAGGATGGGGCTTTGTGCCAATTCCACCAATTAGTGCTACGATCTTGCATATCCCAACTATCTTAGGTGGTGTTGTGGAAGGCCCTAAAGTTGGTATGTCCGTAGGCTTCCTATTCGGTGCGTACAGTATGGTACAAGCTTACATGGCGCCTAATATTTTATCCTTTGCATTTATGAATCCTATCATTTCTGTATTGCCAAGAATGTTGATCGGTTTAGTAGCAGCGCTAGTATATATGTACTTGCCAATCAAGGTGAAAGCCATCCGTATCGGCCTAGCAGCGTTCTTAGGGACAGCGACAAATACTATTCTTGTCATGACTGGCATCTACACAATTTATGGGGTAGAATTTGCTAAGGCAACACACATTTCACCAGAAGCTGTATTTAATGTGGTCATGGGCATTGTATGGTCTCATGGTATTCCAGAAGCCCTATTAGCGGTAGCTGTAGTAACTCCAGTGGCAATGGCAGTGATTAAGAAATTTAAATGATAATGAAATTGAGTGTATAGACTGCTCATGCATTCAAGCACGGATTTTTTAAATCGGATATAATCAAGAAGTGAATTAGCAAAATCTAATCACTTTTTGTTTTTTTATGTGTTAGGAGGAGTATACTCATGAATTGGAAAAAACGATTAACCTATTTTGTACTAGGTGCTACTATGGTGGCGACTGCAGTAGGTATTGCTGGATGTGGCAGTGATACAAAACAAGCAGCACCAGTTGAAAAAATGAAAGTAGTGACTACAGTATTCCCTGTATATGATGTAGCGAAACAAGTAGGGGGCGATAAAGTTGATGTGTCTTTATTAGTGCCTCCAGGAGCAGAACCACATGATTGGGATCCAACTGCAAAAGATTTAAAAGAAATTGGTACGGCTAAAGTATTCTTATACAGCGGTGCGGGCTTGGAACCAACAGAAAAGATCTTAGCAAAAGATGTGCTACAAAATGCGCAACCAGTAGAATTAGCTAAATCTTTAACATTGTTGCCAGCTCCAGATGAAGATGAAGACGAACATGATCATGACCACGATAAAGATCATGATAAAGATCATAAAGAAGACAAACATGACCATGACAAAGCTCAAAAAGAAGATAAACATGAGCACGAACATGAACATGGCGAGTTTGATCCACATGTATGGTTAGATCCAATGAATGTTGCTAAAGAAGTAGATGCTGTTGTAGAAGCTTTCTCCAAAGCAGACCCTGCAAATGCAAAATACTATGAAGCAAACGGCAAAGCATACAAAGAAAAATTACAAGCTTTACATGCTAAATATGAAGAGTTTGGTAAAACACAACACGACAAACATTTAGTAGTTAGCCATATGGCATTTGGTTACTTAGCAAAAGCATACGGCTTTGAACAATTAGGTATCATGGGTGTATCTCCAGATGCAGAACCAACACCAGAACGCATGGCGGATATTGTGGCTTTCATCAAAGAACATAATGTAAAAGCTATCTTCAGTGAAGAATTGGTAAGCCCTAAATTGGCGAATGCTATCGCCGCTGAAACTGGTGTAAAAGTGTATGTATTGAACCCAGCTGAAGGTTTAACAGAAGAACAAACACAAAAAAATGTGACATACCTTGACATCATGGAAGAAAACCTTAAAACATTGAAAGAAGCCTTAGCTCACTAATTCCTGTCCCTTGCGCTTGCTTGAATCGGTATTAGATGATAATATATAAGAGTAAGTTTGTGCTTAGGAGGAATGAAGATGTCTAAACGTATTCGTACAATTAACACTGAATCCCTACAAAAAACTGCTAAAACAGGCGGCTGCGGCGAATGTCAAACATCTTGCCAATCTGCTTGCAAAACTAGCTGTACAGTAGGCAACCAAGTGTGCAAACAAAAATAATCATTGGATTAGCAACAAGCTGTCGATCAATAGGTCGGCAGCTTGTTTGCTTTAAAAGTACAATTTTTTGCATACTATAATTTTAGAAAAAGTATACCCTATATTGATAGCTTTCTATACGTTATGACTATAAAGTGATATAATACAAGTTAGACTTTAGTAAGTTAATGGAGGTATGAATGTTAGAATTACAACCGATGATTCATAAATTTAAAATGAAAGATAAGTTCTTTCTACTAGATGTCAATAGTGGTATTATCCATGTTATCGATGAGCTTATCGATCGCGTATTAGATATCTATAACGGCACAAACCGTAAGGCTGTACATAGTGCGCTAGATGAGACAGAGGATGCAGCGGAATTAGATGAAATTATGGATGAGTTAGATGAACTTATCAAAGAGGAAATGCTCTTTGCTCCTATGTCTGCAGAGTTCAAGCTCGTAGTGGATGAAAAACCAATTGTCAAAGCTCTTTGCTTAAACATTGCGCATGATTGTAATTTAGCTTGTAAATATTGTTTTGCCAGCCAAGGTGATTACGGTGGAGTAAAACGGGAATTAATGAGTTTTGACGTGGCGAAGCGGGCAGTAGATTTCTTGATTTCCATGAGTGGCCCACGCCAACATTGCGAAATCGATTTCTTCGGTGGCGAGCCATTGTTGAACTGGGATGTAGTGAAGCAGACCGTAGAATATATTGAATCGATCCAAGATAAACATGGAAAGATTTTTAAATTGACTTTAACCACCAACGGTGTGTTACTGACACAAGATAAAATCGATTATGTGAATGAACATAACATGAGTTTAGTTCTTTCCTTAGATGGTCGTGAAGATGTACATAATAGCATGCGCCCAAGTGCAGGTGGTAGAGATACGTATCAAACGGTGGCGAAAAACTTAGTCAACGCCGTACAGCAACGTGATGGCCGTGAATATTATGTGCGTGGCACGTATACGCATAATAACCTAGACTTCTGCAAAGACGTAGAAGCTATGTCCGACTTAGGTTTCGAGCATTTGTCTATGGAACCAGTGGTAGGAGAAGACGGTGCCTATGTATTGCGTCCAGAAGATATGCCAATCATTGAAAAAGAATATGAAAAATTGGCAGACTTATATTTAGAACGTCAACTAGCTGGTTGGGGTGAGAAGTTTAATTTCTTCCACTTCCGTATGGATTTGTATCGTGGTCCATGTATGGCAAAACGTTTGCGTGGCTGCGGAGCTGGTCATGAGTATATGGCTGTTGTACCAAATGGGGATATTTATCCATGTCACCAATATGTAGGTAAAGATGGGTATGTGATTGGTACAGTTTTCGATGGTTTAAAAAATTATGATATACCGACACAATTTAGAAATACTCATGTATTTACAAAAGAAACATGTGCTAACTGCTGGGCAAAATTCTTCTGCTCTGGTGGCTGCCATGCGAATAATGAAACATTAGGTGGAGACCTTAGCACGCCATATGAAATGGGATGTAAATTACAGAAAAAACGTATTGAATGTGCTATTATGATCCAAGCTGAACTCGATGCAGCTGGGATCCGACAAGAAAACTACTAAAATTATATAACAGAAGGGAGGCGGGTTCTATGAAGGCATATACCATACATGTAACAGGCATTGTACAGGGCATAGGATTCCGCCCCTTTGTGTCTAAGCTTGCTCATGAGTTAGAAATTGTGGGTACAGTTAGAAATGACACAAACGGTGTAGAGATACATATACAAGGTATGGAAAAGAGTTGCAAAGATTTCGTTGGTCGATTGCAATCTGATTTACCTTTACATGGACGTATCGATACGTTACAAGTAGAATCAACAGAATTACAAGATTTGGATGATTTTACCATCATCCTTTCACAAGGTGTAAAAGGACATGCCTTTATTGGGGCTGATATGGCGCCTTGCGAAGCGTGTTTGCAAGATATACAAGACCCTAAGAATCGACGTTTTCACTATGGGTTTACGAATTGTACGAATTGCGGTCCTCGGTATACGATTATTGAAAGTACCCCTTACGACCGTGACAAAACATCAATGAAAGTATTCCCTATGTGTGAAGATTGTCAGAAGGAATATGATGACCTAAGTGGTCGGCGATACCATGCAGAGCCCAATGCTTGCGAGCACTGTGGCCCCATGTTTACATTGAAAGGTACAGATGGTACGGTGCTCGCCACTGGACAGGAAGCAATAGAAGAAGCCAAAGGCCATATACAAAATGGTTCCATCGTGGCACTAAAAGGCGTGGGTGGCTATCATTTGGTGTGCGATGCGTTACAAGAAAACGCAGTACAAACCTTACGCCACCGAAAAGGACGTCCTAGAAAACCCTTAGCGGTCATGGCAGGGTCCTTGGAAACTGCCAAACAGTATGCGCACATATCTGAAAAAGAAGAAGAACTGCTATTGAGTCCTGCAAGGCCTATTGTGTTGTTGCAAAAGATAAAGACGTATAATACGAAGAAAGAACATGTTTCTAATCAGGAATGTCGTAATGCATGTACTCAAAAGGTTGCTATGGACGTGGTGTCACAAATAGTGCCTGTAGCCCCTAGTGTAGCTCCTGGAATGGCAACGTTAGGCGTTCTTTTGCCCTATGCACCGTATCATTATAGCTTGATACCCTCTGATGCTTTGTGGGTGATGACCAGTGCCAACCGCAGTGGGGATCCTGTATTATATAATGATGCACAGGCAGAGGAAGAGCTACAGGGTATTGCAGATTATATATTGACACATAATCGAGAGATTATCTCTCCTGTAGATGATTCTGTGGTGCAAGTGGTTCAGAATGAACCGATTCTAATCCGTCGTAGCCGAGGATACGTACCGTTGTCCATTCCTGTAGTATCATTAGAAAAGAGTCCTACCATGCTTGCTATGGGTGCAGATATGAAAGCTTCTTTTGGTATGAATCGTGGGTCTCATGCGATCCTTAGTCCCTATATGGGAGATATGGAACATCAGCGAGTACAAGATTTATTGTGGACTACCACGAAACGTTATGAAGACTTATTTCAATTGCAGCCTACGCAAGTCATTGTGGATGCTCATCCGAGCTATTATACCTCCCAGTGTGGTAGAACCTATGCTGAGAAGCATCAATTACCTGTCATAGAAGTGCAACATCATCATGCCCATGTGGCAGCGGTACTAGCGGAGCATAACATTCAAGATTCTGTGTTAGGAATCTGCTTTGATGGGACAGGATATGGTACAGATGGAACTTTATGGGGCGGTGAATTTTTATATTGCCACAAAGAACATATGGAACGGATGGCACATTTGAGTTATGCCCCTTTGCCAGGTGGTGAAGTAGCAGTACGAGAACCGTGGCGCCAAGCATTATGGTATGTGAATCAGCTCTATCCAACAGGAGCGCCTACCGTGATAGAACAGTGGAAAGAATCACTGCCTAAAGGGTGGGAACTGTTAGAGAAAATGATGCCCCATATGCAGATGATACAGTCTTCTAGTAGTGGTCGGTTATTTGATACTGTAGCATCTTTGTTAGGGTTAGGTCATGAGCATCTCTATGATGCGCATCTTGCCATCGAGTTAGAGCAAGTGGCGCTTTCAGAGAAGGGCAGTATCCTAGATATGAAGATGGATGAAACTGTATTAGATGCGATGAGTTTAGTGCGTTCTGTGATCGAACAATTAGAATGTGGTGAAAGTGTAGCAAAAATCTCAGCGAACTTTCATAGAACTTTGATATATTATATAGGACAGATGGCGAAACAATGTTGTGAAAAACGACAGATTTCGCATATTGTTTTGTGTGGAGGAGTATTCCAAAATCGCATTCTCTTAGGAGGAGTAATGCAAGAATTACAGGGATATAAGGTCCACGTTCCAAGCCAAAGCCCTATGAATGATGGCGCTATCGCCTTGGGACAATTATGGTTAGGAAGTTATATGAATAGATAGGAGATACTATGTGTTTAGCAGTACCTGCACAATTGGTGCATATTAATGAAACAATTGGTACCGTGGAATTAACAGGGGTGCAACGAGAGTGCAGCCTGTTATTGGTGCCAGAAGCAAAAATTGGAGATTGGTTATTAGTCCATGCGGGCTGTGCCGTACAAATTGTAGATGAGGAGGAAGCGCGTTTGACCCTTGAGGCATTCCGCGAATTAGAAGAACTTGAACAAGATTACTTTAACGGAAAAATCGAAAGTCGCAGCTAGTTTACTAGAGCGCATTCACGAATTACATAATCCAGAGGAAACTGTACGATTCATGGAAGTCTGTGGGACCCACACAGTGGCCATCTTTCGAGAAGGGATCCGTCAAATGTTGCCCAAAGGCATAGAGTTAATCAGCGGTCCTGGATGTCCTGTGTGTGTGACAGACCAACAATATATGGATCAAGCCTTGGCCTATGCGGATCGAGAGGATGTAGTGATCGCTACCTTTGGAGATATGCTGAAGATTCCTGGTACGACAGGTAATTTATGGCAGTCGAAAGAAAATGGGGCTCATATTGAAATTATTTATAGCCCGATGGAAGTGCTTGGATTAAGTGAACAATATCCAGATAAAAAGATTATTTTCTTGGGTATTGGCTTTGAAACGACCATCGCTGTCATTGCAGCCACCATTCAGGCAGTACATGCTAAGGGATTAAAAAATGTATTTTTCTTGATTTCTCATAAATTGGTACCTCCTGCATTACGTGCGTTATCGAGTAATCCAGAGCATCAAATTGATGGATTTCTGTTGCCAGGTCATGTAAGTGTTATCATTGGGGAACAGCCGTATCAATTTTTGGCCGATGAATATCATATGCCAAGCTGTATTGCTGGTTTTGATGGTGTGGAAATTTTGGCAGCTATTGTAAATCTATTAGAACAGCGGAAAGAACAAAACTTTTATGTAGGTAATACGTATCGTTCTGTGGTAGCAAAAACAGGTAATCCTGTGGCACAACAGTTGATGGATACCTTATACGAACCGTCTGATGATGGCTGGCGTGGTATCGGTGTTCTGCCTGCATCGGGTTTAAAATTGCGCGGAGAATGGTCTGCCTATGATGCGTTGGTACAACTACCTTTAGGAACATTTACAACCAGTGATGGACCGAAAGGATGCCAATGTGGATCTGTCATTCAAGGGATGATTCATCCTGATGCATGTCCTTTATTTGGTAAACTTTGTACGCCAGAGCATCCAGTGGGAGCTTGCATGGTATCCGTAGAAGGCAGTTGTTCAGCTTGGTATAAATATGGTTTTTCCAGTGGTGGAATGACCTGGGAGGAATAAATGGAACGTATTCGCTTAGTCCATGGTAATGGCGGTAAATTTAGCCATGAATTGGTGGACCAATATATTGTGAAATATTTTTCGAATCCAATATTAAATGAATTACATGATGGCGCTGTATTTCCAGTCACAACGGGACGTATGGCTATGAGTACAGATTCCTATGTAGTGACACCGCACATTTTCCCCGGTGGCAACATTGGTAAATTAGCTGTGTGTGGTACGGTAAATGATTTAGCTATGATGGGTGCTGTACCGCAGTATCTATCTTGTGGTCTTATCCTAGAAGAAGGGTTGCCTATATCTACATTAGAAACGGTGCTACAAACAATGTCAGATATGGCACAACTTTCAGGCGTGTCCATTGTGACAGGGGATACGAAGGTAGTAGAAAAGGGTTCCGTTGACGGCATCTACATCAATACTGCTGGCGTAGGTATCGTACCAGACTATGTACAGTTAGGTACGTCCTATATTGAAAGTGGTATGAAAGTTATCATTTCCGGCACCTTGGGGGACCATGCCATTGCTGTCATGGGAACTCGGTATGGATTGGATTTACCAGATACGATACAAACAGATTGTGCACCGTTACATACAATGGCTCACAAGTTACTAGAAACCTTCGGCAAAGATATCGTCTTCTTTAGAGATCCTACTCGTGGTGGCTTAGCGACGACGCTCCAAGAGATTGCTAACTCCGCACAAAAAGGGATTCGATTGCAAGAATCTGCTATTCCTGTTCGTGAGGAAGTACAAGCTGTATGCCAAGTGCTAGGGTACGACCCACTGTATTTGGCAAATGAAGGTAAGATGATTGCCATTGTACGTGCTGATATTGCGGATGCAGTGGTGGAGTTGATGCGGACTTTCACAGAAGGTCGTGATGCGGTGATCATCGGCGATGTGGTGAATGGCAATGCCGGCAAAGTAGGATTACAAACGGCAGTAGGTGGAATTCGCCTCTTGGATATGCTAGGAGAAGACCAAGTACCACGAATTTGTTAGAAAATTGTAATATTTCATGAAAAAATCATACATATCCCGTATACTTTGTATAGAATAAAAATGTATTTTTTGATACAATGGAAAGGAAAAGGAGGATATTACGATGAAAAAACAAATCGTAGCTGCTATGGTAGCATTCTCAGTAGCCACTGTAGGTGTTGTTGGCGTTCAACAAGCACAGGCATTTAATTTAGGAAGTCTAGTAGGGGGCGTATTGAAAGTAGGAGGCGTTGGCTTTCTAGTGGATAAGTACGGTGACTCTATCAATAATTTCTTGAACAATTTATTAAAGCAAAATAATTTGAGTACTACGTACTCAACAAAAGTAGTTCCTATTGTGAGTCTAGGGAAAGGTGCCCATATTGGTGCGGCGCAGGTAACAGGCCCTAGCAGTGAAGTGGAACGTGTTGAGGCGGTAGCGCAAATAGAGGCTAGTTTTAATTCCGTAGCTCGCGTAAAAGGACTAGTACCGATTGATAGCACAAACCCAACGACTGCCAATCGCATTCAAGGGGTCGGTGTATCGGCAATTATAGATTTGAAGATTTAATGGATTAGCACGGGCTTGCCCGTGCTATCTATGTGTTAGTAGAGATGAGGAGATACTATGAAACGTTCTGCTGTATTGGGAGCCGTATTCGCTCTTTTAACAACAAGTGTATGGGCTGCACCAGACACTGTTTTAGAAAAAACAGAAGCCTTAGAAAGCACTGTATATGGTAAAGTGCAAGTAGGGGCTTTAACAGATCGAGTGCATCAATTGCAAGATACTATTTTGGGAGCCAAACAACAAGGCAGTATTACTGGTCAAGTGGAATCTTTGTACAAGTCTGTAGAAGGGCAAGGTACAAAGGTAACCTTACATCAAGAAGTGAATGCTTTGGAATGGATGTATTTTGATGAAGTTCATAGTGGATCTCTTGTAGAACGCATTGGGGAAATGGAACGCAGTGTGAACGGACTAGAAACAAAGGGCTCCTTACAAAGTCGTGTACAAAAACTAAAACAATCTATTTTTGGCACACAAGTAGCGTTAAAAACTAAGACGGGCACAATTGGAGCAGATCAAGTATTTACTCTAGAATTGACAGAACCTGTGACATCTCAAAAAAATGTAAAAGATGATGTGGTACATGTCAAAGTAGCTGAAGATGTAATGGATGGAGAAACTTTGTTGATTCCTAAAGGTACGGTAGGAACTGGTCATATTACAGAAATTACAAAAGCTCGTTCCTTTGGTCGCAATGCTAAATTGAACATTGTTTTTGATCAATTGCAAGGTATTGATGGCACAATTTTTACAGCTATCCAAGGGGAAGAAGCGAAAGCGAAAACAAAAGGCGAATTAAAAGCGGCTGGTGCCTCTGTAGCGGGGGCTGTATTATTGGGACCAGTGGGCCTAGTAGGTGGATTCTTTGTGAAGGGTAAATCCATTGATTTGCCAGTAGGAACGCTTGTATACGTTCAACCGGAATCTTCTGTTACTATTTCTGGTATAGAAATACATGGTGTGGATACCGGTGTAGCTCCTAAAGCTCCTGTAGAACCTGTGGTAGCGCCGAAAGCAACGGAGCCAGTTGCTACACAAGCGCCAGCTGTAAAAGCAAAAGCAGAACCAGTACAAGTAGTGCCAGATGATTCTTTAACAGAAAAACCTGTCATCATTGTAAAACGTGAGAAAGACTAGGAGATGGGCATGAAACGATATTCTGTAACAGCCGCTGCCATTTTGACGGCATTGGCGTGTACACAAAGTCATGCACAAACAGTAGATACTACAGCTCCAGTATTTGAAGCGGAGCCTCAAGTAGCTGCGGTTCAGTATGTGCAAACTCCTATGGGTTCCACTGTATCTACGGATACAAAGTATGTACCGAATCTGCAAGTGAAGCCAGCAGTTCCTAAAGGAAAACAAGAGGTACAGAAGCCAGCTGTACCAGTTCGTATTGATGCAGATAAAATGTATTATAATGATACAACTGGTCGTGTATGGGCCAACGGTTCTGTAGAAGTAGAACGAGGCAATCAACAACTGTTGTCAGAGAAGCTAGAAGGCAATACGAAGACACAACAATATGAAAGCGTATCAGACTATCGCTTTTTAGAAGATAAAGGGGACACAAAAGACCTAAAGGGTTCTCATATTACTTACAATGCGACTACTGGTGAAGCGCATACAAAGGATGTATTTGGCTATGCGGATCCGTATTGGGTGAAAGCTGAAGTGGGCGACTTTGATGGTAAAACAGGGCGCATTGAAAAAGGTTGGCTAACTACTAAACATGCCATCGCTTTCAAAGGAGCACCTGATTATCGTGTAGAAGGGGATTATATTGAAGTATTCCCCGGCGATAAAGCAGTCATTCATAATGCAAGCTTTTATATTAAAAATAAGCGAATTATGTCTGTAAAAAAATATACCGTGTCTTTGCGCCAAGATAAACAAGGACAAGTTAGTGTATTTTCTTTTGTACCAAGACCGAAGTACAATTCTTCTGATGGATTGAGTTTAAATGGTAAGATTGACTATCCTGTATCTAAACATGGAGAGCTATTCTTGCATTATACTTGGGGTACTAATATTGGATTTAAACCATCTTTTGGGTATGTACAGTTCTTGCCATGGGGTGAAGCAAAGATTGCATACAGTCGTGAATCAGCTACATTAAATGCTAAAAAGGTATGGGTAGAAAAGAAACCTGAACTCTCCATAGATACGCATGCCTATCATATAGGTACTACGCCGTTTACCATTCGTGGCGGTGCTAGCTATGGTAGATGGGTGGAAGGACATATCAAAGGCTCTCATGCTAAGTATTTTGGGGAACTCTCTCATGACCCAGTTCATGTTGGGCCAAATACAGAGGTAAAATTCTATGGTGGTTACCAACGGGATTACTATGGATATGATTCATCTGTACGATCTATACCATATTGGGGCGTGGGAGCGACTACAAAATTAGGCCCACGAGTGGATGCATGGGCTGGATATCGTCAAAGTAATGTATCGGTTTCAGCAGATTCTCCATATCCATTTGACCAAATCGATGTGAAGTATAATTTGTACTATGGTTTAAGTGTACAAACTACACGATTAGATCGTTTTAGTGTACAAATGCAACGAGACTTGCAAACTCATGAATTACGCTATGTAGATTTGACATGGCATCGTGATTTACATTCTTTTGAAGGATCCTTAACATACCGTACAAAACAAAAGAAATGGGAATATACATTGGTAGCGAAAGATTTTTAATCTAAGGGGAGACCATGAAAAAAGTTAGAAAAGCAGTCATTCCAGCAGCAGGTTTTGGGACGCGCTTTTTACCAGCCACTAAGGCACAACCGAAAGAGATGTTGCCTATCGTGGATACACCAACTATACAATATATTGTGCAAGAAGCCATCGATTCCGGTATTGAGGATATTCTAATTATTACGGGACGGAATAAGCGTGCCATTGAAGATCATTTTGATACTAGCGTGGAGTTGGAGCAATTATTGCAACAACAAGGTAAGCAACAGCATCTAGAGATGGTCCGAAACTTGGCGAATATTAAAGTTCATTACATTCGTCAGAAAACAGCCCGTGGCTTAGGTGATGCGATTTATTGTGCGAAGTCTTTCATAGGGGATGAGCCATTTGCTGTTCTCTTAGGGGACGATGTGGTGTATAACCCACAAAGGCCATGCTTGAAACAGCTCATTGATTGTCATTATGCCCATGATGGGGTGACGATTTTAGGGACGCAATTTGTAGCGCCCGAAAAAGTTAGCTCCTATGGTATTGTGTCAGGACATGAAATTGAACCGAATGTGTACGAAGTAGCTGGGCTAGTGGAGAAACCACCACTTGAGTATGCTCCATCGAACTTGGCGGTATTAGGTCGTTATATTTTGACTCCAGACATATTTGATGAGTTAGAAAAAACTCCGCAAGGAGCGGGCAATGAAATTCAGTTGACCGATGCCATTGCTAGACTTTCATCAAAAATTTTAGCCTATTCCTATGAAGGGGTACGCTATGATATAGGTGATCGCTTAGGCTATTTAAAAGCAACCGTAGAATACGGCTTGCGAAATCCACAGTTGGCAGAGGCTTTCAAAACCTATCTACAAGAACTAGACATCGATTCTGTTATGAATCTTAAAGCTTAGTTATATATATGTAAGTAACGGATGTTATGAGGTGCATACCTCGTGACATCCGTTTTTGCATATCTACTCACTGCATAGTAAGAATACATTGTGATACATATCACAGAAGCTTGTATTTACTAATGCTAATACTGTGTATATGATGGGTCTCATATTGTGAAATACTTAATTAAATGTTAGAATATAAAGGAATATACATAAGTATAATAAGTTACAACGAATGAGGAAACTATGGCAACAAGATTAAAATGGAAACAGTCCGAAATTAAAGAAAACCCGCTTTTTTCTAAATTAAGAAGTACGATAGAAACAGCGTTTTATGGAAATAATGTAACACCTGTTAAATCCATTGCACAGGCCTATGAGTTAGCAGCTAAGGAACCTGGTGTCATTGTATTAGATATGCCAATCTATCGTGCGGAAGAGCAAGGCTTACCACAGGATGCAAAAGTATTAGTTACCAATAATGGTAAAACTACAGGTCGCTATGCAAAAGCGCGTCGTATCATTGGCGATGAAGGTATTAACGAAGTAGAGTTATGTGATATTGCTCGTGAAGCTGTGTATGATAGTCGTCATAAAGAATGGATTTCTGCACAAGCTATTGTAGGTTTGGATGAAGCTTTTACGGCTCGTGCACATTTAATGATTCCTAAAGAACATGCGTCTATCCTGTATTCCTGGGCGATCAATTTCCAATTTTTCAATGAGGAAGTAAAAGCCTTTTACAGAGAGAGCAAGGAAATTCCTGAAGGCGATATTTTTATCTATTCTGATCCAGATTATGTGGTAGAAGGTCATCCAGGTGGACTAGCTATTTTTGACCCTGCTCATAACTGTGCTATGATTTTGGGGATGCGTTATTTCGGAGAACATAAAAAAGGCACTCTTACATTAGGATGGTCCTTGGCAAATCGTTATGGTTATGTGGCATGCCATGGTGGTATGAAGCGATATAATTTACAAGATGGTTCTTCCTATACAATTGGCGTATTCGGGTTATCTGGCTCGGGTAAATCTACGTTAACTCATGAACAACATGATGGACGCTATGATATTTCTGTGTTACATGATGATGCGTATATCATTCATACAGAAGATTTATCCTCTATTGCATTAGAACCAACATATTTTGATAAAATGCAAGACTATCCGGTGGAACATCCTGCCAATAAATATTTATTGACACTACAAAATGTGGGTGTAACTTTAGATGAAGATGGTAATAAAGTTGTATTAGCAGAAGATGTGCGCAATAACAATGGTCGTGCTATTAAATCGCAATTCTGGACAGACAATCGTGTGAATTTTGTGAAAGATCCAGTGAATGCTATCGTGTGGTTGATGAAAGATAAAACGTTGCCACCAATTTTAAAAATTGACGATCCAATTTTGGCGGCTACTATGGGGGCTACGCTAGCAACACGTCGTTCTACAGCGGAAAAATTAGATGACAATGTAGATCCTAACGCATTGGTCATTGAACCTTATGCAAATCCATTCCGTACGTATTCCTTGCGTACCGATTATGAAAGCTACAAAAAGCTGTTCACTCAATCTGGTGTAGATTGCTACATTATGAATACGGGCTTCTTCTTGGATAAGAAAATTCCAAAGGAAGTCACATTAGGCTTGTTAGAGGGCTTAGTGGAAGGTAGCCTTAATTTCGAACCGTTCTATAAATATGAAAACTTAGAATATGTAAAAGTTGAAGGTTTTGAACCAGACTTTACAGTTCGTGAGTATCATCATATTTTGCACAAAGCATTTGAGTTCCGCTATGATTACATTGAAAAATTAAAAGGAACAAAAGATGAATTGCCAAATGAAGTACTTGATGTATTAAAAATCATTATGTAAAGGGGAATAGTGATGAATCAAAGATTATCTTGGGGTTCCGTAGCATTTATTGGAACTATGTTATTCGGTATGTTCTTCGGAGCAGGAAACTTAATTTTCCCTGTTCATTTAGGACAAGAAGCCGGTCAAGCCTTATGGCCAGCTATTATAGGATTTTTAGTAACAGCTATCGGATTACCATTCTTGGGTATTGTTGCCATGGGCGTGTCTCGCAGTAATGGCTTACAAGATTTAGTGAGTCGCGTACATCCAATGTACGGAAAAATCTTTACCTTGTTGTTGTACATTACTATTGGTCCTGCATTTGCCATCCCGAGAACGAGCACAGTATCTTATACCATTGGATTTGAACCATTCCTTGGTGGTGTCAATCCAGATATTGCTTTAGGCGTATTCTCTGCGGTGTTCTTTATCATTGCTATTTTGTTCTCTTTGAACCCTGGTAAGTTGATGACCTACATCGGCAAGGTATTAACACCATTATTCTTAGTATTTCTAAGTATTTTATTAATCACTGTAGTGGTTATGCCAATGGGGGATTATACATCAGTGGCGCCACAAGGGGAATATGCGACTCATGCGTTTTTCAAAGGTTTTACTGAAGGATATAACACGCTAGATGTATTGGCATCTTTAGCTTTTGGTATTATCGTCATCCGTGCTCTACAAGGTGTGGGTGTGACAGAACCTAAGGATATTGCTATGGGGCTTGTGAAAGCTGGATTCATTGCGTGCTCCATTATGGCTGTTATCTACGGTTTCTTAGCCTACAGTGGTGCTACTAGCGTGACCACATTAGGTCTTGCTAAAAACGGTGGTATCACCATGGCACAAATGAATGCGTTCTACTTCGGTAATGTGGGAACTGTGTTATTGGCGATTATCGTTACCTTAGCTTGCTTAAAAACCTGCGTAGGCTTAATCGGTGCTTGTGGTGAAACATTCGATGAAATGTTCCCGAACACATTAGGCTACCGTGGCTATGCATACTTAACAACAGCAGTGGGTTTCTTAATCGCTAATGTGGGATTAACAAAAATCATCGAACTCGCTATCCCAGTGTTGATGTTCTTGTATCCATTGTCTATTACGATCATCTTGTTATCCTTTGCAACACCAATCTTCAAAGGAAGACAAGCTGTGTACGCTTGGACAACAGCCTTTGCTTTATTTGCGGCATTAGGTGATGCTATGGCAACGGCGCCAGCATTTATCAATCAATCTGGGTTTGTCCAATGGGCATTGCCATATTACGGAATGCTTCCATTTGCCTCTATCGGCATGGGCTGGATTGTACCATCCATTATCGGATTCGTTGTGGGTATGGTGCACATCGGGCTTGTGCGAAAATAATATAATCTGTATATCTTTCCCATAGAAAGACTGTAGGAGGTGGCGCGAGGCTACCAATGTAGTATAGTAGAAAGGAGATTTTTATGTGGAAAAAAGGACTGGCCCTATTGGTGGTCTGTCTGGTGGGATTCTTATTATGGCATGAATCTTCACTAGAAGCACCAGGAGGAGGCAAGATGTACCGAATAGGCATCTTGCAATTAGCGGAGCATCCCGCATTAGATGCAGCAAACAAAGGTTTTGTAGATGGGTTACGTGAAGAGGGATTTGTAGACAACGTGATTCTTGATCATCAAAATGCCCAAGGTGATCAATCCAATCTCAATACCATTGCTCAACGATTTGTGGCACGTAATTCCGATTTAGTCGTGGCCATTGCGACCCCAGCGGTACAGGCTATGGCAAATGCAACAAAGGACATTCCTGTATTAGGTACTGCGGTGACGAGCTTTACTACAGCACGACTTGTGGATAGTGATGAGCATCCAGGTGGTAATGTGTCGGGCACTACAGATATGGTACCTATGGAAAAACGGGTTGAATTAGTGCATCAATTAGTACCGAATGCGAAAAAAATCGGTACTATCTATTCATCTAGTGAAGTGAATTCGCAATTACAAGCAGAGAGTTTTCGAAAAGAAGCACAGAAATACGGTATGGAATTGGTGGAAATTACCGTATCCAACGTGAACGATGTACCGCAAGCAGCAAATCAATTAGCAATCATGGGTATTGATGCAGTGTACTTTCCAACGGATAATATCATCGCTTCATCCTATGCGAACATCGTCACCATATTTAGTAGCGCTAACTTACCAGTGTTTCCCTCTGATGAGACATGGTTAAAAACAGGTGGGCTTGCAGCCTATTCTGTAGACTTTTATAGATTAGGGGTTCAAACTGGACATATGGCGGCCCGTGTACTTCGCGGTGAAAGTACGCCGGATAGTATGCCAATTGAGATGCAAGAGCCTATTAAATTTGTATTTAACCAAGACGAAGCAGATCGCTTGCATATTCAGATTCCAGAGTCATTGCGACAACAGTAGTATAGTAGTGGGGGCAACCCCGAGTAGGAGGATCTATGACAAACTTAATTATTAGTACCATTGCACAAGGCCTATTGTGGGCATTGCTGGCATTGGGTGTATTTATTACTTTCAGAATTTTAGACGTAGCTGATTTAACAGTAGAAGGTAGTTTCCCTATGGGGGCTGCCATTTCAGCGGTATTAATAACTATGGGCGTGAATCCTTGGTTAACAGTGGTGATAGCAGGTATTGGCGGTATGGTTGCCGGTGCTGTGACGGGATGGATTCATACGAAGTTAAAGATTCCTGCCTTACTAGCGGGTATCTTAACAATGATTGCCTTGTATTCTGTGAACTTGCATATTATGGGGAAAGCAAACATCTCCTTATTACGTATGGATACCGTGTACTCTGCTATTCATAGTATGGGTGTTTCCAATGCGGTGGCATTGACGATCATTGGTGTAGTGGTAACGGTAGTAGTGGGATTATTCTTATTCTGGTTCTTCGGTACTGAACTAGGCACATCCATCCGTGCCACAGGGGTAAATCCACAAATGATTCGTGCCCAAGGGGTGAATACAGATACTATGATCGTTCTTGGCTTATTATTGTCCAATGGATTCGTAGCTGTATCTGGTGCTTTAATTGCCCAATCCCAAGGTTTTGCAGATATCGGCATGGGTGTAGGGACCATCGTTATCGGTTTAGCATCTGTTATTATTGGGGAAGTGTTATTTGCTTCTTCTTCCGTAGTGCGCAAACTATTTGGTAACTCTTCCTTCGTGTTGAGTTTAGTAGCTGTTGTATTCGGTTCCATTATTTACCGTATTGTTATTGCTGCTGTATTGTACCTAGGTATGCCTCCAAATGATTTGAAATTATTTACTGCTATCTTAGTAGCTCTTGCCCTATCTTTACCAACATGGCAAGGTAAATTTCGTCGTGGTTAAGAGGAGGGTGTACACATGTTAGAATTAAAAGGTATTGTGAAAGCCTTCCATAAAGGCACTGTGAATGAAAAAATTGCTCTTCGTGGTATTGATTTGCGATTAGAAGATGGTGACTTTGTTACCGTTATCGGTGGTAATGGTGCCGGTAAAAGCACTTTGTTGAACTCCATTGCAGGAGTATTCTCCGTGGATGAAGGTACATTGTATATTAATGATGTAGACGTAACGCATATGGCGGAATACAAACGGGCCAAATATATTGGTCGCGTCTTCCAAGATCCTATGTTGGGAACAGCTGGGAATATGCAAATTGAGGAGAATATGTTGCTTGCTTTACGCCGTGGCAAACAAATGGGATTGTCTTGGGCTTTCAAAGAAAATGAAAGAGAATTGTTTAAGCAACAGTTGGCACGTTTAGATTTGGGTTTAGAAAATCGGTTATCATCCAGTATGGGATTATTAAGTGGTGGTCAACGCCAATCCATTACTTTGCTGATGGCCACAATGTTGAAACCAGAAGTACTGTTGCTAGATGAACATACGGCAGCCTTAGATCCTAAAACAGCAGAAAAAGTATTGCAACTCACTGATGAACTAGTAAAAGAACATCATTTGATTACCTTGATGATTACGCATAATATGCGTGATGCCTTACGATTTGGCAATCGCTTGATCATGATGGATAATGGTAAAGTTATCTATGATGTACGGGGAGAAGAAAAAGCTAGCTTAACGGTACAAGATTTATTAGAGCGCTTTGAAGTAGCCAGCGAAAATACCTTGAGTGACCGCATGATGTTGGGGTAAGTACTTTACTTTTACCACAAAGTATAGTATCATAGATACCGATGTATTAACCTAGGCGAGGTAATTGAGTCTCCGCCCATTACTTTGGCCTATGGAATTGTAATTTTTAGGAGGACATGAAACATGTTAACTACAGAAGCTAAAGCAGCTATTATTAAAGAATTCGCTGTTCACGAAGGTGACACTGGATCCCCAGAAGTACAAATTGCGATTTTAACTAACCGCATTGTATACTTAACTGAGCATTTAAAAGAACATAAAAAAGATCATCATTCCCGTCGTGGTCTTTTGAAATTAGTTGGTCAACGCCGTAACATGCTTGACTACCTTCGTCGTAAAGACATCGAACGCTATCGTGCGATCTTAGAAAAATTAGGTTTACGTAAATAATCTTACGTATTACAAAAAGCGGCTTCGGCCGCTTTTTTGCTATCAGTCTTCTAATCAAAATTTAATATTTATTTTATAGGAAGAAGGGAAGTACCAATGAAACACATACAACAAAAGATAACGTATTCTACCTTATTATCCATGATACTCGTAGCTATGAATGGGCAAAGTAGCTATGCAGGAAATGCGCAAGAGGTGGAAGAAGCGGTGATTTTACCCACGGTCACAGTCACTGCTACTAGAACATTACAAGATATTGCGGAAACACCGAGCTCGGTATCTATTATTACGGCAAAAGATATAGATAATCGCACGGTAGATACGGTAGCTGATGCGCTTCAGTTATTGCCAGGAGTATATAAAAGTCAAGCTTCAACGGGAGAGTTACAAGTTCGAGGCTTTGACTCTAAAAATATATCTGTACTGGTAGATGGTATTCCTATGAATAATACATTTAATAATAAGGTGGATTGGGAAGTAATTCCAGTTCATTCTATTGAACACATCGAATTAGTTCGAGGGGCTAGTTCCTCACTATATGGAGGAAAAGGTGTAGCAGGTGTCATTAGTATTACCACAAAACAGATAGCGCCAAAAACAGGAATTAAGGAAATTCATTGGCACGGTAAAGTCAATAGTGGTACTTATGGCACTTGGAATAATGAATTAGGTTTTAACGCTCGCGTGTCGGACCGAGTAGCACTGGGGATATCTGTTGAGGAACGAAAGACAAATGGCTTTCCTGGATTTTTTGTTTTAGGAGAAGCTAAGGATATAACATCTGAGGTGAAACCTAAACTTGTCACAACAGATGTGTCGATTGAACGAGCAAAAAACGGTAAATATATCTTAGGTAATCGTGGTAATAAATCCATGAATACGAAAAACATATCTTCTTATATAAGATTAGATGTAGGAGATAGACAAACATTGACCTATCGCTATACGTATGGGAATCATAAATACTCCTATCATAATGCAAGTTCCCAAGTGTTGGTACAGGGAAAGCCTATGTTTAGCGGTTCTGTTAAGGTCAGTGATACGAAATACGTGAAGTTGGATGGCATGTTAGGACATGATGCGGAACAAGAATACCATTCTCACAACCTTCAATACAAGAATGATGCCAATAAATTGCAAATCTCTCTAGGCTTTCTAGATAAGAAAAAAGATGGTTATTCTGAGCCAAGGGACCCTAATAGTGGGAATTATGAAGGAGCTGGAAATCAGTCGTTCTATCCAGGTAAGACATACAATCTAGATGTACAAAAAGCATGGAAAACCTGGGGGAAGCATCAAATTGTAGGAGGATTGAACTGGAAACAAGAATATTTTGAGCAAGAAAAAATTATGCTTACTCATTGGCGTGATACAGGAACTATAGATACTAAGTTATTTCCTAATGGTGTAAGTGAAAATAATGCTGGGTCTACAAGAACGATAGCTGGTTTTGTACAAGATACGTATCGCCCTAATGACAATTGGGCAGTGTATGTAGGACTTCGATTGGATCATTTTAAAAAGTATAATGGATCTCATGGAGAATACAATAAAAAGACTAAAACCTATGATGTAGTACAGCATAAAGATGGTTCTTACACAGAAATCAGTCCTAAACTGTCTGTTGAACGATATATCAATGACACAACGAATGTGTATGCATCGTATGGACACTCTTTTACACCTCCTACGCTATACCAAGTGTATCGCTATGGCAAATCACCTAAGTATTTGATTAAAGCTAATCCAGACTTGGATCCAGAGCAATCTGATACATTTGAGATTGGATTAAAAAAGACCTGGAATAAAGATACAACGTTAGATGTGTCTGCTTTCTACGTGGAAACGAAGGATAAAATTCAATATGTGACCTTCAAAAAAGCTAATGGTGAGGATGATTATAAAAAATATATGAACGCAGGAGCTGAAATGTGTCGTGGTGTGGAGGTGGAACTCCGTCACCAACTATCACCTAAATGGTCTGTATTCGGCAATTATGCTTGGCAAATGGGTGAACTTCATACGCGGGCACTGGCTAATACCGACTTAAAAAATGAACGTAAACAAAATTTTGATATTCCTAAACACCTATTCCATGGTGGCATTGAATACAACAACGGTAAGTGGAATGTAGTTTGGGATATGCAGTATGTCAGTGCTCGTCAAGATAAAGAAACGGCAAGTGGTGAATATGGATCTGAAGATAGCTATTTTGTAGCAAATGCATTTGTGAATTATAAAGTATCTAAAGAAGCTACTGTGAAAGTGGGCGTAGAAAATATATTTGATCGTCAATACTATGTAAAAGAATTAGCTCCAGGTCGTACTTATTCTGTGGGTATGGCATTTAAATTCTAGCGGAATATATAATGTGAACAAAGGATGTGTAAGAAACTAGCTCCCAATAAAGTAGAGGAAAGTTGATAAAAAAGTATTAACTTTCCTCTACTTTTTGTATTGTAATAGGTAAAGAGGAGATAGGCACTAAACTGTACTAATGGTATACTAGAATATATACTATAAGATAATGACGGGCGTACCAAAGGGGGTACATATGAAATATAGCAGAAATCTCACAATAGGAGTGATACTAGGTTGTTTGAGTTTATCATCTACCGTATACGGAGCTTCAGCTAATACGGTGTATGAATCCAATGTAACCTGGCCAGAACATATTAATGTGCAGACGACAGGGCGTGCATTGGGAATGCGGAAATATCATGAGATATTGCATTATCCAGAGGGATTGTATATGCAAGTGAGTGGTGTAGGTTATGATAAGGAGTTGGATAAGCATCATAATGTGACTGGCATGTATGTGTTGGATGGTACAAAGGTAACAGTGGATAAGGGCTTGTATATTGATGTGAAAAATGCTACTCCTTATGACCAAGCAGATGAGATGGCACATTATTATATGAGTGGCGTTTATGCAGGATTTGGGCGCAAACAGATTGATGATCCTAAGTACGATACGAAAGTGGTGGTTCATGGTCCGACAGTGATTCATGCTATTGGCAATGGCGTGCAGGCTAATAAAGATAGTTATATTACCTTGGATGGTCCTGTGAAAATAGAAACAGTGCCGTTCCAACAAGCAGATGTGTATGGTGCTGTTGTAGAAGAAGGTAGCATTGGCATTGGTACTAACCGATTAGCTGATACCTATACAGGCACAACGATTTCTTCTGTGGAGCAGGTTGGTCAATATCCCACAGTACAAATGACGGGCAATCTTGGTGTGCTCAATAAAAACTATGGATTGAATCCTAATCCAGGGCGTCATGGTTCCTATATCGTAATGCACCTTGGTACAGAGGAATCTAGGTGGACTGGTGCGGCTTTAAATGAATTTGCTGAAAGTGGCGATAATCCCCATCAATCAGGTATTACCCTAGTGTTAAAAAATAATGCTACTTGGCATCATCAATGGATAGGAGCTAAGCGACATCGTACTGGTCATGAAGAACTGCTGTTGGCTACAGGGAAAGGATATACTTTCACAGGAAGCCATATTCAGAATCTCATTGGTGGGGATACTCCAGAAACGGCAGGTATCATTTACCAAGAAGATGTATATCCTATCGTAGTGGATGTATTAAAAGGGTATATTAAAGTAGTAGATCGTAGACCTGCTACAATGGATGGAAGCGCACCAATCTATGTAAGAAGCAATGAAGGAACGTTGACCATTCTCAAATAGCTATGCATATTTTGCATAGTAATAAAGAAAAGCTTGCATGCTATTATCATTTTAGAGTATAATTGTATGAAAGTATTATTACTTGGTCATAAAAGGTGGTTATATGAGTCGTATAAAGAAGGAAGAACGACAACAGTTATTGCGCGAAAAACTGAATATAAGTCCCTTCACGACAGATGAGGAATTGGCCACATATTTTGGTGTCAGTGTTCCTACCATACGATTGGATCGTTTGGCTCTAGGCATTCCTGAATTACGTGAACGGATTAAGGCAATGGCGCAAGAGCATTCTGATGATCGACAGCATATTGATCGGGCAGATGTGGTAGGAGATGTCATTGATTTAGCAGTAGGACAATACGGCATCAGTGTTCTTCGCACTACAAAAGACATGCTAGATCGCTCTGGTTACGTAGAGGCACAATATTTATATGCTCAAGCAAACTCGTTAGCGAGAGCCATTGTAGGTGTACCTACGGTAATTGCTGGAGTTGGTAACATTAAATATAAAAGTCTCGTTAAGAGTGATGTCAATTTGGCGGCGAAAGCAGAGTTAGTGCGACAACGAGGAGAAAAATTCTTTATAAAAGTAACAATCAAAGATAACATAAAAGAAGTGTTTCGCGCTAAATTCATTATGGAATCTGTGGTAGAATAAAGGTGAATTATGAAGATTGCAGTAGATGCTATGGGTGGCGATTTTGCTCCCCTCGAAATAGTCTTAGGCTCTATTGCCGCTGTGCACGAATATGATACGATGGATATCGTGCTTGTCGGTGATGAAAACAAAATAAAAGAAATATTAGAAGCAGAAGGTGAATTGGATAATCCGCGAATTTCTATTCATCATGCTAGTGAAGTCATTGAAATGCATGAGCATCCAAGTATTGCGTTACGCAAGAAAAAAGATGCATCCATTGCAGTGGCTACACGCTTAGTTCGTGAAAAGGTTTGTGATGCGGTCATTGCGCCGGGTAGCACTGGGGCAGCTGTGGCATCTGCCTTGTTAGGATTGGGAAGAATTAAAGGGATTGAACGTCCTTGTATTGCAACACCATTACCAACAGCGAATGGAGTGACCATTATGCTCGATTCTGGGGCTAATGCAAATAGCAAACCAAAACATTTAGTGCAGGGGGCTATCATGGGATATAACTATGCGCAACTGTTGCTGGGTAAATCTAATCCAACTGTAGGGTTGTTAAACATTGGTGAAGAATCTACCAAAGGAAATGAAGTTGTGTTAGAAACGTATCCTTTATTACAACAACTCAAAACAATTCCTTTTAAGGGGAATGTAGAAGGTCGTGATATTCCCAAAGGAACAGTAGACGTAGTAGTTTGTGATGGATTTGTAGGTAATGTGGTGCTCAAGTTTGCGGAAGGTCTTGTAACTGTGGTACAAGATATTTTAAAAGAGGGCATCAAACAAAGTAGCATTATCTCTAAACTGGGAGCCTTATTGATTGTTCCTGTGTTTAAGAAAATAAAAAAACGACTAGATCATACAGAAAATGGCGGAGCTCCTCTATTAGGAGTTAATGGTGTATTTATCATTTGCCATGGTAGCTCAAAGTCTAAGGAAATTATGACAGCTATTAAAATTGCTGGAGATTTGGTAGAGCGGAAATTGATTGAACATATTTCCTCAAGTATTCAAGAAGAAGGGACCCTAACCTATGACAATGCTGAATAAGCCAGTCGGAATTATTGGTACCGGTAGCTATGTGCCAGAAAAAGTTCTTACAAATGCAGACTTAGAAAAAATGGTGGATACTAGCGATGCTTGGATTCAAGAACGAACAGGCATTAAAGAACGTAGAATTGCACCAGAAGGTGTAAATGCTTCAGATATGGCTACAGAAGCGGCAAAAAAAGCCTTAGAAGCAGCTAAGTTAACAGCAGAAGATATCGATTGTATCATTGTTGCCACCTTAACAGGCGATATGGCAATTCCATCTACGGCATGTTTAGTACAAGCAAATTTGGGGGCTACAAAAGCAGCAGCTTTTGACTTGTCTGCGGCTTGCTCAGGATTTGTGTATTCATTAATTACCGCTAGTTCCTATATTAATGCAGGATTATTTAAAAATGTCCTTGTTGTAGGGGTAGAAGTATTATCTCGAGTAGTAAATTGGGAAGATCGAAATACATGTGTTCTTTTCGGCGATGGCGCTGGAGCTGCTGTAGTGTCTACAGTAGAAGAAGGGTATGGTATGCTCGGTATGGATATGGGTGCTGACGGAAGTGGTGGAATGCATTTATGTATTCCATCTGGAGGTACTGCATTGCCACCAACTACGGAACGCCGTGAAGAGGGGTTAACTTTCATTCATATGAATGGACAAGAAGTATATAAATTTGCTGTAAAAACTATGGGTAAAACTGTATTGAAAGCTCTAGAAATGGCAAATATGGAACTGGAAGAATTAGATTTCTTCATTCCACATCAAGCGAATACTCGCATTATCAAATCTGCAGCAGATCGTTTGCATCTGACAGAAGATAAAGTATTTATTAATTTACCTAAGTATGGAAACACATCAGCAGCATCCATTGCGATTGCTTTAGATGAAGCAGTGCGTGCAGGAAAATTACACAAAGGAGATAATCTTGCCGTTGCTGGATTTGGTGCAGGATTAACTTGGGCAAGTCTAGTAATGAAATGGTGCTAAGGAGGAAAAGATGATTAAGACTGATATTTGTGATTTATTAGGGATAGAGTATCCCGTTCTTCAAGGTGGTATGGCTTGGTTAGGTACAGCTGAATTAGCAGCTGCTGTATCTGAAGCAGGCGGTTTAGGAATTATCGGTGCAGGACATATGCCTCCAGACGTATTCCGTGCTGAAATTCATAAATTAAAAGAACGTACAAGCAAACCATATGGTTGTAACATTATGTTAATGTCTCCATTTGTGAATGAAGTTATGGAAGTTGCTCTAGAAGAACGTGTTCCTGTAATCACAACAGGGGCAGGTAATCCATCTACATGGGTGCCAGCTTTCAAAGAAATCGGTACAAAAGTTATTCCAGTAGTGGCATCTGTGCTATTAGCAAAACGTTTACTTCGTGGCGGCATTGATGCAGTCATTGCAGAAGGTACTGAGTCTGGCGGCCACGTAGGGGATATTACAACTATGTGCTTAATCCCTCAAATCGTAGATGCAGTGGATGTACCAGTAATTGCCGCTGGTGGTATTGCTGATGGTCGCGGTATGGCAGCAGCTTTAGCATTGGGCGCTAGTGCTATCCAAATGGGGTCTCGTTTCGTTGTATCTGAAGAATGTATTGCTCATGAAAATTATAAAGAAGCAGTATTAAAAGCAAAAGATCGTTCTACAGTAATGACTGGTTTGACAACAGGTCATCCAGTTCGTATCATTGAGAACTTATTGGCTCGTAAATATCAATCCCTTGAGTTCAGTGGAGCACCAAAAGAAGCTCTTGAAAATCTAGGTGCTGGTACACTTAGAAAGGCTGCTATTGAAGGGGAAACTAAAAACGGTTCCGTTATGATTGGACAAATTGCAGGTATGTTAACAGATGTAAAACCTTGCGCAACAATCATTCAAGATATTGTTCGTGAAGCAGAAGAAGTTATGTTGAACTTAAAGTCTGTTATCCGATAAGCAGGAGGAAACCTTATGAAAACAGCATTTGTATTCCCAGGTCAAGGGTCTCAAAAAGTAGGTATGTTGAAAGATTTGTACGAAGCGTATCCTATCGTAAGAGAGCGTTTTGCACAAGCCGATGAAGCATTGGGATACTCCATTTCACAATTATGTTTTGAAGGTCCAGACACAGAATTAGTAAAAACAGCAAACACACAACCTGCCATTTTAACAGCTAGTGTAGCATGTTATGAAGTGTTAAAAGAAAAAGGCTTTACACCTGATATCGTAGGTGGTCATAGCCTTGGTGAATATAGTGCTCTAGTAGCAGCAGGGGTTCTTGACTTTAAAGACGCTGTTTATGTTGTACATAAACGTGGTGAATATATGCAAGAAGCAGTGCCATTGGGCGAAGGTGCTATGGCAGCTATCTTAGCATTACCACGTGAAGAAGTGGTTCGCATCTGTGCAGAAGTGAATGACACAGTAGGATCTGTACAAGCAGTTAACTTTAACTGCCCAGGACAAATCGTGATTGCAGGTGCTACTAAAGCTGTAGAAGTAGCAGCTGAAAAAATGAAAGAAGCTGGTGCTAAACGTGCTGTTATGTTACCAGTAAGTGCTCCTTTCCACAGTCGCTTGATGGAACCAGCAGCAAAACGTTTGCAAGAAGAATTAGACAAAATTGAAGTGAAAGATGCTCAAATTCCAGTTGTAGCTAATATTACTGGGGAAATCTTAAAAGATGGAGCTACTATTAAAGCGGCCTTAGTAAAACAAGCAGCAGCACCAGTACTTTGGGAAGATTGCGTGGCTACTATGGTAGACTTCGGAGCTACTCGATTTGTAGAAGTAGGTCCTGGAAAAGTATTAACAGGTTTCACTAAAAAAATTAACAAAGCAATGGAATTAGCCAATGTTGAAGATGAAGCATCCTTAGCAGCAGCGATTGCATTCTTACAAGGAGAATAAAATGAATTTAATAGGTAAAGTAGCATTAGTTACTGGTGCATCCCGTGGTATCGGTCAAGCCACTGCTATCGGTTTAGCAAAAGCTGGAGCAGATATAGTAGTAAACTTTATTGGTAATGAAGCAGTTGCACAAGAAACTGTAGAAGCCATTGAAGCATTAGGTCGTAAAGCGATTAAAATTAAAGCTGATGTTGGCAATGCAGAGGATGTACAAGCTATGGTAGATGAAGCAGTTGCTGCATTCGGTCATATCGATATCCTTGTCAATAATGCAGGTATCACTCGAGATGGATTATTGATTCGTATGAAAGATTCTGACTGGGATGATGTATTAAACATCAACTTAAAAGGCGTGTACTTAGTGACTAAAGCAGTTGCTAAATTGATGGTAAAACAACGCGCTGGTCGCATTATCAATATGACATCTGTATCTGGTGTCACTGGTAACGTAGGACAGGCCAATTATGCCGCTGCCAAAGCAGGGGTAATTGGCTTTACTAAAACTTGTGCTAAAGAATTAGCAGCTCGTGGTATTACTGTGAATGCAGTAGCACCAGGATTTATTGAAACAGCAATGACAGATGTATTACCTGAAAAAATTAAAGAAGGTATTGCAGCTACAGTTCCGTTTGGTCGTATGGGTCAACCGGAAGAAATTGCTAGTGTAGTAACGTTTTTAGCGTCTGACTTTGCAAGTTATATTACTGGCCAAGTTCTCAATGTAGACGGCGGAATGGTGATGTAAACGCAAGATTCTATAGATAGACTACGTGAAAGGAGGTGTACGTAATGAGCACATTTGACAAAGTAAAAGCTATTGTTGTTGAACAATTGGGCGTTGACGAATCTGAAGTGGCTATCGATTCCACTTTCATCGATGATTTGGGCGCTGACTCTCTTGACATCGTTGAATTGATCATGGCATTTGAAGAGGAATTCAATATCGAAATCCCTGATGATGTTGCTGAAAAAATCAAAACTGTAAAAGATACAGTTGATTACATCGATTCTACAAAATAAGTCTTAGCACTTATGCACCACGAAAGGGGGCTTAGCCCCCTTAGTGGATGTGCACATAGGAGGAATAATAGTGAAACTCCCTGAACTTAGAATAGGGAAATTGGTAGCCAAAGTACCGGTAATTCAAGGTGGAATGGCAATCCGATTGTCTACAGCTCGGTTGGCTGCAGCAGTTGCAAATGAAGGTGGTATCGGCCTGATTGCAGCATCTGGCATGCCTTTTGATGAATTACGATATGAAATACAATTAGCAAGAAAATTATCGCCTACGGGCATTATCGGTATAAATGCAATGGTAGCCGCTACAGAATTTTTAGGCCTTGTAAAAACGGCCATTGAAGAAGGTATTGACCTTGTTGTAGCTGGCGCTGGATTTTCCAGAGATATGTTTGCCTTAGGTCGTGAATCTGGTACACCTATCGTACCTATCGTATCCACGCCTAAATTAGCTCGTATTTCTGAAGGATTAGGAGCCTCTGCAGTCATCGTGGAAGGTTGTGAAGCAGGTGGTCACTTAGGTACAGACCGCTCCTCTCGTGAGCTAGTACCAGAAGTGGTAGCAGCTGTAAAAAACATTCCAGTCATCGGTGCTGGTGGGGTTCTTGATGGAGCAGATATTGTAGAGATGATTAAACTCGGTGCTAGTGGAGTGCAAATGGGAAGCCGTTTTGCTGCTAGTGTGGAGTGTAATGCTTCTGATGAATTGAAAAAAATGTACGTTCGTGCAGATGCTCCAGAAGATATTGTCTTGATTCAAAGTCCAGTGGGACTTCCAGGACAAGCGTTGCGTAATAAGTTTGCAGAAACAGTGTTAGACGGTACAGTACCGCCACCTACAGAGTGTCATCGATGCTTAAAGCATTGTTCTCACAAATTCTGTATTATTAAAGCCCTTTCACGTGCTCAACAAGGGGATGTTGAAACGGGATTAGTGTTCTCAGGTAATAATATGCGTAAAGTAGAATCCATATTACCTGTGAATGAGATTTTTGCTCGCCTAGTTTCAGAGGCAGCAGCCATTGATTAAATGAGATTATAAAGAGGTGGAATAATGGAAAGACGTGTTGTTATTACTGGTTTAGGTGCTGTGACACCAGTGGGAATCGGTAAAGATGACTTTTACAATGCATTACTACGTGGCGAATCCGGTATCGGTCCAATTACTCGATTTGATGCAAGTGATTATGCGACTCGTATTGCAGGGGAAATTAAAGATTTCGATCCAACACAATTTGGAATCGATAAAAAAGAAGCGCGCCGTATGGATCGCTCTGCAGCATTTGCTATTGCAGCGGCTGTGCTTGCTCAAAAAGATGCTGATTTAGATTTAGACAAAGAAGACGCAGATCGTTGCGGAACAGTAGTTGGTACTGGTATTGGCGGTATTGATTCTATCCATGATGTATATGTGACTTTATTTGAAAAAGGCCCAGGTCGTGTAAGTCCATTTGCAGTGCCTATGATGATTGCTAACATGGTATCTGGCCGTGTATCTATCCAATTGGGATTAAAAGGACCAGTAGAAACTGTTGTTACAGCTTGTACATCTGGTACTAATGCAATCGGTGAAGCATTCCGCATGATTGCACATGGTCAAGCAGACGTAATGTTTGCTGGTGGTACAGAAGCAGCAGTTTCTCCAGCAGCAGTAGCTGGCTTTGCCTCTATGAAAGCTATGTCTACACGCAATGATGAGCCTACAAAAGCATCTCGTCCATTTGCAGCGGATCGCGATGGATTTGTAATGGGTGAAGGTTCTGGTATCGTTGTGTTAGAAGAATTAGAACATGCGAAAGCACGTGGTGCTCATATCTACGCAGAAGTAGTCGGATATGGTACAAATGGTGATGCATACCATATTTCTTCTCCAGCACCAGGTGGTACACAAGCTCGCAAATGTATGGAATTAGCATTGAATGATGCAGGTATCAAACCAGAGGAAGTTGATTATATCAACGCTCATGGTACATCTACATCCATTAATGATGCGAATGAAACATTGGCAATTAAACAATTATTTGGAGAGCATGCTAGTAAATTAGCTGTGAACTCCACAAAATCTATGACAGGTCATTTATTAGGTGCTGCGGGTGCTATCGAAGCAATTGTTATGGCTATGGCTATTGAAACTGGTAAAGTACATCCAACAATCAATCTTGATAATCCAGACCCAGAATTAGATTTAGATTATGTATCTGACGGAGCTCGTGATATGAAAGTTGATGTAGCTCTTTCCAACTCCTTTGGTTTTGGTGGACACAACGGTACTATCGTTGTTCGTCGTTATGAGGCGTAATTGTGAATGCTCCTAAAAGTAGCAAAGTAAGTAGCAAGGCTCGTGAAGAATCACTTCACGAGCTTGTTGCGAATTTACATTTGCCATTACAAAATATAGGCACTTTAAATCGTGCCTTAACACATTCTTCCTATGCGAATGAGCATAAGCTATCTCATGAATACCATAATGAGCGATTGGAGTTTTTAGGAGATGCTGTGCTAGATCTTATTATAGGGGAATATTTATTTATTACATATCCAGAAATGACTGAGGGTGAACTGACTCGCTTAAAAGCTTGTACTGTATGTGAAGGTTCTTTAGCTGAATGTAGTCGTACGTTGGAATTAGGTACCTATTTACGACTAGGTAGAGGAGAACGCAACTGCGGTGGAGCTGATCGAAACTCTATTTTAGCAGATACCTTTGAGGCTGTCTTAGGAGCTATTTATTTAGAGTGTGGCTACGAAGTGGGAAAACAGTTCGTTTTGAGTCATTTGCATGGATATCTCCAAATGGCACTTTCAGGAAAAGTAGGAAAAGACTTTAAAACATTGCTCCAAGAGTTGGTACAACAAAAAGGAGAATCTGTGATACGGTATCATGTCATTAATGAAGAAGGACCAGATCATAATAAGTTCTTTACTATGGAAGTAGTCATTGATGGAGTGCCATCAGGAGTAGGTTCTGGACGAAATAAAAAAATAGCAGCTCAAGCAGCTGCTAAAGAGGCTTATGAAAAGCTCATAGAACAGTAAGGATTGAGGGGTGGGGAACCACTCCCTTTTTCTTTGATGAGGGTTATATACACGAAATATCTATAGTTAAGGGGGCTCCTATGAGGAAAGTAAAAAAAGAGAAAACTAGACTACTTCCATTTTTTATTCCTCATATTGGGTGCCCTTATATTTGTGTATTTTGTAATCAGCCACGTATATCGGGTCAACAAGAAATGGTATCGGTGGATACCATCCGTAGGTCCATTCGTGAGGCAATATCTGAGCAAGGTCACAAAGGACAATGGGAAGTGGCATATTTTGGTGGTAGCTTTACGGCTATCCCGCAAGAAGTGCAAGATACATTATTGGAACCTGCTAAAGAAGCCTTTCAGCAGGGAATCATCCAAGGAATACGATTATCTACGAGACCAGATGCCATAACAGTAGAACGACTGGCAGAGCTTTACGAGAGTGGTGTACGGACCATTGAATTAGGTGTACAAACATTAGAGGAATTCATGCTAGTGGAGGCTAAACGAGGACATACGGTAGAGGATGTTGAACAGGCTTGTAAAATGATTCGAGAACAAGGTATGACACTGGGCATACAGTTACTTCCTGGATTACCAGGGGAGACGTGGACCACTTTAGTAAATACGGCAGTGAAAGCAGGACAATTACAAGCGCATTTGTGTCGTATTTATCCTGTGATTGTCATTGAAGACACAGAACTAGCTGATCGTGTGCGTCAAGGTAGTTATATACCGTTAACCATAGAACAAGGGGTAGCATATAGTGCCTTTTTAAAATCTTATTTAGAACGTAAAGGCACACAGATTATACGTGTAGGATTACAAAGTACAGAAGATTTTGATGCTGGTCGTGGCATTGTGGGAGGACCCTATGCACCTGCGTTTGGGGAATTAGTGGTGAACTATGAATGGCGCCAGCAAATCCAGCAAATAGTAGAAGAGCACTTAGAAGTATTTGGAATCATTCATAAGGTTATCGTAGAATATCCAAGGCCTTTCACATCAAAAGTACGTGGATTGAAGAATAAAAATATAGAGTACTTTGGGCAGGAATATGAGCAGATAGAGTGGATTTGGAAACAAAAAGTGGAAGATAACCATACTGGAATCGTGCATGTCACGATAGATGATGTATTATATAGCTTGGTCATTTAAAGAGATTTCTAGGGGTATATAACGGTGGCTTAACTAGTATTTTGTATAAATAATATATGGTAAGGTGTGTAACATAAGAATAAGTATAAAGTATAGAATGAAAACTATAGACATTGTATAATTTTAGAATCTACCTATTCATAGATAGAAAGGAAGCAGTCATGCAATTATTGCGATTAGAAATGAAAGGATTTAAGTCCTTTGCTGATAAAACTGTAGTGTCTTTTTCTCCAGGCATGACTGGGATTGTAGGCCCTAATGGTAGTGGTAAAAGTAATATTACTGATGCAATTCGTTGGGTTTTAGGGGAATCAAATGTACGCCATTTACGTGGACAAAAAGCAGAAGATATTATTTTTTCTGGTACAGAAGCTCGTCGTCCGCATAATACGGCAGAGGTAAACTTAATCTTTGATAACAGTGATGGTACGTTGGGAAAAGAACTAGCTGAAGTAGTTATCACACGCCGTATGTATCGAAATGGTGAAAGTGAGTTCCAAATTAATAAGAGAAATTGCCGGTTAAAAGATATTCATCTATTATTAGCGGATACGGGCTTAGGTAAAGATTCTATGGCCATTATTGGACAAAATCGTATTGATGCTATCTTGAATAGTAAACCAGAAGAACGGCGCTTAATTTTTGAAGATGTAGCAGGTATTTCTCGCTTTAAAATGAATAAAGAAGATGCCATTCGACGTATCAATAGTACAGATCGTAATATGGAACGCTTAGATGATGTAATGAGTACTCTTGGAGATCAATTAGTGGAATTAGAAGCAAAAGCTAATGTGACACGTGAGTATAATACATTATCACAAGACAAACGTAGCTATGATGGGGCCATTGCATTTCATGATTATAAAACGGCAGATCGTCTATTTACTCGACAAGAGAATGAAAACTTATCCTATCTTCGTGAGCAAGAAGAATTAGAATCTACTTTAGATACGATCCAAGAGTCTTATAAGACGACACAAGATGAATTGCAATCCTTTCGTGAAACTCAACAAAGTATGGAAGATGAATATGCTACGCTGCAAGGCAAACTGGGAGAGCTAACAGGGCAAATTGAAGTGGCTCGCCTAAAAGAAGCCAATATGGTGGCAGAGTTAAAAGATGGGGAAGAACAGTTAGCAGTTTGGAAGGAAGAAATTAAGGAGAAAGAGCAACAATACGACCGAGATGTAGCATCCTTGAAAGACCAAGAAAGCACATTAACATCCATTGGAGAAGAGGTGAAACAAGCTGAATCTCACCTACAAAGTACCCGAGATGCTCTTAGTCAAGTAAAGTCTAATTTAGATGGTATGCGTGTTGCAGAGCAACAGGCTCATGAGCGTCATATTAGTGTGGTTCGTGAATTGGAAGAAGCTCGTCATCAACTAGCAAGAGCGGAAGAATTAGAAACACAAAAGAAAGATGATGCGCAACGCTTACAAGCGACCTTGCAAGATTTAAAGCAATCTATAACACAGTCAACAGTACAATTAGAGGCGCAACAACAGGTTGTCAATGAAGTACAAGAAGGATTGCAAAGAGCCCGTCAATCTTTACAACAGTTAGAGGATAGACGTCGACAAAACAATCAGGAATTAGTAGAAATACAAAGATCCTTGCAATCTAAAGAGGGTCGCTTGGAACTGCTACATAGTTGGGAAGAGCTACACGAAGGCTATTTGGATGGAACAAAACATGTGTTACAAGCAAAAGAAACGTGGTCTTCACATATTCGTGGAGCTATTGGTGATGTATTTACTGTAGACGAAAAATTCTTAGTGGCCATTGAAACTGCCTTAGGTGGAGCTATCCATCAAGTGATAACGGATACTGCAAAGATTGCCTCTGAAGCAGTACAATACTTAAAACGCACACAAGGTGGCCGTGTTACGTTCTTACCAATGGATATGGTAAAGGGAAAACGGCTAGACCATAAAGCTCTACAATCTCCTTATGTACTGGGACTCGGTGTAGACTGTATTCAATTTGACACACAATATACAGGTGTGTTTAATCAACTATTAGGACGTACATTGATTGTAGATACCTTGGACCATGGATTGGCGTTGCAAAAAGAATATCATCAACAATTGCGGATTGTTACCTTAACAGGAGAGCAATTGCAACCAGGTGGTGCTTTAACAGGTGGTGCTACGAAACGGAAAAAAGTATCGATCTTATCTCGTAAAGAAGAGCAAGACACATTACAGCAAGATATTCGTACATTACGTGACAAAGCACAGGAGTTAACACAGTCTTTACAAGGATTGGACAAAGACATTGAAACTTTGACACAGTCTGGTAAGGAATTGCGCCAAACCTATGAACAAGAAGAATTGCAGTTGCGTAGCTTACAGCAAGAGCAACAACGAGTTCAAGGAGAACAAGTTAACCTAAGTGGAATGGCGCAGACCTATGATGAGGAACTACAAAAGGCTGAAGAGAAGCAAATTACCTTAGGGGAGACAATTAAAAAGCTAGCAGGTGAACTTTCACAGTTGGAGAATCGAGAAGGACATCAAGAGCAAGTTACAACGTTAGTGTCTCAAGAGCAAACCTTACAAGAACAAGAGCGCGAGCAAAGTGAAACTTTACAAGGAGTACGATTACGCTGGGAACAATCTAGATTATTGTTAGAACAAAGCAAAAAAGAAGCAGCTCAATTAGAGCAATATATCAAAGACAAGGAAGTAGAAATTACAAGCTTAGATCAAAGATTGACCCAACTAGGTGAAGATGTCACACGTTTAGGCGGAGGACCTGTTCTACAATTAGAATCAGAAAAACAAGCTATAGAAAAACGAGTAGCCACCATTGGAGAATCTCGTAAAGGTGGTCAAGACAAAGTACGTGCCTGGGAGCTGCAATTAAACCAATTACAAGAAGAACGAAATCACAAAGAACAGCGCCAACGAATTGTGCAGAAAAAACTGGTGGACCTACAAGAGGGCTTAACAAAATATCAACTACAAGGCGAACAAGCATTGGAACAATTGGGCGCTTTAGGGTATACTAAACAAGAGGCACAGAATATACATTTAGGTGGCTCCGTAAATGAGTGGAAACAACAACAGGCGAACTTAACAGGACAGATTGAAAGCTTAGGTACTATTAATCCTAATGCTATTGCAGAATATGAAGAGGCGGAAGAAAAGCTAGCATTTTATCATGCACAAAAAGAAGATTTGGTGATAGCTAAAGAACAACTTGAAGGCGTTATCGCTGAAATTGATGGGGCTATGTCCGAACAATTGCAAGATGTACTTACTGTAATTCGTGAGAAATTCCAACACGTATTCGCTCAATTGTTTGGGGGAGGTACAGCGCAAATTGTAGCCTCCAACCCGGAATCCATTTTAGAAAGTGGCATTGATTTTTATATCCAGCCGCCAGGAAAGAAGCGCCAACAATTAAGCTTGTTATCTGGTGGGGAACGAGCGTTGACAGTTATAGCCTTACTCTTTGCACTGCTGGATTATCGACCTGCTCCATTCTGCGTACTTGATGAAGTAGATGCTGCGTTAGATGATGCAAATGTGGAACGATTTAGCCAATATTTGCATAATTTAGGGGATGCTACACAATTTATTGTGGTAACCCATCGTAAACGGACCATGGAATCGGCTCATGTTTTACAAGGGGTGACTATGGTGGAACGAGGTGTGTCTCGCTTATTAACTGTAGCCTTTGATGATGTAAAGGAGAATAGTGACTATGGCATTTAGTTTTTTTGACCGTGTGAAAGCGGGTTTAGAAAAGACAAAAAATAATTTTGTAAAAAAAGTAGAAACTATCGTTATCGGTTATGCTGAAATCGATGATGATTTCTTAGATGATTTAGAAGCTACCATGTTGACTGGTGATTTAGGTCCTAAAACAACGACGTATTTAATGAAAGAAATCCGCCGTGGTGTTACGGAAGGGATTATCAACAATACTAGCGAAGTAATGCCTTTCATGGAAGAACGCATTACAGAAATGTTAGGAGCTCAAGAGGAAGTGTTGGAGCTTCATAAACCAGAAGTCATCTTGGTAGTGGGTGTGAATGGTGTTGGAAAAACAACAACCATTGCGAAGTTGGCTCATTATTATGCAGAACAAGGTAAAAAGGTCATCATTGCCGCAGGAGATACATTCCGTGCCGCTGCATCGGAACAACTATCTATTTGGGCTGACCGTGTAGGTGTATCTATTGTAAAACATAAAGAAGGTGCGGACCCAGCAGCAGTAGTGTTCGATGCTTGTGCTTCAGCTATTGCGAAAGAAGCGGACTTAGTGATTGTAGATACAGCAGGACGTTTGCACACAAAAGTCAACCTTATGGAAGAATTGAAGAAAATCGGCCGTGTAGCGGATAAACAAATCCCAGGGGCACCGCATCAAACCTTATTAGTCTTAGACGGTACTACAGGTCAAAATGCAGTGAGCCAAGCGAAATTATTTGGCGAAGCCGTACCTGTAACGGGCATTGTGGTGACCAAATTAGATGGCACCGCTAAAGGTGGTGTAGTTATCTCTATCAAAGAAGAGTTAGGAGTTCCTGTACGTTGGATTGGAGTGGGTGAGCAAATGGATGATTTGCGACCTTTCAATGCAAAAGAATTTGCTAATGCCCTCTTTGACAAAGGAGAACAATAGACCATGACCAGAAAACAATTATATGACTATGTGGTAGACCAAAATGAGATGAATGGTTATGGTGTCGATGAGGACAGCATTGAATGTGCTGTAGATATTATGGAATTTGTTGGCGGTGATTTATACCGTCCCCTCACACGGTTGCTCTTGAGTAATTGGAAGGAAATTGCTAGTCGTATTGAAAGCTACACCGATGAGCAATGGAATTTCGTCCATCGTATCGCTGAAAATATGAAGCACTCTTTAGAACATAATCATGGTAATGAAAGCCATCATTTATCGGATTGTGGCATTGCCATCTTCATCGAAATGTTAGAAGGGGATGACACATCCACACAAACCTTGCAAGGAGATACGCCGATTACTGAAGAAGAATTGCGTCGTATTCGTGGTAAGGGGTAGATATTTGGCGCCTATTGATAGGGCTGATGCTAATAGTGCTTAGTTTGTCGTAAAAGTACTATAGGGCACGGATATACATACTATTACAATACTATAGTAGACAGTGAGAGAAAAGTTGGATCTTAGATTCAGCTTTTCTTTTTATATATAGTGTATGTTTGCAGTGTAAGTAACCATGTGATAAGGAATGATGTTACTAGTTGTAGATATCAATCCATTCCATGAGTGCACTATAATAGTTGTAATGGATTTGTATCGAACATACAGTACAATAAAATGGACATTCATGGTATAATATAGAAGTTACTAGATATAGAATTGACAGTGAACTTTCACGTTTACAGATATAAAAGATATAAGGAGGGACTATGAGCGGATTGCATCATTTTCCTGAAGAAGGCATACCCTTTCAAGTAGAGGCGCCGTACTCTCCCATGGGAGACCAGCCGAAGGCTATCGAGTCCTTGGCGGAAGGCATTGAACGAGGGGAGTGGGCACAGGTATTACTAGGTGCTACGGGCACGGGAAAAACATATACTATGGCAAAGCTCATCGAGGCTGTGCAAAAGCCGACCTTGATCATCGCCCACAATAAAACATTGGCGGCCCAATTGGCTAGCGAGTTCAAAAGCTTTTTCCCTAAGAATGCAGTGGAATACTTCGTGTCCTACTACGATTATTACCAACCTGAGGCGTATATTGCCTCTACCGATACATATATTGAAAAAGATGCGTCCATCAACGAAGAAATCGATAAGTTGCGTCACTCGGCGACAATGAACTTATTTGAACGGAAAGATGTGATCATCGTCGCATCGGTTAGTTGTATTTATGGCTTGGGGGATCCAGAGGATTATAGTACCCTTTGTGTATCCTTGCGACAAGGTCAGGAATATAGCCGTGATGACATTCTTCGCAAATTGGTGTCTATCCAATACACTCGAAACGATATGAACTTTGTGCGTGGCACCTTCCGAGTTCAAGGGGATACATTGGAGATTTTCCCTGCCGGTACTAGTGAAAGAGCCATTCGAGTAGAAATGTTCGGCGATGAAATCGATCGCTTAGTGGAAATTGATGTGCTTACAGGGGATGTGATTGTAGAGCGCAAACATGTGGCTATCTATCCAGCCTCTCACTATGTAACGACGAAAGAAAAGTTAGATCTTGCCATCGGTCGCATCGAGGCAGAGTTGGATGAGCGTTTGGCATATTTTAATGAAAACGGTCGTCTATTAGAAGCACAACGATTGGAGCAACGAACACGATATGACATTGAAATGATGCAGGAAATGGGCTATTGCTCGGGGATTGAAAATTACTCACGACTGTTGTCTAACCGTCAACCAGGCGAAGCGCCGATGACCCTCATCGACTATTTTACAGATGATTTCCTTATTATCATTGATGAATCTCACGTGACATTGCCACAAATTCGTGCTATGTACAATGGTGACCAAGCTCGGAAATATAATCTAATCGATTACGGATTCCGTTTGCCGTCGGCGGCAGATAATCGGCCCTTAAAATTCGAAGAATTTGTGGAGCGCATTAACCAAATTGTTTACGTATCTGCTACGCCAGGTCCTTATGAAATGGAAGTGCAAACTAATGTGGCAGAACAGATTATCCGACCTACGGGCTTATTAGACCCTATCATCGAGATTCGGCCTATTAAAGGACAAATGGATGATTTACTAGGGGAAATTAAAGAGCGAGCGAAGTCTGATGAACGAGTATTGGTTACTACATTGACGAAGAAAATGGCAGAAGATTTAACGAATTATCTGAAAGAAATGGGTATTCGTGTGCGCTATTTACATTCTGATATTGCTACCATTGAGCGTGCCGATATTATCCGTGATTTACGGGCTGGTGTTTTTGATGTTCTCGTAGGGATCAACTTATTGCGGGAAGGCTTAGACATGCCAGAAGTGTCTTTAGTGGCTATTTTAGATGCAGATAAGGAAGGTTTCTTGCGCAGTGATACATCCTTGATTCAGACCATAGGCCGTGCGGCTCGTAATGAAAAAGGGAAAGTTATTATGTATGCGGACCGAATCACGGGGTCTATGCAACGAGCTATAGATGAAACCGAACGCCGTCGTGCCTTGCAAGAGTCGTACAACACAGAACATGGTATTACACCTCGCACCGTGCGCAAGGAAGTGAAAGACTTAATTGAGTTGACCAAAGTAGAAGGGGAAGCTGCTACACCTAAGAAAGGTCGCAAGCCTAAAGCAGATAGTCCTGTGGTATATGATAGTACAGCACCTACAGAAGTGGTGGCAGAAGCGGTTCAACCACTTTCACCAAAAACGCTGTACGAAACAAAAGAAGATGTGTTCAATGCCATTGAAGAGACCACACGCCTCATGAAAGCAGCGGCAAAACAATTAGAGTTTGAACGAGCTGCAGAGTTGCGTGATGAATTGGGCAGATTGCGCCAATTATGGTCAGACATGAATGAAGAATAGGAGTTATTTTGAAAGATCAATTAATTATAAAAGGAGCCCGTCAACATAATTTGAAGAACATTGACGTGGCTCTACCAAGAAATCAATTCATCGTATTAACAGGCTTAAGTGGATCTGGTAAATCATCCCTAGCCTTTGATACGATTTACGCAGAAGGGCAACGGAGATATGTGGAGTCCTTATCTGCCTATGCTCGCCAGTTCTTGGGACAGATGGATAAGCCTGATGTAGATTACATTGAGGGGCTTTCACCGGCTATATCCATCGACCAAAAAACAACGAGCCGCAACCCTCGTTCTACGGTGGGAACGGTGACAGAAATTTATGACTATTTGCGATTATTATTTGCTCGTATTGGTCGTGCTTACTGCCCTACTTGTGGAGAAGAGATTGCACAACAGACGATTGAGCAAATTACAGATTTGGTCATGAAATTGCCAGAACGCACTAAAATTATGGTGATGGCTCCAGTGGTGCGGGGTAAAAAAGGGCGCCATGAAAAAGTGTTGGAACAAATTCGTAAAAATGGCTTTGCACGTGTTCGCATCAATGGAGAAATTCATACCTTTGATGATGAAATTGTTTTAGATAAAAATAAAAAGCATACTATTGAAATTGTGGTAGACCGCCTTGTTATCAAAGAAGGCTTGGAAAGCCGTTTAACAGATTCTTTGGAAACGGCTATTCATCATGGGGAAGGCTTTGTCATCATTCAAGAGGTAGATGGCCCAGCTCACCAATTCAGCGTTCATTTTACGTGTCCAAATGGTCATATTTCCTTGCCAGAAATTGAACCTCGTATGTTTTCTTTCAACAGCCCTTTTGGAGCGTGTCCATCTTGCTTGGGATTAGGTAGTACTATGGAGGTAGATGAGGATAGAGTCATTCCTGATCCGACAGTATCCTTTGCAGATGGTGCCGTAGCTCCTTTAAGCTCCAACCCAAATGCGTGGTTCATGCGCCAATTAGAGGGCTTGTTGAAAGCTCATGGATATACAATAGAGGCTAATTTCGCAGAACTTCCTAAGGATTTACAAAAAGAAGTGATGTACGGTAGCACTGAGAAAGTGACCTTCGACTATGAAAATATGCGTGGCGAGGTTAAAACATTCCACACCGAATATGAAGGTATATTGCCAATGGTAAAACGCCGTCATGCAGAGGCCACTACGGATAGCATGCGGGAAGAATTTGAATCCTATATGTCTATTAAACCATGTACAGCTTGTAAGGGAGCACGTTTAAAACCGGAATCTCTTGCCATCCGTGTAGGTGAAAAAAATATAGATGAAGTGACGCAGCTAACGATTAGTGAAGCAGTTGACTATTTTGGCAATCTACAGTTAACGGAACGAGAGGCTTTCATAGGAGCTCAAATTTTGAAAGAAATCAATGCTCGCTTAGGATTCCTGAATAATGTAGGCTTAGATTATTTGACGATGAATCGTAGTGCGGGCACCTTATCTGGTGGGGAAGCGCAGCGTATTCGATTGGCTACACAAATTGGTTCGGGCCTCGTTGGGGTCTTATATATTTTAGATGAACCATCTATTGGTCTGCATCAACGAGATAATGATCGGTTAATTGAAACACTGAAAGGTCTGCGTGATTTAGGCAATACATTACTCGTAGTAGAACACGATGAGGATACTATGTTAGCAGCGGATTATTTGGTGGATATTGGACCTGCGGGCGGTGAACATGGTGGTCAAATCGTGGCGCAAGGAACAGTACCAGAGGTAATGGCTGTAAAAGAATCCATTACCGGTCAATACTTAAGTGGTCAAAAGTACATTCCATTACCAAATGAACGAAGAAAACCTACGAAAGCTTGCTTAGAAATACGTGGTGCTAAAGAGAATAATTTGAAACAAGTGAATGTGAAGTTTCCTATTGGATTGTTCACTGTTGTGACAGGAGTCAGTGGGTCTGGTAAATCCACACTAATTAATGAGATTTTATATAAAGGCGTAGCCAATGCACTCTACAGAAGTCATCATAAGGTAGGAGCCCACAAGGAGATTCGTGGCTTAGAGTACGTGGATAAAATCATTAACATAGACCAAAGTCCCATCGGTCGCACACCACGTTCGAATCCAGCTACCTACACAGGTGTGTTCGATGCCATCCGTGAGCTATATAGCCAAACAAATGAAGCGAAGATTCGTGGCTATAAAGCGGGGCGATTTAGCTTTAACGTTAAAGGCGGTCGATGTGAGGCGTGCCGTGGGGATGGTATCATCAAAATTGAAATGCATTTCTTGCCAGATGTGTATGTACCGTGTGAGGTGTGTAAAGGGGCTCGATATAACCGGGAGACCATGGAAGTGAAATACAAAGGGAAAAGCATTGCCGATGTATTAGATATGGTTGTGGATGAAGCGGTAGAGTTCTTTAGTGCGATCCCAAAAATTCACCGTAAATTGGTAACCTTGCAAGAAGTGGGTTTAGGCTATATTCGCTTAGGCCAAGCGGCGACTACTTTATCTGGTGGGGAAGCGCAACGTGTGAAATTAGCTACTGAACTGGCTCGTCGCAGCACGGGAAAAACTTTATACATCCTAGATGAGCCGACGACAGGTCTTCATGTGGAAGATATTCGTAAATTATTAGAGGTGTTGCAAAAGCTTACCGATGGTGGGGATACAGTAGTGGTGATCGAGCATAATTTAGATGTCATCAAAACGGCGGACCATATTATTGACTTAGGTCCAGAAGGCGGTTTCCGTGGTGGTACCATTGTGGGCACTGGAACCCCTGAGGAGATTGCCGCTTTACCGGAAAGTTATACCGGCAAATTCTTAGGTCCTGTGCTAGAGAAAACTAGAACCTATATGGAACAACATCCGTTGCCTACTGAGGACAGACTATGAATCCCATCGACAGACAATTACAAGCAGAAGAAGTGAACTTTCAGCCGTCTCGTCAACAAGACATGATGATGGGGGATGCGGAACAGCAAGCGTATATACTGGAAAAGGTCAGTCATCTGCCGACCACGCCGGGAGTATATTTGTGGCGTGACAAGTACCAACGTATCATCTATGTAGGGAAGGCCATCAATCTGCGTAATCGAGTGCGGTCCTATGTGCAACAAGACGTGAATCGTTCTGTGAAAGTGACTGCCATGATGCGCCGTGCTTGGGATGTGGAAACAATCCAAACGAAAACAGAAATGGAAGCGCTTATTCTAGAGGCGACCTTAATTAAGGAACATCATCCGAAATACAATATTATGCTTCGAGATGATAAGACGTATCCGTATGTGAAAGTCACTGTGCAAGAGGACTTTCCACGCCTCTTTATGACGCGCCGTTTAGAACGTGATGGAGCGAAGTATTTTGGACCTTTCACAGATGTGACAGCAGTGCACCATGTGCTGCGTATCTTGCGGTCCTATTATCCACTACGCACTTGTAAAAGTATGAAAGTAGAACGACCTTGTTTGCAATATCATATGCATTATTGTGAAGGGCCTTGCATGAACTATGTAACGGTAGAATCCTATCGTAAATACATCGATGATATTGTAGCCCTTTTTGAAGGGAAACAAGTTAGGGTCATCCAAGAGATTACGTCCAAGATGGAGCAAGCTTCAGAAGACTTGGAGTTTGAACTAGCAGCCAAGTATCGTGATGATTTATTGAGTATCCAAAAGGTACAAGAAAAGCAACGCATGGTCACACAGCGAGGTGATATGGATGTACTAGGTATGTCTATCGATGGTCCTATGGCGTGTATTCAACTGTTTTTTATTCGCAGTGGACGCTTATTGGGCCGAGAAAATTACTTTGTCCAACATGAAGGAGATAGTTCAGAACTGGTGATGACGGAGTTCATTAAGCAGTATTATGGAGGATCTACCTTCATTCCTAAAGAATTACTATTGCCTATGGATAGTGTGGACCGTGAACTGTTTAGTGAATGGTTTACCTCTATGAAAGGTCAACAAGTAGAAGTATCTGTACCTCAACGAGGTTATAAAAAAGACCTCATCAAGATGGCGGAGGAAAATGCCCAGAATTTCTTAGCAGAACGTCGCCGTCAGTGGCAATACACCATCGATAAATCTGGTGGTGCGGTGAAAAAATTAGCGGAAGTACTAGACTTGCCACGGTTGCCAGAGCGTATGGAATGTTATGATATTTCCCATATGCAAGGGGCAGAAACGGTGGCATCCATGGTTGTCTTTGAAGGTGGAAAGCCTGCGAAACGAGAGTATCGTCGATTCAAATTGAAAACAGTACAAGGGAAGCCTGATGATTTTGCCTCTATGGCGGAAATTATGGAACGCCGCTATGGTAATGAAAAGGATTGGCCTATGCCAGACTTGATTATTATTGATGGTGGTAAAGGGCAGTTAAATGCAGCCTTACCTGTTATCCGCGCTATGGGTGTGACAGATGTGCCTGTTATATCCTTGGCAAAGCGAATCGAGGAAGTATTCGTAGAAGGAGAATCGGAAAGTATTATTCTGGAACACCATACACCAGAATTACAATTACTACAGCAAATCCGTGACGAAGCCCATCGCTTTGCCATTACCTACCACCGTAGATTACGTGGAAAGCGGAACTTAGAATCTGTTCTAGATCATGTAGAGGGCATAGGACCGAAACGAAGAAAAGCGCTATATAAACATTTTGGGAACTTAGATGCCATGCGAGTGGCGGAGTTACATGAACTGGAGAATGTTGAGGGAATGAACAAAAAAGCGGCGCTTGCTGTGTATGAGTTCTTTCGGCGTTTGAAATAATGGAAACGAGCAACATTCGGTTATGTTGCGAAATCTTGCGGCATATTTGTTAGATTGCAAAAGAAACGAGCAACATATTCCTACGCAAACTGATACAGTGGTTAGGTTTGCTCCGGAACATGTTGCTCGTTTTTAGTGTTGTTTTTATTTAGGCAATGATAATGCCACAAGATTATCTACGATTCGGTATAATCACTAGACTTGTTGCTCGTTTCTTCTATAGTTTAATTTTGGATGCCCCACGGAAAGAACTCATCCACAGGGGGGGGCGCCGAGGAAAGAAAGAGTGTTTGTTTCTCTTTGATGTCTGCGATGTTCACGGGACTTAATCTAGCAAAGGGAAGAGCACGACATATTCCTAGCAAACTGATACAGTGGTTAGGTTTGCTCCGGAATATGTCGTGCTCTTTTAGTTATATGCTATTTTGGCAATGAAATCGCCACAAGATCTTCTACGCTAGTGCTGCGTTCCTTATGAATAGATTGTCTATTTTCTAAAAAATATCTTTCAAAAGATAACGTTTTGTATATTTTATGCTATAATGAAAATACAGAAGGATCACCAACGTGAGTTGGGCTCATCTCTTCCTAATTATAGGAGGAGGTGGTACTATGACAAAATATGAAAAAATTAGTTTAATTATTTCTATTTTAACATTAGTAGTTAATATCATTGCTTTATATAACTAATGATAACGCCTAACGACATAAGGTTTTCTAGACCTTAATACGTTAGGCGCATCTATTTATTTGCTTTTGAGATGAGCCTAACGCCGACCAAACGTTGGTGGCCCTTCTTTTTGTTACGTACAGTATACCACATTTTGTGGAAAAGATAAAGGTGTGACGTATGGTCACACCTTTTTTGTTTATTTTGTTGTTGTTTCGTCGTCTTCGTTAGGTCCTAACATGGAATAGAAGGCCCATAGTAGGATGAACCAGAATGGTGTAAACATAAGGGCGATGCGTGTGTCACTTTGTAATGCTAGTACCACCAAGATGAATACAAAGAACGCTAGGATCAGGTAGTTCATGAATGGGTACAATGGCATTTTGAAAGTGGACTGTTTCGCCAACTTTGGTTGTTGTTTACGATATTTAAGATGGCATACGACGATGATGGCCCAAATATAGATGAAGCAGAATGTAGAGATGGACGTAATCATGATGAATACACTTTCAGGCATGACATAGTTCAAGACTACGGTAAATAGTAAAGCCGCAGCGGAGAATAGTGTTGCCTGATATGGTACGGCATGGTTCGTCAATCGTTTCATTCGGCTCGGTGCATGTCCACGTTTGGATAATGCGTAGATCATGCGGCTCGTGGAGAAAATGCCAGAGTTTGTAGCAGATGCTGCTGATGTTAGAACAACGAAGTTTACGATGCTCGCAGCGGCTAGGATACCTACTGCATTAAATACAGCCACAAAGGGACTAGAATTTGGGTCCACCGCAATCCATGGGTAAATACTCATAATAATCGCAAGGGATCCGATATAGAATAGAATGATTCGCAAAGGAATATTGTTGATAGCCATAGGAATAACTTTTTTTGGATTTTCCGTTTCCCCAGCAGTAAGTCCTACTAGTTCAATGCCTGTGAAAGCAAATACTACCATCTGGAAAGACAAGATAAATCCCATCGTTCCATTTGGGAACCAACCGCCGTAGTTCCATAGATTCTCAAAGGCAGCCGCTCCAGCATTGGTAGTAAATCCTGTAAGGATCATAATAAAACCAATGATGATGAGGGATACGATGGCGATTACTTTTATTAAAGCGAACCAAAATTCTATTTCGCCAAAGTGTTTTACAGCTGTTAGATTCATAACTAGTAAGACTGCCAGTACAACGAGTGCAGGTATCCATTGGGGCATCCAAGGTATCCAATATTGTATGTATAAGCCGACCGCAGTTAAGTCTGCCATAGCTAGTGAAAGCCAACAGAACCAGTATGTCCAACCTGTGATGAAGGCGGCTCGATCTCCTAAGTATTCTTCTACAAAGTCGATGAAGGAATGGTGATCTAAATTGGAAAGCAATAACTCTCCCAATGCACGCATCATAAAGAAACAGATAATACCTGTAATCAGATACGTGAGGAGGATAGAGGGGCCCGCTAAACTAATAGATCGTCCAGAGCCAAGGAATAAACCTGTGCCGATGGCACCACCGATGGCTAATAATTGAACGTGGCGATTTTTAAGACCACGCTTTAACTCTTGTTGCGAGTCCGTCATAGTAAAACCTCCTTAAACAATATAAACTTTTATATTTGATAATAGTAAACTATTTTCTATAGAATGTCAATTAATACTAGTGAAATAGTATGGTTAGGCAGTAAAAAGGCTTTCACGGGATTCTAAGAAATACCTATGAAAGCCGAAAAACTATATGTAATATTTTCGAGTACATTTAAAAACATATTTACATAAATTTGTATGTTGTTTATCAAGAATAGAGACGATGGTATACATCTGATGTGATAGGATGCAGATAAATTTATGAAAACTATCTAAGAGTATGCAATCTTGAATGCCTTTATTGATGAGAATTATAGGAAGAAACCAATACAGTATAAATATGGATAGCAAATTATACCAGATGATTATGTAAGTCCTCTAGGATGCATTGAGCCACGTGTTCAGGGGTCCCTGTATTCTCAACTTGTACTTGTCGGAAGTTTGCGTACAGGAGAGCCCGTTCTGTGTACAATTGTTGCAATCGCTCTATCCCACCAGAGGAGAGAACGCGTCCTGTTGTATCTAGCTCTTCTAAGGGACGATAAATTTCATAGATTCGTCCATTTTGTCTTAGGGAAGCAAAGTTCTCTGGTATGGTGACAGCACCGCCACCAGTGGAGATGATAAGACCTGTTTGTTTGCCTACATCGGCGATAATCTTGGCTTCTATAGCACGGAATGCAGGTTCACCATGAGCCAAAATATAATCGCTAATGGAACCTACTTCCTGGGTAATGCGATGGTCTATGTCGACAAGTGTTCGCCCTGTTTGGGTGGCTAAGGCTTCACCAATGGTAGTTTTACCAGACCCAGGCATGCCGATAAGAACAATATTTTCTTGGTCTCGGCGGAATTGCTTGTATAGATCTGAAAGGATACTTTCATCATAGGTGCGATGTAAAAATAAAGCGCTCGCTGCAATGGCTTGAGCCAATAAGAAGATGAGTCCATTCACATGAGGAATGCCGAGGGATTCTGCTTCTAACAAAATGCCTGTGCGATGGGGGTTGTACACCAAGTCGATGACGCCCTCTAGGTGATTGAATGGGGCTAACTGAATGCTTTGGTTGGGACAGTGCGGATAGATACCTACAGGAGTACAGTTAATAATAACCTGAGCCGTTTCGTGAAAGTGGTGGATATTTTCATAGGTGGGTTCTGTATGACGACTGATATGAGTAATTGATTTAGCCCCCAATCGGTCTAAGGCGACGTGCACCGTCTGAGAGGAAGCGCCGTCTCCAAGGATGACACAATGTTTGTCTGTGACGCCAATGTGTGACCAAGAAAGGGTGGCTAAGAATCCGTCATAGTCAGTATTCGTACCATGCCAAGCTCCATCTGCTTGGCGGACCATGGTGTTAACGCAACCGATGGCTTTCGCAATGTCACTAAGATAGTCGCAAGCGTGCATGGCATCTACTTTGTAAGGGATGGTGATATTCAACCCTTGTAAATCAGGACGTTGCAAGAAGGTTTGTACATCCTCTGGTTCTACTTCAAAGATGGTATATTGTGGATTCCCTAAAGCACTGTGAATCATGGGGGAGTAGGTATGGCCCAAGGTGCGGCCTAATAATGCAAACATTTACACCTCCAATGTGCGATGACTGAAATGACGGAATGCTTGTGGGTTATGTTCCAAAAGAAAATCTAAGAGGACAAGAGCCGTCAAGGCTTCTATCACAGGTACAGCACGGAGCGCTACGCAAGGGTCATGGCGACCTTGAATTTGTAACACTTCCGCACTGTGGTTACTGAGGGACACAGAGTGCTGCTCATGATAAATAGACGGTGTCGGCTTGATACCTACCTGCATGACAAGAGGCATACCATTGGTGATGCCACCCTGGATGCCACCGCTGTTATTCTTCTCTGTACGAACACCTTCATCAGTAATGATGAAAGGATCGTTTTGCTCGCTTCCACGGGAGACACAGCCAGAGAAACCAGATCCAAAGGAAATACCTTTCACCGCTGGCATACCAAAGAGTGTAGCACCTAAGCGATTTTCAATACCGTCATAATTGGGATTCCCCATGCCAACAGGTAAACCGGTGGCAAATACTTCTACAATGCCACCAGTGGAATCGCCAGATGTTTTTAGCTCTAGTACAAGTTGCTCTGCTGTATGGCGTTGCACACGGTCTAGCATAGGAATGACTTCTGTGTTGATATTAGCGAGCTTGTCCATGGGTGGATTCGTATAATCGACCTGTGTATCTTGGATGGTACCCACTTGTGCTAAGTGCGCTCGTACATGAATGCCGATGGATTCCAACAGTTGTATGGCAATGCCACCAGCTACGCATACAGGGGCGGTAATACGAGCAGAGAAGTGACCGCCTCCACGCATATCCACATACTCACCATAGCGTATGCGAGCGGTGTAATCCGCATGGGATGGGCGTGGTATATCTCGTAGATTATTATAATCGCCACTTCGTTGTGACGTATTTTGAATGGTGAAAGCCAAAGGAGACCCGCTCAATCTGCCTTCTACAATGCCTGCTTGAAACTCAGGGATATCTGCTTCTTTTCGTTGTGTTTGTAATTGATGCTGCCCTGGAGCCCGTCGGTTCAGGAAGGCTTGCAAGGCTTCTAGGTTGACCGGAAAACCGCAAGGCAGTCCGTCCACAACTCCGCCAATAGCTTGACCGTGAGAGGCTCCGAAGGTAGAGACTTTCACAGTACGACCGAAATAGGATGCCATAATTACTCCTTATCGTATGTTATATATAAAGTATGGTAGTGATGTATTACTATGCCTTTGTAGATAGCTCTATACGCGTATAGTAAACAGGATAGAAAAGGATCTATAGAAAACATTTATAAGACACATTTGTTAGGATAACCTATATGCCACATTAAGACGTATATGTCACGTCATATCCAAATAGTAAATGCTGCTATATAGAGTGAGTTTCGCCACCTAATTGTTTCCAATCCTCAAAGAAATGAGGGTATGATTTACTGATGGCTTCACTGTCTTTCAAAATCATTGGGGATGTAGCGATGAGTGCATTTAATGCGCCAGCCATAACGAGACGATGGTCGTTCACACAGTCTACGGTGCCTCCCGTAAGAGTACCTGTTCCCGTGATATACAGATTATCCCCTTCCATGCGAACGGTACCGCCAGAATCACGAACTAGTTGCGCAACAGCTTCTAAACGATCGGACTCTTTCAATCGAAGACGTGCGCCATTGATGAAAGTAGATTCGCCTTCTATGGAGCAAGCTAAGCTAGATAGAATCGGTAATAGATCTGGCATTTGTTCTAAATTCACATGGATTGGCTTATGTGCTTTGCCAGTAACTGTGACAGTAGTACCATTCCAAGTACAAGTGACACCAGATTTTTCCAAGATATAAAGAATCCGTTTATCAGCTTGTACGGAATCAGGGCGCAATCCTGTGACGGAGATAGATTGACCTGTCATAGCTGCCGCCACTAACCAAATGGCACCATTGGACCAATCTCCTTCAATGGGGTATTGCTCATTGCCGTGAAAATGTTGGTTTTCTTCAATAGTAAAACTTGGATGCCCATCCTCGGTAGTGCCTTCTGTTACGTGTACACCAAAGTCTTTCATAGTTTCTATGGTTAATGTCACATAGTCTTTTGATTGTAAGGCGCTAGTGCAATTTACGGTGGTGTGTCCTAGTTGTGGTGCCGCCAGAAGAAGGCCAGAAAAGAATTGAGAACTTACGGTCCCCGTCATGGAGAAGGTTCCACCTTGGAGGCGTCCTGTCATGGTGAAAGGCGGTGCGTTTTGTGAAAAAGATACTCCATGAGATTTCATTTCGCTCAGTAAAGGTTCTAGTGGTCGTTCTGGTAAACGTCCTTTGGCATCGACTTTCACAGTGTCGCAAATAGAAGCGGACACAGGTAAGAGTAATCGCAATGTTGTGCCTGATTCGTGTGGTAATACTTGCCCTATAGATGGAGTAGGGCCCGGAGTGACATGAGCCACACCATGCTCATAGGTGATGGTGGCACCCAAAGCTCGCAAGGAATCCATAGTAGCATCGATATCCTTAGAGGAGTGGGAGATTACAATTGTGCTAGGACTCGTAGCAAGGGCAGCTGCAATGAGTGCCCGATGGGCGTGGGCCTTAGCGGGTATGGATGGGATTGTGCCGGATAATGGCACATTAGAAACATGTTGCATAAGGGTCCTTTCTTCTATTTGGGCATTTTAATACAATGTGATAATTAAAACCATAACTATAAAAGGTAATTAGTATTACTGCATATATTTACTATGGAATATTAATTACGATACTTATAAAATGCAGTACGTAGCTAGTTCCTCGAACGTCACTTTTTTTAGTACCGACGTACCATAACCAGTAGGAACCACGATGGTAATGGAAGAACCAGAGGTTTTTTTATCATGACTGGCTTCTTCTAAGATGACATCTTTTACAATTGTCGTTGTAGTGGGCAATTCATGGGCCACTAGTAACTGTTCGATACTAGGAATAATCGCAGGGTCTAGTTCTTCGTGCGCTACGGCGCCTCTTGCCATGATGAGTAAGCCCAATGCCACCGCATTACCGTGAGGAATGGTGAACGCACTACCATGTTCGATACCATGGCCAAAGGTATGACCTAAGTTCAAGGTCGCACGAAGACCACTTTCCTTTTCATCGACTTCTACTACATAAGCTTTGATACGCACGCATTGCGAGATGATGGAGTCAACATCTTCAGGATACTGTAAGAGCGGTCGTTCACGAAGTTGATCCAACAACTCGGGATGTCCTAAAAAACCGTATTTAATGATTTCACCACATCCATTAATCCACTCTTCCCTCGGTAATGTGGAAAGTGTTTCTGGATCGCAGAGCACAAGGATAGGTTGTTTGAAAGCACCCCATAAGTTTTTACTGCACTCAAGGTTAACAGCCGTTTTACCACCTACAGAGGAATCGACGGCTGCCAACAGAGAGGTAGGTACTTGTACATAATCGATACCTCGTAAATAGGTAGCAGCAGCGAACCCAGCAAGGTCGCCGACGACGCCACCACCTAAGGCAATAATCAGATCTTTACGAGTTAACTTTGCTTGTCCTAATGTTTCGATAAGGTCCATGAGACGATGCCCGTTCTTTTCACTTTCACCATGAGAGAACGTATAGGTATGAACTATGTAGCCAGCTGCTTCAAGAGATTTAGAAACTGTAGATGCATAAAGCGGACCCACATTGTCGTCGGTGACAATCATGACGGAACAAGCGGATTTGATAGGTTGCAAATACGCACCGATGCTAGGCAAGCTATTCCGTTCGATAATGACATCGTAAGCAGTGGAGGCTTGAATATGAATCGTATCCATAGGTGTGACCTATTTATGACCTAATGCATCACGTAAAGTGAATACTTGGTTTGCCAAATTGGCGAATTGCTCTGGACGTAAGGATTGAGGACCATCGCATAATGCTTTTTCAGGATTGTTGTGAACTTCAATCATTAAACCATCAGCACCGCCACCAACAGAGGCTAAGGATAAAGATGGAACTACACGGCTCATGCCAGCTGCATGGCTAGGGTCCATAATGATTGGCAAGTGAGACAACTCGTGCATCATAGGGATAGCAGTAACATCTAATGTATTACGTGTACGTGTTTCAAATGTGCGGATACCGCGCTCGCAAAGGACGATTTGTTCATTCCCTTCGCTCATGATATATTCCGCAGCCATTAACCATTCTTCGTATGTGGCACATAAACCACGTTTTAATAAGATTGGCTTACGCAATTTACCGACTTCTTTTAAAAGATTGAAGTTTTGCATATTGCGAGCGCCGATTTGTAACATATCTACATTGTCGAAGTATTCCAACTGGGAGATATCCATAACTTCTGACACAATAGGTAGACCAGTTTCTTTTTTTGCTGCTTCTAATAACGCTAATCCACTTGGTCCCATACCTTGGAAAGAGTAGGGAGACGTACGAGGTTTGAAAGCACCACCACGTAGAATACCAGCGCCTGCCGCTTTAACAGCTTTCGCCACTTCGATGACTTGTTCTGGTGTTTCTACAGAGCAAGGGCCTGCGATGATAGCGAAGTGACCGCCACCGATTTTAGCATCACCTACAGTGACCACAGTGTCTTGTGGGTGGAATTTACGATTTGCTTTTTTGAAAGGTTCTTGGATACGCATTACCTTTTCCACGTAAGGAAGGGATTCAATGGCGCGTAAGTCGACACGAGATGTATCACCGATTAAACCAATGATATCTTGTTGCTCTCCATGTACTGGATGTAATGTAACGCCAGTGGCCTCTAATTGTTGTCGTAATTCTGCAATTTGTGTTTCTGTTGCTGTAGTGTGTAATCGAATAATCATGATGTCCTCCTAAATTAAATCTTGTGTATATAGGTATTCGTGAGTGGTGGTATAGGAAGATATACAAAAAGGGCTACCCGCCTATACCTAGTACGGGTAGCCCTTATCACTATTTAAAGCCACTCAGTGATGATACCTAAATTAGTGTAGCTCAAATAGTCCTTTACCCGCAGTGTGGATAAAGAACCAATAAAATGTATTTGCATTTGTTGTAGCTAGATTGATTTGGTTCATCATTGTTGTGACTCCTTTCTTTCAATAATTGCGTTTAGTATACTCCTTTTATTTAAGTTTGGCAAGAAAAAATTCAAGCCAGTTATATCAATGGTGCGCCTAGCAGGAATCGAACCTGCGCACCCGGTTCCGGAGACCGGCGCTCTATCCCCTGAGCTATAGGCGCGTGTATACCGTTAAAGTATACCATGAAATAGTAGGTAGTACAATAGGGAGAAGATAGTACATACTATATTGAAAGAATTAGTGTCTTATCATCCTTTCATATACAAGAGTATGCTATGTATGTTATAATGTACTAATTCGCATGATACATATACAAGATTTTAAAGGAGGACCCTTTTATATATGCAAATTAAATTTGAAGATTTACACATTAGCGAACCCATTTTACGAGCTTTAAACGACATGGGCTTTGAAGAACCTACACCTATTCAACGTGAAGCGATTCCAGTGGCAAAGTCTGGTCAAGACATGATTGGTCAAGCACAAACTGGTACAGGTAAAACAGCTGCTTTCGGTATCCCAGCGTTAGAGCAAGTGGATCCAACCATCCAAGACCCACAAGTGTTAATTCTTTCACCCACACGTGAGTTAGCCATCCAAGTGGCAGAAGAATTAAATAAAATGGCGCAACATACAAATATCCAAGCCTTGCCAATCTATGGTGGACAAGATATTGGACGTCAATTCCGTATGTTGAAAAAACATCCACAAGTGATTGTAGCTACACCGGGGCGTTTGATGGACCACATGGAACGCAAATCTATTTCCTTTGACCATGTAAAAGTTGTCATTTTGGATGAAGCAGATGAAATGTTAAACATGGGCTTCGTGGACGATATCAATAAAATTTTGACAGCTGTACCAGAAGAGCGTCAAACATTATTGTTCTCTGCTACTATGCCAAAAGCAATCCAGGAGTTAGCAGAAACATACTTAACAGAGCCAACATTAATCCGTATGAAACCGACACAAGTTACAATGGATTTAATTGAGCAATATTATATCGAAGTACAAGACCGTCAAAAATTTGATGTATTGTGCCGTTTGCTGGATATCCAAGCTCCAGAATTGGCTATCGTGTTCGGTCGTACAAAACGCCGTGTAGACGAAGTAACAGAAGCGTTGAAAAAACGTGGTTACATGGCAGAAGGCATTCATGGTGATTTGTCCCAACAAAAACGTGACTCTGTGATTCGTCAATTCCGTGAAGGTACTATTGATATCTTAGTGGCTACAGACGTAGCGGCTCGTGGATTAGATATTAGCGGCGTTACACATGTATATAACTATGATTTGCCACAAGATCCTGAAAGCTATGTACACCGTGTAGGTCGTACTGGTCGTGCTGGTAAAGCAGGCGTAGCGATGACATTTGTTATCCCTCGTGAAATTGAACATTTACATGCCATTGAACGTTTGACAAAACGTAAGATTGCTCGTCGTAAAGCTCCATCCTTGGGTGAAGTATTAGAAGGCCAACAAAAAATTGCCGTAGAGAAATTGATTGCCTTAGCAGATAATCGTGAAGAATTAGCAAGCTACCGTTCTAGTGCCGAAGAATTGTTGAACGATATCGACTCTGTTACATTGTTGGCAGCAGCGTTAAAATTATTGACAAAAGAGCCAGACACAACACCGGTAAGCATTACAGAAGAAGCGCCACTTCGCGTGCGTCGTCGCCGTGATGGTGGACGTCGTGATGGCCGTCGCCGTGATGATCGTCGTAGAGATGGTCGCCGTCGTGATGACCGCCGTGACGGAGATAGAAGACGTTCTAGTCGTGATCGTAGCCAACGTTCCAACGGTGGAGAACGTCGCTCTCGTGATGGACAAAGACAACAAAAACCAAAGCATCAAGGCAGCGGATTCAAACCATATTTTAAGGATTAATTTGGTCAAGTGACAATATTTGAAATTAATTAATTCTGATTATTGTTTGGGAATGGACTTTCTGATATAATATAAACAGAGTTACAGTGTTTTAATCTCACAGTTATGCTTCCAAGTGGAAAGGATGTGCTTTATGGATATTGCACAAAAATTGCGAGAAGAAGGTTATAAAGTAACGCCACAGCGTATTGCTATTTATAATGTTCTTTACGCAGAAAACAACCATCCCACTGCGGAAATGATCTACCAAAGTTTACGGGAAGACCATCCAAGTATGAGCTTGGCGACTGTATATAAAACGATGGAGATTTTTGAACGCATTGGTATAGTTCGTGTCTTAGACTTGGGCGATGATTGTAGCCGATATGATTGGGATACAAGAAATCATCCGCACGTACGTTGTACAATGTGTAATCGTATTAACGATTTACATGATGTACAAGTCAATTGTCTAAGAGAAGAAGTGGCACGCCACAGTGAATATGAAATTACAGGACTTCATGTGTCTTTTGAAGGCATTTGTCCAGAATGTTTGCGTAAAAGCTCACATTAATTAGTAATGGAAAGCATCTAGTCAGAGGCTAGAAACAGATCAATAGGGGATAATTGCTTATGATAAACAATTATCCCTTATTTTTGTATCTATCTATATAAGTCTTATTGGCTCATGATATACTTACTAGTAGAATAGTGTATCATAAAGATGAAATCATGTAGGTGTACTAGTACATGAAATGCTTTATAGAGATGGAATTCAATAAAAACACATTTTACAATATGGTAGAGATTAGCGTTAATTATATAGAATATTAGAAATAAGGAGTTATACATGAGTCAATTAACAATTGGATGTCATTTATCCATTAGCAAAGGATATTTACATATGGGAAAAGAGGCGCTGTCTATTGGTGCCAATACATTTCAATATTTTACGAGAAATCCTCGTGGTGGTAAGGCACGTGCTTTTGATGAAGCAGATATGAAAGCCTTAAATGCGTTCCTGAAAGAACATCAATTTGGTAAATTATTAGGACATGCACCATACACATTAAATGCTTGCGCCGCAGATCCAGGGCTCCGTGAATTTGCGAAAAATTCTATGCGTGAAGATTTAGAACGATTGGAATATTTGCCAGGTCATTTATATAACTTTCACCCTGGTAGCCATGTGAAACAAGGTGTTGACCAAGGCATCGAATATATCGTAGATATGTTAAATGAAGTGATTTTCCCAGGCATGAAAACCACCGTTTTATTAGAAGCCATGGCAGGGAAAGGGACGGAAGTAGGTCGGAATTTCGAAGAACTAGCACGTATTATTGATGGCGTGAAGCATAAGGAATATATCGGCGTCTGTGTAGATACGTGCCATATTCATGAAGGTGGATACGATATCATTGAAAATTTAGACGGTGTCTTGGAAGAGTTTGATCATTTTGTAGGCTTAGATAGAATTCATGCAGTGCATTTGAATGATTCCAAGAATCCTAGAGGAGCTCATAAAGATCGTCATGAAAAAATCGGGGAAGGTCACATTGGCATTGAGGCCATTGCTAACTTTATTACCCACCCAAAATTACGTCATCTACCATTCTATTTAGAAACACCAAATGAACTAGATGGATATGCAAAAGAAATTTCTATCTTACGGGAGATTTATGCAAACGAGGTGTAAGTATGCGCATACTACATACAGCAGACTGGCATTTGGGACGACTATTTTACAATGAACATTTAACAACAGACCAAGCCCATGTGTTAGAATACCAATTTTTTCCTTTGTTGAAAGAGGAAAAGATTGATTTAGTAGTACTTAGTGGAGATGTTTTTGACCGCTCAGTGCCACCCATTGAGGCTATTGAGTTGTGGGATTCTGTTTTGCATCGATTAGCATTTACAGAAAAAATTCCGATGGTAGCTATTTCTGGCAATCACGACAGTGGCCCACGGCTTGCGATGGGGCGTAGTGCCTGGGAAACGCATGGTATATATTTGCTAGGGCATGTCCACCAAGGCATGGACCCCATAACAGTTCAAGATGCTTACGGTCAGATTGATGTGTGGGGATTACCTTATGGTGAGGTTCGAGACATGCAGACTGAACTGAATCAATTAGGCATTGGCGGTGAAAGGATAGAGCCTACAATGAATGTCGGATCTAGTAAGATTTCTAAGAAACGTCGGGGCCAATGTGAATCGGCAGATTTATTTGCTTCTTTAAGTGATGAAAGTATTATAAATCTAGACATTACTTCTTATAGAGATAATGCTAATATGTCTGGTATCGCCACTGTGAAAAGTGATATAAGTGTTGATACAAGTAAATATAACTGGACCATCGTAGATGCCTATGAATGTTGGTCAGATTATGCAATGCGTCGTTCTAAAGGTCACCGTACTCTGTGTATGGCTCATGCTTTTGTAGCAGGTGGTACTGAAAGTGAATCGGAACGGCCTCTCTTGGTAGGTGGTTCTGGGCAAGTGCCGACCACTGTGTTTAAGGACTTTCACTATACGGCATTAGGCCATTTACATAAACCACAACGAATTGGGGCGGACCATATTCGCTATAGTGGTTCTTTGTTGACGTATTCCTTTGACGAGGTGGGGTATAGCAAATGTTTCACTATCGTTGATATGGATGGCAAAGGGGCTACAACCATCAGCGAGGTTCCTATCGTAGGGCGCCGTCAATTTGTCAGTCTTACCGGTTATTTTGATGATTTACTAGCTAATGAAAGTCTCCATATACAGCACCATAATGATTATGTAGAAGTGCGCTTACTCGATACCGCACCTGTAGTGGATGGGATGCGACGCTTGCGAAAAGTATTCCCTTACTGTATGCGTCTGGAATTGGTAGGTCGTATGGAAGTAGTGCGAGATACAACGGGAGCTAAACGATTTAAGGAATTAAATGAACGAGATTTGTTCGCCCAATTTGCCAAGGAAGCTAGGAAGGAAGAACTTTCACAAGAAGAATTAGACTATATGGAAAGTTTGTGGCATCGTGTATTAAGGGAGGAAGAAACATGAGACCCTTGCGACTAGAAATGACTGCCTTTGGGCCCTATCCGAAGGAAGTAATTCTTGATTTTACTGTGTTGGCTAATCAATCTATGTTTTTGATTACAGGGTCTACAGGTTCAGGAAAAACAAGTATATTAGATGCCATTGTATATGCTCTATATGGTCAAACAAGTGGTGGCCTTCGTGATGGATCAGATATGCGCAGTGATTATGCAGATGCCACAACGCCTACATCAGTGATATTTGAGTTTCAAGTAGGTGACCACCGGTATCGGATGGAACGAACGCCGAAACAGGAATTGCAAAAAAAGCGTGGTACTGGTACAAGAACGGTGTTGGCTACGGCTGCTATCAGTAAATGGATTGATGAAGATTGGAAATTACTCACTACGAAAGCCCAAGAAATCCGTGACTATGTGCAACAGATTATCGGATTTCGAGTGGATCAATTTTTACAAGTTGTCCTATTACCACAAGGTGATTTTAGAAAATTATTAGTGGCACCTACATCAGAACGGGAAGTACTATTACATACGATTTTTAAAACCTCCGTGTATAAACGCATGCAAGACCTATTGAAAGAAGAACTGGCCAAGTCTACCGTAGGGATTCAAGATATATTGCAAAAGGTTGAGTTTTTGTTGAGCACTTACACAGTAGATACGTTGCAGGACTTAGCTGCGTTGGCGGGAGAAGAACGTACAGTATTAGCGGACCGCGAAAGTGAACGGAAGGCGAAACAAGACCAATATGAATCCCTACAAGCTGCCTATGCTAAGCATGAAACCTATGCCAACCTAGTATCGCGTAAAGACCAATACAGTCAGGCATTGGCTACTCATCAAGAAGGAGAGTCGGAGCACCTTGCATTGGGGGAGACTATTAACCGTTGGGAACGATTGCAAACAGTTCAGAAATCTATGAAAGATTATGAGAGATTGCAAGATATTTTCAGAGTAGACAATGAAAAATTAGAAGTCTTGAAAACATCGTTGCAGTCTGTGGAAGGAAGTTTACAAACCTTAGAGTCTAAGTGGAAACAGCTAGCAGCTCAAGAGGAAACGTATGCAAAGCAACAAGAACAATATCACCAATTGCAGGCCTTGCAACAAGAAGTGGAACGGTATGGTGAACTCTTGGAGAAACGGACTGCATTAGAGATGGACCGAGTGCAAAAGATACAGCAACAAGGTGGAGTACAGGAGATATTGGCAACAAGTCAAACCAATATAGAAATGCAGCGCCAGTGCTTAGGAGAAATGAATCTTAAGTTACAAAGTTATACTTCTTTAGGTGAGGAAAAATTATGTACTAGTGAACTGTGGAGTTGGTGGGATTCCTTAAAGGGGGTTGTCAATAAGCTCCAAACCGCTTGGGATGCTAGAACTCTTCATAGTCAACAGTTAGATAAGGAACGTCAGGTGTGCAAGACTCGTGAAGGACTATATCATCATAATGAGCAATTATTACGACAACACCAAGCCTATGAAGTGAGTTTACATTTAGAAGAACAGGCGCCTTGTCCTGTTTGCGGTTCTTTGGAACATCCACAGTTGGCACAGGCTCCATCTGAAGAGATTGTACGTGCAACGGTGGACCGTCTCCGCCAAGAGTTCCAAGAAAGTCAAACACAAGTGGCAACGATAGAAACTAAGTTAGCTCATAGTGAAGAAGAAGTAGAAGGATATAGTAAAGAATGGAATCGTCTATGTGAGACCTATCCAAATGTTACAGAAGATGTTCAAAGAGAATCTATACTACACTTGGATCAGATGCTAGGAATAGCTATAAAAGTCAAGAAAATAGACATGGTAGCTGAACGCCTCCAATGGTGGCAGAAAACTGTGGATATAGAAATAATAGACCAGACTTTCAAAGAGATACAAAAAGAATTAGCGCATGCAGAAAAGGATAAAATAGAGTTAGAAACAAAACTTAGTACATTGCAAACAGCATTGCAAGCAGAAGAAGCTAACTTTCATGCCAAACAACTGGAACTGATAACCTTAGCAGGTCAAATAGAGACGATACATCAAGATGTTCAGCATTTAACATCAGAAATACATCGTATTGAAAAGAGTATAGCTCCGTTTACGGTGGATACGTACATGACGGAGATGACATGTTTAGCAGATTCATTGAAACAGTATGAAGCGGACCGTAAAGCGGTAGAAGAAGAGAGACAAAGGAGTCAAGCAAAACAGGCTGAATTCACCGCAGAAATAGGTGCTTTAAAAGAGCAACAAGTGCGTATGACACAGGATATAGAAAGTTTGGGCAAGGATATTCAACAGGTGTTAGCGGCAGAATCTCTTACCATCGATACATTTAAACAGGAATCTCATGCATTTGATGAATTGCCGGTATGGAAAGATACGTTTAGTGCGTATAACAATGAAACACTGCGATTACACTCTCTGTTAGAAGAAGTGCAAAATGATTTAGCTACCTATACCACAGTGCCAGAGGGAATAGATAAAGAATTGGTTGACGGTTTACAGCAAGAATTGAAAGATCTAGGCGAACTTATTGGTACCTTAAAATGGCAAGTCTTAGCCAAAGAAAAAACAGTACAAGAAATTACCGCTTTGGAAGAGTCCACTAAAGAGTTGTCGGACCGTCGGGCCTTTGTTTTTGGGCTAGCCGATTTAGCGAATGGCGGCGATTCTGGCGTGAAGGGTGTCAGCTTTGAGCGCTATGTGCTGGGTGCTATTCTGGAAGAAGTGTTGAGTGCAGCGAACTTGCGACTTCATGATATGAGCCGAGGTCGCTATCGACTGGAACGATCCGTAGAAGAAGGTGGTCGTGGTGCACGAGGATTGGATATCGCTGTTTTTGATGCCTATACAGGGGCGAGCCGGCCTGCCAATACGTTATCCGGTGGAGAAACCTTTTTGGCATCCTTAGGACTTGCCATGGGTTTGGCGGATGTGATCCAATCCTATGCAGGTGGTATTCATTTAGATACTATGTTTATTGATGAAGGCTTTGGCACTTTGGACCCAGATACATTGGATGTAGCAATGGAAACTTTAGTGGCATTGCAATCCCAAGGTCGATTGGTGGGGATTATATCCCATGTACCGGAATTGCAACAACAAATTGGCGCACACTTGGTGGTGACAAAAACCGATGCAGGCAGTCAGGCGTACTTTCAGGTAAGATGATTGTAATCCCATAATACCTATGTTAGAATAGTACTGTTATTCAATAGGAATTAAGGAGGAAGTATGAAATTTAGCTTTGCTCATAATAATATTAATGTGAAAGACTTGGATAAGAGTTTATCCTTTTACAAAGAAGCATTAGGATTAGAAGAAGTAGACCATATTGACGGAGACGATGGCTCTTTTAAAATTGTCTATCTAGGAGATGGCACTAATCCACACCGATTAGAATTGACGTGGCTACGTGACTGGGATCGTCCTTATAATTTAGGAGATAATGAATTTCATGTGGCATTCTATGTAGATGATTATGAAGGTGCTTTGGCAAAACATAAATCTATGAATTGTGTAGTCTATGAAAATGAAGTGATGGGTATCTATTTTATCGCCGACCCAGATGGATATTGGACTGAAATTATACCTGCAGGAGCCTATTAATATGGAGCATATGTTAACTCGCCTACAATGGTTGGTAGGGGAAGAAAAAATTAAAACTTTACAAGGTAAGAAAGTCTTGCTATTTGGATGCGGTGGTGTTGGCTCTTTTGCTTTAGAAGCGTTAGTGCGTTCTGGGGTAGGTCATGTTGTCATTGTTGATGGTGATCAAGTAACAGTGAGTAATATTAATCGCCAACTGATTGCGTTGCCTAGCACTGTAGGTCAACGCAAGGTAGAAGTGGCAAAAGAGCGAGCGTTAGCCATCAATCCTAATCTACACATTGAAGCCTATGATATGGTCTATACTGGTGAAAGTCATCCGACTTTCATCACCGATATAGCCCCGGATTTCGTGATTGATGCTATCGATATGGTAAGTGCTAAACTATCCATCATCGAAACGTGTTATAATAGTCATATACCATGTATATCTTCTATGGGCACAGGCAACAAAATGTGGCCGGACCAATTGAAGATTACAGATATTAGTAAGACCCATACATGCCCATTGGCGAAAGTGATGCGTAAAGAATTACGTCGTCGTGGTATTAAAAAGCAAACTGTATTATTTTCGACAGAACAACCGATGACACCGAACCGTGATGATGACTCTAGAAGTCCAGGTTCCTGCGGTTTTGTTCCGTCTGTAGCAGGATTGCATTTAGCGGGTCACGTGATTAGAACTTTTTTGGAGGTACAGTAATGAAAAAAGCAATTATTCATATGGAATACGGTGACATTGTTATCGAATTATTTGAAAATGAAGCTCCTGGCACAGTAGCTAACTTTGTAAAATTAATCAAAGAAGGTTTCTACGATACTTTGAAATTCCATCGTGTTATCCCTGGTTTCGTAGCGCAAGGTGGTTGCCCAATGGGTACTGGCGTAGGTGGTCCTGGGTATACAATTCCTTGCGAAACTAAAGGTAATCCACATAAACATGTTCGTGGTGCTTTATCTATGGCACACCGTGGACCTAACACAGGTGGTAGCCAATTCTTTATCGTATACGAACCACAACCTCATTTAGATGGCGTGCATACTGTATTCGGTCAAGTTATCGAAGGTATGGATGTAGTGGATAAAATCCAACAAGGTGACCGCATGCAAACTGTTGAGGTAGTAGAAGCGTAATGGCAGGTATTAAACGCTATCGTATTGAATATCCTGAATGGTTACAAGTGAAAAAGGATGGGAATTTTTCCTATGGGTATGACCAAGAGTGGTATACAGATGCGTGGAAACGCTTAGCAGGTTGTGGACCGACCACGGCTACACAGGTGATTTCCTATGTACTCTTTCGTGATGGTCATTTACCTGTGGAGACTGCTGCAGATGGAGAGCAAGCCTTGGAACGCATGAATCAGGTATGGGAATATGTGCGCCCTCGCTATGGTGGTGGACTCTATAAAAGTACTTGGTGGGAACAAGGCGTCAACCAATATATGGCAGATAAGAATCTGTCATATAGGGTAAAACGATTGCCGATTTTTCCTCTGAAAGGCAGCCCTTATACGGTGGAAGAAGTGACAGACTTTATCCAACGTGGTTTGGAACAGGACTGTCCTGTCGCATTTTTGAATCGTCATCGGGGACAGGAAGAAGGTCTATCTACATGGCATTGGGTTCCTATCATATCCATGCAAGTCAACAATGATGACACACGATGTGTTGTCTATGATGAAGGTATGGAACGAACTTTTTCCCTACGCCGTTGGTTACGAGATAATTTGCTGGGTGGAGCTTTTTTATACATCCAGTCACAATGTAAGGAGTAAGATATGACACAATGGATTAAAGAACTGCAATCCCCTCATCTTGCGTTATGCGCAGAAGTGGATGAAATTTTATATTCTGGAAAATCCGACTTTCAAACCATAGAAGTCGCTCATAGCTTAGAATACGGTAATATGCTCGTTTTAGATGGAGTGTTTCAAACATCGGAACGAGAAGAATTTGTGTATCATGAAATGATGAGCCATATTCCGTTATTTTTGCACCCAAACCCTAAGCATGTATTGATTATCGGTGGCGGTGATGGTGGTGTGGCTAGAGAATGTGTACGCCACAGCTGTGTAGAAACAGTGACAATGGTGGAAATCGATGGTAAGGTAGTGGAATTGGCAAAACAATATTTGCCTTCTATTGCTGACGCTATGATTCGCCAAGATCCTAAATTAACAGTAACTATTGGTGACGGTATTGGTCATGTAGCGGAAAAAGAAAATTTCTATGATGTAATCATCGTAGACTGCTCTGACCCAATTGGCCCTGGCGAAGGTTTATTTACAGAAGAATTTTACAAAAATACCTATCGTGCATTGAAGGAAGATGGCTTGTTTGTACAACAAACAGAATCTCCAGTGATGCACCAACAATTAGTATCTGACGTGTTCTACTATGTAAATAAACATTTCCCTGTGACTCGTCTATATACAGCATTTATTCCGTTGTACCCGACAGGTATGCATTGCTTTACTATGGGCTCTAAGAAACATGACCCATTAGAGTGGGATCCAAACCGTGCTCAAGATTTTACAACTAAATACTATAACTATGGCATCCAAAAATCTGCATTCGTATTGCCAACATTTGTAAAACAATATTTACAAGCAAGAATTGCAGAATAGTCTTTGTACATAGAAACGCTGTAGATGGGTAATAATGAGCTAGCACTTTCTTCATGAAGGTGCTAGTTTTTTGTTAATAAGGATGTTGTATTGAATAATCAATATTTTGTGATAAATAATCTTGAAATTCCTAGTAAATAGGTATACAATAAGAATAATATTGTATTTACTAATGAAATATATATAATACACTTTTATTCATGTGAATTTACAAAAGGGGAGACAATCATGAAACAATATGATTTACTCGTTATCGGCTTTGGTAAAGCTGGTAAAACATTAGCTGCCACATTTGGCAAAGAAGGAAAACAAGTTGCTTTAATTGAACAAGATCCAGCTATGTATGGTGGTACATGCATTAATATCGGATGTATTCCGACTAAAACTATGATTGTTGGCGCTGATAAAGGTAAAAGTTATGAAGCAACTAAAGCAACCCGTGATACAGTAGTAGGTAAACTAAATGCGAAAAACTTAAATATGTTAACATCCAATCCCAATGTAACCGTTTACACTGGTCATGGCAAATTTACTTCCAATAAAGAAGTAGAAGTAACAACAGCAGATGGTGTGGAAACATTGACAGCTGAGATTATCATCATCAATACAGGTGCTACTAATGTAGTACTTCCAATTCCAGGTCTATCTACATCTAAATTTGTATACAACAGCACTGAACTACAAGCTTTGCCTACATTACCAAAACGGTTAGGTATCATTGGTTGTGGTAACATCGGCATTGAGTTTGCTAATCTATATGCACGATTAGGTGCTGAGGTGACAGCTTTTGAAAGTGGCGATAGAATCTTAAAACGTGAAGATGCAGATGTAGCTGCGTTGGCGCAACAATACTTAAAAGAAGATGGTGTTCATTTCCATTTCAATGCTGTTACAAAAGAAATTAAAAATATAGGTGATACTGTAGTAGTGGTGACTGAAAGTGGAGAAGAGTTTGTCTTCGATGCCTTGTTACATGCTACAGGTCGCAAAGCGAACACAGAAGGTCTTGGATTAGAGCACACAGACATCCAAGTACGCCCTAATGGGTCTATCGTTACGGATGATACATTAATGACATCTGTTCCTAATGTATTTGCTGTAGGTGATGTAAATGGTGGTCCACAATTTACGTATGTATCGTTAGATGACTTCCGCATTGTAAATCATGTATTACACGGTGATGAAAGTTATAAGTTAGGCAATCGTGCACACGTGCCATATTCTACTTTCATTACACCTGCTTTATCCCATGTAGGTTTACATGAAGAGGAAGCGAAAGAACAATATCCAAATGCAGTGACATCTGCATTACCAGTAAATAATATGCCGCGCCATGCAGTCAACCAAGATCCACGCGGAGTCTTCAAATTAACTGTTAACAAAGATAATGGACTAATCCTAGGGGCCACTTTATTTGGTAAAAATTCTGAAGAGTTAATTAACATCATCAAAATGGCAATGGACAACGATATTAAGTATACATACTTACGTGACCAAATCTTTACACATCCAACAATGGCTGAAAACTTGAATGATGTAGCTAAAATGATTTAGTAAAAGAAATAAGCATATACTATAGGTAATGAGTAGGCAATCGAAACAGTTACCTGGACTACATTACATAAATTAGTTGCGGAGAGAAAGTTATTGCGAATCAGTAACTTTCTCTTTTTTATAAACCGTACAAGTCCATAAAAACAAAAGAAGATAATAGACATATAATGTGTGAAGTAATATATACTTAGGGTTAATTGTATAATGAAATTGAACAATAGAATATAAAAAATCCATAGTGATTTC
>CAURQH010000003.1:0-120938 GCA_963526885.1 uncultured Veillonella sp. | reverse complement strand
TGAGTGCACCTACTTTTAATATAGACCATCATATTTCGAATACAGAATTTGCAGATGGTTTGTATTTGCGTCCTGATTTTTCTTCTACTGGAGAAACGGTGGCGTACCTATGTAAGATGTGGAACTGGGAGATTACTCAATCGATGGGGCAAGCCTTGTATATGGGTATGGCTACAGATACAGGGTTCTTTAAATTCTCCAACACCACAGCCCATACGATGGAGATGGCAGGTTTATGTCTACAGGCAGGGGCACAACCACATGTGATTTCAGAAGCGATAGAACAAGTTGAACCAGGTCGAATCGAGGTAATGAAAGAAGTATTAGATAATGTAGCCTTTCACCATAATGGGCAAGTGGTATCTATGTGTTTGACCTTACCCTTGATAGAGCGCATTGGGGATGATACAGATGGATTTGTGGACATGATCCGAAATATCAAGGGAGTGGACGTGGCTATCGTGTTGAAATCTAAAACAGAGAACTTAACTCGTGCTAGCATTCGCTCTAAGGTGCGAGATGCGAATAAAATTGCTAGCCATTTTGGCGGTGGTGGGCATATTCGAGCAGCTGGTTGCTCCATCGATAGTCCTATTCACGAAGCATTGGAGCAAATCTTAGCGGTGATTGAGTAATGGATGGAGTTATTTCTTTAATCAAGCCACCAGGTATTACGAGCCATGATGCCATCGGTATTTGTCGACGTATTCTGAAAGAACGTCGTATCGGTCATAGTGGAACTTTAGATCCCTTAGCATATGGGGTATTGCCTATTTTTGTAGGCAAAGCTACACGCGCTATTGAATATACAGAATCCATTGGTAAGACCTATGTGGCGGAATGTAAGTTTGGTGTCGAAACAGATACGGAAGATAGTACAGGGAATGTACTTCGGACCATGGATATCTCTAAGGCTCCTAGCTGGGATGTATTAGAGCAGGCAGTGCAGTCCTTTCAAGGGTCTATTGAGCAACGACCATCCAAGTATTCAGCCATTAAAATTAATGGACAAAGGGCTTATGATTTAGCTCGTGCAGGAGTGGAGTTTACACTACCATCTCGTTTGATTCATATTTATGATATAGAGTTATTAGCCTATGCATTTCCATTTTTTACCATTCGTGTACGATGTTCTGCCGGCACCTACGTGCGTGCTTTGTTGCGAGATATATGCCAACAACTAGGCTTGTGTGGTATGATGACACAATTATGTCGTACCGCAGTGGGACAATGTGATATCGAACAGTCTGTGACCATCGAAGAATTAGAAACACTGGGAGAACAGGTTCTACAACCGGTAGATACTTTGTTGACTCACTTACCAGCAATATATATTAACGACATTAACCGCACTCGATTGGTACAGGGCAAACAAGTGCCAGTCCATACAGTGAAACCGAACGGAACTTTCTGTGTGTCTCCAGATGAAATCCCTGTCAATACATTAGTGAGAGCCTACGATGCAAATGGATTTATGAGTATCTTACGACGCTTAGAAACTACATTGAAAGTAGAGAAAAATATATACATATAGCATACGCATAAAAAATGGTCAGGAACCTTGTGGAAGCCTGGCCATTTTCTTATGCATACGCTCGGATAGGTTGATGTCGTATATAGTGTGAATTATCGTGAAAAGGAAATCCAATAGGGCAGTATATGGTGGTGTGGGATTTCTTTCAGAGAAATGCATGTATACACTTTCTATAGTCTGTGGTTGTGTTATAATAAAGAGTACACTGAAATAAAAGTTCTATTTCATAGTTCAAAAGATAAGGATTAGTATGAATATTTTATATACGATATCAGAGTTAGATACGATACAGGAACCCATTGTGTATGGCATGGGAACCTTTGATGGATTGCATTTAGGTCATCAATCTATCATCAAGGAAGTCTGTGACAGTGCGAAGGCATGTGATGGAGTTTCTGTGATTGTTACCTTTGATGCTCATCCATTTACTATATTACAACCGAAACAAATTCCGCCTCGTTTGTTACAACGAGAAGAACGATATGCTATGTTAGAAGATATGGGGGTTAATTATGTATTGGAACTTCCTATGACCCAGGAATTAGTGACGCAGTCAGGGGAAGATTTTATTCACGGATTATGTGCTCATCGTGATGCACGGAAAATAGTAGTCGGTGCAAATTTTAATTTTGGATATAAGGGATTAGGCAATTCAAAATTGATTCGACAACTGTATCCATCTATTGAGGTCCATGACCAAGAATTAGTGCGCTATGATTGGATTGATGCACCTATATCTAGTACGGCTATACGCAGTAGCATTGTACGGGGTGACATTGAACTAGCTAATACAATGTTAGGTAGACCTTACCGCTTTACGGGGACCGTAGTGAAAGGGGATCAACGGGGACGTACCCTGGGATTTCCTACATTAAACTTTCATTTTCCCGAAACAATGGCAGCGCCAGCGGATGGTGTGTATGTAAATCAAGTATACATCGGTGGCAAATGGTATGGTGCAGTGGGGAATATGGGAGATAATCCAACATTTACCAACCAATACCATCGCTTTGAAACGCATTTGTTTGACTTTTCCGATGATGTGTATGGAGAAGTGGCTACGGTAGAATTTCTTGCTTTCATACGTGGAGAAGTAAAGTTTGATTCCCTCCAAGCCCTCATTGATCAAATGGAAGATGATAAGGCCTTTGCATTAGACCATTTACATAGTACGATCTATAAAAAATTCTAAGGAGTATGTTCATGAAATTACAAGAAAGTCGCAAAAAAATTGATGCTATTAATAAAGAGTTAATTCACTTGTTTGAAGAGCGTTTACGCATCGTGGTAGATATTGCGAAGTATAAAGAAGAGCATCAGATGAAAATTCATGATGTACAGAGAGAACAGGAAATTCTTGCATCCGCTGTACAAGCATTGGAAAATCCTGAATTAGCAGATTACGCAAAAGAATTTATGAATGAGATAATCCGTATTTCTAAAGATTATGAAAAGAACCACATTCATCAACATATTTTCCTAATTGGTATGCCAGGGGCGGGTAAAACAACCATAGGTAAAGCCTTAGCGCAAGCATTGGGATTAGAATTTTTTGATGTAGATACAGAAATTCAAGAACGAACTGGAAAATCTATTCAAAATATTATTATTCATGATGGAGAAGATGAATTCCATCAATTAGAACTTAATGTTATTCAAGATTTAGTGAGCAAAAAGAATGCCAGTGTCATTGCTACAGGCGGTGGTACGGTGTTGTGTGATGCCACGGCTGAACTGATGCGTGAATCTGGTTATGTGGTGTTGATTCAACGTGATGTAAAACAAATTCTCGATGATTTAGATATGGAAATTCGTCCATTATTGAAGGAAAGTATTGAATATATTTTCCGCTTATACGAAGAGCGCCAACCGATTTACGAGCGTGTTAGTCACATTAAAATTGAAAACATCAGCAATGTAGCAGATGTGGTGCAAGCTGTTATTTCTGCATTGCCTAATGCATCCTTATGATAACGCTACTAGGAACGGTATACCGTGTGATCTATAAGTCTCCGCAAGAGAATTTTTGCGTATTTGTACTACGGGATTACCAAGAAGATACTCATATTTGTACCGGTACTATTACTCCTCCAAAGGTTGGAGAAGAGGTAGAAATAAAAGGTAACTATATTATCCACAAAAAATATGGGAAACAGATTTCAGTTCAAAGCATACAACGTGTGATGCCAGATACCTTGGCTGGCGCAAGACGATATTTAGAAAGTCTTGGTGTGAAAGGATTAGGCCCGAAGTCATTAGAGAAACTGTTGGATTTTTTTGGCATTTCTATATTAGAAATTCTAAAAAAAGAGAATCCTATAGAAATACTCGAGGCACCGATTTCTTCTCGTAAAACTAAGCAAGAACTGTATAAAGTATTGCTGGGCGAAGGGGTTCTACAGGAAATTAATGACTTCTTTGCCAAGTACAACATGAGTAATCGTTGGAGTCGTCAGCTCTATGAAATATACGGTGCCAAAACGATTGAAATGTTACAGGATAATCCATATTATTTGTTGACCGTAGATACCAATTTACCATTTCATGTAGTAGACCATTTTGCAGAGGAGTTAGGATTTCCCTTCGATAATCCTAAGCGTATTGATGCAGGTATCCGCTTTACCATGGAACAAATTGGAGCTTCTGGACATTCTTGTATGCCCATAGAGGAATTGATGGTGCAGTTGTCGAATCTATTAGGTGATGACTATATTGATGTGACCGTAGACCGTTTGGAAACGTTAATTGAAACAAAACGCTATGTACAGGTGGATCACGATGATGTATTGTATATCTATCATCCTACTGTATATCGAGCAGAAGTTGATAGTGTAGAGTTCACAGAAGCCTTTTTAGATGAAGATGTGCTACCTTTACTGGATGGTGATGATTTCTGTAAATGCTACGAAATTAAGCATTCCATGGAGTTAGGCAAAGAACAAAAGAAAGCAATCAATATGGCGCTTAGTCATCGATTCTCTATTATTACTGGTGGCCCAGGTACGGGGAAGACTACTATTATTAAAGCCTTAGTAGAAGGATTCCAGCAAGGAAACTTAAAGCGTATTGTCCTCTGTGCACCTACGGGGCGTGCTACGAAACGATTGTCGGAAGCGACAGGAATGGAGGCTTTCACCATTCATCGTTTATTAGAACCGGAGTTAGAGAATAATATGTATACCTTTGCCCGTAATCAGGATGAACCATTAGAGGTGGATGTAGTTATCGTCGATGAATCATCTATGCTTAATTTGGAGCTCTATTATGCCCTGATACAGGCGATTCCACCTAGTGCATATGTGGTGCTTGTGGGAGATGTGGATCAATTGCCACCGATTGGTGCAGGCTTTATCCTACGGGATATGTTGACTAGTTCCGTAGTTCCGTACCAAGGATTGACACAAATTTATCGTCAACAAGAAGGAAATCGTATCATCGATAATGCGTATGCTATCAACCATGGTGAGATACCCGATTTGTCCAGTTGTGATGAATTTCAATTTGAAAGTGCTCATGATGTGGAAAGTGTTCTTTCAGCAATTACTAAGCACTATAAAGAAGAGTTGCAATACGTAGAGTCTGATTTGGATATTCAAATTGTTTGTCCTATGCGTAAAGGTTCTATAGGAAGTGCAGCAATTTCTAAATATTTGCAAGAGGAATTGAATCCGAAACGAAGTGGCAAAGAAGAGCTGAAAGTAGATGGAACCGTGTATCGTATCGGCGATAAAGTCATTCAAATGGAGAATAACTACGACCAAGATGTGTATAATGGAGAAATTGGTGTTATCACAGATATTCTTGGGAAACAAGTGCATGTAAAATTTCCAGATAAATCGATGACTCTTGACGAAGAAGATATGATGACGATGGCACTTGCCTATGCCATTACGGTGCATAAAGCACAGGGTAGTGAATATGAACGGATTATTTTGCCATTTATTTCTGTCTATAATGTGATGTTGCAGCGGAATCTACTCTATACGGCAATCACTCGTGCCAAAGATAAAGTGATCCTCATCGGTAGTGAAACGGCTGTAGAGACAGCGGTGAATCGAATAGATACAAATTATCGGTATACATTATTTAAGGAACGCTTAGAGGGGGCGATCTAATGAGGTTATGGGACTTATTGTGTCCACCTACGTGTATTCATTGTGGTAAAGATGTATATACCCAAGGTGAGTGGTGTGATACATGCTTGCAAGTAGTTATGCATGAACGTTGTATAATAGGTCCAAAATATTCTTCTTTAGAATGTATATATATTCTAGCGGATTATGTAGGTGGTATGAAAACCATGCTACACGATATAAAATTTAATGGAAAAAAGGAGCGAGCTCTAGGAGCCGCTCCTTTTTTACAACGTTTTACAGTTACTTGCTTGGATATGAATTACATGCCAACCATTGTTGTACCTATTCCCATTAGCGACAGCAAACGGAAACAACGGGGATATAATCAAGTAGATATGCTGTTTAAAGATTGGGTTAACCAACAAAATTGGAAGTGGATAGATTTATTGGTGAAATTAGATGGCTCCAAACCGATGTGGACTTTGACGAAAGAAGAACGACGGAAAAATATGAAGGGCCATTTCTTAGTTCGTTCTGATATGGTGAATGCCTACGCAGATAAGGACATTAGTATATTATTAGTAGATGACATCTATACAACAGGGGCTACCTTGCTAGAAGCGGCGGAGACAATCCACGCCGTCTTGCCCAGGGCAAAGATAAAGGCTCTCACTTTAGCAAGTGGAGCCTAATGATTATCCTAATATTTCTATGAATGCTTTTACCACATCTGGATCAAATTGTGTACCAGAGTGTCTAAATAGCTCTTGTTTGATTTCGCTACGAGGTTGTAATGTTGTATCTGATGCAGGGTCGATAGCTGTTACATAATAATCAGCAATGCCGATGATACGAGCCCCTAATGGAATATTGGCACCTCTTAGGTGTTTTGGAAACCCTGTACCATCCCAACGCTCATGATGGTATTTAATGTAAGGAATGATAGGCTGGCAACATGGATAGTTTTCAATCATGCTAGCCCCAAATACAGGATGCTGCTTGTATTTGGACAATTCCTGACGGTTGAAGTAAGGAAACTTCATTAACACAGTGGAAGGTAGGCAAATTAAGCCTAAATCATGTAAACATGCTGCGTGACGAATCAATTCGATTTCACCTTTTGGCAATCCCATTTTAGCAGCAATAGCTACGGCATAATTGGCAACCTGCACCGAATGCACATATAAAGTTTGGCTTTTCATTTGAATCATTTGTAAGAGCTGTAAAGTGACTAACTCTAAGGTGCTCTTATCTTGCTCGTAAGCTCCTGATTCCTGAATTAGTGATAACATAAACATGCGCAAACCCTTCCTAACAAATAGAAACGGTGTACTGTCTTCTGGAAAACCACCGTTTTTATATTCTTCGTTTACTTAAGTACACACATTATACAATAAAATTTTATCCTTGAATATACCCTATGGAGTGGACAAAAATGTACTGAAAAGTTCTCATCATTCATTGAAAAAGTGAGAATGTGATAAGCATGGGGTATACTAAAGTTGATGTATATTTGGTAAAAAAAAGCAAGTCTTTTTTCTGAATGTACTATACAAAAATGATATAAGTAGAATGAAAAAAATCATGATGGTTCCTAAGTGACAAAAGTAAGAAATATAGATATAATAAGAGTACATAACGGGTCTGTGGTTGAAAGTCGAGGCCAGTCGCAGGCGAAACGATCCACATAAGCAATGAGAAATTGTGAGCATGGTGCGGCTTAGATGTAAGACCTGCCGACAAAATAGTCGAGAGGGGTAGTAGTGGGGAGCACGGCTTATGAGCGAACCTTCCAGCAGGCGAGTGTGGGGGCAAAGACCAGGTCAGCCGTATGAAACACAGCAGAAATTGTTCTGCTGTGTATTTTTTTATGCTTTTTTGGTATGACAGTCTTTGGAAGTAGTTTATGCAATTTAGTACATGTAACAATGATTAATAAAAATACATAAAATTTGCAAAAATATGTTGACTAAATATTCATGTAGATGTATAATCAGTGCATAAGATACAACATGAGTGATTTAGTAAAGGAGAAACATCATGAAAACAAATGTAAAAAAACTAATATGTACTGGATTATTAGCCTTAGGTGTAGTAGCACTGCTAGGGGGATGTGGTTCTCAAGGAGGAGAACAAGCACAAAAAGGTAATATATTAAAAATAGGTACTAATGCAACATTTGTACCATTCGAGTTTAAGCAGGAAGGTTCAGAAGAATTACAAGGCTTTGACATCGAGGTAGCTAAAGAAATTGCAAAACGGACTGGTAAAACTATTGAATTTAAAAATGTTCCCTTTGATGGACTAGTACCAGCCTTAGATAATGGTGAGATTGATTTAGCGGCGTCAGGTATGACCATCACGAAAGCGCGGATGGAAAAAGTTGGTTTCAGTATGCCTTATTATGAATCTGGTATGGCTGTAGTGGTAAAAGAAAATTCTGCTATTAAAGGATTAGCTGATTTATCTGGTAAAACCATTGCCGTACAAATGGGGACTACAGGCGCAGATTTAGCGAGCAAAATCAATGGAGCTATGGTAAAAAATTTTGACCATACTAGTGATGCCTTGTTAGAGTTACAAAATGGCGGTGTAGAAGGGGCGTTGATCGATTTTCCAGTGGCACAGTATTACGTAGCTAAACATGGGGATCAACACTTAACAGTCATCGAATATCCAAACACAAAAGAATACTTTGGTTTAGCTATGAATAAAAAGAATAAAGAACTAATTGATAGTGTAAATAAAGCATTGACAGAGATGAAACAAGATGGTACCTTAAATAAAATTTACCAAACATGGTTTAAAACTGACATGCCTAAGGATATTCCCGTGACATATGAAGGAAAATAATGTACTATATAAGGAGGCTTTGTGCCTCCTTATCTGTGTTAAATGAAAGGATGGATAGGTAACGATGGATTTTAATTGGCAGTTGATTGTCGACTCTTTACCCCTGTTAATTGGAGGGGCTGGAATTACGATTCAAATTACACTCATGAGTGTAGGGTTTGGTTTCTTTATTGGCCTTGTAGTGGCGCTGATGAACTTATCACGATTTAAAGTGATTCGTTTAATCGCAAAATGTTATGTAGAATTATTCCGTGGTACACCACTATTAGTACAAATCTTCATGATTTACTTCGGTGGCCCTAAATTGTTGGGAGCTATCGTTAATGCCAATGGTGCGCCAGAACCAATTGGACCGTATTTAGCAGCCGTATTGGCATGTTCTATTAACTCTGGGGCCTATGTATCCGAAATTTTCCGTGCCGGCATTCAATCCATTAATAAAGGACAGATGGAAGCAGGTCGTTCCTTAGGTTTAACATGGTTTCAAACGATGCGCTATGTAATCATGCCACAAGCGTTCAAAGCCATCATCCCACCATTGGGCAATGAATTTATTGCTATGTTGAAAGATACGTCTTTAGTGGCGGTTATCGGTTTTGAAGAATTGACACGTCGAGGACAATTAATCATCGCTCGTACTTATGGGTCCTTTGAAATATGGACAGCCGTAGCGGTGATTTACTTGATTATGACATTAACCATTTCCCGACTCGTAGCGTACTTAGAAAGGAAATATAATATCAAATGATTCAATTACAGAATGTACATAAATACTTTGGACAATTGCATGTCTTAAAAGGCGTTTCTACAGAAATCGATGCTGGTGAAGTAGTGGTCATTATTGGCCCATCTGGTTCCGGTAAAAGTACAGTATTGCGTTGCATGAACTATCTAGAAGAACCAACACAAGGCGACGTAATTGTAGATGGTAAAAACTTAAATGTGAAAGAAAATATCAACAATGTACGTGCTGAAGTGGGCATGGTATTCCAAAGATTTAATCTATTCCCTCATATGACCGTGCTAGATAACATTACCCTAGCGCCGCAAAAAATTAGAGGACTTTCAAAATCAGAAGCAGAAAGTATTGCTCGTGATTTATTGGGAAAAGTTGGTTTATCCGATAAAGCGGAGGCCTATCCAGAACAATTATCTGGAGGCCAGCAACAACGTGTAGCCATTGCTCGTGCCTTGGCGATGAAACCAAAAGTGATGCTCTTTGACGAACCTACATCGGCTCTAGATCCAGAAATGGTTAGCGAAGTATTAGATGTTATGAAAGACTTGGCTAAAGAAGGCATGACAATGGTTATCGTTACTCATGAAATGAGCTTTGCTAAAGAAGTAGCCACTCGCGTATTATTTGTAGATGGTGGCGAAATTTTGGAAGAAGGAACACCAACAGAAGTGTTTGATACACCAAAACATGAACGGACAAAATTATTCTTATCAAAAGTGATTCGATAAGGGCAGATTCTTTGTTACGTTTTAGATAGCAAATTTAGGTTCTTTTCTATAAGAATCATTACTACGAATATGTATATAAAAAACAACTACCCTATAAACGGAGTTTCCTATGTAGGGTAGTTTTTTATTTTGCTGTTGTTATATTTCTAAATGATTTCCAATGTACTCTAATGTACTTCAATGGATTGGCGTTTATGGCTATATATGTATGAGTTTATATGCTCTAACATGTTATATAGCCTTATCATCGTATAACATTATAGGCCAAATAAGAGGCAAAAATTTTGAGTTCTATTGTATGCGTATTTGTATAATGTGAGCTGAATAAATTATTCAAAAAGAATAAATATTATGGTATTTCATAGTAGATAGTAAAGAAAAATAATTATTAAAATGATATACATACAGAATAAACACAACAATGTGAATAAACCTCTTGGATACAATCTTGATAATTGATGTATTGTATAAATTTATAAAAATGAAATAGAATGTGAATATAAATTGAATTAGATATTATATATATAAAGCGTGATATATATACTAAATGTGTATACTATAAGTAATAATTGGAATTATTGATTAATAATTGCGTTGAATTATATCAATATAGCATATACTTGAAAATAAAATGATATTTTGATTGACACTATACATATATAGTGATAACATGAAAGCAAGATTTAGATACTCTAAATCGCTTGCAGTATTAAAGGTAGGAGGAATTATCATGCTTGGGAAAGTAAAATGGTTCAGCGCAGAAAAAGGTTATGGCTTTATTGAAAGAGAAGATGGCAGCGATGTATTCGTTCATTTTTCTGCAATCCAAGAAGATGGCTTTAAGTCTTTATCCGAAGGACAACAAGTTGAATTTGAAATCGTAGATGGCAACCGCGGTCTTCAAGCGGCTAATGTATATAAAGCTTAGTTCAAATGAAAAGGCTTAGGATATTCCTAGAAGGAGATCCTAAGCTTTTTTATTGGTAATCATTATAGTGAAATCTGTAATAAATCTAATGATGGTAGATATGGTGCCAATAGAATCGTAGAAGAACAAAGAGTGATTAGACTAAAAATTTTTTGAAAAATAAAAAGGGTTTTAAGGATTTCTGTAGAACTATATAAATATGATACTTGTTTATAGGTAATACAGAAAGGATGAGCACTATGAAATTAACAGTACGAGGCAAAAACCTTGAAGTGACAGCAGCGTTACGTGAATATATTGAAAAGCGAGTAGAAAAGTTATCTCGTTATTTTGAAACTCCAGTGACAGTGCAAGTTGTATTATCCGTGGAAAAAGAAGAACGTAAAGTTGAAGTGACATGCTTTGTAGAAAGTGTAGTATTGCGTGGTGTAGAAAGCCATTTAGATATGTATGCTGCTATTGATTTAGTAGTGGATAAAATTGTTCGTCAAATCCATAAACATAAAACACGGTTAGCAAAACGATTCCGTAAAGAAACTGGATTCCATGTAGATGTAACACCAGTGGAAACGATTCCAGAAGAAAAAGAGTTAGAAGTAGTGCGTCGTAAAAACTTTACCGTACGTCCTATGAGCGTGGAAGAAGCGATTTTACAAATGAATCTATTGGAACATGACTTCTTTATGTTCTTCAATGAAAACACTGAAATTATGAATGTCGTATACCGTCGTCATGATGGCAAATATGGCTTATTAGAGCCAGAAGTAGGTTAATCAGTTTATACGAATAGAATTAAGAGCTGTAACAACATGCAGATTGCATAGGGTTACAGCTCTTTTGTTATGCAAAAATGGGAGTGAGTAGAGGACTAAGACTTAACGGTTACTAATTATATGCTATCTAATCCGGTTTGCCATAGGCTTAGTCTGGTTTGTCATATGTTTACTATGTAAAGTATTTGACTCCTGATGCAAAGACAGGCATTACAAGTTGACCATCAATATTTTTATGAATGCCATATCCGATGCGTTCTATATGTGCCATTTTTCCAAACACACGACCATCAGGGCTGAGTAAACCTTCTACAGCGCCCATAGATTGATTTGGATTCCATCGTGGACTCGTAGTGGCATTGCTTAAAGGGTCTACGTATTGGGTAGCTATTTGACAATTTGTATACAGTTTATGGAGTTCTTCTTGTGATGCAATGAAACGGCCTTCTCCATGAGAAATGGGGACTGTGTAGATATCACCTATTTGACAAGCACTGAGCCATGGTGAAGCGGTGGATACAATTTTAGTATGAACCATGCTAGATATATGGCGACCAATGGAGTTGTACGTCAACGTAGGACTGCTTTCAGTCAATGCTTGTATATGTCCTGTAGGTAGTAGACCTAATTTAATGAGAGCCTGAAACCCATTGCATATGCCAAGGACTAATCCATCACGGTGATACAATAAATTTTCAAGGGACTCTTGTAGATAGGGATTGTGAAACAGGGTAGCTATAAATTTACCAGACCCTGCTGGCTCATCACCGCTACTAAAACCGCCAGGAAAACATACAATTTGGGCAGCATCTATACTATATTTTAAAGCTTGTATAGATTCTTGTAACTCTTGGCTACTTCGGTTGCGAATGACAAGCGTTTCTACTTTAGCACCCTGTTCTGTGAAAGCCCGTGCAGATTCGTATTCACAATTCGTACCTGGAAATACAGGGATAAGCACTTTTGGATGAGATAGAGGGGAATGTTTTGCTACATGAGATTCTATGAAATGTGGTTCGCTTTTTAGATTTGATATATTTCCTGTAGAGGAATTTTCTTTTTCATAGATAGGAAAGATAGATGCTAAGGTACTTTCATAGGAATTGGTTAAGTCATCCAAAGAGATAGAGGTGTCCCCCATCACAATAGAAGGGTCTTCTTGTGTAGTACCAATGTGATAGATGTGTGGAACTGTCTGTAATGCCTGAGCTGTCTCAGTATCCACCTCTATGAGGAGGGAACCACGGAAGGGATAGAACAACATATCTTCAGGAGTTAGAGTGATAGGGGAGCTATAATTCTCTGATACATTGGGGCTATCATTTTCTGGTGTATTGGCACTATGATTCTCTGATGCATTGCCACAGGATTGAGTTATGTCTGTTTGGTCTAGTTCTTGTTTTTTATGCGTAGAAGATACAGCCATAACTAGTCTTTGCAGTTCGTCTTTATGGTAGACACAGCCAATGGCATTGCCTAGACAAGCTTTCACCGTAGCGGGGCCTATGCCATCCTGTTCTACTACATAAGCACTATACACTTGTTGATTGATATTATGGGAACGCAAAGTATCACAATGTCTTTTAAAAATTGTCCAATCTGGAGTGTCATCAGAGTGCTCTGGTACATGCAGAAATAGGATATGATGTTGTGCCTCATGAAAGTGGGGGGATAATATGCGATGGATATCCTCGGTGGTGACAGCGAAAGAAATAAGAGTAGGTGGTACATGGAGATCTTGGAATGTACCACTCATAGAATCTTTGCCTCCAATGGCGGCCACACCTAATTGGCGTTGCGCCTCATAGGATCCCAATAGAGCAGATACGACTTTACCCCAGGAGGTAGGGCTATTGAGTTTTTCAAAATATTCTTGAAAACTTAGATAGGCCTTAGAGATATCTCCACCTAGAGCAGCTAATTTTGCTAAGCTAAGGAGTACAGCATACTGAGCGCCGTGGTATGGACTCCATTCCGATAGATACGGATCGAATCCATGAGTCATGATGCTTGTAGTCGTGGTAGTTCCCTGTAACACAGGAAGTTTTGCTACCATCCCTTGGACCGGAGTTTTCAGATAGGTTCCGCTGAATGGAAAGAGTACAGTATTCCCACCCACGGTAGAGTCAAACATAGCTCGTAATCCTTCTTGCGATGTACTGTTCAAATCTTGCAAAGCCTGATGAAAGCGTGTTTCTATGGAAACTTTGGTTGTTGTAGAGAGGGAAGATAGATTCGTAACAAACGAAGAAGAGGGGTTTTCTCTTGGAGATACGATATGAACTGTAGTACTTTGTGTAGCTCCATTTGTAGCTAAAAATTGACGATGCAGGTTGACGATAAGTTCTCCTTGGAACTCCATCACTAGGCGCCCCGTATTGGTCACTTCCCCTACGATAGTAGCATCTAGATTTTCCTTTGCACAATAAGATTGGATTCGTTTCCAATGGGTAGGATCTATGATGCAAGCCATTCTTTCTTGGGATTCTGAGATGGCTAGCTCTGTTCCAGTGAGCCCAGTGTATTTGGTAGGTATCGCATCTAGGTATATATGAATGCTATCTGCGAGTTCTCCAATAGCGACGGCCACACCGCCTGCTCCAAAGTCGTTACATCGCTTGATGCATTGTGTCACCTCTGGGATGCGGAATAAACGTTGTAACTTTCGTTCTGTTACAGGATTTCCTTTTTGTACTTCTGCACCACATGTATAGAGGGAGTCTTTCGTATGCGTTTTAGAAGAACCCGTAGCCCCGCCACAGCCATCACGGCCGGTCTTACCACCTAATAATATAACAAGGTCTCCTTCAACAGGGCTTTCACGATGTACATGAGAACGTGGTACAGCACTGATGACGGCACCTACTTCTAATCGTTTGGCACGATAGGACTCATGGTAATATTCTCGGACTTCCCCTGTAGGAACACCGATTTGGTTACCGTAGGAAGAAAATCCTTTGGCAGCGGTTGTGGTGATATACGATTGTGGTAATTTACCAGGTAAGGTATGTTCTTTTGAAACTAGAGGGCTCCCAGACCCAGTAATGCGCATGGCTTGGTATACATAGGCACGGCCACTCAGAGGATCTCGAATACAACCGCCTAAACAAGTAGCAGCACCACCAAAAGGTTCGATTTCAGTAGGGTGATTATGGGTTTCGTTTTTGAATAATAATAGCCATTCTTCCTCTGTATCATCTACCTGCACTGGAACTATAATGGTGCAAGCATTGATTTCGTCCGATACATCTAATTGATGTAGTTTATCTTGATGAGGGAGTTCTTGCATTGCCATAGTGGCTATGTCCATTAATGTAGGTGCCACATTGGCGGATGGATTCAATCGTTGTTTTGTTTCAAGATAGGCTTGATAAGTGTCTCGAATCGGCTTGGTAAGGGGAGACTCATCAAAGGTAATCTCTGTTAGTTCCGTGTTGAACGTAGTGTGGCGACAATGATCTGACCAATAGGTGTCTAATACACGAATTTCGGTGACAGTTGGATTGCGGCGCTCCTTTTGAAAATACTTTTGAATGCATAGTAGGTCTTCTAGAGTCATGGCCAATTGCATAGAGTGCAGCAGTTTTTCTAATTCCGTTTCCGACTGAGTGATAAACTCCTCTATGTGCGAAGTTGTTAGTACCACCGGTGTTACTATGTCTAGGGTTGTAGGAAGTTCCATGGAGCTTTCACAGGAATCAATAGATTGTAAAAAATATTGGCGTGCTGTATCTATATGTGTTTTGGAAAGCGGGCCAGTCAATACATAGACTCGGGCGGTACGCACTGTACTATGAGTATGACTGGTCAGAATGGATAGGCATTGCTCCGCAGAATCAGCGCGTTGGTCATATTGTCCTGGCATAGGTGCAATGGCAATAGGATGGTCTTGAGAGGTCAGAGGCAATGTGGTATAGGTAGTCTCTAGGGGAGGCTCAGAAAAGATGAGAGTTTTGGCACGTTCAAACTCTGATGCTGTAATTCCAGAGATATCGTATCGTTCGTAGATCGTAAGCTTGGTGAGAGGAATTTGTAAATCTTGTTCAAAGATCATACGTAATTGTTCTGATTCCTGTGAAGTAGTTGTGCGAGGAGCGACGAATAGACGGAATATGTTCATACATAGCCTCCTTTAGGTAGATAGGATGATAGGATTTTCCACACATCCTATAATGTGTTTATTAGCGTTCCATAGATGCGTTGTTGTATCTTAAGTATATCACGTTTTTTGTTGATTCCCTGAGTTTATATTGAAGATAGCTGTACAGCAAGTTATAATAGAGATAGTTTGACATTTGATAATTTGTCCGAGTGCACGATATGAGCAGGGTATGACTCTAGGGGGCATAATGAAATATGATGGCGTGTTAGATACATGGCATGAGGAGTGTGGGGTCTTTGGACTCTATGACAGGACCTCTACCATCGGAACAACTATATATGAAGGGCTTGTGGCTTTACAGCACCGAGGGCAAGAGGGAGCGGGTATCGCTGTGGTTCATAAATCGCAAATAGATGTGGTGAAAGGATCTGGACTGGTGAAAGAGGCCTTGCAGGATGTTTCTACCTTAGTAGGTAATATAGGGATTGGACATGTGCGGTATTCCACGACAAGTATAGAGAATCCTGATGATGTACAACCTCTTGTAGGAACATCACAGTGGGGGACCTTTGCAGTAGCTCATAATGGGAATTTGACGAACGCTCCAGTGTTACGAAGTGAATTGGAATCGCAAGGCTCTAAGTTTATGACAACTATGGATTCAGAAGTAATCGTCCATTTGATCCAGCGGTCCAATGAATTGACGATTCTAGGTGCTATTCAGCAAGCTTGTAGAAGATTAGAAGGGGCGTTTTCTTTAATGATTGCTATGAATGCTATGCTTATCGGTGTACGAGATCCTCATGGGTATCGTCCTCTTTGCGTAGGACATACGGCGCATGGGTATGTCCTTGCTTCAGAAAGTTACGCCATAGATGCTATAGAAGGGACTTTCATTCGTGATGTAAGTCCTGGAGAAATAATTCTTATTGATGGGACAGGTTTCCGCAGTGTACCGTGTCACTCCAGTATAAGATATGAAGTCTCGGATTACCGAAAGACCGAGGGTCGTATACAGAGTGTGGCTATTTCTCAAGATGGGACTAGTGAATTAGAAATTAAAGAAATGACAGAACCAGTAGATATAGGAAGTGTCAGCATAGAACAACAGACGATAGTGGAACAACATACTTGTGTGTTTGAATATATTTATTTTGCGCATCCTACTAGCGTTATAGATGGTCAAAGTATATCAGAAGCAAGGGTGGCTATGGGTCGTCAGTTGGCAAAAGAAACTCAATATGAAGCGGATATTGTTATGCCCATACCTAACTCAGGGACTTTATCGGCTCAGGGATATGCAGAGGAAGCTGGTATACCTTATAGGGAAGGATTAATACGTAATCCGAAGGTATTGCGGACTTTCATAGAGCCTAACCAAATGAGTCGAGAAGAAGCGGTGCGTAACAAGTTTAGTGTTATTCCTGAGGTAATACAAGGTAAGCGTATTGTTCTCATTGATGATTCTATTGTACGAGGCACCACAAGTCGATATATCGTTTCCATGTTGCGACAAGCGGGGGCAAAAGAAATATATTTATGCCTAACTTCTGAACCTGTTCGGTATCCTTGCTATTTTGGTATCGATATATCTGATGCAGAAGAGTTGCTAGCTCATCGATATTCCGTAGAAGAAATCCGCCAATATATTGGCGTTGATCGATTATATTATTTGTCTCATGAAGGATTGATGCAGTCTATGAAACAATTAGAAGATTCACATTTGTGTGTGGCTTGTTTTACTGGACACTATCCAAGTCCTGTAACGGATGAGTATACCAAGGGAGGTACTAATGTCTGTGGATAATACATTTGTAACCTATTTAGATGCTGGTGTTGATGTGGAAGCGGGAAACCAGCTTATTCAAAAGATTAAACACCGTGTAGAACGCACGTATACACCGGGGGTATTAGGCTCCTTAGGTGGGTTTAGTGGACTCTACTCTTTGGCACAACATACTATGAAAGAACCTGTTCTTGTATCTAGTACGGATGGAGTGGGTACTAAAATCCGTTTTGCCGTCCTGATGAATGAGCATCGTCAAATTGGCCAGGATTGTGTGGCCATGAGTGTGAATGATGTAGTAGCACAGGGGGCGACGCCTTTGTTTTTCCTAGACTATATTGCAGTCGGCAAATTGGAACATGACCATATTGAAAGTATCATCGATGGCATTGGAGAAGCCTGTGAAACATGTGGTTGTGCCTTAATTGGTGGAGAAACATCGGAAATGTCAAGTTTCTACGGTGATGGCAATTATGATTTAGCCGGTTTTGCAGTGGGGATTGTAGATAAGGACCAATGCATTACGGGAGCCTCTATCGAGGCAGGAGATATAGTTTTAGGGTTACCTTCATCAGGTTTGCACTCCAATGGATTTTCCTTAGTGCGCCATATTATCTTAGATAAAAAACAAATGCCATTGGACACCTATATAGACGAGTTGGGATGTACCATTGGAGAAGAAGTATTAAGACCAACGAAATTGTATGTAAAACCAATCCTACCGTTACTAAAAGAACAGTTAGTGAAAGGGATGGCTCATATCACAGGAGGATCTTTCTACGACAATATTCCTCGTATATTACCGAAAGGATTGTCTGTCACGATTCATAGTGATGCTTGGCCAGTGCCACCTATTTTTAAACTATTACAAGAATGGGGTCATGTGGAACCGAGAGAAATGTATCATACTTTCAATATGGGCATAGGTATGGTTCTTGTGGTAAAACCAGAACTCGTAGAACGAGTCGTAGAAGTGTTGCAAGAGCAAGGAGAAGTGGTGTACTCCATTGGACTTGTTACAGAAGGGCAGGGAGATGTGACGATTCTTGGTGAGGCACTCCATGGGTAAACGATTGGCTCTATTTGGCAGTGGCAGAGGGTCTAATGGTGAGGCCTTGTATAGAGCCATGGAAAGTGGTCATATAGATGGTAAAATTGTACTGATTATTAGTGATAGACCAGATGCAAGGATTGTTCATAAAGGACATGCATGGCACATTCCTGTACACGTAGTAGATCCTACTAACTATGGTAATGAAGAAGCATGGACACAAGCTATGTTAGGTTTGTTACAGGAATATGAAGTGGAGGGCATCTTGTTAGCTGGGTATATGCGTATATTGCCTTCTAGATTTGTGCAAGTCTATAGAGGAAAGATTTTAAACATTCATCCCTCCTTATTGCCATCTTTTGTAGGATTACAGGCACAGAAACAGGCTTTATTACAAGGTGTAAAATACACAGGATGTACCGTTCATTTTGTAGACGAAGGCATGGATACGGGACCTATCATTGCGCAGGCCGTGGTGCCTGTTTATGAAGATGATACGGTGGACACGTTATCGAAACGAATCTTACATGAAGAGCATTGCATCTATCCAGAGGCGGTGCGCTTATTTTGCGATAATGCTTTGGAGATAGTTGAATCTCGTGTTGTCATTAGAAAACAAGCTGTTATAAAATAGTCTATCTTGAGAGGTATCTATGAAAGTATGTATTATCGGCAATGGTGGTCGTGAACATGCATTAGCTTGGAAATTACATCATAGCCCATCTGTAACAGATGTCTATGTAGCGCCAGGCAATGCAGGGATGACTTCGATAGCCACTGTAGTCAACCTAGATTGGAAGAACCGAGACAATTTACTAGCTTGGTTATTAAACTATAAGATTGATTTAGTTGTTATCGGACCTGAATTGCCTCTTGTAGAGGGACTTAGTGATGTAATCCGAGCAGTGGGGATTCCTGTATTTGGACCCTCCCAGCAGGCTTCTCGAATAGAAGGGTCTAAATCTTTTGCCAAAGATCTAATGCGTCGATATGAGATTCCTACGGCAAAGTATGAAGTTTGCCAAGATGTAGAAACAGGAAAGCACATCATCCATCAATGGGGGGTGCCGATTGTATTAAAGAAGGATGGCCTCTGTGGAGGTAAAGGTGTCACTATTTGTAAGACTTTCACGGAAGCAGAACGAGTGTTGAACGAGATGTTGAGTAGTCCCAGCAAAAACGTTGTGATTGAGGAATATATGCAAGGACAGGAACTATCCTTGTTGTCCTTTGTGGACGGCACTCACGTATTGCCTATGATAGGAGCAAGAGATCATAAACGACTGTTAGACCACGATGAAGGTCCTAATACGGGCGGTATGGGAGCCTATGCACCAGTGCCAGAACTGATTGATGATTTGCAAAAAGACATTGTAGACACGATAGTAAAACCTATCGTTACAGCTATGGCAGAAGAAGGGCATCCTTATGTGGGCTGCTTGTATACAGGCCTTATGCTTACCGAAGAAGGCCCGAAAGTAGTAGAGTTCAATGCTCGTTTCGGAGATCCAGAAACACAGGTGATACTACCATTATTGCATAATGATCTAGGAGAACTCATGTATGCCACGGCTACGGGCCAGTTAGAGGGAATGACCTTGGAGTGGTCCAAACAACATGCTTCATGTGTGATCTTAGCATCTGAAGGATATCCGCATCAGCCATTGATAGGTCGAAGCATCACCGGCGATGTACACACGATGGATACTAGGTCCATGGTATTTCACTCTGGCACAGCATATGAAACAGATCACTATGTAACACAAGGGGGCCGAGTACTAGGTGTTGTAGGATTGGGAGATACATTGCAAGAATCTTTAGATAGTGCCTACACAAGGGTGAGGACAATTCAGTTTGAAGGACAACAATACCGTAAGGACATCGGGGAATCGAGTTTGGATTTTGTATACATGCGCAATATAGAAAAATTTCGATAGATAAAGAATATATTTAATGTTATAATAACAAAAGACATAGTTTACTTATTCAATGATATATATTACATAGTAGAGGGGTAATTATATGAATCGAATTGTATCTTTTTTTACATCACCATCAGCAGGGGGCGTACTACTCTTCGTTGCTGCTGTGGTAGGGGTGCTATTGGCAAACTCTCCAGTAGAAAGTTTGTATCACTCTTTGCTTCAAACTAAATTAGGACCATTGCCTATTGAATTATGGATTAATGACGTAGCCATGGCCGTTTTCTTTCTATTTGTTGGTCTTGAAGTAAAACGAGAAATGATTGCAGGGGAATTGAATACCAATGCAAAACGATTTTTACCAGGTATTGCAGCATTCTTTGGATTGTTAACACCTGCTTTAATTTACTATTTTATTGTTGGATATCATCCAGAATTTATTCATGGTTGGGGGATTCCAACGGCAACGGACATTGCTTTTGCCATTGGTATAGTATCATTGCTAGGAAGTCGAGTTCCGATAGCGATGAAAGTGTTTTTAACGACACTTGCTGTTATGGATGATTTGATGGCTATCGTTATTATAGCGTTCTTCTATACTGCTGAGCTGAATTTCTTCTATTTATTTGTGGCAGCTATTATCGTATTTATGTTACAGTATATTAACCGCATGAATTATACAAGACCAATACCGTACTTAGTGTTAGGGATTGCTCTGTGGTTCTGCATATTTAAGTCAGGCTTACATGCTACCTTATCTGGAGTTATCTTGGCAGCCTTTATTCCATTCCACGGTGTTCGTGATGGTCGTCATGTATCTCCATTATCTGAATGGGAACATACATTGAGTAATTGGGTAACCTACTTGATCATTCCAATCTTCGGTTTTGCTAATGCAGGCGTATCTTTCCACGGATTTACTTTAGAAAGCTTTACGCATCCAGTTGTATTGGGGGTAGCAGTAGGCTTAGTATTAGGTAAACAATTCGGCGTGTTTGGCACCTTGTTCTTGCTAGTAAAATCTAAACTTGTGGAAATGCCAGCTCAAACGAATTGGGTTCATGTATATGGTATCGCGCTATGTTGTGGTATCGGATTTACCATGAGCTTGTTCGTATCCTTGTTAGCATTCCCTCCAGGAGAAGCACAAGAGATGGCAAAAGTTGGTATCTTCGTAGGCTCTATCGTATCTGGTATCTTGGGATACACAGTGTTACGAATTGCCGGTCGTAAACAACAAGTGAACGTATCTGAATACGATATGATTAAAGGACAACATATCTAATTGCATAATACATAGAGAGTAGAGGCTCTATATAAGCTGTAGTGAAAGGAAACTTTCATTACAGCTTTTTAATTATGCCAATTTAGTATAACAACTCCATTTTTATGCATATTTACTATAGAAATTGAGGAAAACTAACATTTTTAGTGTACATATGTAGTAGGTGGTGTTTCCTATGGGAAGTAATTTATACTATATGTGGGAAAAATGTGATAAAAATGGGCACTAAGTGGTGTTGAAGTGTTAAAAAATCTCTGTTTTTTTGACGTATCTCCCAAAAAATGGTAAAATGTATAAGCATTTAGATATGAGGTGAACATCGTGAAAAAAATAACTCTCATAGCGATTTTACTCTTAGTTTGTTGTATGGCTACAGCTTTTGCAACATCTGGACGTGGTGATCGCGGCAAAGAGGTAGAAGAGTTACAAGCGTTGTTAGTAGCCCAAGGCTATTTGCTTGATACAGCAGATGGAGTGTTTGGGAATAATACAGAATACGCAGTACTCGTCTTTCAGAAAGAACACGGGTTAACTCCGGATGGTAGAGTAGGCAAAGAAACAATGCGTGCTTTACTAGAGAATCAAAAACAATTCGAGGGGCAACAAGCATCTCGAAATACCCGTACTGTCGAGGTATCACGGTTTGGTGATCGCGGTCGACAAATAGAAGAATTACAAAGTAAATTAGAAGATAGCGGATTTTCTCCTGGTTCCATTGATGGCGTATTTGGTAGTGGCACAAAAGAAGCCTTACTTCGCTTTCAACGGCATCATGGATTAAGTGAAACTGGTATCTTAGACGCTACTACATGGTCTAAGTTATCTAACACAAAACATAGTACTTTCAAAAAAAATCGCAAACCATCGTCTTATAAGAAAACGATAGACATGGAGGCCAGTGCATACTCCAGTTATGAATCTGGTATGTACACAGCTCGAGGTCATGCATTACGTCGTGGCTATGTATCGGTAGACCCTAGTGTGATTCCACTGGGCACAGAGGTATACGTAGAAGGTTACGGTTACGCTGTAGCAGATGACACGGGTGGCGATATTGTCGGACATCGCATTGATTTAGCGATGGATAGTTATGATGAAGCCATTCAATTCGGTCGTCGTACGGTGAAAGTATATATTCTGAATTAGAGAAGTCATTAATTTGTTGTAAAACAGAAAGAACATCTAATTGCAAACGTGTAGTTACACAAAATAAAAGATAGGAAACTACTGTGATGTAGATTCTAAGATACTAGAAGGATAGTCGGTTCATTGGAATTGGCTATCCTTTGTTTTACAGGTTCTCTATGATATAATAAAATGTATTCTAAGTAGTATATATAGGAGGAAATGGTGGATATTACATCAACACAAGGGTTATTAGCAATTCTACAAATTATTATTATTGATATATTATTAGCAGGGGACAATGCCATTGTCATCGGTATGGCTGCGAAAAATTTACCAGAAGCATTACGTAAACGTGCTATTTTCTGGGGTACGGCAGGGGCGATTGTATTGCGCCTTGTGATGGCGATTTTGTTCATTGAAGCCTTAGATAATATTCCAGCGTTACGTATCGTTGGCGGTATTATGTTGCTTTGGATTGGTTACTCCTTATTGAAAGATGGAGACAATGAGCACAACATTGAAGCAAAAGATAATATCTGGGGTGCTATTGCGACCATCATCATTGCTGATGGTGTCATGGGCATCGATAATGTACTAGGCGTTGTGGCAGCAGCAGAAGGTCATTTCGGTCTTGTTGTGGCAGGGATGCTTGTGACAGTACCAATTATTGTTTGGGGCAGTACCATCTTTGTCAAACTCATCGATAAATTCCCTGTGATCCTATACGTAGGTGGTGGTATCTTAGGCTGGGTATCTGCTAGCATGATTCAGCATGATCCGATGGCAGCACCATACATTGAGCCATATAGCCTGCTATTCCATATCGGATGTGTCGTATTGGTATTAGGTGCGGCGATCATTCGCAATCGTTTGGTGAAATAAACAGAAGATTGGCAATAGTTATCCCTCAATAAATAGGTTTTTATGTATAAAATAGGCATATAGTTTTCATGATGTTGTACATCAATGGAGGCTATATGCTTTTTCTTTGCTTTATGGGGCAAAATGAGAGGTATAGGACAAAATGAGTTGCTTTCATTAGTGATGATATTAGGAGTCGTGTTAGGAAGGCATAAAAAATGATATAATAAAAGAAATACGGTAATGGAAACATGTGTTAATTAAAGGATACATAGATATACATGAGCAAGAAGAAACAACAGACAGCACCGGTGTGCGTTGGAACTAGATATACCATAGATATTCACGGGACGGGTAGTAGTGGCGAAGGGGTAGGCAGATACGAAGGGTTTACAGTATTTGTACCCTATGCATTGCCGAATGAAACGGTACAAGTAAAAATTAATTTAGTAAAGAAAAATTATGCCGTAGGTGACATCGTATCAATTATGACACCCTCTGCAGAGCGAGTGGACCCACAATGCGAAGTGTATGGCAATTGTGGGGGCTGCCAATTACAACATGCATCCTATACAGAGCAACTACGACTAAAAACAGAATCTGTGAAAGCGGTTATCGAACGTATTGCTAAAAGTGACCCAGAGTTGGTATTACCTTGCATAGGCCCGGAAGAACCATGGCGGTATCGTAATAAAATGCAAATACCCGTAGGTGGTAAACTAGATAATATACGCATGGGTTTTTACCAAAAGGGATCTCATAGTATTATCAATCACGAACAGTGCCCAATTCAAGATGCAGGCAATGATGATATACGCAAGGTTTGCTATGATGCTATGAAAGAACTAGGAATCGAACCTTATGATGAACATAGAGGAATTGGGGTAGTTCGTCATGTAGTAGGTCGTATCGGTAAAGAGGAATGGATGGTTATCCTTGTAAGTCGTACAGCGAGCATTCCTCATGAAACGGAATTGGTGGAGCACATCGTAACTGTGTTGCCACAGGTGACATCTATCGTAGTGAATCACAATCCAAAACAAACGAATGTGATTTTAGGCCCTACGAATCGTACCATCTATGGGAAAGATCAAATTACAGATTATATTAAAGATTTGTCCTTTCAGTTATCACCGCATTCTTTCTTTCAAGTCAACCCAGAACAAACCACTGTGTTGTACGACACAGCCTTAGAATTTGCAGACTTGAAAGGCCATGAAACAGTGATTGACGCTTATTGTGGAACAGGAACTATTTCTTTGTTCTTGGCGCACAAAGCAAAGAACGTCATCGGTATTGAAATCGTTGAGCCTGCTATTGTAGATGCGAAAAAGAATGCAGAACGAAATGGATACACTAATACAGAATTTATCGTAGGCGATGCAGCTGTGGAAATGCCTAGGTTGTATAAACAAGGTATTAAGCCTGATGTGATCGTATTTGATCCTATCCGTGCAGGCTGTAAAGAAGATGTATTACATGCTGCCATTGGCATGGCACCAAAACGAATCGTATACGTGTCTTGTAACCCATCTTCCATGGCACGAGATATAGAAATACTGACGAAACAAGGCTACCAATTGGTGAAAGTCCAACCAGTGGATATGTTCCCGCAGACGTATCATGTTGAGGCCGTATCTTTGCTTAAAAGGAGTGAAGCGACGCAGTAAGCATTAGATCGGCCCATGTCAGGGATATCCAAGAGTTCGATCGAAGCGAAGAAGGATTGGAAACAGCCTACGACTGAGTGCGTAACATTGTTGATTAAAGTACATAAGTAAAAGTGTGTCAAAGCTAAGTAACTATAGGATTTCAAAGAGTTGATATAGCCAAAAATAGAGATGGAAGATATCTAGTAAATAATAGAAAATCAAGAGATTTTTCGAAGGTTGTATAGATAAGACTATTAAAGTAGGTTGTATCCAGAAGGATAGGACAGACGCCACAGAACTTTGGGAAGAAACTGAAACGAGATACTGTGTCTCTAGACGAACTAAAGCAGATAGCTGATGTTATGTAATTGACTTATGAGCAGTCGTTTATCCTTCCTGACGGGAATCAGATAAAAACGAGTAATGAATAGGAGAAGAGTGAAATGGACTTACGGTTAAACGATGTGTTGCACTTAACACAAGAAGAGATTAGAAATAGCAAAATTGAATTTAATATGCAAGCTGGCAGAGGTGGTCAACCTTTTCTTGAAAGGTGGCTAAAACATTCAGAAAAAGAAAAATCTACAGGTACTTGTAAGGATTGCTCATACTGGGGGTGGTATGGTAAACAGAGAAATTTTTATCCAGGACAATGGGTCTTTAGTTTTGCAAGAATGTCAAAAGATGAATGGCTCCTTATTTCGGCTGCACAGATTATTGATACGCCAACTAATGATTGGGCTACTGTTCAGGTTTTAGAAAAGTATATACCCCTGTTTGGCAGATTAATCATTAAGTATAAAAAAGGCGATACCTTTGGAAGATATGTATTTAACTTGAGTACATACCTTGATCGTGTAATAGTCAGAGAAGTTCTTCCATGCGTTTATAGTGGTGAGAAGTTTGAAGGTTATGATAGGGTTCACTTACCATATCATAGATTAGATGATATTTTTGCCGGAAGAATCCTTCCAACATATTATGAGGCATTGAAGAAAATTACTGGTGTATATTGTTTAACGGATACTCATACGGGTAAATTGTACATAGGTTCTGCTACTGGGGAAGAAGGCGTTGCTCAAAGATGGGGTAATTACCTGGATTCAAAGCACGGTGGAAATAAAAAGTTAATAGCACTTTACGAGCAAAAAGGGGCAGAGTACTTTGAAAAGTACTTTACATATACCCTGCTTGAGTATTTTGGACTTTCGCATGATTCGATAAAAATAATCGAACGAGAGCAATATTGGAAACGCTGCTTTGACACTATTAAAAACGGGTATAACGATAATTAATGCAAACACTTTGTTGTTTGCCTATACAGGCAATAAGAGAACTCAACAGTTTAGTTGGGTCGATATACCGATTTTAGTGCAAAAATAGGAGTTCCACCATTCCCGTGGACACTCCTTGAAATAGTGTTACTTCGTTAGAGAAGTGAGCCATGTTGAGGCCGTATCTTTGCTTATAAGAAACGAAGTGATGCAGTAAGCATTAGATCGGCTCATGCAAGGATGGACAAAGAATCATAAAGTGAGGTAAAGGAAATGAAACATCTTTCTGATTGTATAGAAGTTAAGTCCTACGGTAATGTGTTCCCCAAAAAGGGGACAAATGAAAGATTGCCATATGAGCACCAAAAAGAGGCTATGCGGTGTCTCGACAAAATCAATCAAGAGCCGTCCTACAGTACGTTGGTAGTACTGCCTACTGGCGGCGGGAAAACTTATACAGTGTCCATGTGGCTTTTGAAGAATGCCATTGACAAGAAAAAGAAGATACTTTGGATTGGACACCGTCAAATGTTGCTGGATCAGGCAGCGGAATCATTTCAAAAGTTTGCTTATACAGAAGTGATATCGCATATTTCATCCTTTTGTTTCCGCATTATTTCCGGCGCGTCTAGTCATGGCCGTACTAGCGATATTCGTCCCGAGGACAATCTTTTGATTGTCAGCAAAGACAGTATTGGAAGAAATATTGACCGCCTGGACACATGGCTGAAAGATGAAAATGAGCTGTATCTTGTCGTAGATGAAGCCCATCATTCAACAGCTAAAACATATCGAAAAATCATTGAGTATGTAAAAGGGAAAATACCAAATTTGAAGCTCATTGGGCTGACTGCAACACCATTTCGAACAGCAGAAAACGAACAAGGATTGTTAGCCCGTATATACAGGGATGGTGTTAGAAATGGACAAGCTGTACATGACGATATGGGTATTACATATCAAATCGGCTTAAAGGAGTTGATTAATCGACAAATACTTGCAAAGCCGATTTTTGAAAGCTTTTATACCGATGAAGAGTACGGCGATCTCCTTGGCGTGGATGCGTGGGAGAGTATCCAGCATTTGGATATTTTGCCGGATGAAATTGCACAGCAAATGGCAGACAGTGCCGTCCGAAATAAGCTGATTGTAGAGACTTATACAGCGAAGCAATCCGAGTATGGGCAAACCATCCTTTTTGCGGTCAATGTAGTCCATGCCATTCAGTTAACCGCCTTGTTCAAGAAAGCAGGCGTTTCAGCTGACTTTATCGTTTCCTCTGTGAAAGATGCTATTACTGGCGTAACAATCAGCCGTGAAGATAACCAGAGAAAGCTAAATGAATATCGAGATGGAAAGCTACAGGTTTTAATCAATGTGAACATCCTTACAGAAGGTGTTGATTTACCACAAACGAAGACCGTTTTCCTTGCTAGACCTACGGTGTCATCTATCTTGATGACCCAAATGGTTGGTCGCGCATTGCGGGGAACAGCAGCAGGTGGCACATCTAGTGCCTATATTGTTTCTTTCATTGACCATTGGAATGAAAATATCGCTTGGGTAAATCCTGAGAGCATCTTTGAAGGAAGTAACGATTTCCGCGATACTGAAATTGAACGGACAAAGCATGATCTTCGCATGATTGCTATTTCCAAAATAGAAGAATTTGCTTCCATACTAGATGATTCAGTAGATACTTCGGCATTAGAAAAAGTACCTTTTGAACAGCGGATTCCGATTGGAATGTATGCGTTTTCTTATTTGGAGGAAAACGGTATGGATCACGCCTATCAGGTCATGGTCTACAATAGTACACAAGAGGCGTACAAGCAGCTTATGGATTCCCTCCCATCCCTGTTCGCCAGCTTTGAGGCAACGGAAGAATATCTGAGTGATGAAGAGCTTGAGGAAATGGAACGTCAGTGTAGAGACTCCTTCTTCTGCGGAGAGCTTGTACCACCTTATGAGCCAAGGGATGTATTAAAAATACTGAAATACTATACACAGTATGAAGCAATCCCTCAGTTTTATACCTTTGCCGAGATAGACCGGAGCAAGCTGGATGTGACTGCTATCGCACAACACATTTGGGATGAAGATATGGGACAGCGCAAGAAGTCGGAATATATTGATTCTATCTGGGATTCCGGTGATGATACTATGCTCAAACTATTCTTTGGAAGGAAACTATATTTTCTCCGTCAACTCGACATTGAGCTGATGAAACTATCACATTCTTCTGATCTGTATGAAGACTGTAAAAGTAATGTGAAATACGGCACACGAGCATTGGAAGATCTGCCGCTCTATGAGATAGGGAAGATTGAACCTATGCTGGAAAAACAACTAAGAGATCAGGCCTTTGAAAAGGCAAGGAACAAGCGAGGATTCTATGAGTGCGCTTGCTGTGGCAAAACGGCTCAGTCTCGAATCTACTTTCAGGTAGACCACATAGTTCCAATGAACAGTGGTGGTAAAAGCGTTGCGGAAAATCTTCAAATCCTGTGTCGCCAGTGTAACGGCATGAAGGGTGACAGCTAGTGAGGGCGCTTTTATATTCAGCCCTTGACCTTGCCGTCATCATCAATAGTATGGAACTTACTTGTAGAGAGGAAAGCCGTATCATTGATTTGATATGGGAAGGTGAGAAGGCTTTTTTTGCTGACAAGTATCGTAGCGACAAACGAAAGTTCATTTTGGACATTCGTTATTGGATGCATTATTTTTATGAAAAATCCATTCTTAACCAGGAATTTCCCGCCATAAAAAAGGACCTTGCATACTGCAAGCACAGTGTAAATATGGAAGAGTATATAAGCGACTATTCTGATTTGGATTTGTTCTTTAAAAGTGTGCGTATCCGTATCCTCTATGGTAATGGCAATGGGTATGTGAGAATCAAACTGCAATCCTTGCTTATGCAATATGGCTATCAGCGGCGTTCTTCCTTGATTCTTCAACATATCAATCGGTGTATGCTGTTTTATCATTTGGAAGCAACACTGCGTGGCGGTACCCCTTGCGACATTGAAACATGTGGGCTGGATAAGATGTTGACATTTCGAGTTGTGTGAAAAGTTGAGCGAATGCATGGACATATCTATTGGAGGCCATCAAAAATCATGGGTTAGCAGTACTATAGCCTAGAAGACGATAGGGTAATCTGTCAAAAGATGCAGAACGGATTATTACAGAACTACAGTCATAACACCATAACCAACTTTCATGTAAAATATATCCTATAGAAGCGGTTTATCACTGTTTTTATTGCAACACTTGCCGTATAATAATTACGGCAAGTGTTTTTTTATTAGAAAGGATTGAGTAATTTCATGATTATTTTATTCGGATTTATTTTATTGTTAGCTTGCTTAATTGTTGGTGTAAGACACGGTGGCTTAGGATTAGCTGCTGTATCTGGTATCGGTCTTGCTATTTACGTATTCGTAATTGGTCTTGTACCGGGTAAACCACCAATTGATGTCATGCTAACTATCATGGCAGTGGTAACATGTTCTGGATTTTTACAAGCCTCCAAAGGGTTGGATGTTATGCTTGTATACGCAGAAAAATTTCTTCGTAGCAATCCAAAACAAATTACTATTTTAGCACCAATCACAACATGGTTCTTAACTGTGTTATGCGGAACAGGTCACGTAGTATATACGATGTTCCCAATTATCTATGATATTTCTATCAAAGAAGGAATTCGTCCAGAACGACCAATGGCAGTGGCATCTGTGGCCTCTCAAATGGGGATTTGTGCGTCACCAGCCTCAGTAGCTGTAGTATCCATGGTGGCTATGTTGGGAGCTGTCAATTTCCACGCTAGTGTAGTGACAATCTTATCTATCACGATTCCAGCTACATTTGCTGGCGTTATTATAGCCGGTATCTGGAGTATGCGCCGTGGTAAAGAGTTGGCTAATGACCCTGAGTTCCAAGCTCGCATACAAGATCCTGAGCAACGTGCCTATATCTATGAAGAAAATAAAGAAGCTAGTGTTGTGAAAGAACTTCCTCGCACAGCGTACTGGGCAACCATTATTTTCTTACTTGGCATTTTAGTCATCGCTCTATTCGGTAGTTTCCCTAACCAATTATTGCCATTAGTTCCTAATGCAAAAGGTTTATGGAAACCATTGTCTATGACTCCTACCATTCAAATTGCAATGCTTGTAATGGCAGCATTAATTCTTCTTGTATGTAAAGTAAAAGTAAGCGATGTAACTAGTGGATCTGTCTTTAAATCTGGTATGATTGCCGTTGTATCTGTATACGGTGTAGCTTGGATGGCAGAAACCTACTTTGGTGCCTATATTCCACAATTTAAAACGACTCTATCTAGTATTGTAGTAGAGCATCCGTGGACCTATGCTATTGTATTGTTTATTATTTCCAAGTTAGTAAACTCTCAAGCAGCAGCACTTGCTATCGTAGTGCCTATGGGTTTAAGTGTTGGTGTAGAACCATTGATTATACTTTCTTTCATTCCTGCATGTTATGCGTACTTTGTGTTACCAACGTATCCTTCTGACTTAGCATGTATTGGTTTTGACCGTTCTGGTACAACACGAATTGGTAAATTCGTTATTAATCATAGCTTCATTTTACCAGGTTTGATTGGAGTATTCACAAGCTGTGTTGTAGGTTACTTTATTGCTCACGCATTGTTTTAATATGACGTGAAAGTATGTGTATATCTTATGGATATACATTCTAGTAGTACAACTGTAAGCATTGAAAGGCGACAGTTTAGGAGAAAGTAGTATGTTAAATAACAAGCTAGGCCTCATGAGTATCATACTCTTAGGGGTAAATGCAATTATCGGTACAGGAATCTTCCTGCTTCCAGGTAAAGCGGCTGCATTAGTAGGCGTAAATAGTTTATGGGTTATCGTATTCGATGCGTTATTGGTTATGTCTATTGCCTTATGTTTTGCTGAAATGGGCGGTATGTTCAATAAGAACGGTGGTCCGTATGTGTATGCGAAAGAGGCATTTGGTAACTTCGTAGGCTTTGAAGTAGGTTTTATGAAATGGGCCATCGCTACAATTGCTTGGTCTGCTATGGCTGTGGGGTTTGCTACCGCTCTAGGGGCAGTATGGGAACCAGCAAGTACAGAAATGGGAAAAAATGTCATTGCTACATTGATAATTGTGGTACTTGGTATCATGAATATCATGGGGGTTAAGATTTCTAAAATCATCAACAATATCGTAACTATTGGTAAATTGTTGCCGTTGATTTTCTTTATCCTAGTAGGTATTTTCTATGTGAAAGGTGTTAACTTCGCGCCAATGGAATCTGTACCAGACATGACACAAGCCAGCTTTGGTGCGGCAGCATTGATTATTTTCTATGCTTTCACAGGATTTGAATCCATTGCGGTAGCAGCGGAAGATATGGAAAAGCCTGAACGCAATGTACCGAAAGCGATTATACTAGTGCTAACACTAGTATCCATTGTGTATATCTTAATCCAAGCGATTTGTATTGGTATTATGGGGGATGCTCTTGTAACTTCTAAAACTCCGGTGGCAGATGCGGCGTTCGTATTCATGGGACCTTTAGCAAAAGCTATCGTTACAGCGGGTACACTGATTTCTATCGGTGGTATCAACGTAGCATCTTCTTTCTTAGCACCACGTTCAGGGGTAGCTATGGCGGATGATGGATTGATTCCTAAAGTAGTGTCTAAACGTAATAAAAAAGATGCTCCTTATGTAGCAATCATTGTTACAGTTGTATTTGCCGTTGTATTATCTTGGACTGGCAGTTTCGAAAAATTGGCAGCTATCTCCGTAGTATCTCGTTTTGCGCAATACTTGCCTACTTGCTTAGCAGTACTTGTATTCAGAAGCAAACGCCCAGATATGGCTAGAACATTCCGTGTTCCATTGGGACCAGTGATTCCAGTATTAGCAGTTGTAGTTAGTATTTGGTTAATCACTCAATCTTCCTTGGAAAAAGTATTCTGGGGACTTGGTGGTTTAGTAGTGGGTGCTGTATTGTACTACATTATGAACCGTAACGGAAAGCAAGAGGCTTAGTCTCCTAACAGGGTAAACTCATAAGATATGTATAGTTTACTAACATTAGAGGACGACTAGGTTGTGCATGATAGAGCGATACGCTCTATTTAACAAATATATATAAAAAGTTAGAAACATAAGTAGGTAATGTAGTCAATGGTGATGAAAAAAGCCTGCTTATGTTTCTTTTGTATAGGAGAAAATGTTAGCCATAGGTTGACGATGGGAGGGGATATTTTCAAATCAAAAGGATAGGAAACAGCTGTAATTTGGATGAAATTGGAAAAAAGAATAATTTTCACTGATTTTTCATGTATGGACTGAGTAAATGTGGTATAATTAAGATACTGTCTAAAGGAAAACTATCCAGTGCAACATAGATTGGAGTGAGATATTTGCGTAAGTTATTTGCCCTATTGGGTATGTTAGTATTGGTGTTACCAGTCCTATTTGGAGCCACAAAGGCTGCAAATGTGACAGATCTTCATTGGGTGACGAGAAATGATGCGCCCATCCCTTTTGTGAGAATGGTCTTTAGCTTGTCTAGTCCTGTTCATGCGACGGCATCTATTAGTGCCAGTGGTACATCTACCACATTGATATTGAAAAATGCCACGCTTACAGGGATACCTACATCGATTGTGATGGATGATGGTATTGCAAAGAGTGCCACACTTTCACAACAAGGAGCAGATACGGTGGTGAAAATTGAAACACCGAAGGCTATTGATGTAGAAGATTTGAAAGTATTTACCCTAAAAAAAGATACTGTAAATAATAAACCATATCGCATGGTGGTGGATATTCAGAAAAAAGGGGTAGCTCCGAGGGAAAACTACTATGGTAAAAAGCCAGTAGCTCCAGTGGCTGATAAAGCACCAGCTAAGGTTGCAGAGGCGAAAGCTACCGCTAAGGAAGTCACAAAAGCAACTGAAAAGCCAGCAGCTAAACCGGCTACATCGAAGTCAAATCCACCAGCTAAAACGGAGTCTAAACCAGCACCAAAGCAACAGATTGCGTTGCCCACAGTGCCTGAAAAACCAATTCCACAAGTGGTCAATTATCGAACCACAGGTGGCATTAGTGGTAAAACTATCGTATTAGACCCAGGCCACGGTGGAAGTGATCCAGGTGCCATTGGGCCAACGGGATTACAAGAAAAACAAGTGACTTTGCCTATCGCTGAGTATTTAAAATCTATCTTAGAAGCAAAGGGCGCTAAGGTCATCTTGACTCGTACTACAGATGTGGATGTGTATGGGCCACATGCGAGTGGTGTGGATGAATTGCAAGCCCGTGTCAATGTGGCGAATGGTAATCAAGCCGATGCGTTTATCAGTATCCATATCAATTCCTTCTCGAATCCCAATGTAGGTGGTATTGCTACTTATTATTTCGATGGCTCTGAGCAGTCAAAAAAATTAGCGTCTTCAGTACAAGGTCAGATTGCTGAACACAGTGGATTTAATGGTGATCGTGGTATTCAACCAGGCAATCTTTATGTATTACGACACTCTTTTATGCCATCTATATTGGTAGAGTTAGGGTTTATTTCAAATCCTAAAGAAGAAGGACATTTGAAAGAAACGTCTACACGACAAGCATTTGCTAATGAATTAGCGAAAGGTTTGGAACTATATTTTGGAGGTTAATTCATGAAACAATCATTACGCTATGGCTTAGTGGCTATGATGAGCGTATGTGTCATCGCATTGGCAGGTTGTAATTCTCAAGATTTAAAAGTAGATTTAGGGAAGCAAACAACAGCACAATCTTCTGCGTCGCAAGATAAGAAGTCGATGGATAAAATGACAAAAATTGTGGTCTATGTACCGCGACAAGATGGGAAGGGCGTAATGCCACAACCACTTACGATAGATAAAGAACGTAAAACCGTAAAAGATGCCATAAATTTGATGATTGAGCAAGATGGTCGTGCAGACTATCCAGTCTTTGCAAAAGGCACAAAAGTAGTAGAAACGGCAAAACATGATGACACAGTCACAGTGGTTTTGAATGATGACTTTTTACAAGATGCGACAGGTTTAACAGCTACTCTTCGTATCGCAGCTATTGTGAATACGGCTGTAGAATTTGATGGTGTACATAAAGTGTATGTTAAGGTAAAAGGAGTGACCTTACCGACCTATGGCAACATTGATTTGACACATCCATTAAAACAAATGAAAGATAAGATCGTAAAAGATTAAGTAGTATGTTGGGGGACTCTTAGTAAAGAGCCTCCAACATTTTTATACCTTAAATTCATGGTAATTTAGTATGATAATTAATCTGCAAACAGATTGTAGAAAAGGAGGGTTTGATGATACAAAAATTGTTAGAAGAGTTAGGCAAGAACGGGTCATTTTATTTACATTTATTAATGGAGCATATAGGAATTACTTTTACAGCAGTTATTATTGCCACGATTTTGGGCTTGGCTATTGGGGTATTTATCGCACAGAAACAGAAACTGGCTAATTCGGTTATATCTGTGGTGAATATTGCGTATACAATCCCTTCTATTGCTCTGTTGGGATTTCTGATTTCTTTCACAGGAGTAGGGAATACGACAGCCATTATTGCACTTACTATCTATGCGTTGTTACCTATTGTGCGCAGCACTTATGTAGGGATTACCACCATTGATCCAAAAATTATTGAGGCTAGCCGGGCTATGGGTAGCACAGATAGCCAAATTTTATGGAAGATACAGTTGCCACTAGCATTCCCTGTTATCTTTGCAGGTATTATGAATATGGTGACTATGACCATTGCTTTAGCAGGGATTGCCTCCTTTGTGGGTGCAGGTGGGCTAGGTGTTGCAATTTATCGTGGGATTACCACTAATAATGAAGTGCTCATCTGGATTGGGGGCATCCTCATTGCTGTATTAGCATTGGTGATTGATGGCATACTAAGTGTGATTGGTAAGTTGGTGGAAGAACACAAGGTGCATACGATTGTAAATAAAAAAGTAGGCTATACATTGGGGGTTTTCCTAGTGATTATCTTGGGTGTTGTGGGAATGCAACAGTATAGTAAAAGTGATACTATTCATATCGCATCAAAACCAGTATCGGAAGGATATATCCTAGCAGAAATTGTGGGAACCTTAATTGAAGCGGATACGAATCTGAAGGTTGAGTACACCCATGGTGTAGGAGGCGGAACATCTAATATCCATCCTGGTATGGTGCGAGGCGATTTCGATATGTATCCAGAGTATACAGGAACATCTTGGCAAATCGTGTTGAAACATAAGGAAGACTACAAGAACGACAAGTTTTCTATGTTGAGTGCAGAGTACAAGGACAAATATCATTTCTTATGGAAGGGTATGTTTGGTTTTAATGATACCTATAGCATTGGCATTCGAGCGGATCTAGCGAAGGAATATGGGATTAAAACGTTTACTGACTTGGCTAAGTATGCAGGACAGTTAACATTTGGAGCAGAATATGACTTCTTTGAACGAGAAGATGGTTATAAAGCGTTAGCTAATGCCTATAATTACCATTTCAAAAAAGTAGTAGATATGGATAATGGGTTAAAATACCAAGCCTTATTTGATAAGAAAATTGATGCTATGACTGTATTTACTACAGATGGTCAGCTGTCTGATCCACGGGTTGTTGTGTTAGAGGACGATCGAAACTTTTATCCAAGTTACATGGCAGGCATGGTTGTTCGTGAGGAAACCTTGCAGAAACATCCTGAGTTAGAAACAGTATTACATCGTTTAGATGGTATCTTGGATGAAAGTACCATGGCACAATTAAATAAAAAAGTAGAGATTGATAAGGAAGATCCGAAACAAGTGGCAAAAGAATTTTTACAAACTAAAGGATTGGTGGTGAAATAGATGAATCAAATTATAGAGTATAAGAACATTGGAAAATCCTATCAAGGTAAATGGGTGGTGAGAGACTGTAATCTGTCTATCAATGAAGGAGACTTTCTTTGTATTGTAGGCACATCTGGGTCAGGAAAGACGACGCTATTAAAAATGATTAATGGATTGATTGTACCAGATGAGGGAGATATTACTATTTTTGGAACTCGTGTCATCGACCAAGACATAATTTCCTTGCGTAGAAAGATTGGCTATGCTATTCAGGGAGATGGATTATTTCCACATATGACGGTGGCAGACAATATTGGGTATGTGCCTAAATTAGATGGGACACCGAAAAAGGAAGTGGAGGCTATTGTAGAACGTATGCTTTCATTAGTAGGCTTACCATTGGATAGTAAAGAAAAGTATCCTAAGGAATTATCAGGAGGTCAGCAGCAACGGGTTGGTATCGCGAGAGCCTATGCTAACTCACCGAAAATATTACTTATGGATGAACCGTTTGGAGCGGTGGATACCATTACGAGATATCAACTGCAAGAAGACTTGAAGAAAATTCATAAACAAACTGACTGCACTATTGTGTTCATTACCCATGACATGCACGAAGCTTTCAAGCTAGGCACACATATCCTTGTCATGCACGAAGGGAAAATACAACAATACGGAACTACCGAGGAAGTAAAGAACCATCCGAGCAATGATTACGTGAAACAGCTAGTGGAGATGACGAGGTAGTGTTACACAGTTAATGAAGATGATGAGACAGAGGCACATAATTTGTAATCACATAATGAAAGGGGACTCTTATCGGAGTCCCTTTGTTATTTAGATGAATTTATCTTATTTTTAGTCCTTAGTATGGTACAATAAGAACAACATGTATAGAGAAAGTGATATATAAATTTTATAGTTTAGTTGAAATGATTTTGTTTCATTAGTTTGTCTAAATAGATAATTAGTTAATGACATTTTTAGAAGAAATGAGGTGGTACGATGCACAAGGATCCTTTTGAGGAATATATTCGCCAAGGTGAAGCCAGTCAATATGAAAAAGCCCAAGCCTGGAAGACTGCCATTGGTTTGCAAGCTGTGGATGGTTTAACGCCGTCTGCGTATTTAGTAGACTTAGCAAAGAAGAATGTTGAGGGAGAGATGTCCCTGCAGGCTCTTCATACACTATTGGAAAATTACTACGAGGCCTATCCGAATCAGGAAGATAGAACAGCAGAGGCGGATATAGTATCACTTCGCATTTCGGAATTGTTGTTAGAAAAAGGATTCAGTTTTACACCCAGCGAGTACCTATCGATTCATAGACGATTGTTTACAGATATCTATCCCTATGCAGGTAGTATGCGAGATTACAATATGACAAAAAAAGAATGGATTCTCGATGGCGATACAGTGACTTACGGTAGCGTATCTGAATTAGGGGCGACCTTGCTCTATGATATAGAGCAAGAAAAAAAATTTTCTTATATTAACTTAGATATGTCAGAGAGTATTCATCATTTGGCTAATTTTGTTACCAGATTGTGGCAGATTCATGTATTCGGAGAAGGAAATACGAGAACGACAGCTGTATTTTTTATTAAATATCTTAGAACCTTAGGCTTTACGGTGACGAATGATATGTTCGCCAACCATGCGTGGTATTTTAGAAATGCTTTGGTACGTGCTAATTATCAAAATTTGAAACTAGGTGTATATAGAACAACGGAGTATTTAGAACGTTTCTTGCGAAATTTATTATTAAACGAAGAGCATGTGTTATCAAATCGGAGTATGCATATTCATAGTGGTAATGGTAAGAATGATGCCAACGATATTCACGACATTGACGATACTAATAGGAACAATATCTTACGAGAAAGTAGCATAGAATATACTGTTGATAGAGATACGATGCTACAAGACAATGTAAATAAGGATATAAAATATACTATAGAGAGTAATTCTAATGTATGTAAACCCATGACACCTAAGATTGATGAATTTGCTCTTATTGATAAATTAACACAACACAGTATTAATGACTCAACGTACGTAAAGGTCGGTGTCGGTGATGATTGTGCTGTCTATGATACTCCTCATAATGTAGATCAACTAGTGAGCACGGACATGATGGTGGAAGGTGTTCACTTTAGTGAAAGTACCACATCACCGTTTGACGTAGGCTATCGTTTGGGGGCTGCGAACATTAGCGACATTGCAGCGATGGGAGGCACGCCACGGCATATGGTAGTGTCCATTGCAGTGCCTAAGGGGCGACATACATCCTATGTAGAAGCAGTTTACAATGGGTTGCGTAACATATGTGTAGACTACGATGTAAATATCATCGGTGGCGACACGGTGTCAACGGAAGGTCCTTTTGTGATTTCCGCCACAGTCTTTGGAGATGTTCCAAAGCATCAATCTGTTTTACGCAGTGGTGCTCAGGACGGCGATGCAGTGTTTATCACGAATTATTTGGGATTATCCTATGTGGGTCTCCATAGTTTACTAGAGGGCAGCAAGGAGTATCCGGTGAGTCAATCTGTCCATCAACGGCCCATTCCTCATGTGGAATGTGGTATAATAGCAAGAGACTTAGGTGCTACGTCTATGAACGACATCAGCGATGGCTTGTCCAGCGAGCTCAACGAGATTGCCAAAGCATCACAGGTGACTATTTACGTCGATGAAAGTACTTTACCTATCCATCCAGAGGTACACGATTACTGTGAAAGCCACCAGATGAGCCCATACTTTCCTATGTGGACAGGGGGCGAAGATTTTCAGCTAGTGGGAACCATCCCAGCAGAAAAGGCTGATGGCTTGCCTAGGGATACTTTCACTATTATTGGGCATGTCAAAGCAGGCAGTGCACAGGTATTAGTAGACCGTGACGGACAATGGATGACAGTGGAACCTAAGGGATATAATCACTTATCGGATGATTAAGTATTGAATGTATAGATAATCCTAGTCACATTTAACGATGATAGGCAGGGATAAGAGTATGCGTTGTCTACAGCATACTAATTAAAATACAATGATAAAGGAATACTATGAATACCATACAATATACAACACATTCCGTAGAGGAAACGTTGGTCCTAGGCCATAGCCTAGGGAGATTTATGAAAGATTATGAAGGCCCTATCTGTATTGCTTTAGATGGTACATTAGGGGCGGGAAAAACGCATTTTTCTCAAGGTATTGCCAAAGGTTTTGGGGTCACAGAAGAAGTGACAAGTCCTACCTTTGCTTTAATGAACACTTATGAAGTAGATGGCTCTTATTTGTACCACTTTGATTTATATCGAATGGATTTGGTGGAAGAGCTGGAAACTATCGGCTTTTACGAATATACAGAGGAAACGAAATCCGTTGTAGAATGGGCTAGTAAGTTTACCGATGAATTGCCAGATACGACGGTATGGATTGAAATTTCTGTGGCTGATGATAGATCTCGTCAGTTTGCAGTTCGGACGGATTTACTTTCAGCAGAAGAATTACAATGCATAGGAGAGAACCTATGATTTTAGGCATTGAAACGAGTAGCGCCATTGCCAGTGTGGCTGTGGGAAATGACAAAGAAATACGGAGTGAACTTATTGTGCAGGCAGGCCTTACGCATTCTGAACAATTGGTGCCACATATTGAAACGGTGTTGACAACGGGGAAAGTGAAGAAATCTGATATTACCGGCATTGCTGTAACCATTGGGCCGGGTTCGTTTACGGGATTACGGATTGGATTAGGTACGGCGAAGGCATTGGCGTACGCTTGGAATGTGCCCGTTGTAGGAGTGCTTACTACGGATGTGTTAGCACAAAGTTTTATGTATTCTAACTATCGGGTATGCACTGTCATTGATGCACAAAAGAAACAGGTCTATGGCCGTCAGTATGAGTGGAATGGCGCGGACATGGTTGCTTTAGATACAATAGAAGTACATCAAGTAACTGAATTGTTAGTGAAACTAGTACAACTATCTGGAGATAATCCAGTGGTCATCGTAGGAGATGGTCTAAAACGATTGGAAAAAGAATATGCCTTAGGCATAGAAGAAGGGTGTATTGATCCTATGAAACTGGTACTCGGGCATGAATCAAAACAACGACCACGGGCATCTCATGTCATTCAAGTAGCATTGCCACAATTCGGTAGTGGTAATATTCCTGACGCACAATCCATTGAGCCATTCTACATTCGTAAATCGGAGGCAGAAGTGGTCTGGGACGAGAAAAATAAAGACATGTTGGCTACAGGTACCTACATAGAACCTACGGTAGTAGTCCGTGAAGCGGCAGGTGAACGATAATGGTCGTATTACGAGAAGCCTTACGAAGTGATATTGAAGGTATCTACGAAATAGAACTGGCCTGTTTTTCAACCCCTTGGTCGAAAGAGGCTTTATTAGATGATTTAGAAATAGAAGATAAACTATATCTCGTGGCAGAAGCGGAAGATGGGAAGATTATTGGCTATGCAGGATCATGGCTAGTCTTGGATGAAGGTCAGATTACGAATATTGCTATTCATCCTGAATATCGTCGTGCAGGCTATGGGGCTAAGATGACCCGTAAATTAACGCAAATGCTCCATAAGCGAGGTATGAAACATATTTTTTTAGAAGTGCGTGTCTCCAATATTGCAGCTCAAGCGATGTATCGTAGACTTGGCTTTACTGCAGTAGGAGTACGTAAACAATTTTATTCAGATCCAGTAGAAGATGGATTAATTATGACGAAAGAAATGGAGGAACTGACATGAGTATCTACACGCTAGCCATTGAAACTAGCTGTGATGAAACATCGGCAGCGGTCTTACAAGATGGCAGAACAGTCATTTCTAATGTGATTTCCAGTCAAGTTCCCATACATAGAAAATTTGGCGGTGTCGTGCCAGAAGTAGCATCCCGTCATCATATTGAACAGATTATGCCAGTTATCGACCAAGCTTTGGAAGATGCGAATGTAACATTAGACGATATAGATCACATTGGTGTCACTTATGGGCCAGGTTTAGTAGGGGCTTTGTTGGTAGGCGTGTCGGCAGCGAAGGCTCTATCCTTTGCAAAAGATATTCCTTTGGTTGGGGTTCATCATATGGAAGGGCACATCTTTGCGAACTTCTTGTTACATCCTGAGTTAGAACCGCCTTTCTTGTGCTTAGTTGTATCTGGTGGTCATACTATGATTGTTCATGTCACAGATTATGAAAGCTTTCAGGTACTAGGACAAACACGTGATGATGCGGCTGGTGAAGCCTTCGATAAAATCGCTCGTGTATTAGGCTATCCTTACCCTGGGGGACCACATATTGATGCATTGGCGAAACAAGGCAATTCGGAGGCTATCGATTTTCCAAGGCCTTTATTGGAAAAAGGAAATTTTGACTTTAGTTTTAGTGGTTTGAAGTCAGCTGTTCTTAACTACATCAATGGAAAACAACAAAAAGGTGAATCTATCTGCCATGAAGATGTGGCATCCTCCTTTCAAAAGGCCATTACAGATGTATTGGTAGAAAAAATGAAAGAAGCGGCTCATACCTTGGGAGAAACGAAGATTGCCTTGGCTGGCGGTGTATCTGCGAATAGTGGATTGCAACGAGATTTACAGGCTATGTGTGAAGCAGAAGGATTGACATACCTCACAGCGGGATCGATGTTGGCTACCGACAATGCGGCCATGATTGGATGTCGAGCTTACTATATGGCACAAGCTGGCAAATTCAGCAATTACACATTGAATGCAAAACCGTCCATTCCATTGGGCAGCGATTTGTGGAAAGGAAACCAACATGGCTAGTTGGAAAGACATCCTAGACAAAGAAACCGATTTATATCCTACACAACAGGCTTTACTATTGCAATTTTCTCAGCGATTAAACTTTGGTAAAGCCATCAGTGAACAAGGGGTGTCCCTCTTAGTGCAAGCTAAGGACGGACACCTTTTACTCAGCGGAGCGTTAGATAACGGTCATACGGGCATGGTACAGAAATACGAAGTGCCTATAGACCATCCTATGCAGCAGATATTAAGTAGTGGTAAACCTTACGCAGGTATCATGGATTGGGAAGAACCTACGGATACAGGGGCCACCATCGAGTCCTACTATGCCTATGCATATCCTATCGTAGATAATGGGGGGAAGTGTATTGGGGCCTGTGCATTCACGAATCCTGTGTCTGAAGTGTATTCCAACCGCTATGACGAGTTCATGTCCATTGTGTCACAGACGACATTTCAAGGTATGTTGGTGCCACAATTGCAGCAACCAGAGCTGTATGAAGGAATTTCCGTTTTAGATGGGATCCTTTTTTTTGAGCAAGATGGAACCATACTCTATGCGAACCGAGCGGCGAAAAAGCTAGGGGACATCTTTGGTATCGATCGACGATCACAGGGAACATCCATTTACAGTAGTACTTTGAAAGTAGGCCGTATCAAAAAGGCCTTAGAAGATAGGGTGGGCACCATTGATGAAGAATTGTATGGTGATATCGCTCTGCGACAAGTGATGATTCCCGTTGTTCTTGGGGTGAAATGGAAACGTGGCATTTTAGTCTTACAAGATAAAACAGAATTACGTAAGCGAGACCAAGAATTACTGGTGAAAAACTCTGTCATTAAAGAGGTGCACCATCGTGTGAAAAATAATTTGCAATCTGTGGCAGGTTTACTGCGCATGCAAAGCCGTCGCAGTGGGTCTGATGATGTGAAACAAGCCTTACAAGACAGTATTCATCGGATTGAAAGTATGGCTCTGGTCCATGAAATTGTATCGAATTTTGATGAAGATTATGTAGCGTTGCGCAGTATTATCGAAGAATTGTGGCGCTTATTGCGACAAGGTTTGGGTTCTTCTGAACAACGGATCGACATGGAATATATAGGAGAAGATATTATTATGTCGTCTCATAAGGCCAGCTATGTGTCCTTGGTACTGAACGAACTGTTCTCCAATCTTTTTAAACATGCTTTCAAAGATAGAATGGAAGGACAAGTGCAGGTAGAGGTGCGAGAGGTGATGGATCAAGAGAATCGTGATATGTTGAACATTATCATCACCGATACAGGTTGTGGTTTGCCAGAGAATTTTGAAGACACTAGACAACGACGATTAGGATTGCAGATTATTGATAATCTAGTGCGGAATGAACTGGATGGAACGATTTCGTGGACATCCAAGGGAATAGGAACTGTGGTAGATATTTGGATTCATAAAGGAGAAGAGTATGCGCGTCTTACTAGTAGATGATGAGTCGCTGATTCGCATGGATTTGCGAGATATATTAGAAAGCCAAGGCCATACTGTTGTAGGAGAAGGTGCTAATGGAGTAGAAGCCATTCAACTATGCCAAGACCTTGCGCCTGACATAGTGCTCATGGATGTGAAGATGCCTGAGTTAGATGGCATTGAGGCAGCGCGGCAAATCCGTCACAAGCGATTGGCGCCGGTGGTGCTATTAACGGCGTACAGCCAAGATGATTTAATTCAAAAAGCATCCCAATCTGGGGTATACGGTTATTTGATTAAGCCCTTGCGGGAACCAGACTTAGGTCCAGCGCTGCAGATGGCTATGGGTCGCTTTCAAGAAGAACGAGATTTGCTGGAACAGGTAAAAGGTTTAACAAGTTCCTTAGAAGAACGAAAATATGTGACGAAAGCGACAGGCATATTGATGGAGCTGCACGGATTTTCTGAGGAAAAGGCATACGAAAAAATACGAGCTTTCAGTATGGATAAACGTATTAGTCTCGTGGAAACGTGTAAAAAAATTATTGCAGCCCATGAGGCCAAATCATAAAATAATTATTGTGGCCCATAAAGCAAAGTTTTAACTATGAAAAAGTATTTAGTCAAAAAGTCAAAAAGGACTTGCAAAAATTTAAAAATGATTTATAATAATACTTGTGATTAGCACTCACTCTTATTGAGTGCTAACATCGATATTATAGTGTATAAGAGAAGAGGTATAACAATGAAACCATTAGGCGATCGTGTCATTATTCGTGTATTAGAAGTAGAAACAAAAACGGAAAGTGGTATCTTTTTAGCATCTTCCACAAAGGAACGTCCATCCGAAGGTACAGTTATCGCTGTGGGTCCTGGTAAATTATGTGACAATGGCGAACGTGTAAAACCAGAAGTAGAAGTGGGCAATACAGTTATGTTCTCCAAATATGCTGGTACTGAGTTCAAAATTGATGGTGTTGACCATTTAATCATCAGTGAAAAAGATATTTTAGCAGTATTATAATCTAAGCAATCAACGGGATGATTCCCCATAGAGGAGGCTATACAATGGCAAAAGAAATTTTATTTAACGAAGAAGCACGCCGTGCATTAGGTCGTGGCGTTGACCAACTAGCAAATGCTGTAAAAGTAACATTAGGACCTAAAGGTCGCAATGTAGTATTAGAGAAAAAATTTGGTGCTCCAACAATCACTAACGATGGCGTGACTATCGCTCGTGATATTGAGCTTCCAGATCCATTTGAAAACATGGGCGCTCAATTAGTGAAAGAAGTAGCTACAAAAACTAATGATGTAGCTGGTGACGGTACTACAACAGCGACTGTATTGGCGCAAGCTATGATTCAAGAAGGTATGCGCAATGTAGCTGCTGGTGCGAACCCAATGATCCTTAAAAAAGGTATTGAATTAGCCGTAAAAAAATTAGTAGCTGAAATTCAATCCAAAGCGATCGACGTAAACGGTAAACAAGACATTGCTCAAGTAGCATCCGTATCTGCAGCTGATGAAGAAATCGGCGCATTGATTGCAGAAGCAATGGACCGTGTAGGTAACGACGGTGTTATCACTGTAGAAGAATCTAAAACATTACAAACTGAATTGAACGTAGTAGAAGGTATGCAATTCGACCGCGGTTATTTATCTCCTTACATGGTAACTGACCCAGATAAAATGGAAGCTGTTGTAAACGAGCCATTAATCTTGATCACTGACCGCAAAATCTCCGTAATCGCTGATTTATTACCAGCTCTTGAAAAAGTGGTAAAACTAGGTAAAGAACTTGTGATTATCGCTGAAGATGTAGATGGCGAAGCATTGGCTACATTAGTAGTGAACCGCCTTCGTGGCACATTAAAAGCAGTCGCTGTAAAAGCTCCTGGTTTCGGCGACCGTCGTAAAGCTATGTTAGAAGATATTGCTATCTTAACTGGTGGTGTTGTGATTAGTGAAGAAGTGGGCTTGAAATTAGAAAACGTAGACTTAGAACACTTGGGTACAGCTCGTCAAGTTCGCATCACAAAGGACGAGACTATCATCGTTGACGGCAATGGCAACAAAGACGTAATCGCTCGTCGTGTAGCACAAGTTCGCGCACAAGCAGAAGAAGCGACTTCCGAATTCGACAAAGAAAAATTACAAGAACGTTTGGCTAAATTGTCTGGCGGTGTAGCTGTTATCGAAGTAGGTGCCGCAACAGAAGTAGAATTAAAAGATAAAAAACTTCGCATCGAAGACGCATTGAATGCGACTCGTGCAGCTGTGGAAGAAGGTATCGTTGCAGGTGGTGGTACTACATTGATCGACATCATCCCAGCATTAGACGGTATCGAAGCTACTGGTGACGTATTGACAGGTGTAAACCTTGTACGCCGTGCTGTGGAAGAACCACTTCGTCAAATCGCTTATAATGCAGGTTTAGAAGGTTCCGTGGTAGTAGAACGTGTAAAATCTACTGAAAGCGGTATTGGCTTCAACGCATTAACAGAAGAATATGTAGACATGGTAAAAGCTGGTATCGTGGACCCTGCAAAAGTAACACGCTCTGCCTTGCAAAATGCAGCATCCATCGCAGCATTGGTATTAACTACTGAATCCATCGTAGCAGACAAAGTAGAAGAAAATGCGCCAATGATGCCTCCAATGCCTCCAATGGGTGGTATGGGCGGTATGATGTAATCTCAGATTGCATCCGTGGATCGCAGTATTGACTAAGTAAACATTATGGGGACTATGAAAGAATAGATGACTATTCTTTCGTGGTCCCTTTTTGTTATTTCACAGATTGATAATGTTATAGTTTTTAACATTAAAAATAATAAAAATTAATGGAAAATCATTATTGACAATGTATAGAAAAAGTTCTATAATAAGTTCATAAGTTAACGGATAATAATTATCCGTTGTAATAATTATAGGTTTTAATTTTATTATAAATGTATAAGTTTACAAAGGAGAAAGTTATGAAAGAAGAAAAATTGACAACAGCCTTTGGCGCCCCTGTGCCTGACAATAACAACAGTGCCACAGCTGGAAAACGTGGTCCTGTATTGATGCAAGACGTGTGGTTGATGGAAAAATTAGGTCACTTCGCTCGTGAAGTGATTCCTGAACGACGTATGCATGCGAAAGGATCTGGTGCGTTTGGTACTTTCACAGTAACAAATGACATTACAAAATATACGAAAGCAAAAGTGTTCTCTGAAGTGGGTAAACAAACTGATTTGTTCGTACGTTTCTCCACAGTAGCTGGCGAACGTGGTGCTGCTGATGCAGAACGAGATATCCGTGGTTTTGCTGTAAAAATGTACACAGAAGAAGGTAACTGGGATTTAGTAGGTAACAACACACCAGTATTCTTCATTCGCGATCCATTGCAATTCCCAGATTTGAACCGTGCAGTAAAACGTAATCCTGAAACTAACTTACGTGATGCTACTGCAAACTGGGATTTCTGGACTAGCTTGCCAGAAGCAATGCACCAAATTACTATCGTAATGAGTGATCGTGGTATTCCTGACGGATATCGTCATATGCATGGTTTCGGTTCCCACACATATAGCTTAATCAATGCAAATGACGAGCGCGTATGGGTTAAATTCCACTGGGTATGCCAACAACCAATTAAAAACTTAACTGAAGAAGAAGCATCTGCGATTATTGCAAATGATCGTGAAAGTGCACAACGTGACTTATTCGACGCTATCGCTAAAGGTGATTTCCCTCGTTGGAAATTGTACATCCAAGTGATGACAGAAGAACAAGCAGAAGCACTTCCATATAACCCATTCGACCTTACAAAAGTATGGTATAAAAAAGACTTCCCATTAATCGAAGTAGGGGTAATGGAATTGAATCGCAACCCTGAAAACTACTTCCAAGATGTAGAACAAGCAGCGTTTGCTCCATCCACAATCATTCCTGGTATTGGATTCAGTCCTGACCGCATGTTACAAGGTCGTTTGTTCTCCTATGCAGATGCGCAACGTTACCGCTTAGGTACAAACTATCCATCCATTCCTGTGAATGCGCCTAAATGCCCATTCAATTCTTACCATCGTGATGGACAAGGTCGTGTAGATGGCAACCATGGTGCGACTATTGGATATGCTCCAAATAGCTTTGGCCAATGGGCTAACCAACCACAATACAAAGATCCAGGATACGACGTATCTGGTAAAGCATACCAATACGACTTCCGTGAAGATGATTCCGATTACTACACACAACCTGGTAAATTGTTCCGCCTCATGACTCCAGAACAACAACAAGTATTGTTCAAAAATACAGCGAACAACATGGCAGGAGTTCCATTGTTCATCCAAGAACGCCATGCAAAACATTGCTATGCATGTGACCCTGCATATGGTGAAGGCGTAGCGAAAGCATTGGGAATTACAGTAGATTTCTCTACACCTGCTGACATCGGATAACACTTGAAGCGCTATTTGTCTATGGCGTTCCCTCTTGAAATAGTATAAGTTAAGACCGCAACATATTCCTTCACAAACTGATCCTACGGTAGGTTTGCTCCGGAACATGTTGCGGTCTTTTGCGTTGTCATTATTTTGTTAAAAGGAACGACATAGACTGCTACGCGCAACTACGTTCAAAGGAAGGTTCGGGAACATGTTGCGGTCTTTTTGTGTTAGTATGATTTGGATGGGAGGAACGTCATAGACTGCTACGCACAACTGCGTTCAAAGGAAGGTTTGGGAACATGTTGCGGTCTTTTTGTGTTAATATGATTTGGATGAAAGGAACGTCATAGACTGTTATGTGCAACTACGTTCAAAGGTTGGTTCTAGAGCATGTAGCAATTGTATTAATCTATTGTTACTATGATATAAGGTGTAGAATTATGAATAGATTTGTACTTAGGAGAGTGGTACGATGTTATGGTATACTTATGTATGTTAGTTAATTATTTGTAGGAAGATTTATTTAGGGAAGGATATGCATATGGTTCACTTTTTGTTGCGTGGTAAACCTACGTATGTTAACTTTGGAATATTGGTGATGCGATTAGCTCTAGGAATCTCTATGGCCTATCATGGATATTTGAAGTTTTTAGGCGGTGCATCTGGGTTATATAAGGTAGGTGCTATGTTGGCAGCCTTAGGAGTACCTGGATATTTCGAATTTTTTGGTGCGATGGCTGCAATTTGCGAGTTCTTAGGTGGTATTTTGGTTGCCTTTGGATTATTTACTCGATTAGGATCCTTATTGTTGGCTGGAGTTTTATTTACGGCTACGCTTCTTCATGTAGATGCAGGATTTTTTGCTTGGGATTATCCGTCACAAATGGGATTTTCTGCATTAGCTATATTCTTTATGGGTGGTGGGCGATATAGCGTGGATTGTTCCCTATTCGGGAAGTAACTTGTTCTGCTATGTAGCCTGTGGCATTCTAATCTGAATAGAAGTAAAGGGAAGAGCACGGTATACTTCTCACAAACGGCACTACGTAATGTTTGTTCGGAGCACACCGTGCTCTTCTTGAGGTTATCTAATGTATGCAGTAAGGAAGGCCACAAGTCTATTACTCTCAATAGTTTTTAATTCTATAGAATCTTTACAATTCTATAGAATATATGTTACAATACGTTACGGTATTCACAGATTACCATTGTTTGATAGCATAGTGTTATGTATATCTTTCAAGAGTAATTGTATATCTTGTTAAGGCTTAGGCAGGATGTGCCATCCCTTATTGAGATACTACATGGAGAAGGCCTATTGTTTTATAAATTGCTATGTTACAGAAAGAGGCTGTCACATGGTGTATTACAAATAGATTGAGGAGTTATGATGAACGCAAAGACAATCCCATTTACAAAAGAACAATTAGAAAAGATTATCGCCCAATATCCAACGCCATTCCACATTTATGATGCAAAAGGCATTATGGATAACATGCGCGCATTTTTAGATGCTTTCAGCTGGGCGCCTGGTTTCAAACAATATTTTGCTGTAAAAGCGACGCCGAATCCGTACATTATGAAAATGATGAAAGAAATTGGTATCGGCGCTGACTGTTCTTCTATGGCGGAATTAATCTTGAGTGAAAAGGTTGGTATCACGGGAGAGAATATTATGTTCTCCTCCAATGATACTCCTTACGAAGAATACAAAAAAGCTATGGATTTAGGAGCCATCATTAACTTGGATGATATTACGCATATTGCGTATTTAGAAGAGCATGGTACATTACCAGAACGTTTCTGTTTCCGTTACAACCCAGGTTCTTTAAAAGAAGGTGGTAATACAATTATCGGTCTTCCAGAAGAAGCAAAGTATGGTATGACTGAGGCGCAAATTATTGAGGCTATTACATACTTAAAAGGAAAAGGTATCACTAACTTCGGTTTGCATACGATGGTAGTGTCTAATGAATTAGACATCGATGGTTTAGTAGGTACAGCTGAATTAATGTTTAACCTAGCTTTACGCGTAAAAGAACAAACGGGTGTAGAAGTATCTTTCATTGACCTTGGTGGCGGTATAGGGGTAGCCTATAAACCTGAACAAACACCAGTGGATTACAAAGTGTTAAGTGCAGGCGTGAAAGAGGCTTACGATCGTTTAATCGTGGGTACTGGACATAGCCCAATTCAATTGGCTTATGAATGTGGTCGTATGGTTACTGGACCATATGGTTATTTGGTAGCTACTGCCATCCATAAGAAAGATATTTACAAACATTACATTGGTTTAGATGCATGTATGGCTAACTTGATGCGTCCAGCGTTGTATGGCTCTTATCATCATATTACGGTGATGGGGAAAGAGAATGAACCAACAACTATGACGTATGATGTGACTGGATCTTTATGTGAAAATAATGACAAGTTTGCTATCGATCGTCAATTACCAAAAATTGACATGGGCGATCGTATTGTGATTCATGATGCTGGTGCTCATGGTCATGCTATGGGGTTCAATTACAATGGTAAATTGCGTTCTGCTGAATTATTATTACACGAAGATGGTAGTGTCACACAAATTCGTCGTGCAGAAACATTAGACGATTATTTCGCTACACTAGATTTTTCTAATTTATAATTAAAAAAGTAGAGGTCTATACTTTGCGATAGTTATTTAGGGTTATATAGACATATGCTGTATTTGTTTTTAAGAAGCTGTCATTGCTTATAAGACAATGGAGTATATGTCTATTTGTATAGAGTATAGTATGCTATGACAATATCAAATGTTGTTTATAATCCCTAAAAAAATATGGGAATAGCATTTACAATATTGAGAAAATTCAGTATAATGAATATTGTTGAGTCTCTTGGTAGAGAATTAAAGTTTCAATATGCTATAGATGAATAGATGATATACAAAACTATCATCAAATTCATAGTAAAATAGTAGAAATTAGCTTGCGGTCCAAGTCTGTACACGGTATAATACATATAGTATATTTACTATTTTAGATTTGAGCCAAAGTGGCGTTCTCATGCTATGAATATGACAGCGGATTACACTTTGGTGGAATCCGTTTTTTTACGGTATTCGACACATTCTAAGACCTAACTAGTCTTCTTTTGTATATAGTAGCTTATTTGATAAGGAGTGACATACGTGGCAGAATTACTTCGCGTAGACAATGTGCGTGCCTCGATTGAAGAGAAAGAAATCTTAAAGGGCATCAATTTAACAATTAATAAAGGTGAAATCCATGTAGTAATGGGCACAAATGGTGCTGGTAAATCTACATTGGCAAATGTAATCATGGGCAATCCTGCTTATGAAGTAACAGAGGGTTCCATCGTATTCGATGGCGAAAACATCACAGAAGAAGCTGTAAACGATCGTGCGAAAAAAGGTATTTTCATGTCTTTCCAACATCCAATTTCTGTACCTGGTATTACAGTAGAAAACTTCATTCGTACAGCTAAAAATACTATTACTGGTGAAAACGTACGCGCCTTGGCTTTCAAAAAAGAATTGAAAGCAAAAATGGAAGAATTATCCTTCGATACATCTTATGCTAATCGTTATGTAAATGAAGGCTTCTCCGGTGGTGAAAGAAAGAAAAATGAAATTCTTCAAATGTCCATTTTAAATCCTAAATTGGCTATTCTTGATGAAACTGACTCCGGTCTTGACGTAGATGCTGTTCGTATTGTATCTGAAGGTGTCAACCGTTTCCATAATGAAGATAATGCGGTGTTAATCATCACTCACCACAATCAAATTCTTCAAAAATTACAACCAAACTTCGTACACATCTTAATCGATGGTCGTATTGTAAAAACTGGTGGCCCTGAACTCGTTCGTGAAATTGAAGAAAAAGGCTACGATGCATACAAAAATTTAGCATAGGAGGATCTCATGGAAGCGAGAAAGAAAACTCAAATTGAGGAGATGGATCGCGGCGTCTATGACATTCGTAATGAATTTGAATTCTCCTATAAATCAGAAGCTGGTTTAACAGAAGATATCATTCGTGAAATGTGGGCTAATAAAAATGAACCACAATGGATGTTAGATTTCCGTTTAAAATCCCTTGAAATTTACAATCAATTAGATGTTCCTAATTGGGTACCTGATATTAGCGCTTTAAATATGGCGGATATCGTGACCTATGTAAAACCAAAAATTGATATGAAAGAAGACTGGAACGAAGTTCCAGACGATATTAAAGATACCTTTGACCGTCTTGGTATCCAAGACGCTGAAAAGACTTCTTTGGCTGGTGTAGGCGCTCAATATGACTCTGAGGTTGTATATCACAGTATTCAAGAAGACTTGATTCGTCAAGGCGTTGTATATACAGATATGCAAACTGCATTGCATGAACATGAAGATATTGTAAAACAATACTTTATGACATTGGTGCCACCTACAGATCATAAATTTGCAGCTTTACATGGTGCAGTATGGTCTGGCGGTTCCTTCGTATATGTGCCAAAAGGAGTGACTGTAGATATTCCATTACAGTCTTACTTCCGATTGAATGCGCCAGGAGCAGGTCAGTTTGAACATACGTTGATTATCGTAGAAGAAGGGGCAAAAGCACACTTCATTGAAGGTTGTTCTGCTCCAAAATACAATGTAGCTAACTTACATGCTGGTTGCGTTGAGTTGTTCGTAAAAGATAATGCTACTTTGCGTTATTCTACTATCGAAAACTGGTCCAAAAATATGTACAACTTGAATACAAAACGTAGTCGAGTAGGTAAAAATGGTACGATTGAGTGGGTATCCGGATCCTTTGGTTCCGCTGTATCTTGCTTGTACCCAATGAGTATTTTGGCTGGTGAAGGGGCACACTGTGAATTTACAGGTGTTACATTTGCTGGTGAAGGCCAATACTTAGACACAGGGGCAAAAGTAATTCATGCGGCACCACATACAACAAGTAATGTTAACTCCAAGTCCATTTCTAAAAGCGGTGGTACAGCAATTTATCGTGGTGTATTAAACATCGGTAAAAATGCAGACCATTCTAAAGCAACTGTATCTTGTGAGTCCTTGATGTTAGACCAAGAATCTCAATCCGATACAATTCCATCTATTACGATTGAAAATGACAATGTCGATTTAGGACACGAAGCAAAAATCGGTCGTATTTCCGATGAGGCTATTTTCTACTTAATGACTCGTGGTATTAGTGAAGAAGAAGCAAGAGCTATGCTAGTGCGTGGTTTCGTGGAACCAATTTCTAAAGAATTACCATTGGAATACGCTGTAGAAATGAATAATTTAATTACCTTAGAACTTGAAGGTTCTATCGGTTAGGAGGTTAGGATGAGCAACACATTACATTTTAATGAATTGCCTAGACCGACCTTCCGTTGGTTAAAGGTAAATCATACAGAAGGCAATGTATGGGCTGGTACAGAACAGGCAACGGTGACCGTAGAAGGATCCAAGCACATTGTCACAGATATTACAAATAAAGAAGTATTAGAACTTTCTTATGAAGGGGTTCATGCTGGTGCGTTGCGGGATGCATCTCATCACTTTACACATGGCTATCATATTCAAGTGCCAGCGGGTTCTAAAGAAGCGTTGACTATTGTTATTGATGTGCAAGGTGCGGTGAGTGAAAGAACTCGCTTACAAATCGAGGCTGAAAAAGACTCTACCTTAGAGTTAACGCTTTGCTTGAAAGGTGAAGCAACTGATGGACATGTAGGATTACTTTCAGAAATCGTATCTCATACAGGGGCTTCCGTAGTGTTTAAGAAAGTACAATTGCTAACTGGCAAGGTGCAACAATTTGAACATCGTTATACACGAGTAGAAGAGTCTGGTCATGTAGAGTTTATCAACATTGAGTTGGGTGGCTCTGAAAACTTCTTGAATTATCAAGAAGACTTAGTAGGAGACTACGCAGAAGTAGAACATGACTTGGGCTACTGTGGTACTGATACACAAGTGTTTGATATCGCTATGTTGATGAAACATATTGGTAGAAAAACAATCAGTAATATTAATAACTTAGGTGCATTGAATGGTTCTTCTAAAAAATCATTCCGTGGTACTTTAGATTTCTTGCGTGGTAGTATTGCATCAGAAGGTGCAGAAGAAGATACATGCTTGTTATTAACACCACAAGTTAAATCTATCTCTTTACCATTGTTATTATGTAAAGAAGATAATGTATCTGGTAATCACGCATCCAGTGCTGGTCAATTAGATCAAGCTAAATTATTCTACCTTATGAGCCGTGGTTTTAACGAAGATGAAGCAAAACATATCATCGTAGAGTCCATGTTACGACCATTGATTGATCGTATTGGCAATGAAGAAGTGGAAGAAACTGCCTTAGCAGTACTACGACAAAAAATATAATTGAGAGGGATAGTATGAAACCAATAGCAGAGGCATATAAAGATTTTCCAATTTTAACAAGAACTCATCGTGGTAAACGCATTGCGTATTTAGACAGTGGTGCCACCACACAAATTCCAGTACCAGTGATGAAAGCATTAGAAACGCATATGGCAAATCACAATGGGAACCCTCATCGTGGGGCTCATGTGCTTGCTATGGAAGCATCCGAAGCCTATGAAGGGACTCGTGATGTAGTGCAACGATTTATCAATGCTCGTAAACGTGAGGAAATTATTTTCACTCGAAATACGACAGAAAGCTTGAACTTAATTGCCCATTCCTATGGATTGAAGCATGTGAAAGCGGGAGATAAAATCGTCATTACTGTGGCGGAGCATCATGCTAATCTTGTGACTTGGCAATATGTATGCCGAATGACAGGTGCTACTTTGGAATATATGTACCTAGATGAAACTGGTCACATTAAAGATGGTGAAATGGATAAAATTGATGGATCTACGAAAATTGTATCCTTTGCCCATGTAAGTAATGTACTAGGTATGGAATTTCCTGTAAAAGAATTGGTAGAACGTGCTCATGCTGTTGGTGCTATCGCTATTCTAGACGGAGCGCAATCAGCTCCCCATCAAGTTATTGATGTGCAAGCTTTAGATTGTGATTTCTTCGTTTTCTCAGGACATAAAATGTGTGCCTCTCAAGGTATTGGTGTTGTATATGGTAAATATCACCTATTAGAAGACATGGATCCATTCCTTTTTGGTGGAGACATGATTGAATATGTGAAAGAACAAACTACAACATTTAATGAAGTACCTTATAAATTTGAGGCAGGTACACCGAATGCTCATGGTGCTATTACATTGAAAGCTGCCATTGAGTACTTGGAACAATTTGGTATGGATGCCATTCATGAATATGAACAAGAATTAGTGCGCTATGTATTACCTAAACTAGCGGCTATGCCACATATTCATTTATTAGGTAGCGCTAATCCAGAAGAAAAGCATGGTGTTATTACTTTCACTGTGGATGATGTACATCCACACGATGTGGCAACCATCATGGATAGCCATGGAGTATGCTTACGTTCTGGTCATCATTGTGCGCAACCACTAGGTGCGTATTATGGGGTGCCTGCATCCAACCGTATTAGTATGTACATTTATACTAAAAAAGAAGATTTAGATCAATTTTTGGAAGCCCTAAAAACAGTTCGACCAACCATGGGCTTGTCAGAGTAAGGAGAATACCATGGAAATGGATCAAGTGTATACGGAACTGATTTTGGAGCATAACCAAGACAAGCGTAATAAGCGTTTGTTAGATGTGTTTACTGCTAGCGAGCATGGTCATAACCCAAGTTGTGGTGATGATTTAACATTGCAAGTGAATGTGGTAGACGGCATTGTAAAAGACGCTGCTTATACAGGTTCCGGCTGTGCTATCAGCCAAGCATCGGCTTCTATGATGATTGATGTCATTACTGGGAAGACCTTAGAAGAAGCGTTCCAATTAGTGGACCTTTTCTTAGGAATGATAAAAAAAGAAGTGACAGATGAAGAAGAATTGGAAGCCTTAGAAGATGCTATAGCTTTACAAAATATTTCTAACATGCCTGCCCGTGTGAAATGTGCAGTGCTGGCTTGGCATACATTGCGTGAAGCATTAAAGAAATAAATAGAAGGCTGCTACAGAATGGTGTACATTCTTGAGCAGCCTTTTTTGTGCCTTGAATTTATAATCTAAGTGCACCTAAAAAAGATAGGCGATGTGTATCACCTATCCTATGATTCTTATGTCGGTCGATTACCATTGTCCATCTTGGTGTTCTTTTAAGAGTTTCACCACTCGCGGGCCACAACCTTTGCCACCACATGCACCGGTACCAGCACTAGTGCGCTCTCTAACTTTAGGAAATGTATCGCAACCATCTAAGATGGCTTCCTTAATTGCTTTTCTTGTAATACTACGGCAGGTACAAACTTTTGTTAATTTATCTAAAATGGCCGTAGGAATTTGATTATCTTCCATACTGTCCTCCTATATATAGAAACTTTTCTATATATAGTATACTCTGCAATTCTTGTATTGTAAAGGATGTTCAGAAAGCTTTTATATTATACAAGGAGGATAGTTCTGTATTCTGTGGTTTGTATAGAATATTTTTGGAAGATGGATTAGAATTGGAAAGAGCGCATACGAGCTTAGATACTATCATAAGTAATGATATAGTTGAGTTGATAGCAAACTAGGTAATAGCGTGTATAAGCACATACAAAATGATATGTTAGATAATATAGGAGTTATTATGATTTGTGTTATTTTTGATTTAGATGGAACATTAACAGATTCTCATGAAGGAATTTTAAAATCTATACGTCATGCCTTAACGAGTATGAACTATCCCATTCCTGATGAGAAGACATTACAATTGTTTATTGGTCCACCGTTGGCAGATTCTTTTAAAGAACATTGCCATATGACAGATGAAGAGGTGGAGCAAGCCTATAACTTCTTCAAAGAACGGTATGATTCTGTGGGGAAATATGAAAATGCAGTGTATCCTCAAATTGAGGAAGCCTTAAAAGCACTCCGTAAGACGGGTGCTTATGTTGGGATTGCTACGGCAAAACCAGAAGAACAAGCGAAGGATATTATTAAGCATTTCAAATTGGATCAATACTTTGAAGTCATTCGCGGAGCCAATCGAGAAATTGGGTTAGTACATAAAAAAGATATCTTGCAAGAAGCCTTACAAGATATGAATAAGGTGACTGAACTAAAATATAAAATCTCTCGTTGGTTTATGGTGGGAGATCGTAAATACGATATGGAAGCTGCTAAAGAATTAAACTGTGTGGCTATGGGGGTATCCTATGGCTATGGTTCAGTAGAAGAGCTAGAAACTGCTGGTGCTGATTACATCTGTGAAAGCCCATCAGATATAATAGTGAATATTGCTGTGGATACATTGTTATAAGCTCTACACATTAATTTACTATGAGATAATCATAAAGACGTTAGTTGATACTAGATACGTACATATGAAACTTAGGCAAACAAAAAGAGGCGCATTGCTGTGATGCAATGTACCTCTTTTTTATATTACTATATGTTAGTCCTTACAGACTCCAATAAGTGGGGAAGTTCTGATGATTGCAAGGGAAACAGTATAGTATTATGTAAATAGAGTTTTCCTATACCTGCAATCTTCCTTCAATCATAATAGGAACTGTTTTCCCATCTTTTGTAGTGCCCATGATGTTCATGTTTTCATGACCAATCATAAAGTCCGTATGAGCTAAGGATGTATTCAGTCCACGAGCATGGAGTTCTTCTTGAGATAATCCATCGCTATTTTCTAAACAAGTTGGATAAGCAGCACCTAAGGCCAAGTGACAAGATGCATTTTCATCGTACAAGGTTTCAAAGAAAATCATATTGGATTGGCTAATAGGAGAGTAATGGTCTACGAGAGCTACCTCTCCTAGGTAGCAAGAATTTTCATCTGTCTCAATGAGGTTTGTTAGATATTCGCGACCTTGTTTCGCATCATAGTCAACGACTTTTCCGTCTTTGAATGTGATGTGGAAGTCTTCGATACGGTTTCCATCATAGATTAATGGTTTTGTAGAGTACACGATACCGTTGGCGCCCGCATAGTGAGGTGCGGAAAATACTTCTTCTGTTGGAATATTGGCATCAAAGATGATGCCTTTCTTAGAGGCTTCTTTGCCACCTAACCATAAGTGACCTTCTGGCATTTGTAAGGTTAAATCTGTACCATTGGGACATGTGTAATGTAGGGACACTAGTTGTAAATCGTTTAGCGTTTTAGTACGTTTCGCTAAGCGATCTAAATGGTTAGCAAAGGATTCTTCTTCTGGTACATGTTTCATACGACATAAGGTGAAGATAGTATTCCATAAACGATTGATTTTTTCTTCTTCTGTGCCTTCATAACCCAGCAAATCAGCCCATGTGAGCGTCGCTACAGATGCCACACACCAAGTAAGGGTGGAGTCCATGATGGCCTCGTGATAAAATTTAGTTAACTTACCCATACTACGAGAAGCGAGAGCAATTTTTTCAGATGGCACACCTTCATAAGCAAATGGATTAGCACTGATTAAGGATAAAATACAGGCATTGGAATCAAGGATGTGATGATACATATCTTGGATCCAAGGAGCAGGGTTAGATAAGACTTCATCTTTTACATTGGATAGACGAGATTTAGCCGTGATAGTGCTACGCCAGTTAATATGTACATCTTTGGCGCCAAGTGCATAGGCTTCGTCCACAACGATATATATAAAATCTTTATTTTCAACATCTCCGTTGATAACCAACAGTTGGTCTTGTTGTAAATTGACACCTTCTTGTAGTAAAAGACGGGCATATTGTTGTAAATCTTTTTTCATAATACCTCCGAATATATACTGGTAGTGAATTTTAAAGGATATGACTCATCTATGACGAACCTTTTGCTTGAAAGGATGTGATAGAATGAAAGTAACAAATCAAAAACGGAATGGCATCATCCTATGCCTATTCCTACTGTGTGTATGTGGATACTATCTTATTATAGCAGATACACCCATGAAAGGCGATGAATTACCATCAGGTACTCCAAAGATTGTGAGACAGTCAGAAAAAGAGGACCGAGGGGGTCCAGTGGAAAAGGAAACAAAAGCAGATACAATTTTGGTGTATGTCACAGGAGCGGTAGAAGAACCAGGCTTGTATGAGCTACAAAGCCCTGCGACGGTGAAGTCAGCTATTGAGGCCAGCAAAGGACTATTGCCCTATGCAGATGTGAATCATCTACATTTAGAAGATACCTTAGAGGAAAGCACACATATTCATGTAGATTTCAATTTTCATGGAAGTCCTGAGGAGTTACTGCGAAAACAAAATATCTCTATTAATGATGGAACCGAAGCAGATTTACAAAAAATATCGGGCATAGGCCCTAAGATGGCGAAAAAGATTGTGGACTATCGCCAAGAACATGGTCCTTTTAAAACGTTGGAAGAATTACGACATGTGAAGGGCATAGGCCCGGCATTGTATAAAAAAATTGTGGAGAAAGTACGATTATGAAATGGTTACCAAAGCCAATAGACTTAGGTATTACTAGCATATTGGGAATACTGTTAGGCATTTGTATTGGATTATATCAAAATGAATTACATACCTACCTCATGCATTGGTTAAGTATTATTACTATATTTGGTATCTTTGGGATAGTAGGATTACGTGGGTATGAACAACGAAATAAACCTACCTATACATCGTTACGATATGTAGTAGCCATGGTAGGCGTTATGTGTACGTTTGCAAGCATAGGATATATACATACAGATCGAGTCATTACACACTATTTTGAAGATAGACCTTTCTATTATGGTGCCGATGGTGCTTATTATGTACAGTTCACTAGCAATCCACAGTCTACTGTGACATTAGATGGGGTTATGACCATGGTAGATGCTACTGTGGAAGGAATGGATGTCGATAAAAATGGCACTACAGAGCATGTTCCAGCAAAGGGCAGTATTCGAGTGTATGTACCAGGAGAGCCAACAATTCATATGGGAGACCGCTACATCATTCGTGGTACCGTGAAAGGCTTTACGTATTATGAGCAAAGTGGTGCGTTGTCTATGAAAACGAGACATATCAATGATGGACTACAAGGTAATTTGTACCAAGGAACCATAGAAGGTACCTATACAGTGGAGAAAACCCTAAGTATACAGCTAGTTGATGCTTGGTATACTATCGGTGCTTACCTAGATAAGGTCCACCATTGGGTGGCACAACAATTTGAAGAGAATTTAGATCCATCCATTGCTACCTTGGGTTCCTCCTTGGTACTAGGTGGTCAATACGCGATGTTGCCAGAAACGATGGTAAAGTTATTCAGTGAAACAGGGCTTATCCATATTTTGTCGGTGTCAGGGTCTCATATTGCCTTGTTATTTCTCATTATTTCGACCTTGCTACAACGGTTGCAGTTACGTAAAGGCATAGAATTTTCCATCACCTGCGCTTTGATTTTACTGTACTGTACGATTGTGGGCTGGAGTCCGCCAGTATTACGCTCTGCCATGATGGGGCTATTAAGTGGATACGTGGTTATGCATGGGGGTACCTACCGTGCCTTACATGCGCTCTTATTAGCTGCCTTATGTTTGCTGTTGTGGAAACCATTGTTTGCGGTAGATATTAGTTTTGTGCTATCCTTTGGGTCTACCTTGGGCATCATTGGATTGTATCCCTATGTATATCGACTGTTTCCGCCGAACCCTGTCTCAAAATGCATTGCCCTATGTATATCCGCACAAGTTCTCATATTCCCCATAGAATTGTATTATTTTCATATCTTCAGCTTTCTTAGTATCTTGTCCAACCTGATTGTAGGTCCCTTGTTAGATATAGCCATCATTGTAGGACTGTGCCTATCTTTGCTCAATGTAGTATTTACCTTTACATTGGGTTGGTCGCTTTTAGGTTTTATTCTGAAAGCAAGCATGTCCCTCTTATTTGCTATTCGTAATCTAGGGCTATTGTGGTCACCGCCCATGCCGTTGTGGTTAGTGGTAGTATGGTATATGAGTGTAGGGTATGTGTATTGGCTATTGGCACTGAAAGAACCTATTCAAGTGGCATGGAATAGGACTGCTAGTATTGCACTATTAGTACTAGGTATGCTGCCCTTAGGACTATCCTATGTGAAACCAGCGGTACAAGTGGTGCCTATCGCTATCTCTTCAGGACCAGCTTTCATGGTCTGTAAAACAGGCTTTCATAGGGAGGCATACCTCTATATAGATGCTAAGAATGGCGATATTTCACCGCGAGCTATGAAACAATGTGTAGATGCCTTGCATCATCGTGGATTTAGTCAGTGGAATGGTGTTTTTATAGAGGGGTATCAAAAAGGGTATACCCGTGTAGATACCTTAGAACATCTTTACAGTAAAGGGCAAGTAGGTCAAGAGCTAACATTAGATTGGTTATCTGTACAACTTCACACCAAAGCAGGTTATGAAATTATCGTAACAGGACAGAGAAAGTTTCACTTTCACCCTAGAAAAGAAGGAGAAAAAGTTCAAGAAATAGTGTATAATACTAAGAGAGAAACGAATACAATATATGGCCTCACAGCTAGTAATCAATTGTTGCATTATCAAGAGCAAGGGGCAACGCAGTTTATCGTATGGAATACCTTGCATAGTCAATTTGATGTGGAGGAAGGCGTGTATATTGTAGGCAGTGATGAAGACAATATAGTAACATTATAAGAGGTGACAGATGGTTACATTACTCTATGGAGATGAACCACAATTATTAGAAGAAAAAAAACAGAATCTCTTACATCAATATACAGATCGGACCTTGCTTACCTTGCGTGAGGAGCAAGGTCCAGGTTCTATTTTAGGACAATTACAAGAAGTATCCCTCTTTGGTGAGCCACGAGTATTTTTGCTTGTCCATTTGCCCATCTTTGATAAACCAAAGAAAAAGATGGCACCAGAATGGCAAGGTTTGCGAGATTATTTACAAAGTTATAGTGGAGAAGACCCTATTATTCTAGTGTATGCCGAAACTATTGATGGACGGTTGCAAGGAAATAAAGCATTTTTGGGAGCTGTAGAATCCTTTAAGTTTGAAAAAGTAGAGGGAGAAGCTCTCTTTCAGTGGATACAACAATATTGTAAGGCGCATAAGCAAAAGATAGATCCTGATGGCATGGCATATGTACGTGACTTGGTAGATTTGTGGAAAGATGTGCCCTTAGCATTTTTGCGCACAGAATTTGATCGATTGTTCCTCTTACTCAATAAAGGAGAATCCATAACAGCGTCATTTTTGAAAGAGTACATGACGGACTTTGGAGAAAAAAATATTTTCCGCTTTAAAGATGCTTTATTAGCAAGAGATGCGAGGACATTGCTGGACTTATTTCCTTCTATGTTAAAAAACAAAAGTGTAGATATGGCGATGGCCTATGTGCATAACCAAATGCATTTACAACTCATGGTCAGTGAATGTGCCTATTATGGGATGACATTACCTGAAATTCAAAGTTTATTTAAGGAAAAAGGGATGAAAGCCAATCCCTATACGATTAAATTGGCCTATGAAGCTCGTCGAAAAATTCAAATTCCAGCGGTGGCAAAGTTGATTAGCCAGTTGTATCATTTAATTTTGCAAAGCCGCCAAGGTATAGCAGATATGAGTCAATTTCAAGATATATGTTTAGCCTATTGTGCAAACTAGGAGAAGTATGAAAGGAAAGTATATTGCCACTGTGGCAGCCTTCGTAGCTGTCGTGGGAGGAGCTGCAACAGGGCTTGCATGGCCTACAGGAAAGACTATTTATGGATTAACTATAGACGGTCATAGTCTATCCCATCAAAGCATGGATGAAGTAGATAGCTACTTACAAGAGCGGAATACACAATCACAATCGATTCGTATAGTTGATCCCAAGGGAAAAGAAACAACTATTCATCTAGCGGATTTAGGAATTACCATAGATAGAATAGGAACTGTCACTGATGTAATGGATTATGGCTATGAAAGTGATGTCATGACTTATGTCATGCACCGAGTGGATGCGTTGCTCCATGGAAAGGAGATGAACATTCGCTATAAAGTAGATGGACCTATGGCTGAGTCGTATTTTTTGAATTATGCAAAAGCTATGGGACAAGTAGGAACTAATGCAACCATTATTCTTGAGGGTAATAAAGTTGTGCATAAGCCTGCTAAGGTAGGGCGTAAGTTAGATGTGACAGCTACTATGAAACGATTGCAAGAACAACTGGAAGAAGGTAAGGTAGAGACCTTAGAACTTGTTATTAATGAGTCTGCACAGCCTACGATTACAGATAAAGATTTAGTGTCTATCACTTCCATATTAGGATCTTTTACGACGTATTTTAATGGATCTAATACAAGTCGAGCTCATAATATTCATTTAGCATCTCAAAAAATTCATCAAACCTTTATTCCTGCAGGTGGTATTTTCTCCTTCAATCAAGTGGTAGGAGAACGTACTCCTGAAGCGGGCTATGATGATGCGCCTGTATTTATGGGCGGGCGATTAGTGCCAGGTATTGGTGGCGGTATCTGCCAAGTAAGTTCTACCTTGTTCAATACGGCATTATTATCTGGTATGGATATTGTAGAACGTGATACGCATTTTGCACCAGTGTCCTATATTCCAGTTGGGTTAGATGCTACTGTGGCGTGGGGATATATTGACTTTCAGTTTAAAAATCCTTATTCCCATCCTATCTATGTGATTGCCGAAGAAGGTGCTGGTTACGTGACCATTATCATATTAGGAGCTAAAGAGGATGTACCACAGTCTGTAACGATTACGAAGGGGAAAGAGCAGAAAATTCCTAATAAAAAGATAGAAAAGATCGATGGTGCTGTGAAAGAAGAAACTATCGAAGAAACTGGTCATGAGGGAATTTCCGTAGATACGACAAGAACTATTGTGTATGGTGATGGTCGAGCTTCTACGTATACATTTAATTCTTATTATGAGCCAGTGGATCGTGTCGTTGTCACAGGACCTAATGTAGTGAAAAAAGTTAACGCTGAATCGGTGAAGTCAAATCCGTAAGGGAGACGTACTATGAAATGTTATCATATGGTACTAAAGGGAGAGTCTAAAGTAGACTTTCACTTTTACTTAAAAAACGGAAAATTGTATATATTTGGTTCTCAGTCGATAGGAACATTAGATAAGGCAGTACAAGCACGTATTGAAGAAATCTGTCACAATATTGGTTGCACTTATGAGCTTGTAGATACAGAGGATTTTAGAAACCAAATTGTTCTTACTCGTATACCTAATGCAACAGAAGAGACTCCTTTTGTGTCTAATTTAGATAATAAAGGGCTAGAAGATACAGAGTATCTTTTTTTACAACAGGCGAATGAAGTAGCAGATTACGATATCTATTGGGATATGGATGAAGAAAATCGATTTGATGAAATGGAACTCTATGTAAGTCGTGATGGTACGATCAAAACTTCATCGGATTATGATGATTTGTACGATGCACCGGTAGTCATAGATCGACCTAATACGCCAACTCCAACGGCAATGGGGAGTTCCCCTTATCCTATGAGAAGACGGAAGTTAACTACGGAAGATGGTATGCTTTTAGGTCCTGCTTTTGATGAATTAGATACGCATCGGACAGATGATTTCTTTGTGAGGACAGGAGAAAATGTTATTATCTCCGGGTACTTTCACAGTTTAGATATACGAGAAATTCGCCCTAAGGAAGATAGCAAGGCTGTACAAAAAGCTCGTGAAAAAGGTGAGGAGCCCAAAAAACGGTATATTATTACAGGTCATCTAGTGGATGATCATAATAGTTTGGCTATTAAACGATTTACCAGCCCTTCTGAAGATGGCCCCAAGCTATTAAAAATTTTAAAATCTGTTGGGAAGGTGCAGATCAAAGGGGAAGTCATCTATGATGAGCAATTTGTACGTGACTATGTGTTAAATATGGATTCCATCCGTCCTGTGGAAGATACGGATAATGCAAAACGCACGGATACCCATGAGGAAACAAGGGTAGAACTTCATTTGCACACGAAAATGTCCGAGAAAAATGCCTTAGTGGCGGTGAAAGACATTGTAAATCGTGTGAAAGAGTGGGGACATCCAGCGGTAGCGATTACCGACCATGGGGTAGTACAAGCATTTCCAGAAGCTCAGGCCTATTCTTTGGAAAAAGGTGTGAAGATTCTCTATGGCGTAGAGGCTTATTTGATTGAAAAAGAGGACCAAGCCGTACCACATCATATCATTATATTTGCAAAAAATATGGTAGGTTTGCGGAATCTGTATAAGATGATTTCCATAAGTCATTTAAATTATTTTGATGAGTATCCAAGATTGCCAAGAGCTGTCATTGAAGACCATCGTGAAGGGATTCTTATAGGAACATCTTGTAAATCTGGAGAATTGATTCAAGCCATGGTTCACGGTGCCACTGATGAAGAATTGCAAGAGATTGCTAGATTTTATGATTATTTAGAAATTCAACCTCATGATAATTATAAGAGCTTTATTAAAGAAGGCTTGTTAAAACATGAGGAAGACTTAAAAGACATAAATCGTCGTATCGTTGCTTTAGGGGAGACATTGCAAATGCCAGTTGTAGCTACAGGGAATGTGCATTATATGGATCCTAAAGACAAGATGTATCGTGAAATCATGCTCACAGCAAGCGGTGAGAAAGATGCCAAAGACAAAGCGGATCAGCATATGCGTACTACTGATGAAATGCTGGAAGAGTTTGCCTACTTAGGAGAAGACATTGCCTACCAAGTGGTAGTAACCAATACCAGAGCATTGGAACAAAGTATGGATTATATCATACCTATCCCAAATGGTACGTACTCTCCGAAAATCGAAGGGGCCGACAAAGCCTTGGAAGATATGTGCTATGCCAAAGCAAAGTCGATTTACGGAGATCCCTTGCCAAAAACAGTGCAGGACCGCTTAGATTATGAGCTTAAAAGTATCATAGGCAATGGTTTCGGCGTGTTGTATTATATCGCCCATAAACTAGTAAAAAAATCCTTAGATGATGGGTACCTTGTAGGGTCTCGTGGTTCCGTAGGGTCTTCCTTCGTAGCTACCATGGCAGATATTACGGAAGTAAATCCACTAGAACCACATTATGTGTGTCCAGAATGTAAGTGGAGTGAGTTTTATTTAAAAGGGGAATATGCAGGGGGCTTTGACTTACCACGCCGTAACTGTCCTGAGTGCGGTGCGCCACTCATCGCCAATGGTCACGATATTCCGTTTGCCATCTTTATGGGATTCCACGGTGATAAAGTACCAGATATTGACTTGAACTTCTCTGGTGATTATCAAGGTCGTGCCCATAAATATACAGAAGAATTGTTCGGACGAGACAATGTATTTAGAGCGGGAACAATCGGCACCATTGCGGATAAAACAGCTATTGGCTACGCCTACAAATATGCGGATGTCAATGACTTACAAAAACGACGAGGTTTTATAGAAAAGTTATCCACAGGTTTTACGAAAGTAAAGAATACTACTGGTCAGCATCCGGGAGGCATTATGGTTTGCCCTCGAGATATGGATGTGCATCATTTTACGCCAGTCCAATATCCTGCGAATAAAAAAGAAAGTGGTATTATTACTACGCACTTTGACTATCACTCGATTGAAGGTCGTATGACCAAGCTAGATATACTGGGCCATGATGATCCTACCATCATTCGTATGTTGGAAGATATGACAGGTGTTCCGTCTACGAGTATTCCTTTTGATGATCCTGCTACATTAAGCCTATTCTCATCAACGAAAGCATTAGGCCTGACACCAGCTCAATTGCAAGGAGATAAAGTGGCGACCTTGGCAGTACCTGAATCAGGTACTGGGTTCGTACGGGCTATGTTGGAAGATTCAAAACCACAAACCTTTTCGGACTTAGTGCGGATTTCTGGGTTCTCCCATGGTACCAATGTATGGGTAGATAATGCTCAGACCTTGATTAAAACAGGGACATGTAAATTGAATGAAGCTATCTCTACCCGTGACGATATTATGAACTTTTTGCGCAACCATGGGGTGGCAGATAATGTAGCCTTTTCCGTTATGGAAAATGTGCGTAAAGGGAAAGGTATCGAAAAGCGTAATAAAGAGGGGATTGCTCAAACAGATTATGAAGACCAAATGCGAGCAGCCCAAGTACCAGAGTGGTTTATCGCTTCTTGTAAAAAGATTTCTTATTTATTCCCACGGGCCCATGCCGTAGCTTATGTTATGATGGCATTTCGCATTGCTTGGTACAAGATTAATTATCCATTAGCATTCTATGCATCGTATTTTTCTATTCGGGCAAAAGCCTTTGACTTGAAAATTATGATGGGTTCCTTAGAAGAGCAGCAACAAGAATTTAAACGGTTGAAAGCCTTAGCTGCGAAGTATGAAGCATCACCAAAGGAAAAAGATTTAATGTCTGCCTTAGAGGTATCCTTGGAAATGAAACAGCGAGGGTACTCCTTCGGCAATGTAGAATTATATAAATCACAAGCTAGACGGTTTATGATTAAAGATGAAACCTCTTTATTACCGCCATTTGTAGCTGTTACTAGTTTAGGCGAAAAGGTAGCAGATGCCATCGTAGAAGAACGAGAGCAAGCAGAGTTCTTATCGATTAAAGATTTGCGGAGACGTACAAAAATGTCTCAAACCATTGCTAACCGAATGGTTGAGTTAGGTTGTTTAGGCGACTTACCAGAAGATGAGCAAATGAGTTTATTTGGATGATAGGAGGTATATATGTCAGAAGTTAGAGAAGCAGTATGGATAGGCGTTGATGTGGGAACCACAGGCGTACGTGCTATGGCATATACAGCACAAGGTAAATCTGTAGCTGTACGAGATGCTTTTTATCCATTAGAAACACCTCAATATGATCGAGCAGAGCAGAATCCTCAACAAATATATGATGCTGCAGAAGAAGTCATTGCGGGAGTTGTAAAAGATTTACAATATAAACTAGTCACTATATCCGGGATTGCTTTAAGCTCAGTGATGCATAGTTTTATTCCTCAAGATGAACATTTTGATTTATTAGGCAATATGATTACTTGGGCAGATAGCAGAAGTTCCAATATTGTACACCGTATGGAACAAGACGAAGCGTGCAAACAATTCTACTTTAGAACAGGCTGCCCTTTACATGCATCTTATCCATTGGCTAAAATCATATGGGTCAAAGAAAATCAACCTGAAATCTTTGCTCGTATGGCACACATTGGGTCTATTAAAGATTATATGTTCCGGTTGATGACAGGAGAATGGGTAACAGACAAATCTGTGGCCTCTAGTTCTGCTTTATTTAATGCCTTTACAGAAACTTGGGACTCTGAGATTTTAGACTATGTAGGGATTCAAGAAAAACAACTGCCTAAGGTTGTATCTACTACATATAGTGGTAAGTTAGTAGCTAATGTAGCAGAGCGTTTAGGTTTACCTGTGAATACACCGGTTGTCATCGGTGCTACTGATGGAGTACTGGTGAATGTTGGTGTTGGCGCTGTATCTAAAGGGCAGTTAAGTGCTACTATAGGTACATCTGGTGCTATACGCATGCTCACAGAAAAGCCTCAAATGGATCCTAAAGGTCGCACCTGGTGCTATAATTTAACAGATACGATGTGGGTAGCTGGTGGAGCTATCAACAATGGGGGTATGATTTTGCGTTGGATGCGAGATCGTATCCTGCATTATCATGGCTCCCAAATGGAACAATTATCGGTGGATCCTTATGATTTAATGACCATGAAAGCAAGACATGTACCGGCTGGATCTGGTGGCTTGTTATTAATGCCATACTTTACTGGTGAACGAGCTCCCTATTGGAACTCTGATCTGCGTGGAGCTTTCGTAGGTTTATCTTTAAATCATAGTCGCTCTTACATGATTCGCGCCACAATGGAAGGGATTTGTTATAGCTTACGTTTTGTTCTTGATGCATTACGTGAGTTTGAAGATGTGAAGGATATCCGTATCAGTGGTTCTTTCACTAAATCTGAATTGTGGGTACAAATTATGAGTGATATATTCGGTGAACATATTACCTTACCAAATAATAGTGAAGGCGCCTCCTTTGGTGCCGCTGTATTAGGGTTTATTTCTGATGGAACTTTATCAGATATTAAAGATACAGCTGAGTTAGTGCAGCCTGAATGTATCTATCACCCTAAGGAACAGAATCAAGCGGTATATGACGAACTTTTCTCTATTTATGAAAGTTTGTATATTCATATGAAAGACGATTTGGCACGTCTTGTTCAGTTCCAAAAGGAACATCCGTTTAGTCGTTTATAATTAGAAAGGAGACTTACATGCCATTAATTATTCTCGCATTAGGAATTATTTTACTATTTTTCCTAATTGTAAAAGTAAAGATGAATAGCTTTTTATCATTGCTATTAGTCTGTGTATTATTAGCTTTTGGAGAGGGATTACCTATCGATAAGATTTTCCCAACTATTCAAAAAGGTTTAGGAGCTACCTTAGGGGGCTTAACCATCGTAGTAGGTTTTGGCGCTATTTTAGGTAAATTGATGGCTGATAGCGGTGGAGCGCAACGTATTGCGACTACATTGATTAATATGTTTGGCCGTAACAATGTAAGATGGGCTGTATGTTTAACTGGATTCATTGTAGGGATTGCTTTATTCTATGAAATCGGCTTCGTCTTATTGATTCCTTTAATCTTTACCATTGCTAAATCCGCGGATATTCCATTGTTAGAGGTTGGTATGCCAATGGTTGCAGCTTTATCTGTAACGCATGGTTTCTTGCCACCACATCCAGGTCCTACAGCGATTTCTGTATTATTCAATGCAGACATTGGATTAACTTTGGTATATGGTATCTTAATCGGTATTCCAACAGTTATTTTGGCAGGTCCATTATTGTACAATACGGTGAAAGATATTAAAACAGATATCCCAGAAGGTCTTCACAATGATAAAGACTTTACAGAAGAGGAAATGCCATCCTTTGGAGTATCTATTTTTACTGCCTTAGTACCAGTTATCTTAATGGCAGCTACAGCTATCGGTAAAATGATGAATTTGCCAAAAGCGTCTCCAGTAATGGTGATTCTTAACTTCATTGGTGATCCATCTGTGGCATTAACAATTTCCCTAATCATTGCCTTCTATACATTTGGCTTCGCTCGTGGCAAATCTATGAAAGAGATTATGGCTACTTCTGAAAAAGCAATTTTAACTGTGGCCATGATTTTATTCGTTGTAGGTGCTGGTGGAGCTTTGAAACAAGTATTAATCGATAGTGGTGTAGGTACCTACATAGGTGAACTTGTGATGCAAGTGAATGTATCTCCATTAGTACTAGCTTGGTTAATTGCTGTGGTGATTCGTATTGCTGTAGGTTCTGCGACAGTGGCAGCTATGACAGCTGGTGGTATCGTAGCCCCATTGATTCCATTAACAGGTGTAAGCCCTGAATTGATGGTAATCGCTGTAGGTGCGGGTTCTGTATTCTTCAGCCCACCAAATGACCCAGGATTCTGGTTATTCAAAGAGTTCTTCGGATTGTCTGTAAAACAAACATTACGCTCTTGGTGTATGGTGGAAACAGTGATTGCCGTATGTGGATTAATTGGTGTAGAAATCATTAATTTATTCTTATAATAAAACATCCCCAGTCCAGTATATGGATTGGGGATTTTGTTATATGCGTTTACCAATAGAACTGCATGATCCAATGCAAGATAGGAATACCGAACACATTGATTAATACGGTAGCAGTAATTGGGACTACAAGGAACGCTTTCACAGATTTTCTGTATCGACCACCAAGGGTAGCAATGGTGGCTACTGTGTTTGGTGTGATGCCTAAGCCGTGACCAAGCAATGCAGCACCAATGACAACGCCGTCGTAATCTTTACAAAGTACAGGGAATACGATGAACCGTGTAAACAGAATAATCGCAATCACTTGTACAATTAAAATCACAAGCATTGGTCCTGTCAGAGATCGTAATGCGATTACAGGTATGCTCATGAATACAGTGGTTAAAAAGATAGTAATGCTAATTTGGCTGAATAAGGCAATAGCTTTGGAATTGATGAAAGTTTGCCTCATTGCATCGCCACCGTTACGGATAGCAATGGCCAATAACATGGATACAATAAAGGTTGGGATATGTAATCCGAGTGTATCTAATAAGTAGTGGGAACCGCCGATGCCGACGCTCACACAGATAAGGACCAATAATAAGTTGACGATAATCCCAATCGGTGTGGGTGCTGGTGAATCTGGTGGTGGAGGGGCAGTTTCATAGCGATTAAACTTTTCGATTAAATATTGTCCCATAGGACCGCCGATGAAAACACCTACGATAGTGGTGAATGCAATAATCCCATGTGCTACGGTTTCACCATCTAAGGCATTGCCTAAATCATGACCTAAGGCAGAGACAAAGTTGTAACTGCTTTCAAGAGAAAGGGAGCCTAATAAAATGGCATAGTGTTTATCTAATCCGAATAAATTCGCTAGTCCTAAGCCAATGCTAATTTGCATAATCACAAGTAGAGTACTCATACCCCAGTAGCGAGGGATGGCTTTCAGAGAAGATGTACAAATTTGTACCGGTGCTACTAGACCCATGGTAGCGAAGAATGCCACCATAGCGGGAACAAGAACAGCCTTGTCCAACGTGATGAGAATAAGACCAGAAATTTGTAATAGAAATACAATCAGAGCTACGGTTAAACCGCCAATAGCTGGAACTGGGATAGCCCAACGATGCAAGATGTTGATATGCTTGTGCATGAAGGTACCCAGTAAAAAGGAAAATAGTGAGAGTATGACCGTTTCTACGGCGCCAAGGTGTAATTGTAGCATGTACGACGATGCCATGAAATGCCTCCTAACTTTAGATACAATAAACTATGACGGTGCAATGGTACACATAGGATTCACTTGAACCATAAATCATAGTGTTACAGTCTGAAATAATACCTTCCCATTATACAACGATTCATGTAATATGTAAAAGTTATCCATAAGAAATAAATATTAATATATGAACAAGAAAAAGCGCACCGTCCACGAGGGATAGTGCGCTTTTAGGAAAGATCAGGAAAGTATTGTTATGAGTTTAACTTTCAGGTGTTTTAAGAGGACACCATAAACCTCGGCGGTAGTCGCGTATTCCAGAAAGGACAACGCGGAGTGCACGCTGTGCGTCAGCTTTTGAGAGGGGCGGGATTCCATCTAATCGATAGGAAATGCCAAGACTTTCATATTTATTAACCCCCATGACGTGGTAAGGTAAGCAATCTACGGCTTTCAAATGTTTGAATGCACCTAGAAAGAAACCAAGCCGATACCAGCGATCGCGATTATCTGTGATGGTTGGGACTACCACGTGGCGTACCCAAAAGTCGGTGCCATGCTCATCTACAAATTTAGCGAATGCAAGGACCGCATCATTAGGCTTGCCGGTTAGTGTTTCGTGTATAGAGGAATCGATCTCTTTCACATCAAGAATGACTAAATCCGTTACATCAAGAAGCAGTTTGTACTCTCTAGCCTGTTCTTGTGTGTAGCAAATCCCGCTTGTATCTAAACAAGTATGAATTCCCTTTCCATGAAAGAAAGTAAAGAGTTCGATAATAAAAGGGAGTTGCAACAATGCTTCGCCACCAGTGACAGTAATGCCTCCAGTGATATAAAAGTCACGATTCCTTTCAAATTGTGTCCACACATCTGCCACAGTCATCTCTTGGGCATACGTAGAGGGATCCCAAGTGTCTGGATTATGGCAATAGGCACATCGCAATGGGCAACCTTGGAGGAACAAGACAAATCGCATGCCTGGGCCATCGACAGTACCCATGGTCTCAATGGAATGAATGCGACCTACCATAGTGCATTACATGGATTGATGGAATGTACGGGAGATCACTTCGTCTTGTTGAGCTTTTGTCAACTTGTTGAAATGAACAGCGTAACCAGAAACACGGATAGTCAATTGTGGATACAATTCAGGATGTTTTTGAGCATCTAATAATGTTTCACGATTGAATACGTTTACGTTTAAATGGTGACCGCCTTTTTTGCTGTACCCATCTAACAATTGTACTAAATTATCTACTTGTTGTTCGTTAGTCATATTTACTCCTTTTCTTCAGGGAAAGTAACATTTGGCTCACGGCAAGCTAGATTTTCACAACCATCGGCTAAGGCATGTTCAATATTGCCTAGGTCTAAGTCTAAATCTAAATCTAAGTCGCCTAGTGTCACCATAGACTCTCCGGATTTACCTAGAGAATCTGGAATAATAGAGAATGTATTAGAAATACCATCGCAACAATCACGCCATGGCATTTTAGCAACAGATGCTAGGGAAGAGATGGCACCGTGTTCGTCACGACCATGCATAGGGTTGGCTCCTGGAGCAAATGGAATACCTGCTTTACGACCGTCAGGGGTAGCACCAGTAGCGTTACCATATACCACATTCGATGTAATCGTCAATAGTGACATCGTTGGTACGGATTGACGGTAGGTTGGATGTTTACGAATTTTGTTCATAAATCCAGATACCACCATAGCCGCCAAATTATCTACGCGATCATCATCATTGCCATATTTAGGGAATTCGCCTTCGATCTCAAAATCAATAGCAATGCCATTTTCATCACGGATTGGTTTTACTTTCGCATATTTAATAGCAGAGAGGGAGTCAGCTACTACAGAAAGTCCAGCAATCCCTGTGGCAAACCAACGTGTTACCTTACGGTCATGCAATGCCATTTCTAATTTTTCATAGGCATATTTGTCATGCATGTAATGAATGATATTTAACGCATTTACATACACACCTGCGAGCCATTCCGTCATATCTTCAAAACGTTCCATCACTTCGTCGAAGTCAAGGTATTCGGAAGTAATAGGACGGAATTTTGGACCTACTTGTTTTTTCAACTTTTCATCTACGCCACCATTGATTGCGTACAGTAATGCTTTTGCCAAGTTGCAGCGAGCACCAAAGAATTGCATTTCTTTACCAATACGCATTGGGGAAACGCAGCAAGCGATAGCGTAATCATCACCGGAGTTAGGGCGCATGATTTCGTCGTTCTCATATTGAATGGAAGATGTTGCAATAGAGAGTTTCGCACAGAACTTTTTGAATCCTTCAGGAAGGGAAGGAGACCAAAGCACTGTTAAGTTTGGTTCAGGAGCAGGACCAAGGTTTTGCAATGTATGTAGGACACGGAATGCCGTTTTAGACACTAATGTACGTCCGTCAGTGCCCATACCACCGATAGACTCAGTTGTCCATACAGGATCACCAGTAAATAAATTGTTGTATTCATGGATACGTGCGAAACGAACCATGCGCAATTTCATAATGAAATGATCCACCATTTCTTGGATTTGTTCCTCTGTATATTTACCAGATTTCAAATCACGTTCTGCATAGATGTCTAAGAAAGTGGAGTTACGTCCGATGGACATAGCTGCCCCATTTTGTTCTTTGATAGCACCCAAATAGCCAAAGTATAACCATTGGATAGCTTCTTTCACATCGGTAGCAGGTTTGGAGATGTCAAATCCGTAGGACGCAGCCATTTCTTTTAATTCTTTTAAAGAACGGATTTGATCTCGAATTTCTTCGCGGTCACGAATGACATCTGGCATCATATCGCCCATGGTGATGTTAAATTGATCTTCTTTGTCTTTGATCAAATAATCGACACCATATAAGGCTACACGGCGATAATCACCGATAATTCGGCCGCGACTATACGCGTCAGGTAGGCCCGTAATAATGTGAGCAGAGCGTGCAGCTCTCATCTCAGGTGTATATACATCAAATACACCATCATTGTGTGTCTTACGATGAGTTTTAAAGAAGCTTTCTAGAGTTGGATCCATCTTGTAACCATACTCTTCGATAGCACTTTTAGCAGTTCGTAAACCACCATAAGGGAACATGGCACGTTTCAAAGGATAATCAGTTTGAAGACCAACGATTTGTTCATCTTCTTTAATAATATATCCTGGGGCATGTGCTGTAATATGAGTGGCTACATCAGTGTCTGCATCGATGACAGAACCTTTTTGTCGTTCTTCCTCATATAAATCTAATACCCGTTGCCAAAGTCTAGTAGTTCGTTCAGTAGGACCTACTAGAAAAGAATCATCGCCTACATAAGGCACATAATTTCGTTGGATGAAATCGCGTACGTCCACGGATTTATCCCATACACCTGTATTGAAGTCTTTCCATGCTTGTTGCATAATATACCTCCAAATACACATTAAAACGTAACCCATAGGGTTAACTTTATTGTAATCTATAATAATTATCATTACAATCATTATTTTTGCATAGGTTATATTATTTTTGAAAGTGGTGTATGAGTAAATGGTCAAACATTTGAAAGTAGTATATATCTAAAGGATTAAACATAGTGTAAATGCCATGATGGAAGTATGCAATATCAGCATAAGCTATGAGCATTATCCTATTGATTTACTAGTATAGATTGGGTAAAATTATGAGTATATTTTACATAAAAACAATTGAGTATATGATGCGTATGACAATGAAGGAAAAAGGAAGAGTTATGCAACACAAACGATCGACAGTATTGACAGCTTTAGTATTGGCAAGTATTTCTACAATGGGATTGGCTAATGATACAGATAATTTAGCAGTTGGGGGTTCTCAAACGCAAGGCGGGAATAATACCAATAATCTTACAGTAGGGGATGGTGTTAATTTTTATCCTAATGCGAAGAACAATATTATGAATACGACGGGGCAACCACATTTTGGTGCGTCCTATAGTTTGGTCTTAGGAGCGAGTGCTGGAAATGATGCAGGCAATGGAAATGGTACTGCTAAATATCTCATGTTAGTTGGTGACTCTGCAGGAGATAGCTTGTGGGGGAATAGTGCCTATAAATTTATCTTCGGTAGATTAGCAGGCTGGAATGCTGGCGGCACATATGCTTTTATGTTCGGCGATAGTGCAGCACGCCGAGCAGCTGGTGATTACAACTTTAGCTTTGGACAAGATGCGTATTCACAAGATGCTACTAGTTATGGGTCCTATAATTTCAGCTTTGGCCATGGTGCCGGATACAACAACAAAGGAAATCAAAATGTAAGTATCGGATACAAAGCTGGCCAAGGAATGACAGGAGATGGTAACTTTGCCTTAGGCCCTACTGCAGGTAACGCAGTTACAGGGAGCCATAACTTTATCTATGGTCAAGATGCTGGTGCCAACATGTCTGGTAGCCGCAACATCGCCATTGGACAAAACTCTGGGGTTAATGTAAAAGGTGTGTATAACATTGCCTTAGGCTTGGGTGCAGGTCAAGATGTAGATGGACACGTTTTGAATGCAGCAGCTACTACAGCGGCCGATCGATACGGTCAATCCCAAGGATCCAATAATATGGCATTTGGTAAATATGCAGGTTCTCATGTAGCTGGTAATTTTAACATTGCTTTTGCGGAAAATGCTGGTAACCATGTTGGCCATAGCTGGACGAATACGTATGATGCAAATGGAAATATAACAGGTACCACGGATACAGGTACAGTAGACGGTGCGGAGCACAACATTGCATTAGGGTTTAGTGCAGGTCAATGGATAGCAGGACAAGATAACTTTGCAGCAGGCGTCAATGCAGGTAGCTGGGTAAAGGGTGAAAGCAACGTTGTGCTAGGTAAAGAATCTGGTAAAGAAATAACAGGTAATCATAATACAGCTCTAGGCCATGATAGTGGGAATAAAGTTTCTGGTCATAATAACTTTGTAGCAGGTGCAGAAGCGGGTACTAAAGTAACAGGTAGTAATAACTATGCAGCGGGCTATAAAGCAGGTAATTCGATTACTGGTAGTGATAATATTACTATGGGTCATGAAGCAGGCAACTCGATTACTGGTAGTGATAATATTGCTATTGGTAAACAAGCTAATACTGTTGATAGTGGGTTAACAGCAACTGAAACGATTGCCATTGGTAAAAGTACGAAAGCGCTGAAAAGGAATGCCGCTGCCTTTGGTAATGAAAGTGAAGCACAAGAATACTCTAGTCTTGCCTTGGGCTATAAAGCCATCTCCAATGTGGCAAAAAGCGTGGCTCTCGGTAGTGAAGCAGAGACGGTAGCAACAGCTGGCGACAGTACAAAAGGTACTGATAATGCCTATACGTCTGAAACATTGAATCTAGGTACAGGAACATCTGCTAAGACATATACATTGAACTTTGCTGGTGGTAATACCGTAACAGGTGTAATCAGCGTTGGTAAATCCGACCAAACACGCCGTATCCAACATGTTGCACCAGGTTTAATTAGTGCTACCAGTACAGATGCAATCAATGGTAGCCAATTATATAGCGTAGCAAGTGAAATCAACAATAAATTGGCTAATATCACTGGCGGAAATAGCTGGAATATCTACACAGGCGGTTCTGGGGAAACAAACGCATTTACACCAGGAAGTAAAGTAAATACAGGAGCCATTGAAGGATTAGATTTTAAATCTGGCGACTTCAAAGTTGTAGAGAAAACAACAGCAGATAATAAAAAATACGTTACCATCGAATTGAACCGTGAGGCTTTAAAGAAAGATCCAGACTTTAAAGGCCCTCAAGGGGATAAAGGTCTACAAGGCGATAAAGGAGCGACTGGAGACAAAGGTGAAACTGGAGATAAAGGTCTACAAGGCGACAAAGGTTTAACTGGAGATAAAGGCGAAACTGGCGATAAAGGAGCAACTGGCGACAAAGGCGCAACCGGTGATAAAGGAGCAACTGGAGATAAAGGCGAAACCGGCGACAAAGGTGCGACTGGTGACAAAGGTTTAACGGGCGACAAAGGTGAAACTGGAGATAAAGGCGCAACCGGCGATAAAGGTCTACAAGGCGACAAAGGTCTACAAGGGGATAAAGGTCTACAAGGCGACAAAGGTTTAACTGGAGATAAAGGCGCAACCGGTGATAAAGGAGCAACTGGCGACAAAGGTGAAACTGGAGACAAAGGTCTACAAGGGGATAAAGGTTTAACTGGAGATAAAGGCGAAACTGGCGATAAAGGAGCAACTGGCGACAAAGGCGCAACCGGTGATAAAGGAGCAACTGGAGATAAAGGCGAAACCGGCGACAAAGGTTTAACTGGAGACAAAGGTGACAAAGGCGAAACCGGAGATAAGGGAGCAACTGGCGACAAAGGAGCAACTGGAGACAAAGGCGAAACCGGAGACAAAGGTGAAACCGGTGATAAAGGAGCAACTGGAGATAAAGGTGAAACCGGAGATAAAGGAGCGACTGGAGACAAAGGTTTAACCGGCGATAAAGGAGCGACCGGAGATAAAGGTGCAACCGGAGACAAAGGTGAAACCGGAGATAAAGGAGCGACTGGAGATAAAGGCGAAACTGGCGATAAAGGAGCGACTGGAGACAAAGGTGAAACCGGAGATAAAGGAGCGACTGGAGACAAAGGTGAAACCGGAGATAAAGGAGCGACTGGAGACAAAGGTGAAACCGGAGATAAAGGAGCAACTGGAGACAAAGGTTTACAAGGAGATAAAGGAGAAACCGGCGATAAAGGAGCAACTGGAGATAAAGGTGAAACCGGAGATAAAGGAGCGACCGGAGATAAAGGTGCAACCGGAGACAAAGGTGAAAGCGGCGATAAAGGTGCTACAGGAGACAAAGGTGAAACCGGTGATAAAGGAGCGACAGGAGACAAAGGTGAAACCGGTGATAAAGGAGCAACTGGAGATAAAGGCGAAACCGGAGATAAGGGTGGTAAAGGCGGCGTAGACGAAGCCTTAGTAAAAGAAGTACATACACGTATGGACTCTGTAGAAACTAAGTTAGATCAATTAGGCCGCAGAGTCAACACATCTGGTGCTTTAAACGCAGCTTTATCTGCCTTGAAACCATTATCCTTTGATGCAGACGATAAATTCCAAATCATGGCTGGTGTAGGTCATTTCAAAGGTTCCACAGGTACAGCACTTGGTCTTGGATATTATCCAAATGAAGATATATTACTTCATGGCGGTATGGCAGTAGGGGACTCCGAAAAAATGTACAACCTTGGTGTGAGCCTCAAAGTTGGATCTCGTTCCAAATCTGATGCATACCAATCTACTTTGTACAACCAAGACACAGATACATTCAATGTGAATGTGGATACACTTTCAGAGAAAGAACAAAAAGAGTTGAAATATACACATTATGGACCAATTTCTATCGTGCCAGTGATGAAAACTGAAATCAAAGCATTAGTACAAGAAAACGGTGCGTTGAAAGACCAAGTACACGTATTGGCTGAGCAAGTGAAAGCGCAAAATGAACAAATTCAAGCATTGCAACAAATCACAGCACAGTTGTTGAACCGTAAATAATTGTATATCTATCGATAAGTAAGAATAGCTGTATAACTTAGAATTGCGGAATAAAGTAATTCTTATGGATATCATCTTATAGCATGTAAAATTCTTACTTCGATACACAAAAGAGCTATCTACCGATGAGGAACATCATCGGATAGATAGCTCTTTTGCATTTGTATATTATTGTTTCTGTAACAATCGAGATTTACACTCCTCATATCCGCGTGAAAAATACGGTTTTAATTGACTTTCACTTAGGTCAGCCCCAAAGGCACGCTCGCTGATGAGTAACAGCGGCGGAGACTGGATACGTTTTGCCACCGCTAAGCCGTTGAAAGATTTCCACCAGCGTTCGAGGTCGTTGATAAATTGTTCTGTAGATGTGAAATAGTGAGATATAGGGTTTGGCAATCCTAATAAGTGTTCTAATGTACCGTTCTCGTAGGCCCGCAAGATATCCTCAGGGGTCAAACGTTGATGAGGCAGTGTATGTGGTGTACCCTCAACGAAGGCACGGAATAAGCAGTCATGGTATTCGTACTGTAACGGATCGCCTAGGCCTTGAGTTACATCCTGTGCATCAGATAACTCGGCGCTCGGCACTACATCAATAGAACCTCGCGGAATGACCTCACGTTGAAAGATGCTTTCATTCATATAGCGAGCCAGAGCATAGACATCTGTTTTCCACACATCCCCCGTTACGGCAAGGAAACCGGCTAAATCGCCATACATGGTAGCATAGCCAACAGTGAACTCTGTTTTATTCCCATTGCAGGTGAAAGCCCCATTCACAGCAGATGCTATGCCTGCCAAGATACGAGACGAACGATTACGAGCTTGGATATTTTCCTTGGCAAGGGTGGATAACTGTAGATGCGTGGTAGTATTTAAGTCGGTGCCCTCATGAGTTTGTTCGTTAAAATCTGAAGTACTTTGCTGCGGTTCACATATAGTGCCTATATCAGAATTTCGGATAGCAGCATTATTTGCCAGTGTATGGTCGTGTACATAACCATGTGTTTTTTGATTGAATTTTGTAAAAGTCTGACCTTCTAGTTGTGCAATAGTGGCGTTCACACCTTCCTCAATAGGGAACACCCCATAATGACAGCTGATGTTTTGCGCTAATTGATGTGCCAAATCTTTCGTCATGTCTGAGTTGTAACGGCTTGGCATATTGACTAAGTATAAATTCTCTGGCGGTAATACCGTGCTGTACAAAGCAGCATTAAGGGCAGAGTCGATACCACCTGAGGCACCGATGACAACATTCTTGATACCCGTTTGCGCTAAGAACTGACGGATACCGTATTGAAGGGCTTTGAACAGAGTAGAGACGTAGGTAGGCATTGCATGATGTGTATTACTTGAATTAGCTGGAACACGTAAGTTATTTAAATTATCTAAATCATTTAAATCCTGTGTATCACATGCATTATTTATATAATCTTTATTGGAACTGCCACTTTCTGGTGGATGATACACGGTGTCACCTTTGGAAGTATCCTTGTGATTATCATTTGAAAGTGGTTGCCACAAGGTATCTTTCAATAAAGTAGGTCGTACTGTATTTTCAAAAGCCGGCACTTCTTCCACAATAGAACCGTTTACATCATACAAAGTAGAACATCCATCATAAATGCAAAAATTTTTGCCATTGTTTTGGATGCCCACATGGTTTGTATAGGCAATAGGAGTATGGTATCGTTTGGCTTGTGCACTAAATAGGGCGTGACGGTGTTCTTGCTTGTGTATAGTGTAAGGGGAAGAAGAACAATTAACAATCAAATCGATATGCTGGCCTTTCGCTTTTGCAGATTCTAGCATAAGACTAGTTGGGCAATCTGGGTAGTGCGTATCCCAGCTATCTTCACAGATAACAGGAGCAATAGTAAAGTCGCCTTGACGTGTAGAAATAGTGAGAGGTTGGTTGATATCGGATAATGATAGATTACGTTCTTTTGCCACTACATTAGCGCTAGTGAAATAACGTGGCTCGTTAAAGTATCGATAACATGGCAATAAGGTTTTAATCGTAAATGGATACGGTTGTGACGGATTAGATACTAATTTACCTTTGGATGCTACATAAAGAGCATTATACTTGCGAAGACTACCGTCCAGGTTGCGGAGGCTTTCATCAATACCTATATTGCCAAAGATAATCGTAAGATTGGTGTTTGCCGTGGCTTTCACCAGTTCCTCAACGTAATAGAGACAATCCTTTATAAAAGGCACTTGGTCCCACAAGTCGCCCACCATGTACCCGCTGAGGCACAATTCTGGAAAGATAAGGATGTCCGTGCTCACCGCCTTGGCATAGTTGATGGCATGCATCATAGATTGAAAGTTTGTGGCAGGCTCACCAGGGTGCACCTGAATTTGTCCAAAAGCAATACGAATCATGGAGAACTCCTTTATAGTATAGATTAACGTGTTGATAGTTGTTGAGTATATTATAGCATTTTATGGGGGATTTGTAGTGGGGAGTGTTTTTTTCAAAATTTTGTTGGAAACTCCCCATTCCATGCTATAATAAATTCATACAGATATTTTTCTATCTTTCACAAGGAGGAACGATATGTCATCCATTGCTATTATTGGTGGTACTGGTGTGTACGACCCAAATATGTTTGAAACTATGACGGAATCATCTTTGATGACGCCCTATGGTGAAATTCATTATGTGTGCGGTACCTATGAGGGCAAGACGGTGTATTTCTTAGCCCGTCATGGCCGTGATCATTCGATTCCACCGCACAAGATTAATTATCGTGCCAACATCTGGGGTTTGAAAAAATTAGGTGTTAAGTTCATCGTATCTACCACAGCAGTAGGTTCTTTGGATGAGAACTTTGGACCTGGTCATTTTGTGTTGACGGACCAATTTTTAGACTTTACGAAAAATCGTGTGAATACCTTCTACGAAGGTGGCGATCGTCCGGTGGCACATGTGGATGTAACGAATCCATATAGCCCTGAGTTGAGAGGTATTGTAGAAAGCGCAGCTAAATCTTTAGGCTTAACGGTCCACAATGGTGGCACCTACGTATGTACAGAGGGTCCTCGTTTTGAGTCTCCTGCTGAAATTCGCATGTATGCTATGTTAGGTGGCCAAACGGTGGGTATGACAAATGTACCGGAAGTGACATTAGCCAATGAAGCTGAAATGGCATATATGACAATTTCCATGGTCACAAATTACGCTGCAGGCATTTCTGAATCTGCTTTAACCCATGGCGAAGTGGTGGACATGATGCAACAAATGGCAGAGCAATTACAATCGCTGGTGAAAGAAGTCATCAAGGGCATCGATGTGAATGCAGACTATCCAGCTCATCATCGTATGTCTGAATATGGTGGCTTTCAATTATAATCTATGGTGAAGAATCTAAAAGGAGAACGCCAATGCAATCTTTAATTCGAGATATTTCCTTAGCCGCTGAAGGTCGTAAAAAAATCGACTGGGTAGCTAATTTCATGCCTACTTTGAACACATTAGGTGATCGTTTTGAAAAGGAACAAACTTTCAAAGGTCAAACCATCGTTGTGTCCGTTCACTTAGAAGCGAAAACTGCGTACTTAGCTACCGTTTTAAAACGTGGTGGTGCGGATGTGATCGTCACAGGGTCCAATCCATTGTCTACCCAAGATGATGTGGCAGCAGGACTTGTGGACATGGGTTTAACTGTCTATGCTTGGTACAATTGTACGGATGAAGAGTATACGATGTTCTTGAACAAAGCGTTAGATCATAAACCACATATAATCATCGATGACGGTGGTGATTTAGTAAGTTTACTACACACAACTCGTCAAGATGCGAAAGAACGTCTATTGGGTGGTAGTGAAGAAACAACCACAGGTGTACATCGTTTGAAAGCCTTGGCTGAAGCGGAACAGTTGACATTCCCAATGATTGCTGTGAACGATTCTAACTGTAAATACTTATTTGACAATCGCTATGGTACTGGCCAATCTGTTTGGGATGGTATCATGCGCACTACGAACTTAACAGTAACAGGTAAAAATGTAGTGGTTGCTGGTTACGGCTGGTGCGGTAAAGGCGTGGCACTTCGCGCCAAAGGTCTGGGTGCTCATGTGTATGTCACAGAAGTGGATCCAATTAAAGCAATCGAAGCTGTATTTGATGGTTTCAAAGTATTGCCAATGTTGGAAGCAGCTAAAATTGGCGATATTTTCTGCACGGTCACAGGCTGTAAGGATGTTATCACAGAAGAACACTATGCCGTGATGAAAGACCGCGCTGTTCTTTGTAATGCGGGACATTTCGATTGCGAAGTCAATGTGAAAGATTTAGCAGCCATGGCAGTGTCACATGAACGAGTACGTCAAAATATCGAAGCCTACCATATGCAAGACGGTCGTCAATTATATGTACTAGCAGAAGGTCGCCTTGTAAACCTAGCAGCAGGTGATGGACATCCAGCAGAAATCATGGACTTATCCTTTGCTATGCAAGCATTGGCAGCAGAATATATCTTGCACCATGGAGCAGAGATGGCAGACGATGTGCATGTATTGCCATATGAAGTAGATGCAGAAATTGCGAAATTGAAATTGCAATCCATGGGCTATGACTTAGATACATTGACACAAGAACAGTATGACTATTTATATACTGTGAATTAATAGTGATGAAAATTTATTGATACAAAGTAAATAAAAGTTCAACTGTGTTAAACTGGCGATGAGAGTGCTAACTTTCGTCGCCAGTTTTAATATGGCTAAGTAGTAGATTGAATCATATTTCTAAAAGGATATAATTGCTATCAGTACTTATCTATTCCTATAGTTGCTATTAAAAAAGATGTTTGTCCTCTATATAAATACAAAAATAAAGAAAATATACGTGACTAGTTTACTAAATAAACTCATATATAAATTCTTATAATTATATTTGACAAACTACTCATGTTACATTCATAATAGATAAATATAGGTTTTCTACAGTATTATCACTTGTTCTTTAAGCTGATAAAGTAAAAAAAGTAAAGATGACTTTCACAGTTAGAAAATCCATAAGAGGAGTTTTAAGAAGGAAGGGTGTAACATGAAAAAATCCATGTTCAAACGTGCACTAGCATTGGGTGCTACAGCTATTTTAGCCGCGGCGATCGCTGGTTGCGGTGGCAATAGTTCATCAACAAACAATGCAAATGAAGCAAAAGTAGCTTTACTGACAACTACGTCTGGCGCAGCAGCTGCCTATGGCGAATCTATTAAGAATGGTGCAGAGTTAGCGGTAGCACAAATCAATGCAGATGCTAACAATGTAAAAATTAATTTGTTAGTAGAAGATACAAAAGGTGACAAAAACGAAGCCATCAATGCCATGAACAAAGTGATTGCAAAAGATAAAGTCGTAGCTGTCATTGGACCTATGTTATCTGGCGAAATGATGGCAGCAGGACCGATTGCTAATAAAAATAAGGTGGTAGCATTGGGTACTTCTACAACAGCAGAAGGCATCACTGATATCGGAGATTATATTTTCCGTAATGCTGTACCAGAATCTTTAGCAGTAGACGCAGCGATTCGTCAATCTCATAAAGTATTAGGTTTCAAAACAGCAGCGATTATGTATTCCAACAACAATGACCAAATGGTTTCTGTAAACAATACAGCGAAAAAAGCATTGGAATCTGAAGGGGTTCAAATTGTAGCGACAGAAACATTTGCTGATAAAGATACAGATTTCTCTGCACAGTTGACTAAAATTCAACAAGCAAAACCTGACATCATCATCGTTGCCTCCTTGTACCAAGAAGGGGCATTGATTATGAAAAAAATGCGTGAACTTGGTATGAACCAACCAGTGGTAGGTTCCAATGGCTTCAACAGCCCAGCGTTCATTAAAAATGCAGGTGCTGCTGCTGATGGTGCAATCGTAGGTACACCTTGGTTCCCTAACAAAGATGACCAAAAAGTTCGCGACTTCCGCAAAGCTTATGTAGAAAAATATGGCCATGAACCAGACCAATTCGCAGCACAAGCATATGATGCTGTGTTCTTGTATGAAGCAGCTTTAAAAGCAGCTGGCTCTACAACCGATCGCGAAAAATTCCGTAACGCATTAAAAGGCATTACAGACTTCGTAGGGGTAACTGGTAAATTCCAATTCAACGAAAAACGTGACCCATCTATGGAAGTTCAAGTTTTACAAATTAAAAACGGTCAGTTCGACGCATTACAAAAATAGGAGTTACACGATGTTTTTACAGCAATTAGTGAATGGCCTTACTTTAGGCAGTCTCTATGCAGTATTAGCAATCGGATTGACACTGGTGTTTGGTGTGTTGAACATCATCAACATGGCTCACGGAGGCATCTTTATGATAGGTGCCTTCGTGGGTTTATTTATGGTGACAGTCTTTGAAGCTAATATCTTCGTAGCCATCCTTGTGGCTATGCTCGTAGGGGCAATTCTTGGATATTTGTTAGAGTTTGTGGCACTTCGTCCACTTCGCAAAAAAAATATATCCCATTTGGCGCCATTGATTTCTACAATTGGCGTATCTATTTTTATTGAAAGTGTAGCCTTACTTGTGTGGGGCCCACAAACACGTTCTTTCCCACCAGATTTCATTGGTGGACTTATCGACTTTGGTATGTTCAAAATTTCCATGGTTCAAATCATTGGACTTGGCGTATCCATTGTGTTAATGTTGATTTTAAATGTACTCATTAAAAAGACTAAAATCGGTAAAGCTATTCGTGCTGTATCTTTGAGCACAGAAACAGCATCCTTGTTGGGGATTAATCCAACTTTAGTTATTTCCGTAACAGTCATGTTAGCATCCGCCTTAGGTTCTGCTGCTGGTGTATTAGTTGGCTTATCCTTCGACGCCGTAGAGCCTATGATGGGTGTTGTTATCGGATTTAAAGGATTAGCAGTGTTAATCCTTGGCGGGCTTGGAAACATTACTGGTGCGATGGTTGGTGGATTCATTTTAGGTGTATCCGAAGTATTCTCCGTTGCTTATGGAGCATCTTCGTACCGTGATGCCGTAGCCTTCGGTTTAATCATTCTCTTATTATTCTGGAGACCACAAGGGTTATTCGGATCCAAAGATAAGGGGGGACGACCATGAGTGAAATTTTAAATCCATATTATCTACAAATTGTGATGTTCTTCATTATTAATGCTATTATGGGTATTTCCATTTTCTTCACCCTTTCTACAGGACAGTTAACATTGGGTGCGGCTGGTTTTATGAGCGTGGGTGCCTACGTGGGTGCTTTGCTTACTCTGAAAGCTGAGCTACCGATTCCGATTGCTATCTTCATTGGTGGTATCGTAGCGGCTTTAGTGGCTATTGTGATTGGTTTACCTACGACACGTTTGAAAGGTTTGTACTTGGCTATTGCAACATTAGGCTTTGGTGAAGTAGTACGTGTTATCTTTTTGAACTTAGAAGTGACACATGGTGCGTTGGGTCTTTCAGGGATTCCAGCGATTGCTCAAGAATTGACGAACTATGTCTATGAATTTGATATGGATGGTTTGTTAGATATCGATGCATTAACATGGGGTAATTTGTTGACCATCATCATTTTGTTGGTTATTTTAGTGGTGATTATTTTGTTCTGCTTACGCATCCACAATAGTCGTGTAGGTCGTGCATTCCAAGCTATTAAAGCAGATGACCATGCAGCAGAGTTGATGGGTATCAATGTGGTGTATTACAAAATGCTAGCCTTTGTCATCGGTGCTTTCATTGCTGGTATTGGCGGTGGTTTGTATGCGCATATTACAAACTTCATTAACCCTACAGATTTTAGCTACCACAAAGTAGTGCAAATTTTATTGTTCCCTGTGTTTGGTGGTTCAAATGTAGTATGGGGGTCTGTACTAGGCTCTTTCATTTTGACATTGTTACCAGAAGTATTGCGTTTCTTAGCAGATTACCGGGATATTATTTATGGTGCATTACTAGTCATCTTGATGGCTGTTCGCCCAGATGGTATTTTGACAGAAGATTTGATGGACAAAATCTATCGTAAACTAGGTGTAAAAAAGAAACCATACATTCCAGAATCACAAGTATTAACAGAACGCTTTGAAGCTTATAAAGCACAGAGCAAGTCTGGTCAAGAATAGGAGGTAACCCATGCTATTACAATTAGATGATGTAAGTAAAAGCTTTGGCGGTGTGGCTGCTTTGACAGGTGTTACCTTCCAAGTGAACCAAGGGGAAGTCTTTGGTGTGATCGGACCAAATGGTGCTGGCAAAACAACATTGTTCAACTTAATTACCGGGGTGTTTCCGGTAAGTACTGGCAATATTGTCTTCGATGGTATGAATGTAGTGGGCATTAAACCACATCGTACAGTGGAGATGGGGATTGCGAGAACGTTCCAAAATATCCGTTTATTCGGTAATATGACGGCGTTGGAGACTGTATTGACCGGTATGCATTGTCGTACAGGTTCTGGTGTATTGTCTAGCTTCTTCCGTACAAAACGCCAACACATTGAAGAAGAGCGTTGCCGTGGTATTGCCTATGAGTTTTTAAAACTGGTTGGCTTAGAAGAAGATGCAGAAGAAGTAGCCACATCGTTACCATATGGTAAGCAACGTCGTTTGGAAATTGCCCGTGCCTTGGCAACGCATCCGCAATTGATTTTGTTGGATGAACCAGCAGCAGGTATGAATGATAGTGAAACAGAAGTACTCCGCCAATTAATCGGTAAAATCCGTGATTTAGGTATCACTGTTGTGGTCATAGAACATGACATGGCATTGATGATGAATATTTGTGATCGCTTAGCAGTACTAAACTTTGGTAAAAAGATTGCCGAAGGTACTCCGCAAGAAATTCAAAACAACCCAGATGTAATCGAAGCCTACTTAGGAAAGGAGGAATAATATGTTAAATATTGAAAATGTAGTAGCCGGTTATGGTCATATTACAGCGTTAAAATCTATTAACTTAGAAGTTCCTCAAGGTTCCATTGTGTCTTTGATTGGTGCCAATGGTGCCGGTAAATCCACAACTATGCGTTCCATCATGGGATTGGTAAAACCAACAGAAGGTCGTATTACCTTCGAGGGTCAGGATATTACCTCTATGAAGACTCATGATATTGTGAAAGCGGGCATTTCTCTAGTTCCAGAAGGACGACAAATTTTACAGGATATGAGTGTCTATGAAAATTTAGAAATGGGCGCTTATATTCGTAACGACAAAGATATCGAGGCTGATATTAAGAAAGTGTTTAAACGTTTCCCTATCCTTGACGAACGTAGTTACCAATTAGGTGGAACTTTGTCTGGTGGACAACAACAAATGCTTGCCATAGGTCGTGCTTTGATGGCTCGTCCTAAATTGTTGTTGCTCGATGAACCATCTATGGGTTTGGCTCCATTGGTAGTGAATGAAATCTTTGAAGTTATCAAGGAAATCAGCGCCGAAGGAACAACCGTATTGTTAGTTGAACAAAATGTACGTCAAGCTTTGAAAATTGCTGACTATGCATATGTACTAGAAACGGGTAAAATCGTTCTTTCCGGCCCAGCCGAAGACATTCGCCACGACCCTAGAGTTATGGAAGCATACTTAGGTGGTAAAGTGGAATAATTTCTTAATTTTTATCTTGAATATTCTAGAGAAATATATATAGACATATAAAGATATATATAGGATTTAACATAGGTACATTGCCTTTAACAGGTAAGTATATAAAGATAGCAGATATACAATCTATTGTGGTTGTGTATCTGCTTTTTGTTTTCTTTATTTTAAGTGCATAGTTGTTACAATGAGAAATTAGCGTACATGCGATCACAAGAATATACAGAAATGATTATATAATGGCATATACATTTCATTACATGCTAGATATGGTGTACAGGAGATACTTTCAAAATAGAAAAAGTTGAATAGTACTAAAAACTATTGTGTATACATGAGCTATATGTCTTGTAGGAGAATCATTTTTCTTGTAAACTAGTAATATAAGTAAAAATATATAACTACTATAGGAAGGTGTTTACTATGAGTATGGCAGCAAAACAAGCGCATGGGAAAAAAGCAAATGATGTGATCTTTGCAACAAACTCACAAGCCCAAGAGGCAGCAAGACAATATGGCAAAGAAAACGTGTTAAATGGAACTGTCGGATCTATCCTAGATGAAAATGGTGATATTGTTTTCTTGAAAGTGGTAGAAGATGAGTTTCGTAATTTACCACGCAATGAATATGTTGCATATGCACCGATTGAGGGATTAAAAGAGTTTGTGGAAGCATGTAAACAAGAATGCTTCGGACAATCTAGACCTGATGCCTATATTGAAGGGATAGCCACAGCTGGTGGTACAGGTGGGATTCATCATTTAGTTCACAATTATACAGAGTTGGGTGATACGGTGATCACTGCAGATTGGTATTGGGGGGCGTACAAACAAATATGCCATGACAATGGACGCGAATTACTTACATACTCTCTATTCAATGAGAACTATGAGTTTAACTTCGAGGCGTTAGAAGCCTTAGTATTAGACATAGCTAAAAAACAAGAGAATATTCTAGTTATTTTTAATACACCTGGTAATAATCCAACAGGTTTCTCTCTATGTGACAGTGATTGGGATAAAGTATTAGAGCTTGCAAATCGGTTAGTAAGTGCAGGAAGAAACAAAGTGATTATTGGAGTTGATGCTGCGTATATTGATTTCTCTGGACCTAAGGAAAAGGTGCGCCGATTCTTTAAAAAATTTGAACATTTGTCAAAAAATATTTTAACAGTAGTATGTTATAGTATCTCTAAAGGTTTTACTATGTACGGTCAGCGTGTTGGTTGTATGTTAGGTATTACTTCTGATAAAGAAGTGGCACAGGAGTTTTTTGACATTAACCAAATGACATCTCGTGGTACTTGGTCTAATATTAATCGACCAGCGATGCGTACAGTAGCCAATATTGTGCTTGATCCTAAAAAATTAAAATGCTATGAAGAAGAACGTAATTGTTACTCTCGTCTTGTAGAAGAACGGGCAGGTATTTTAGAGTGTGAAGGAAAAGCAATCGGCTTACCAATGTTGCCATATATGGGTGGTTTCTTTGCGACGATTCCAAGCGATAACCCGAAAGCTTTGGCAGATGAATTGAAGAAAGAAAATGTATTTTTAATTCCTGTATCTGGTGGTGTTCGTATTGCTGTATGCTCTATTCCAAAACGACAAATTACTGGATTGGCACAGCGAATTTATGATGCAATGAAACGAGTGGGTCAATTATAAAAGAAGAGAAAAGATAGAGACAATTGAATAGTTATTATAGCGGTGAAAAAAGATAGCTGAATCTATGATTCGGCTATCTTTTTTGCATTTCCCACTTGGTGTTTATATATGTTTGAATGATTTTCATAGTTATGTCTTTTTAGGTGCGAGATGTTTCGTTATACTGTTTGTAATATAAAAAATGAGTAAAAATGGAAAAATTCCTCCACTTTTCCCCACCATGTTACACGGTCAAAAATGTTCGATATTATATTGAGTATACGAACATATACATAAATATTTAAAATAAGTGTTCGCTATTAACAAATTGCAGGGAAAAAAGTATAAATATCTATAAAATGAGTGGTTATTTTGTTGTGAAAAGTGGGGAATTGTGGTAAAATTTACCATATAGTGGTAAAAAGGGCAAAAAGGTGAGAGAAAAGGAGGTGTCCTTGCTATGTTTAAAGGTGAATTTTCACATACAATCGATAGTAAAGGGCGCATGATAATTCCTGCCAAAATGCGTGAACAACTGGGGGACACCTGTGTTGTAACACGATATTTTGACAATACCTTAGCCATTTATACCCAAGAAAAATTTGAAGAACTAGCAAAAAAATTAAGTTCTAAAAGTTCCAATAAAGCCAACCAACGTAGTTTGGTACGTTTTTTTGTAGGTGGTGCAGCAGACCTTGAGTTTGATAAACAAGGCCGTGTATTGATACCAAGTAATCTTCGCGCCCACGGTGAGTTGAAAAAAGACGTGGTTGTAGTTGGTAATGGTGAACGCATCGAGATTTGGAGTAAAACTCGTTGGGAAGCGTATAACAACGAAATTTACGGAAATATTGAGGCCATGGCAGAAGAACTTGATTTGGATGATATTGGATTTTAAGTGAGGCATTATGAACTTTCATCATGTGAGTGTATTACTCAATGAAACGCTAGACGGATTGGCGATTAAACCAAATGGAACCTATGTGGATTGTACATTAGGTGGTGGGGGACATTCCCATGCTATCGGTGAGCGATTATCTTCAGAAGGTATGATGATTGGTTTAGATCAAGACGTAGCGGCATTAGAGGCAGCATCTCAGCGATTAGCTGATTTGACTTGCCAGGTGAAAGTCATCAAAACTAATTTCTCTAACTTAAAGCAAGCATTACACGAGGCAGGTATTTTTGAAGTCGATGGATTCGTTTTTGATTTAGGTGTATCGAGTCATCAATTAGATACTGCGGATCGAGGCTTTTCCTATATGCAAGATGGTCCGTTGGATATGCGTATGAATCAAACAGAAGCTTTAACGGCAGAAACTATTGTAAATACCTATTCTGGTGAAGACTTATATCGTATTATCTGGGACTATGGTGAAGAGCGATGGGCTAAACGAATTGTTCAATTCATTCTAGAAGCTAGAGAAAAAGCGCCTATAGTGACAACCTTTCAGTTGGTGGATATCATCAAACGTGCCATACCTGCAAAGGCTAGACAAGAGGGACCACATCCAGCCAAACGAACATTCCAAGCACTTCGTATAGAAGTGAATCAGGAGCTTCAAATTTTACATGATGCATTTGTAGATGCTGTATCCATGTTACAACCAGGTGGAAGAATTGCAGTGATTACATTCCATTCCTTAGAGGATAGAATTACAAAGCAAACTTTTAAAGAGTTAGCACAGGGATGTACGTGCCCACCTAATTTACCAGTCTGTGTGTGTCATCATGTACCTACAGTAAAAGCAAAAAATAAGGCTATAGAGCCAAGTAAAGAAGAAGTAGAAGAGAATCCACGGTCCCGTAGTGCCAAGTTGAGGGTAGCCGTGAAATTATAGTTAGGAGGAATCATTATGTTAGTACGAAAGGCTGCGTACTGGGAGCAATCAGCACCTTATGTAGAGCCCGTCAGAAGAAAGAAAGTGAAAACACAAGCGTTTATTTGGGATTTAACCCCAGATATGCGTCAGTGTTTGTTAACTGTATTGCTGGCGATGGTCTTAGGGATGACTTGCTTGCTCTTAACGGGTGTAACAGAAAATGCACGTAAAGAAACAGTCAACTTGCAGGAACAAATTGTATTAGAAAATCGTACTAACTATGAATATAATTTAGGCTTAGCAGAATTAAGATCTCCTACGCGCATTCAAAAAATAGCGCAACAAAAACTTGGCATGGTATTACCAGATAACTTCGTTTACACTAGCAAAAATACAGTGGAAGAACGTAATGTGACGATGAAAAAGGATATTAGAGAATGATGAAGGCAGTCCTTTTGGGCTGCTTTCTCTATGATTGGAGGAATTAATATGAAACGTGTGGAAGAAATTGTAAAGGTTGTATCTCCTACGATGGTAGAAGGTCCTTTGACATCTGTTGTTAGCCATATTACGGCTGACTCTAGAACAGTACAAGAAGGTAGCTTGTTTATTTGTTTAGTGGGTGCTACAGTGGATGCTCATAATTTTGTAGAGAAAGCTGTGGAGGACGGTGCTGTGGCGATTATTGCGTCCAAACCAGTGTCGGTGCCGGGCCATGTAGCTGTACTGTACGTTAAAGATACAAGACAAGCACTACAAGATGCTGTTCCTTTTTTCTATGATTATCCAGCATCGAAAATGCGTATGATTGGTGTAACAGGAACGAATGGTAAAACTACCACGACTCATATTATTGGTCATATGTTGCGCTCCCAAGGTTACACAGTGGGGATTATTGGGACCGTACATATTTTGATTGATGACCAATCCTATCCAATTCATAACACCACACCAGATGTAGCTGATTTGCAGCAAATTTTACAACAAATGGTAGATGCTGGTGTCACACATTGTATTATGGAAGTTTCCTCTCATGCCTTAGCATTAGGACGTACAGCAGGTGTAGAATATGATACGGCTGTGTTTACTAATTTAACGCAGGATCACTTAGATTTTCACAAAACATTCGATAATTATTTAGCGGCAAAAGCGAAGTTATTTAAACAAGTGAGTGCTTCCTATCAAGTGAAAGAAGGTAAGGGCGCTGTTATCAATGTAGATGATGCCTATGGTCAAGCGATTGTAGATGTGACCACGGCACCTATGATTACATACAGTACAGAAGGAAAAGGCACAATGAATGCTTCTGATTTGGCGATTACTGCTAAATCATCCCAATTTACTCTATCCTATGATGGCAAAAACTATCCAATTTCTACGAAAATTGCTGGTATGTTCAATGTATATAATACCTTGGCTGCCGTGGGGGCTGCTTTGTATGAAGGGTTGACAATGGAACAAATTGTGAAAGCATTATCTACTTTTACAGCCGTACCAGGTCGATTTGAATTGATTGAAGAAGGGCAAGATTTTGCAGTCGTTGTAGATTATGCTCATACGCCAGATGGATTAGAAAATATTCTGCAAACAGCGAAGAAAATTGTAGAAAATCGCATCTTAGTGGTCTTTGGCTGTGGTGGAGATAGAGATGCTACCAAACGCCCTATCATGGGGCGTATTGCATCACAGTTTGGAGATCGCGTATTTGTGACTTCTGATAACCCTCGAACAGAAGATCCTGTACAAATCGTAAAAGATGTAGAGGTGGGTGTGAAAGAAGGTTTACATGATGGTGTTACCTATGAAGTCATTGTAGACCGTCGTGAAGCAATTCATAAGGCAATCAAAGAGGCAACTACAGGAGATGTAGTTATCATTGCTGGTAAAGGTCATGAAGATTATCAAATTTTAAAAGAGGAAACGATCCACTTTGATGATCGTGAAGTGGCAAGAGAAGCCTTGAAGGAGAGATAATATGGCACAATTTACAGTGCAAGAAGTATTAGAGGCAACACAAGGAACTTGTAGAGAAATAAGTGCTTGCACTTTTGCTGATGTATCGACAGATACAAGGACGATTAGAGAAAATGGTTTATTTGTGGCATTGGAAGGGATGACATTTGATGGTCATGACTTCTTAACAGTTGCCAAAGAACGCGGTGCTACAGGTGCTGTGGTGAAACGTGGAAAAACCATTGATGGCTTAGTCTGTATTGAAGTAGAAGATACATTACGAGCGTATCAGCAGTTAGCAACCTATCATCGTAGACGCTTTCCTATACCTATCATTGGGATTACTGGTTCCTCTGGGAAAACAACCACAAAAGAAATGATTAGCGCTGTGTTAGAAAAAGCTTTTACAGTGCTAAAAACAGAAAAAAATTATAATAACGAAATCGGTGTACCGAAGATGTTATTACAGTTGACAGAAGAGCATGATGTATGCGTTCTTGAAATGGGGATGCGTGGACTTGGTCAAATTGCTGAATTAGCGGAGATTGCAGAACCTACAATTGGTGTTATTACCAATGTAGGCACTAGCCATATTGAACTATTAGGGTCTCAAGAAAATATTGGAAAAGCTAAACAAGAATTAATTGAAGCCTTACCAAGTACGGGAACAGCTGTATTAAATCATGATGATCCTTTTGTATTGCCTATGGAAGAGGTAACGGATGCCAAGGTTATAACTTATGGTATGCAAGCAGGTTCTCACGTACAAGGAACTCAATTAGAATATACGTCAAAAGGGATTAACTTTACCGTTTGTGATACATCAGGTGATTGGAATATATTTTTGCCAATGATTGGGATTCACAATGTATATGATGCATTATCTGCTATTGCAGTGGGTACCATTTTAGGTGTGTCAAAAGCAGAAATTGTGGAGGCTTTTAAAGAGTTTCCAGGCATACCTATGCGTCAAGAGATTGTAGCTTTTCCAACTTTCACAGTATTAAATGATGCGTACAATGCAAATCCAAATAGTATGACAGAATCCATTCGAGCTATGGGACAGTTGCAAGGGACACGTAAAATTGCTATGCTAGGAGATATGTTAGAGTTAGGTGAGCATTCCAAAATAGCTCATGAAGAGATTGGCAGGATTCTCGGAGAAGAGCACTATGATATGGTGTTTACCTTCGGCGATATGATGAAAATAACAGCCTCCGTAGCAAAAGAAGCAGGGGTTCCTTATGTCTATGTAGGAAAGAGTCATCTTGATATTGCCAATGCCTATTATGATGTAAGACAAGAAGGTGATGTGATTCTAGTGAAAGGGTCCCGTGGCCTAAAAATGGAACGTATTATTGAAGATTTTAAAGAACGACATGAATAAGTAAGGAGACATGTGACATGAATATGGACTATGCATTAGCCTTTGGCTTAGCCCTAGTAAGTACATTAGTATTCGGTAAAATAGGGATTCCTCTATTGCAGCGATTGAAAGCACAACAGTCGATTCGTGAAGATGGACCTCAGGCACATTTAGCTAAAGCTGGAACACCAACAATGGGCGGATTATTTATGATGCTAGCTTTAGTCATTACAGTTTGCATAGTACCACCCTATTCTGTAACATTATGGATGCTATTATTTTTAACATTAGGCCATGGTGCATTAGGATTTAGTGATGATTTCATTAAGGCTGTCAAGCGCCGTAACTTAGGATTAACGGCGAAACAAAAATTACTAGGTCAAGCAGTGCTAGCAATTGTATTTTGCTATATCTCTATTGCCTATGCAGCCTTGCCAACTACTTTGTGGATTCCACTAGTAGATATCACTATAGATCTTGGTTATGCTTATTATATATTGGCATTTATCATTATTTTAGGAACAACGAATGCTGTTAACTTAACTGATGGCTTAGATGGATTGGCAACTGGTATTTCTGCTATTGCAGGGGCTGCCTTCGCAGTGGTAGGATTATTAGTAGGCTCCTTAAGTGTCACTTTCTTTGGTATCATTGTAAGTGCGGTTTGCTTGGGATTCTTATATTTCAATGCAAATCCGGCGAAAGTATTTATGGGTGATACGGGCTCCCTAGCATTAGGTGGTGCTTTTGCGGGGATGGCCATTGCTACAAAAACAGAACTTCTATTAATTGTGATAGGCTTTGTATTTGTAGTAGAAGCATTATCTGTTATTTTACAGGTAGCCTCTTTTAAAACTAGAGGGGTTCGTATTTTCCGTATGAGCCCTATACACCATCACTTTGAATTAGGTGGCTGGAGTGAGCGAAAAGTGGTATATGTATTCTGGGCTGTTTCTTTGGTAACGGCTTTGTTAGGCATTGCACTGTTAAGCATGAAATAATATAGATTACGGCTCTACTAGTAAGAGCCGTTATTCTTGCATATAGGGTTAGGTGGTTAGAATGGATTATTCAGGTTCGCATATATTAGTATTAGGTGCTGGTCTTAGTGGTATTGGCGTGGCCCACACGTTGGCTAAATTAGGCGCTACAGTGACGCTTAATGATTATAAAAAAATTGATTTTGATCCAGCTGAAAGCCAGCGTTTGGCAGAGAATCATATAGAAGTGATTACTGGACAACAAGATTTTGTGTTACTTGATACGGCTACGAGAGTAGTTGTATCACCTGGTATTTCTTTAGAGATACCCATCATTCAAGAGGCAAAAAAAAGAAATATTCCTGTAGTAGGGGAAGTAGAAATTGCTTATGAAGTATCAAAAGCTCCTATTTTAGGTGTTACAGGTACGAATGGCAAAACTACAACGACTTCTTTATTGGCAGAAGTGTTGAAAGAAGCAAAATGGGATGTCTATGTAGGTGGTAATATTGGTTATTCTCTTAGTGAGCAAGCCTTGGCAGTACCTGAAACAGGTGTACTCGTGGCTGAGCTTTCATCCTACCAATTGGAGAGTATTGATAAGTTCCGCACCAAAGGGGCTATATTGTTAAATGTGACGCCAGACCATTTGTTACGTCATAAAACGATGGAACGATACCAAGAGGCTAAGGAAAATATTTTCCGTAATCAAGAATTAGGAGATTGGACAGTTTTAAATTTTGATTCCCCTATTGTGGCTGACATGGCAAAACGAGTAAAAGGACATGTGTTAGGAATTAGTCAAGAACGACCTGTCACAGATGGAGCGTATTTTGAAAACAATACATGCTATGCAGTAATGCATGGTAACTCAGTGCCAGTCATTACGACAAAAGATATCCATATTCCAGGGTCTCACAATATTGAAAACATTTTGAGTGTAATTGCCCTAACCTACGCATTGGGCGTGCCTGTAGAAGATATTTATCAGGCTATTGCAAAATTTCATGGTGTGGCACATCGTTTAGAAAGAATTCGTACCCTAAATGGAGTTACGTATTATAATGATTCTAAAGCAACTAATACGGACTCTACTATTAAAGCCTTAGAGTCTTTTACTGCACCTCTTGTATTGATTGCAGGCGGCAAAGATAAAATGACAGATCTGGAAGAAATGATGGAGCTAGTGAAAACCAATGTAAAAGAGCTAATTCTTATTGGTGAAGCAGCACAGCGTTTTGCTGAAGCCGCTGTTAAAGTGGGAGTGCCACATATTCATCGTTGTGAATCTATGGAAGATGCAGTATCCTTAAGTGCTCGTATAGCGGAAGAAGGGGATGTAGTATTATTATCTCCAGCTTGTGCAAGTTTCGATTGGTATACACGATTTGAAGATAGAGGCGATCATTTCCGAAGATTAGTAGAACGATTGTAAGGGGGCATACATGAATATCATGATTTCAGGTGGAGGTACTGGAGGTCACATTTATCCAGCCCTCACGATTTATAGAACATTAGAAACAATGGTAGATGCTAACTTTCTTTATGTAGGAACTGAAAGAGGCCTTGAGTCGCGGATTGTTCCTAAAGAAGAGATTCCATTTACTACATTACCTGTACAAGGATTGCAACGTAAATTGTCCTTAGATACTTTAGTAACTGCAGGTAAAACACTGTCCTCCTTGTGGAAAGCCAATCAATTAATCTCTGATTATAAGCCAGACATTGTCATAGGTACTGGTGGCTATGTATGTGGTCCTCTATTATTAGCAGCTGCTTTGCGTGGAATTCCTACATTAATTCAAGAACAAAATGTAGTACCAGGCATAACGAATAAAATTTTAAGTCGCTTTGTAGATGTGGTAGCTGTAGGATATGAAGAAGCGATTCCACATTTTCTAAGTGCAAAGAAAGTTATATATACGGGCAATCCGGTACGTCCTAGTGTAGTGACTGCAAATCGGGAAGAGGCTAGAGCGTACTTTGGTTTACAAGATGATCAAACAGCTATCTTAGTAGCTGGAGGATCTCGTGGTGCACGGAGTATTAATACAGCGATGCAAGCCGTTCATGAACACTACAAAGGCAGAGAGGATATTAAAATTATCCACGCTACAGGTACTGATGAATACAGGCGTGTTTGTGAGGGATTAGGCATATCTGTAGAAGATGTTTACAGTCCTACATCACATATTGTTCCTTACTTAGACAATATGGATATGGCCATGGCTGCATCAGATATGGCGATTTTTAGATCGGGAGCAATAGGGCTAGCAGAATTAGCGGTGCGTGGCATACCATCTATTTTAATCCCTTATTCTTATGCAGCTGCTGACCATCAAACATTTAATGCGAAAGCATTTGTAGAGGCAGGTGCTTCTACGATGATAGTAGATAAAGAATTAAACGGTACAAGGTTATTGCAAGCGGTAGATGCAATGTTAGCGGATCAGAGATGTCGTGAACGTATGGCTGAAGCTACATTACAATTAGGAAAGCCTGAGGCAGCTATAGAAATTGCTAAGTTGGCACTATCCATTAAGAAATCATAGGAGGGAGTATCTCTATGTTAGATACCTATCAACGTATACATTTAATTGGAATTGCAGGTTCTGGCATGCGTGCTATTGCGCATGTATTGATTGAAAAAGGATTTATTGTATCTGGTTCCGATATCCAAGAATCTGCCATTACAGAAAAATTTAGAAATGCAGGGGCTACAATTTTTATGGGCCATGATGCTGCACATGTAGAAGGAGTAGATGTGGTTATTCGCTCTACTGCGATTCATGATGATAATCCTGAAATTGTCGGAGCTAGAGAACGAAATATTCCAATTTTACACCGTTCGGACGTGGTGAAAGCAGTGTTAGATGAAACTTATGGTATTGCTGTTGCTGGTGCACATGGTAAGACTACCACTACGTCTATGATTGGACAAATTTTTATGGAAGCAAATCAAGATCCAACTATCATCATCGGTGGAGAAGTTGATTATTTAAATGGCAGTAGTCATGTAGGTAAAGGTAAATATAGTATTGCTGAAGCTGATGAAAGTGATGGTTCTTTCTTGCATCTAAATCCTAAGCGTATTGTAATCACGAATATTGAAAATGACCATATGGACCATTACCGGACGGTGGAAAACTTATTACGAGCTTTCACAGAATTTTCTATGAAATTGCCAGAAGATGGTATTGCTGTGGTATGTGGTGATAATCCATCAATTCGACGGATTATGCCAGATATTAAACGTCAATGCATTACGTATGGTTTAGGGGCAGGCAACGATTATCGTATTGAGAACTTGCGCATTGAACAAGGGATTACTACCTTTGAAGTGGTTCATAACGATACTGTGCTAGGTACATTACGCTTAGCTGTACCGGGCCAACATAATGCGTTGAATGCACTAGGAGCACTTGTAGTGGCCTTGGGAGAAGGAATCTCCTTTGAAGTAGTTGCTCAAGCATTGCGTAAATTTATTGGGGCGAAACGTCGTTTTGAAACGAAAGGTCATGTAAAAGACGTTTGGGTGGTAGATGATTATGCACATCACCCTACAGAAATTGCGGCTACAATTAAAGCGGCAAAATCTCTAGAAGACCACCGTGTAGTAATTCTATTCCAACCCCATCGATATAGTCGTACCAAATTGTTACTACGTGAATTCGGCACGGCTTTCAAAGAAGCTGATCTAGTTTTTATTACAGATATTTATAGTGCTGGTGAAAAACCTGAGGCTGGAATTGATGGTATGTCCATTCCATTGATGATTAAAGAATTGACTGGTAAAGAGATTCATTATGTGGCAGATGTAAATACTTTGCCAGAAACTGTATTAGAGTTTATTCAACCTAATGATTTAGTTATCACTATGGGGGCAGGTAATATTAATCAATTTGGACCTAAACTATTAGCTTTATTGGAGGAAAAATAAAGTGAAAGATAAACGTATTATTGTCCTCATGGGAGGACCATCAAAAGAAGCTGATGTATCTAGAAGAACGGCGGCAGCTATTGTAGAAGCATTACAAAGTAAAGGCTATGCAGCTACCACATTAGAATGTAATCCTAATACAGTAGTACAAGATTTACAAGCTTTACAATGCGACATCGTATTTAATGCAATCCATGGTAAATATGGTGAAGATGGAGCCTTACAAGGAGCCCTAGAAATGGCTGGTATTCCTTACACAGGATCTGGCGTTATGGCTCATGCGGTAGGCATGAATAAAAAAATGAGCAAATATGTATTTTTAGGAGCTCACATTCCCACAGCAAATTCAAAATCCTACGATAGCCAATTAGAATCTGTGGAATCAATTCTAAAAGATATTCATGCTAATTTCAAAGTTCCATTTGTTGTGAAAGCAGCTAGTCAAGGATCTAGTATTGGTGTCGCTATTATTAAAGATGAAGCAACTGTTGATGCAGAAGTCAAACAAGTATTAGACATAGACCATGTCATCGTAGTAGAAGAATTTGTTGATGGCAGAGAATTTACTGTATCTGTATTAGATGGTAAAGCATTGCCGGTAATTGAAATTCGACCACACTCTGGTGAATACGATTATGCTTCTAAATACACAACGGGTGCTACTGATTATTTAGTTCCAGCACCAATTACAGAAGAACAAGCTACTACTATGCAACGCATTGGCGAAGCTGTATATCAACAAATGCAATGCGCTGGTGTCATTCGTGTGGACATTATGATGAACAGTACCGATGACATGTTTGTACTGGAATATAATACAGTACCAGGTATGACGGCTACATCTTTAGTACCTAAAGCAGCAAAAGCTATAGGAATTGAATTTCCTGAATTGTGCGAACAAATTCTTCATTCAGCTGGATTGCATAAATTTTAGGAGTCACTATGAATGTAAATGGGTTTCAAACGCAAGAGGAGCAGCGTGTTCCTCCATTTGAGGAACAACCAAGGAATGAAAGACAGAGGCATCCTATAGAAGATGGTTGGGAAGTTGTGACCATAGATACACCAGAAGGACCTAAGCGTGTACGACGTAGACGGAAGTCAAAACCACGTAAACAATCAAAGCCAGCAGTCTGGAAAGTAGTCATCGGGGCCTGCATATTAATCGGTCTCTTTACATTACCGTTGCCAATTGGTCAAATTCAGGTGACAGGAACTAGTCAATTAACGTCAGAAGATGTGGTACACATAGGTGATTTAGGGTATCCTGTCAATATTTTGCGGGTTAGAACGGGCGCTTTAGAAGAGCGTTTGCAAAAGGATATACGTGTGGATACGGCACATGTATCTTATGCATTACCACTTACTTTGCAGGTAGATGTGAAAGAACGAAAGGCGTTGGTTGTAGTTCCTTCTCAATTTGGATTTGTTTCTTTGGATAGAAACGGTATGGTTATCGCCAGTAGTGCTACCATTCCTGACACAACAGTTCCTATTATTTCTGGAGTGCGGTTAGGGAATGCTTTATTAGGTGATACTATCGAAGCTGAGGGAATCCGTGGAGCCATTACATATATGGAGGCTTTCACAGAAGATAAACGAAAACAAATTGGTGAAATCAATGTAGGTGATGCTGATAAAATGATTGCCTATACGGTAGAAGGATTGCCAATTCATATTGGTGATCGTAATAATTTAGAAGAAAAAGCAAAAATAACTGCAGATATGCTTGTGGATATTGCACAACGTCATGTATCTGCTGAGTTTATCGATGTAAATATTAAATCCCCTTTTATTAAAACGCAATAAAGGAGTACAAAGTTGAAACAAGGGCGTATCGCCATAGCCGTAGTAAGTATGATTGTAGGGGTCATGCTTGTTACGCAGTACAGAATGACACAAACTATTGCAGAGGGCAATATAAACTTACAAAGAAGTGGAGAATTGGCGCTAAAGATTAATTCTCTTCAAGAAGAACGGGCGGGCCTCAAAAAACAAATTGCTACTATGAAAGAAGAAGGAAGTCTGGAAGGGATGAAAGAAGAAAATCGGCTATTATCCCTTAGGGCTTCCTTAGTCGATGTAGAAGGTCCAGGCGTAGTCTTAACCATAACGGATAGCAAAACGCCAGTGAAAGATGGAGAAAATCCTAATTTATACTTAATTCATGATGAAGATATGCTTCGCATTGTTAATGAATTGAGGGCGGCGGGAGCAGAGGCTATTTCTATTAATGACCAACGGTTGATAGGAACTTCGGAAATTCGTTGCTCCGGTCCTACTGTTACAGTCAATGGAAAAATTTTCGCCCCACCATTTATCATTAAAGCTATTGGAGACACGAAAACATTGCATTCGGCCCTTACTATGAGAGGGGGAGTCGTGGAGTCTCTTAAATATTGGGGCATTGAAGTAAAAATTCAAGATGAAGATCATGTAATGGTCCCAGCTTATGATGGAACGATAAAACAAAATTACATCAAGGTGAAGGGAGGTCAATGATGGTATACGTATGGGTTATAGGCGGTTTGATACTAGGGATTGTCATTGGTATTATGACTCCTTTTGATATACCAGTAGCCTATGCTAAATATACTTCTGTGGCACTCCTGGCTGCTTTGGATTCTGTCTTTGGAGGTACGAGAGCAGCCATAGAAAGAACATTTGGATTATCTATATTTATTACAGGGTTCTTTTCCAACTCCTTATTAGCAGCTTTATTGGTGTTTTTAGGGAATGAGGTTGGTATAGATTTATATTATGTGGCACTGATCTCATTTGGGTTGCGACTATTTCAAAATACAGCGGCTATTCGTAGATTATTATTAACAAAACGACTACATACATAGAAAAAATAAAGACAATGATTGACTTTCATTGAAAAAATATAAAATATATTGTAAAATAAAAGCAAATTATAAATGATAAGATAGACTAGTAGTATAATGTCATTGTAAAAGTATATGAAATATATCTCTAGTAAAGAGGAGGAGCATTCGATGTCAGAGTTTGCAAAAATTAAAGTTATTGGTGTTGGTGGCGGCGGCGGAAATGCCGTATCTCGTATGATTGGCAGCGACTTGGAAAATGTTGATTTCCTAGTGGCTAACACAGAAACACAAGCCTTAGATGGTACTAATGTACCTGTTCGTATCCAAATCGGTGAGAAAGCTACGAAAGGCTTAGGCGCTGGTGCTAATCCAGAAGTAGGCCGTGAAGCAGCTGAAGAAAGTCGCGAAGATATTTTAAAAGCATTGCAAGGCGCTGATATGGTATTCGTAACTGCTGGTATGGGTGGTGGTACTGGTACTGGTGCAGCTCCTGTAGTAGCAGAATGTGCTCGTGAAGCTGGCGCATTAACAGTAGGTGTTGTAACAAAACCATTCGGCTTTGAAGGTAAAAAACGTAAGGAACAAGCTGAACGTGGTATTGAAGCATTAACTGGTAAAGTGGATACAATCATCACAATTCCAAATGACCGTTTATTAGGTATCATTGACCGTAAAACATCCTTGAAAGATGCGTTCTTGACTGCTGATGAAGTGTTGCGTCAAGGCATCAAAGGTATTTCTGACTTAATTACAAAACCAGGTTTAATTAACCTAGACTTTGCTGACGTAAAAACTATCATGACGAACCAAGGTGAAGCATTGATGGGTATCGGCGTAGGTGAAGGTGAAAATCGTGCTGTAGATGCTGCGAAACAAGCCATCAACAGCCCATTGTTGGAAACTTCCATCGACGGCGCAAAAGGTATCTTGTTAAACATTACAGGTAGCGAAGAATTAAGCCTATTTGAAATCAATGAAGCAGCTGAAATTATTTCTGAAGCTGCGGATCCAGAAGCAAATATTATCTTCGGTTCTGTTATCGATGAAAATGTTGGTGACAAGGTATTCATTACTGTTGTTGCTACTGGTTTCGGTGACCAAGGCTCTTCAAATGGTTTTGCTCGTAAAAGCCCATTTGGCGCTACAGGAAACTCTCCAGACGTACCAGCTTTCATGAAACGATAAAACTATCATACAAGGAGGATATTATGAAGAAAATCATAGTAGCCACAGCAGTGTTAGCTGCCTTTAGTGCTTCTGCATTTGCAGCTACTGTTCCTGTGACAAATATTAATGCCGGTGAAACGAAAGTAGCCGTTGAATATTCTCTATCTAAAAAAACAGCACAAGACACAAAACGTAAAGATGGTTTTGGTGTATCTGCACAACAAGGTGTATCCGATAATTTAGCTGCACAATATTCTTTTAATAAAGTGCATCGTACAGGAACAGATATCAAAGATCATCAATTAGCCGGAGCCTATGCGGTACATCCTAATATCAATGTCTATGGCGCTGGTACCTATGTAGATATGGGACCTAAACAAAATGGATTTGGTTATCAAGCAGGTGTAATTGGACATACTCAATTAGCTGATAAAATTGAAGGCTTTGCTAAAGTAGGTTTCGGCAACGATATCAAAGGAACATACCAAGTAGGAGCTTCCTATGGATTACGTCCAGATATTGATTTGAATGTGTATTATCAATACGACCAATATAATATGAACCAAAATAAAACTGATGTAAAAGGATTGCATGCAGGTGTAGGATATTCTTTCTAATTTGAAAGTAGCTTATCTGGTGTACTAGTTTTCATCATGTTAGGACTGTAGTGTAAGAGTGTAAACTCTGTATTACAGTCCTTTTGATTTTATTATATGATACATATGAATAGGCAATCACTATATGTAAACAATTAATTTGAAAAATAGGTTGACTATCTACAGTTTGATTAATTATAATAAAAGTGTAACAGAATGTAAGAATCATGTAAGCTTGTAAGATCCAGTATAACCCATGCTATGGGGAGGAGGCACTATGCATACACTATGTAAGGGCTTGACAAGTGTAAGGGAAATTCCTAATACCGTGATTGTACGTAATGTGCAATTCAAACGAACTACAAGATCACCACAGTTACAAATTAACTATACCCCAAGAAAGCAAGAACATATAGTGACTGTTTGTAATTCGAAAGGCACTTTGGTGTCCACGATGTTAGAACGGTTTGATTCTGAACGGAATCATCATGATGAAGTTTCATTGGGAGAAATGCCAAAGGTTTGGCCAGGTGAATTGAAAGATAAAACAAGAACAAAGTTCGTATTTACACCGGAATCCATTCTTGAATTTGCTGATGCTATTCAGGATAATAATCCTATCTATCGAGAAGAAATTCCTGTAGTACCGGAACTAATGGTTCTATCACATATGGCACATCATGTGTTAGATGAAGCAATGTTACTTCAATTAGATATTACTTTTTCCGCACCGTTTTATGGTGGAGATGTTATTTCTGTAGAAAAACTTATGATCCATTCGAAAAAGCATACGCAAATTGGTGAGTGTGAATTAGTCGGCACTCATGGTGGGCGTGCCCATTGTAAATGGATTTATGAAGAGGAGTTAGCGAATGTTACAGACTAGAGATTTGACAAAAATGGCGTTATTAGTGGCATTAGCCTGTGTAATGGCACAATTATCGATTCCAAACCCTATGGGTGTGGGAATGATTTCTTTAATTACCATTGCCTTATGTTTGATTGGTTTACTTTTGCCACCAAAACAAGCGTTTTTGACATTATTAGTCTATGTACTGTTAGGAGCAGTCGGATTACCTGTATTTACTGGATTTACTGGCGGCATGGGAAAAATACTGGGTCCTACAGGCGGATTTATTTTGATTTGGCCTATTGCATATACAGCAGTTAGTTGTTTAAAGGGGACAGAAAAAAGTTTCCTTAGATATGCTATAGTAGCTACGGTAGTGAGTATTGTGATTACCTATGTAGCGGCAGTGCCGTACTTCATGTCTGTTGCAAGCATACCATTCACTGTTGATGGATTACAAAAGGCTTTGGGTATTTTGTTCTATCCATTTGTCATCGGTGATATTGTAAAAGCAATTCTATCTGCATGGATTGCTACAAAGATTAAATTATAAGACCTAGGTTATGAAAAAAGCGATTAGATCCTGCTGGATGTAGTCGCTTTTTTGTATTCGGTGTATTGTATCTATTGCTGAGCGACCAGAGATTGTTGTTGAAAGATTAGGGAATGTCAATGCATGTTCTATATCAATTAGTCATTCGCTGAAAATCCTTTATCCATGCAATTTAGTGAATCACAATATGTGATAGTTCTCCCAAATTATATGATTCTATGATTTTTTATAAGGTTAATATATCTAATTAGCATACATGATATAGTGGTTTAGATTGAAATTAGCTACAAGATGTTGTAAAATAAAGTCAATGATATCCGTGCAGGGTAGTCTCTAGTGAAACATCTAACACCATACTAGATGATTAGACACATGAGTAAGTTCAAGAAAACAATGGTTCTAGAACTTATCTAATGCCTAGACACTAAAGATTAAGTAAGAATACTCTACAGGTGTAGACAAACCATAGACAGGAACAGAGACTGCTCTTTTTATATGTCTACATTTTGATTTAATTTTGCAATGTAAAGATAGTAAGTGTATCTGTTATATATTGCGTATAGTTCATACTAAATCGAATGTCCATCATGCTCATACTGGCATAGGGGACATGAGTCAATAGGAGGTTATATTATGATACAGGTAATAAAACGGGATGGCAAAGAGGCTGCCTTTGATAAAGAAAAAATCATTGTGGCTATCGAAAAGGCTATGCATAGTAGTACTGGTGTGTATACGCCAGGATTGGCATTGCAAATCGCCAATGAAATCGAAGCCTATGCTGAAAAAATGGGACGTAATATTACCATCTATGCTATCGAAGATCAAGTATATTATAAACTCCTAGAAAATAACAATCCGGCGACGGCTCGCGCCTATGAAAATTATAAAGCAGTACAAGCTTTCAAACGTGTAGAAAACACAACGGATAAAGATGTATTTGGTTTATTGAATAAATCAAATGTGGCAGTTCTTGATGAAAATTCTAATAAAGATGCTTCTATTGTATCGACACAACGTGATTTGATTGCTGGTGAAGTAAGCAAAGATATTGCTCGTAGAAAGTTAATTCCTACAGATATTGTACAAGCGCATGATAGCGGGGCTATTCATTTTCATGATATGGATTATATCATCCAACCTATGTTTAATTGCTGTTTAGTGAACTTAGAAGATATGTTGACGAATGGCACTGTTATCAATGGAAAACGCATTGATACGCCTAAATCCTTTCAGGTGGCATGTACGGTAACAACACAGATCATTGCGCAGGTTGCATCTGGTCAATATGGTGGTCAAAGTATTAATGGGATTGACCGCATTTTGGCGCCTTACGTACGGAAATCCTATGATAAATATTTAGAGTTGACCTTACAAGAACAAGTCGAAGTGTATGGTATGGCTCCAGATGTAGCAAAAGCAGAAGAAATTGCTTGGCAACGGACGAAAAAAGAAGTGAAAGATGGGATTCAAACCATCCAATACCAAATCAATACATTAATGACTACCAATGGACAGGCGCCATTTGTAACCTTGTTCATGCACTTTGATCCGAATAGCGAACTAGCAAAAGAAGCTGCGTTAATCGATGAAGAAATTTTAAAACAGCGTATTCAAGGCATTAAAAATGAAGCTGATGTGTACATTACACCAGCTTTCCCTAAATTGATTTATGTATTAGATGAACACAATGTACATCCTACTAGCGAATACTACTATTTAACAGAATTGGCAGCGCAATGTACGGCGAAACGCATGTACCCAGACTATATTTCTGCAAAAAAAATGAAAGAAATCTATGAGGGCAATGTATTTGCTCCTATGGGTTGTCGTTCTTTCTTATCTCCTTGGAAAAATGAGAAGGGTGAGTATGTATTTAATGGACGATTTAATATAGGTGTGGTGAGCTTGAACCTACCTCAAATTAGCATTTTGGCGCAAGGTAAGGAAGATGCTTTCTTTGATATTTTAGAAAAACGCTTGGGCTTAGCTGAAAAAGCATTGTTGTTCCGTTATGAACTATTAAAAGATGTCACAAGTGATGTATCTCCTATCCACTGGCAATATGGTGCCATTGCACGTCTTCCTAAAGGGGCTCCCATTCGACCTTTATTAGAAAGTGGATATGCGACGATTTCTTTGGGTTATATTGGATTATACGAAGCGACAAAGCTCATTGTAGGTACATCAAATACGTCGGATGAGGGACATCGTTTTGCTAGAAAAGTGATGGAACGATTGCACAATGCTACAGAAGAATGGCGCAGCAAACACAACATCGGATTTGCTTTATATGGTACGCCAGCTGAAAGTTTAACTAATCGCTTTTCTTCCATTGATAGAGCTCGTTTTGGTGAGATTCCGGATATTACAGATAAAGGGTATTACACTAATAGTTATCATGTGAATGTACGTGAAGAAATCAATGTATTTGATAAATTTGCTTTTGAATCAGAGTTCCAACGTCTCTCCACAGGTGGCTGTATTTCCTATGCGGAGATCCCTAATATGAACAATAATATTCCTGCTTTATTGACTATGATGCAGTATATTTATAATACGATTTCCTACGCAGAATTTAATACAAAATCTGACTATTGCCATGAATGTGGCTTTGATGGTGAGATTATCGTGAACGATCAAGTGCAATGGGAATGCCCACGATGCCACAATACGAATCGCGATACGTTGACGGTGATTCGTAGAACCTGCGGTTACTTAGGGGAAAACTTCTGGAATGAAGGTCGTACAAAAGAAATTAAAGATCGTGTGATGCACATTTAAGATTATTATGAAAGAAGGATGTACTATGCGATATGGACAGCTTAGACAATATGATATTGCTAATGGCGAAGGCATTCGTACATCCTTATTCGTTACTGGTTGCACTCATGGTTGCTATAATTGCTTTAATGAAGAATATCAAGACTTTTCTGCTGGTGAGGAATGGAGAGAATCAGATACTGAAAAATTGCTTTCCTATGTAAGTGCGCCTGCTTGCAGTGGATTAACCTTGTTAGGGGGAGAGCCTTTTCAAAATGTAGATGGATTACTACCTCTGGTTGATAGAGTGTTGGCAGTTGCGCCCCAAAAAGCAATCTGGATTTATTCGGGTTATACTTATGAAGAACTCATAGTGTGTCCTAAAAAGCGAGCCTTATTAGAGCGGTGCCATGTCTTAGTAGATGGGAAATTTGTGGATGCTCTAAGAGATCCAGGATTGGCATTTAGAGGAAGTAGTAATCAGCGAATTATCGATATACAACAATCTCTACAACGTGGAGAAGTGGTTTTGTATATGGAATAAAGTGTAAATTAAAAAAGGGGCTGTAACAAAATGTACATTTTTACATTTTCGTTACAGCCCTTTTTACATGCAGAAACTACCTAGGTTCTTGAGACAGTAGTATCACAAGATATCTAGGTAGTTTTTCCGTTTTTAGGCGCACTTAAATAAGCCTATGTAAATAGCTTGTTTTCTAAGCTCAGGCAATTTCTTTTTGGCAGAATAACGAGATATGTATCCTGTTATCTTGGATTCTATGGTGTAGTTTAGCGATATTAAATCCCATCGCTAATAGGTATAACATCTTTCGTACATGATCATTACCACGGTGTAGTAGTCGCCTAAACTGAAAGTCTTGTTTTAGCACTCCAAAGGCACCTTCCACTTGTATAGAACGGTTGGTGCGCAATCGAATCCCTTCTGCACTTAAGATTCTTTCCTGGTTATGTTGTAATACCGAGTCATATCCTGGAGTAATGCAAATTTGCTTAGTAGGATTCTTAGTGCTTTTCTTTGCATATCGTTGGCATTCAGACTTGTATCCACAGCGATTACAAGATTCACATACGTATACCTTACTTTCCCAAGTAAATCCAGTTTTACTTTTACTCTTACGACAGTGAGAATAGTGCAACTTTCTACCTTTTGCACAAATAAAAGTATATTCTTCGGGTAGGTATTCCATATTACGAGCTTTACTAATATCTACCTTCCACTTGCGTTGTTTAGAGCGTTCGTAGTTCTTCGGTTTAATACAAGATAGGTATCCCTTCTCCTCTAACCATAATAAATTTTCGTAGCTGTCATAGCCTGCATCCGCTACTATATATCTAAACTTAGAGGTGTGTAAACTCTCTAAATGATGCAAAAATGGAATTAATGTATTGGTATCGTTAGGGTTAGGGAATATACCTACACCCATAATGTATTCAGAATGAACAGCTATTTGAACGTTATAGCCTGGTTTTAATTGACCATTTCGCATATGGTCTTCTTTCATACGCATGAAGGTAGCATCAGGATCTGTTTTGGAATAACTATTTCGCTCGCCCATTATGGCTAAATGTGCTTCGTATTCCTTACGTTTATCTACTAAAGCTGCTGCTCTTTCATATAATCGCTGTAGTGCAGTTTTATGCTTGCCCTTACCAAACACAAGCTGAATTTGCTGTAGTTCGATTTCTTTTGCTAATATATGGTACAGTAATTCATCATTCATCTGGGATGTGTTAATCCCTAACTCAGTAGTTACATCTTGCTGCAGGACAATTAGCTTGGACGGCAATGTAGCTAATCTTTTTTGAATCGCTTTCTTCCATACAAATGTGTATTTATTAGCATTCGCCTCTATCTTAGTTCCATCAATAAATACTTCATTGAAAGTAAGGGTATCTCTTCTTGCAATAGCTTCCATTAGTTGTGTAAATAAATTTGTAATCACCTCTAAGGAACAACGAGCAAAAAAGCGTTGAAATGTCATGTGACTTGGTGCAGGATATCCTTGTAAAAGCCACATGTAATTGATATTTTCTTCACATTGTTTTTGGATAGCACGTGTGGAATACACGCCCTCGGACATAGCATAGATAAAAATTTTAAACAGAATATGCGGTGGAACTTTAGATTTTCTCCCTTTGGAAGAATACAAATGCTGTAACTCTGTATAATTCAACTCCTCTAATACAGCATCGAGTAACCGCACTGGCGCTGTTTCTTTGATCAAAATGCCATAATCCAATGGTAAAACTAGTTGGCGAGGTCTCGCCAATTTGGTATAATTATATGCATTGGTATTAGGTTTGTTCATAATTACATTATACCAATGAAAAGGGTCCTTCGGGACCCTTTTGCTTATTAAAATATAAAAAAACAGAGGAAAGTTGATACTTTTTGATCAATTTTCCTCTATTTTATTGGAAGCTATTTTGTTACAGCCCCTTTTTTAGTATTTAATTAGATATTTAGACGATAGTTTGACTAGGATCCCATACCTCGCCGTCTGCATCAGGCAAGAATCCATATTCTTTGGTCCACAATGTTTTGTATTTCACAGCTTGGTTGTGGATTTTTTCAATCATTTTTTCGTCTGTGCGGATAACTTTGGCAGGGCTACCTACGACTAAGGAGTAGGGAGGAATTTCTGTATCTTCTAACACAAGAGCGCCTGCACCGATGATGGAACCACGACCGATGTGACAACGGCTAAGTACGATGGCACCCATGCCGACTAATACGTGATCTTCTAAGGTAGAAGCATGGATGATGGCGCTGTGACCGATAGTTACAAAGTCCCCAAGGATACAAGCGTGATCATCGTCTACATGGAGTACAGAATTGTCTTGCACATTGGAGTAACGACCGACAACAATTTTATTGACATCTCCGCGAGCGGATACATTTTGCCATACAGAGGCATATTCTTTTAACTCTACGTCACCTGCTAGTTCAGCGCCTGGCATAGCGTGACTTTTTGGATCTAATTTTGGATATTTTCCTTTAAATGGTAACATACTATCCTCCTATATAATGCTATTTATAATCACGATACATTTAGTGTTACTTTTAGTAATAAAATGATATTAGTTCAAGAAATAATCTATACCTATTAGCGTAAAAGTAAAATATCAATGCTATAAGAAACGGATTAGTCTCATGATATCTAATGTATCATATTCGTCTACTTAATGGCTTATATATTTGTAGATATAATTGGTTTAGATAAAGCGTTGAGCCTGTTTGATAGCTTCTTTAGCTTCAGCTACAACGGACTCTACAATAGCTTTTGCAGGTTCCACTTGTGTTAAACGGTTCAAGCCTTGTCCAACTTGTACAACGCCATTTACAGTGTCTCCATCGACGGCGGCTTTTTTATTAGTACCAATAGCCATAGCAGTTAATTCACTTTTTGGGGCGCAACTGTATTCGGCCTCTAAATAACGAGTTGTGAACTCACTTTTTAGACCACGTACACCGTGATTGAAAGTAAGGCCTGTCACTGTGGAGTCTGTATCAGTAGCATTGATAATAGCCTCTTTACAGTTTTGATGCATTTTGCATTCTTCCGCTAAGATAAAGCGAGATCCCATTTGAACGCCAGCAGCTCCCATAGTAAGACCAGCAGCAAGTCCACGGCCATCAACGATACCGCCAGCGATGACCACAGGGATAGTTACTTCTGGTACAACGTTTTCTAGCAATGCCATCGTTGTTTGTGTACCAATGTGGCCACCAGCTTCTTGTCCCTCAATGATGATAGCATCAGCTCCAGCAGCTGCTACGCGTTTAGCCAATTTTACATTTGGCACCACAGGGATGACTTTAATGCCTGCCGCATGTAATGGTTCGATGAAAGGAACTGGATTACCTGCACCTAATGTAACGAAAGCCGGTTTTTCTTCTACGATAACAGCTAAGATATCATCTAAGTTAGGCGCCATTAACATTAAGTTGACACCGAATGGTTTGTCAGTTAAGGATTTGCATTGACGGATTTCTTGGCGAACCCATTCTGTATCACGACCGCCTGTGGCGATGACTCCCGTAGCGCCTGCATTAGCCACAGCTGCTGCTAAGGTATGTTCTGATGTCCAAGCCATAGCACCTTGGATAATAGGGTATTGGATACCTAATAATTCTGTTAAGCTAGTTTTCATAATACCTCCTATATAGAGTAGTGATTTATCTATCTGAATCACTGGGACTTTCAACATGCTTTCATTATAGCTTAATAGAATGAAAAAATATAGTTGCTATAAAAGATGATAAAAACGATGTATAATATAGGCAAGCCCATCGTGGTTATGAGGTATATGCAATACAAGAAAATGTATAAAGGAGGACTTATGAAGAAGTCATGGTTAATTGCTTTAGGTATTGTGGGAGTTATTTTAATTTGGATATTCAGTTCTTATAATGGGTTAGTACAAACAGAAGAACAAGTGAATGGACAATGGGCACAAGTACAAACACAATTGCAACGTCGTTCTGATTTAATTCCGAATTTGGTGAATACTGTGAAAGGCTATGCTACTCATGAAAAAGAAACAATTCAAGCGGTAGCGGATGCAAGAGCTAAATTAGGTGGTGCTAAAACAGTAGAGGAAACAGCGAAAGCCAATCAAGAATTGAGTAGTGCTTTGAGTCGTTTGTTAGTGGTAGTAGAAAATTATCCAAACTTAAAAGCAGATGCTAATTTCAGAGCTTTACAAGATGAATTAGCAGGTACAGAAAATCGTATTGCTGTGGCACGTAAAGATTATAATGGAAGTGTACAAGCCTATAATATGAAAATTCGTACCTTACCAACCTCTTTAATTGCCAACCAAATGGGATTCCAAGTAAAACCATATTTTGAAGCTGACCAAGGGGCACAAAGTGCACCTAAAGTACAGTTTTAGTTGAGGGTTCAGTGTAGAATCGCTTATAAACCATAGGTGGTATGACAGAGGTTACTTATGATGAGGAGGTTGGATGAGAAGAAAATTTACATGGTCTACGATTCTTAATGCTGTATTTGTAACGACGCTGTTGTTTTTTTGTAGCCTATCTGTGCTTGCCTTAGATGTGCCCAATCCTCCTAAGAATGGGTATGTCTTAGATCAAACGCAAACCCTTACTAAAGAAGAACTCCATTCTATGAATCGTATGGGCTTTGAACTGCAAAAGAAAACAAAAGCACAAATTGCAGTCTTAATGATTCCTACCTTAGATGGTGAGGATATATCAGATTACGCGAATCGTGTGTTTCGTACTTGGGGAATTGGTGACAAAGAAAAAAATAATGGCATACTCTTTTTAATTGCCCTAAAGGATAAGCAAATGCGTATTGAAGTGGGCTATGGCCTAGAAGGTGCTATTAATGATGCGAAAGCAGGTCAAATATTAGATGACTATACTATCCCACAGTTTAAACAAGGTCATATAGGAACAGGGGTAGTGAATACCTATGCTGTATTAGTTGGTGAAACGGCTAAAGAATATGGGGTCACCATTGATGGCAGTCAAACCTATACAGAGAAGAATGTAGTGGAGCTAAGCCCATTTGAAATGCTATTAATTGGGGGTGGCATTTTGCTGTTGCTAATCCTTGATTTCACTGTGTTTGGCGGTGCCATTACGCAATCCTTGTTGTGGATCCTTGCCTCAGGACGAGGGGGCGGTGGCTCTGGCCGTTCTGGTGGCGGTGGATTCGGTGGATTTGGCGGTGGCTCCTCTGGTGGCGGAGGAGCCAGTCGTAGATGGTGATAACTATGTATTCTTTGATAATATTCCGTGTGTTGTACCATTGATTTGCTATGCATAGTTTGCAAATAGGTATCTAAAAATAACATAGAAAATGATTGAGAATATATTGAAAGTTTTCGATTGTAGTGGTATACTGTTTACAGATGAAGTATCTGAGAAAAAATCTTTTAGTACGAAAGGTGGTGCACATAATGGATAAAAAATACGTATGCGTAGTATGCGGTTGGATTTATGACGAAGCTGTTGAAGGCGTAAAATTCGAAGATCAACCAGATGATTACCTTTGCCCAGTTTGTGGGGTTGGTAAAGACCAATTCGAAGAAATGTAATTAATTTTTCGATAAATTAATCCACATACATAAGGGCTCTCCAAAAGGAGAGCTCTTTTTCACGTGAGGGTCAACTGCTATGTCTTGTATGAGTTTCATGAAAACTTAACAACATATAGGGCTAGTATTTGACAAAGATAGTATAGGTAGCTATAATAGTATAGTCGAGGTAAAATTATGAAACTGCAAGTAGAGCAAGCAAAAGAACAGATTGGACGAGTAGTCCCTTTTCTATGTACGACATCAGGTGATGATCTTGGTGACGTATCTGCTTTTCCTTGGAGCCGTCATGATATAACCATTAGTGGTGAGCTTCGTTATGATGGTCAACATTATGTGGTGAATGGTACCATAACAACAAATGGACAATATGAGTGCTCAAGATGCTTAACCGATACTAATTATACCCATACTGTTCCATTTGAAGAGACTTTTGGTGTTACACATTCCAACTATGGAGACGATGATATCATTTCTTTCGATGGGGAAGAAATTGATTTAACGGAGACCATTCGGGAAACATTAATCATCAATGAGCCCTCTCAAGTGTTATGTCAGGATGATTGCAAAGGATTGTGTGTTCAGTGTGGAGCTAATCAAAATGTTTCACCATGCTCTTGTGAATCCTTTGTGGTAGATCCTCGATTAGCAGTGCTAAGAACATTGCTGAAGGAAGAAAATGATGATTAATACCTAGTGATTATGTTAAGGAGGTGCAGATAATGGCAGTACCAAAGCGTAGACTTTCCAAATGCCGTCGCGATCGTCGTCGTGCTAACTGGAAATTAGAAGTACCTGGTTATGTAGCTTGTCCACAATGTCACGAACCAATGATGCCGCATCGCGTTTGCCCAACATGTGGTTCTTACAAAGGAGAACAAGTAGTTTCTAAAAATGCGTAATAGGAACGAATGAGAAGACCTTGTAAACTATTGTTTATGAGGTCTTTTTTGCATGCATTTTACAGCTAATTATGATATAATAAAGAAACATTAATATATAACTCAAGTGATGATTATACGAGGTGACATTATGTTAAGAGATACAATTCTAGTAACGGGACATAAGAGTCCAGATACTGACTCTATTTGTTCTGCTATTTCCTATGCAAACTTAAAAAATCAAATGGGATCTGCGGCACAACCAATTTGTGCTGGTCAAGCTAATAAGGAAACATCCTTTGCTTTGAAGTATTTTGGTTTTGAACATCCAGAAATCGTAACTTCTTTTGCTGTAACTGTAGAAGACGTACTAGAAACAATTCCTGCAGTTGATGCAAAAGCAACCTTACAAGATGTGTTAGCATGGCGTAAACAATATGAAATGAACCGTATTCCAGTTGTAGAAAATGGTACTACTTATGTCGGTACGATTACAGCACAGCGTTTGATTGATACTTTAGAAGCTGCTATGGGTGGTAACTCTAGTGTTACAGCTGGTGAAATCTGCACAAAAACTTCTTGCCAAGTGATTAGCAAAGAAACTAAATTGCGTGATTTCAAAGCTAATTCTCATATCGGTGGATATCCAGTAGTAGATAATGGTACATACTTTGGTATCATTCGTTCTAATGTGGAAGCACCAAAGCAAAAAACTAAAGTAGTATTGGTAGACCACAATGAAAAAGTACAAATTATTGATGATATTGAAGAAGCAGAGTTAATCGAAAATATTGATCACCATCGCATTGGTGGATTGGTCACAGATAACCCGATTTTCATTCATTATGAAACTGTAGGATGTACTTGTACAATTCTTGCTAATTTATACTGGCAATATAGTCAAGAGATTCCTAAAAATATTGCAGGTTTAATGTTATCTGCCATCATTTCTGATACAGTATTATTCCGTTCTCCTACTTGCACTGAAAAAGATAAAGAAACAGCAAGAAAATTAGCTGACATTGCCGGTGTGAACTTAGAAGAATATGGCATGGAATTATTAAAAGCCGGTTCTGATGTATCCGATTTTTCTGATGAAAAAATCGTACGTACAGATTTAAAAGAATTTGAAGCAAATGGTAAAATTATTAGTATTGGTCAAATCCAAGTTATGGATACAACAGATATTTTAGGGCGAAAAGGATGCTTGTTAAAAGCTATGGAAGAGTTACGTAATGCTAACAACTATAGCGCATCCTATTTGATGATTACCAATATCTTAACAGAAGCCACAAACTTAATTTTTGTTGGCGATGCGAATGATGTGGTAGCAGCCGCATTTAATGCACAACCTGTGGACAATGAAGTATATTTAGAACATACATTATCCCGTAAAAAACAAATAGTGCCACCAATCGTGAGCGCTATGAAAGGCTAATTTATCATAGGGGGGTGCGTTGTAGTAAAACACAGCGCACCCTTGTTATATGCAAGAGAGGTATTATGATATTTGACGGTTTAAATAAAGAGCAACAAGAGGCAGTATACGCTACAGAAGGGCCTCTTCTTATATTAGCTGGCGCTGGATCAGGCAAAACACGAGTGTTAACATATCGTATCGCCTATTTGTTGACACAAGGGGTAAGCCCCTATGAAATTTTAGCGATTACTTTTACCAATAAAGCGGCTAAAGAGATGAAAGAGCGTGTGGAAATCTTAGTGGGAGATACAGCGCACCGTATTTGGCTTAGCACATTCCATTCCTTTTGTGCAAAATTTTTGCGTTTTGAGCTAGATTCTTTTATGGGATATAGTAAAAACTTTTCTATTTATGATTCCAGCGACTCTCAGGCTGTTATCAAACAGGCTATTAAAGCTTTAAATTTGGACGATAAATATTATCCTGTAGGGGCTATGCAATCGCAGATTAGTGATGCGAAAAATAGAATGAAACTAGCTAAAGATTTTCGTAGTGAAGCCCGTGACTTTTATACGCAACAAGTGTCTAAGGTATACGATTATTATGAAGCAGAATTGCGTAAAAATAATGCTTTAGATTTTGATGATTTATTGCTAGTTGCCGTTAAATTATTACAGGAGAATCCAACTGTATTAGAAAAGTATAGTCATCGTTTTCGCTACATTATGATTGATGAGTATCAAGATACAAACCATGCGCAATATACGTTAGCATCGTTACTAGCCTCTAAATGGAATAATTTATGTGTGGTAGGTGATGTGGATCAAAGTATTTATGCTTGGCGTGGTGCAGATATTCAAAATATTTTAGATTTTGAAAAGGATTATCCTAAAGCAAAGCTTATTAAATTAGAGCAAAATTATCGGTCTACAAAAACGATTTTAGAGGCGGCTAATGCTGTTATTGATTACAATGAAGGGCGCCCTGAAAAAGTCTTGTGGACAGATAAAGGTGATGGTGCTAAAATCCGTCATTTTGAAGCTCAGTCGGAGCAAGAAGAAGGAGCTTTCATAGGAGATACCATTAAAAAGCAAAAGGAAATTCATAATCGTAGTTATGGAGATATGGCTATTTTATATCGTACGAATGCGCAGTCTCGCGTGCTAGAAGAATCCATGATTAAACGTGGCATTCCTTACACCATGGTAGGTGGTACTAAGTTCTATGATCGTAAAGAAATTAAAGATGTGTTGGCCTATTTACGGATATTAATCAATCCATTTGATGATATTTGCTTACAACGCATCATTAATGTGCCAAAACGTAGTATTGGATTAACTACAGTCGGTAAATTACAGGATTTTGCACGAGAAACGAATAATTCTCTCTTTATGATATTGAGTCAATTGAACCAAATTCCTACGATAAAAGGTAAAACAAAAGAAAAATTAGAAGATTTTATGGGCTTAATTTTTACCTTAGTCAATGAAGCTACAGAACTTTCCGTACAAGGTATTATTGAGGCAGTCTTAGATCGAACTGGATATGTAGTGGAACTAGAAAATAGTACAGATCCACAAGACCAAGCTCGGTTGGAAAATATTGGTGAGTTGGTATCCGTAGCTAAGGAGTTTATGGATACAAATCCAGAAGGCACTTTGCAAGATTTCTTGGAGCAAGTAGCGTTGGTGAATGATGTAGATTCCTTTGAACAAGAAGAATCAAAAGTGACATTAATGACGTTGCATGCAGCGAAAGGTCTTGAGTTTCCGGTGGTATTTTTGGCTGGCTTAGAAGAAGGACTATTCCCGCATAGCCGTACGCTAATGAATCCAGAAGAAGTGGAAGAAGAGCGTCGTATTGCTTATGTAGGGATTACTCGTGCCGAAGAAGAGTTATATGTATCCAACGCTACAACACGGACTGTGTTTGGTAAAACTACGGGGTATTTACCCTCTCGTTTCTTGAAAGAAATTCCTAGTGAACTCATGGAAGAAGTACGTCCAAAACGGACTGTTAAGGAAGAGTTGCAACGAAATATACCATTCCATCAATCCGTAGCCAATCGACCTGTTACAAAACCGATGATTCGCAATCCACAGGTAGTAGATTGGACTGTGGGAGATATTGCTATTCATGCTAAATGGGGAGAAGGGACTGTTGTGGATGTGGTCGGTGAAGGGGCTAATGTAAAGTTAAAAATTGAGTTCCCTACACAGGGATTGCGTCAAATTATGGCTAAGTTCGCTCCTATACGAAAAAAATAAGGAAATCACACAATGAGTATTAAAGAAGACATTCAACAATTACAAAAAGAATTGGCTCATCATGCGTATTTATATTATGTGAAAGATGCTCCGATCATTTCTGATTATGACTATGATGTGCTATATCGGAAACTGGTAGAATTAGAAACGGCCCATCCAGAATATATTGTGTCTACCTCTCCTACACAACGTGTGGGAACAAAAGTAGAGGGTAGCTTTGAAAAAGTGGTACATGGACAACGTATGCTTAGCTTAGGCAATGTGTTTAATGATGCTGAAGTAGAACAATTTGGCTTGCGCTGTGAAAAAGATCTGGGTCATGCGCCGCAATATGTGGTGGAATTGAAAATCGATGGCTTAGCTGTTAATTTACATTATGAAAATGGTCTTTTTGTACGTGCTGTCACACGTGGTGATGGTCGTGTAGGGGAAGATGTAACAGCCAATGTAAAAACCATTCAGTCTATTCCATTGGTCATTGAAAATGCACCTCCTTTCATTGAAATTCGTGGGGAAGCCTATATGCCGC
>CAURQH010000002.1:0-135811 GCA_963526885.1 uncultured Veillonella sp. | reverse complement strand
AGATTTTCGTATTTTGACCTGCATTAGTAGCATTTAACTTATCGATAGCATCTTTTAACGTAGTTACAGAATCAGTACCACCATCCGCTTTCGTAATATTGAAAGTTGGGCCTGTTACAGTGCCATCTGCAGTAATTGTTGTACCACCGATAACAGTTGCCAAGTTACCTACAGCAGCCAGTTTACCTTGTGCTGCAGATGTTAGCGCGATGGTAACAGTGTCACCTTTTGCAGTGGTTGTAATATCTGTAGCATCACCTTTGATATGTAATGTACCAGTAGCTAATGCTAGACCTACTTTTTCCGCATCTTTATCCTGCGCATCCTTAGTCACATTACCAGCAAAGTTTAGATTTGCATTGCCCGTAATTGTGTTGTTTAAGTTAGATAATTCTGTTGCTACATAGTTTTTACTTGCTGCATTATCGATAGCGCTACGTGTATCGCTGTCTAAACCGATGTTTACTACACCATCAGCTTCGGTAGAGATAACAATCCCTTTCTTAGCGGCTTTATCATCTGTAGATGTTGTTGGACTAGTTGTAGCTGCTGCACCTGCTGCTGGCGTTGTTGGTGCTACTGTACCAGTGCCAGCTACAAAGTTCAAGCCTGTTTGCAATTTAACAGTTTTCTTATCCGTCTCAGTACCAGCTTTGTAGGAAATATTAGCATCTAAGTTATTAGTTACTAGTTTCGTATCTCCAAAATCGATACTACCTTTGTCTCCATCTTTAGGCGCTTTAACAGTCACCTTAGTATCGCCATTTTTAATCACTAAGTCATGTGTACCATCACCAGCGATTTCTTTGATGTTTACAAGGTTCTCTGCTAATTGTATATCGAATCCATCACCAGCAGTGTTTTTCACTACATCAATATTGTTTGTAGCTGTTGCTGCACGCGTGAAGTTCCCTGTTCCTTTTAATTTTAGAGCTTGTCCTAAGTTACGATGTACTTTATCTGTATCTGCACTATCTTTATTGCCATAGAAATCTAAGCCAGCGTTAGTCAAATCAGTTTTTACTGTATGGAGTTGTCCGCCGTTGACAGCATCATGTGATCCAGCTTCTACCTTGCCATCTGCAATGTTAGACAATGTAGTTGGGGTCTTAGTATCTCCATTGCTATTCACTACACGCGCTTGTGGATTATCTACTGGTTTTGGTGCTGTTCCATTGTTTTCTGCTGCTGCTTTTGGTGTTCCATCAGGTTTTAGGTCTGTTGGATGGTAATACTTACCATCATTACCCTTCACTAGACGTTCACCTTTGTCATCAGTAAACACAACGCTACCAGCTTCACCATTACGCAATGCATTGACTTTATCTGTTAATGTATGTCCATTTAATCCATCAGCTCCTGTTAGGCCTGTAGATCCTGCAGATGCCGGAGGTGTCGTTCCTGGTGTGCCAGATGCTCCTGGTGTACCTGCTGTTCCTGTACCAGATGTGCCATCCGCTCCTGAAGTACCGGATGCTCCTGGTGTACCTGCTGTGCCTGTACCGGATGTTCCTGGCGTACTAGTTGCAGATTTTCCATCACGTCCATCTGCCGATGTATCACCTAACTGTTTTAACTTATCCTGTAATGTTTTTGTTAAAGCAATCTCAACAGTGTCACCTTTTGCAGTGGTTGTAATATCTGTTGCATCACCTTTGATATGTAAGGTTCCTGTAGCTAATGGTAAGCCTACTTTATCTGCATCGTGATCCTGTGCATCCTTAGTCACATTACCAGCAAAGTTTAGATTTGCATTATTAGTAATTGTATTGCTTAAGTTAGATAATTCTGTTGCTACATAGTTTTTACTTGCTGCATTATCGATAGCGCTACGTGTATCGCTGTCTAAACCGATGTTTACTACACCATCAGCTTCGGTAGAGATAACAATCCCTTTCTTAGCGGCTTTATCATCTGTAGATGTTGTTGGACTAGTTGTAGCTGCTGCACCTGCTGCTGGCGTTGTTGGTGCTACTGTACCAGTGCCAGCTACAAAGTTCAAGCCTGTTTGCAATTTAACAGTTTTCTTATCCGTCTCAGTACCAGCTTTGTAGGAAATATTAGCATCTAAGTTATTAGTTACTAATTTAGTATCTCCGAAGTCGATGCTACCTTTGTCTCCATCTTTAGGCGCTTTTACAGTCACCTTAGTATCTCCATTTTTAATCACTAAGTCATGTGTACCATCACCAGCAATTTCTTTGATATTGCCAAGGTTCTCTGCTAATTTAACGTCTAAAGCATCATTGTTTTTTTCAACTTTGATGTTATTCGTTTCAGTTGCTCCACGAGTGAAGTTTTTTGCACCTTGAATGGTTAATGTAGTACCTAAGTCACGGTGTACCTTAGCAGTTGTATCGTTACCTGTAAAGTCTAAACCTTTTGAAGTCAACGTAGAGGCTACATTTGTACCAGCTTGGGTAATTTTACTAGACAAATCATTATAATTGCTAGTTACCGTATTACCTAAGTTCGTTACCGTATTTCCTAGGTTAGTGACAGTGTTTCCAAGATTCGTTACATTTGTTTCTAAGGTTGCTACTTTACCAGCCGTTTCAGAGATTTTCGTATTTTGACCTGCATTAGTAGCATTTAACTTATCGATAGCATCTTTCAATGTAGTTGCAGAATCAGTACCACCAGCTGCATTAGTAATATTGAAAGTTGGTCCTGTCACAGTTCCATCAGCAGCAATTGTGGTGCCACCGATTACAGTTGCCAAGTTACCTACAGCAGCTAATTTACCTTTTGTGGCAGTGGATAAACCTAATGTATAGGCACGGATTTTAGTAGTTGTATCTGGTACACCACCATCAATTGTAAGTTCAGTACCCGATACAGCTACTGTTGTATCGTTGGCATTTACTTTATACGTAGTAACTCCAGGGGTTGTCGTTGTATCTGTCGTTACTGTTGTGTTGATACCAGGTGCTACTTTTACAGCGTCTTGCGCTGCTGTTTTCGCCAATTCTTTGACTTTGTCTTTACCATCATCAGATAAATTGCTTAAGTTTTTATCCGCTGCATTGTCTACTTTACTACGAGTAGCTTTATCTAGACCAAAGGTTACTAATCCATCTGCACCTGTTGTAATAGATAAACCAGACTTAGGACCATCCGTTGTTGTGTCTGTGTCTGTAGCTGCTGTGAAATTTAAACCTTTTTTCAATTTCACTGTATTCACCGCTGTATCTGCAACACCATTTGCACGGTATGTAATGTCCGCTTCTAAATTAGATGCCACAACTTTTGCATCGCCAAAGTTAACGGTACCATTGTCGCCAGTTTTACCTGGTGTGATCGTCACTGTGTTAGTACCATTTTTGATGACTAAATCAGTTTTGCCATCACCAGCGATTTCTTTCATACCAGATAACTTGTCAGATAATTTAACAACCAACCCACTAGCTCCAGAAGTTCCATCTTTTTCCACACGAATATTCGTGTTCGCTGTAGTCGATGTGTAATTAGCGCCGCCTTTCACTGTTAACGTAGTATCTAATGTACGAGCTACGCCATTATTATCGTCACCTGTGAAAGTAATCGCTTTTGCCTTAAAAGTATCAAACTCGGATTGGCTTACTTTTCCTCCTACTGCGGAAGTGAGATCTGAAATCTGTGTCGTATGGGTATTCACTGTTGTATTAATACCATCTACTACAGATTTTTTAGCAATGTCTTTAATTGTCACACGAGTACTTAAGTCTTCGTTATTGCCATTTTGTTGAATCAACGATGCCGTACCATTAGCATCAACTGTATACTCGCCTGTTTTTATGTGCATCTCTGCTGTTTTATCAATTTTAGCATCAAGAGCCGTTTTCACAATGCCAGAAGTAACAAGTTTACCATCTTCACCATTGGCACCTACGGCACTTGCAATATTCGGGGTAATTGTCACCGCCCCATTGCTAGGACTTATGATCAATGCTGTATTGTTCCCACTGGTAATAGAAGTCACTACATCCTTAGCTTTAATGGTAACCGTACCATTGCTGTTTTCAATGGCGATGTTATCGCCTGCTTTTAAAGTAACGGCTTTTTTCGACAAACCACTAATCGTTTGCGGTGTAGCATCTGCCGTAGTAGTGCCATTTTGAGTACGTAGCATCCATTCATCAGATTTTTTCGCTACATCCGTAATTTCAGCTGTTTCACCAGTAACATCTGCTCCCTTACCGTTTACGTAATTCAAAGTAATTTTACCAGTAGCATCTGGTCTATAGGCATCATTGCCCGTTTTTGCTTTGATATGACGCTCGTTGGATTCTAATGCTTTCACCTGTTTCAAGTTCACCGCATCATAATCGTTCACACCACCTGCTACACCCGTCAATCGGCGCGCGATGGTTTGTCCGTCCCCAGTAGAACGTTTTTTACCGATTGCCACAATGCCGTTGCCAGCATCATTCGCCGCATCTTCCGATGATTTATCTAATAAATAAGCATACGTTTTCTGCGCATCTGGTACTTTATTTGAAAGGCTCACATCATCGTTGCCAATCTCTGTGCCCCAACCGAGAGCCACGTTGCCTTGACCAGCTAATACTTTCGCATTCGTACCAATAGCTACGCTGTGATTCGCTTTGGATTGCGCTGAATCACCTATAGCAACAGCTGAGTTGGCAGTAGCTGTCGCACTATTACCAATGGCCACTGCTTTTTCAGCAGAGGAACTAGCCGAGGTACCAAACGCAAGAGAATTTGAGCTAGTAGCACCTGCCCCATACCCTAACGCAGTAGCACCTTCCGCTTTTGCCTGTGCAGAAGTACCAATGGCTACAGAATTCGTTGCAGAAGCGATTAACTCATTCCCTGTATCTGGGTTAGAACCAATAGCAATAGCATTTTTTCCGCCTACTTTTGCTTTATAACCAATAGCTGTGGAGTATTGCGCTGCTTTTTCTGTGGTATTTGTAGAACCGATATTTACAGATTGGTTGCCTTGTGTGGTGGAGTTATAGCCCAATAACACACTGGCTGTAGCTGATTCACTAGCAGTTAGATTTAAACCAATAGCCGTTGTATAGTCCTTCGTATTTTGTACATTTTTACCGATAGCAACTGCTCCACTGCCACCAGCTGTCGTTCCAGAACCGATGGCAACGGTATAAGATCCTGTAGCACTCGTTGTAGTATCACCATTATTATTACCAATACTGATGGAACGATCTCCAGAAGCAGTGACTTTATAACCGATACCGACTGCTGCTGTTCCGGATACTGACGTATTAGAGCCAGCACCAAAAGACTGATTCCCACTTGCATTCACTGTATAACCAATTGCTGTCGATGCACCACCAGTTGCCTGCGCTGCATTACCGAAGGCACTATCATTAGCACTAGACGCACGAGAAGAACTACCTACTGCAATGGTATCTGCTGCTTGCGCTTGTGCATCATTACCCACAGCGATACCACTGGTACCTCCAGAAATTGCACCTTTACCGATAGCAACGGCATTGGCTTTTTCTGCATTGGCACCATCACCGATAGCCGTAGCGCTAGCCTCTGTTGCCTCTGCTTCTTTACCTATGGCAATAGCATTGCCTTTTGATGCTTCAGATCCTTTACCGATAGCTATTGCATTTGCTTCGGTTGCTTTAGCACCAGAACCTACGGCTGTAGCATCTCCTTTTGATGCTGTAGCACCTTTACCAAGAGCTGTGGCATTAACCTCCGATGCAGTAGCGCCAGAACCTAGAGCAGTCGCATCAGCTTTTTGAGCTTTCGCTGCTTTACCTACAGCTGTAGCTCCTTCTGCAGTAGCTGCGGCACTTGAACCTGCTGCAAAAGTATCTTTCGCAGAAGCGGACGCACTAGTACCAATAGCTGCTGCATTTTCTGCCGTTGCAGATGCTTTTGTACCTAACGTTGCCGCACTTGTTCCTGATGCAGTAGAATTATAACCGATAGCGGTTGACTTTACCCCTGAAGCTTGCGTCCGTTCTGTATTATCATTAAAGCTATTACCATTACCGCCACCGATAGCTACCGCATTTGCCGCTGTAGCTGCTGCATTACGACCTAAAGCTGTAGCATTACCACCTGTTGCCAGGGCACGTAAACCTACAGACATATCGCCCCAGTTATTATAGTCATTAATCTTGCTCGAGCTATCATTATTAATATCACTACCCGGTACACCTGCTGTATATACATCGGCACCGGCTAGGGATTGCCAACCGATAGCTATAGCACCTTTACCATAGCCACGGGAACTAACGCCTAATGTAGTAGCTCCTTCTTTCAAAGCACGAGCTTGTTCACCAATGCCAATCCCATGTAGTGCAGCTTTTGACTTAAAACCAATACCAACACCATAGTCGCCTGTCACTTCTGTATTTCGACCAATAGCCACACCAAATGAATTATTAGCAGTAGCATTCATACCAACTGCTAATGCTGAGTTACCCACTGCACGAGCATAATTACCAACGGCAATACTCGGATCCACTTTCGAGCCAGCATCACCAGGAACTTGTGTTCCTTTAGAATAACTATATGTACCAATTGCTAGCGAACTATCTGTAAAAGCATTCGCTTTATATCCTATCGCTGTGGCATAATAAGAACCTATTTGACCACCGTCTAGGGCTCCTGCCTGTACCTCAACAACGGCTGTCTCCCCCCCCACAGCCATAGCCGCCAAGATACTTGCCACGATGATTTTCTTTTTCCCAGAATGGTTTTTTGCCATTTCAGAGACAACGATATAACATTGTTTTGACTTGCTCCAGATAACTTTGAATATCTTATTCATTTATGTTTTAACTCCTATTCACACGTTCTAACTACGTTCCACTATATACAGCACCCTATGCTACTACATGCTTTCACCCTCGAAAGTCCTACTACGACCAGAGCAACTCTTACTCGCTATCTCTCGTCCGCCTACTATTGAATGCTTATGTGTGTTATTATGTTTTCTTTCACTATCCTACGTAATCCTATAAATAAACATTCACTGCGCTTACGATATACCTTATAACCTCCTATACCATTCATACTTATTAAGTGGGAAAAAACGACAAATAGACCTCATTTCATTCTTGATAAAATGACGTCATATAATCACGATTATATACTTAATTAGTAATTTTTACAAATTAAAAAGTTTTAACCTATTATTAAATTAAAAACATGTCGAAATTATATCAAATTTAGGCAACACAAATGTGTTGCCAAGAGTATATATTCACCAATCAATAATTGTTCTAGATTCTCTAGAGTTGCTTTTCTATTATATCAAATCACTATAATCATAAGCAATCGCATTGTTAAATTTTCACCCTTTATATAGCGTTATTAAATCACCTATTCATTTTTCATAACTATGAATCATCCTATGCCAACCAAATTATACTCTATTAACTATTTTTTCTCATTTACAGTATAGTAGCTACACCTTCACCTGTGAAAGGATATTCTACTATCCTCTTGCCTCAAGCACAACGACCCGATATTCTTTCATAGTTAAGAGTAAATCTTCTATAGAATCCCCCACTTATATGATATACTGTGCATATACACATGTACGCATGCACGCAGATAGCATGGTACCCTAACTCATCATCAGATATTCGCAAAAGGGGGTGCGTATATCCAACGTTTTCTGTATCCATCGTAAGTCAGTAAGCAAAAGAAACGGGAGAGATATGATGAAAGAAGTATCTACTGAAAAACAAATGATTCGCAAACACTATTCCTCGAGAGCTACTATGGCAGCTACTGCCCTATTAGCCTCCACTATGCTATTGTTTCCATGGAGCCAAGCGCAGGCAGGTTTGCCAAAAGACATCGAATTACATGATGCCACAGGCGTCCTATATGATGCCATGGCTGCCAACACAAGCACGAATATTACGGTAGGCCCTAAAGCCACTGTCATGATGGGTGGAGGCAAACAAGAAGGGGTCTTGTCCTTTGGAGAAACTTTCAGTGGCCGTGATATTAAAAATGAAGTAGAAATTTTAAAAAATCTGCCGGCTGGTATCGCTGTTGGATCTAATACCTACGCTCGCACGGGGGCTATTGAAATTGGGGACCACACGTTAGAAAAAAATGATATTAAGATTGGCGATAGCTCTGCCAACAAGCTCAAACAGTTTGGAGTAGCCTCTACTACGGTAGGCACCAACTCTTACACAGGTGGCGGGTTTGCCACTACCTTGGGTAGCTACAATGTGCAGTCTAGTCCTTTCAATGCCAATGGATTCTTTGATACCATGTCAAATGCCACAAAAAATGCCTTCGCTACTATTGTGGGATCATTAAACTCCAATGAATCTATCTCTGGTCGCTCCATCTCTGGTGTTGCCAACGTCATCACTGGTGCGGCAAACTCTGTGACAAACAGTAATGGTGCCATCACTATGGGGGCTGGGAACCGGATTGAAAACTCCTTAGGTAACTTCAACACCTCTGCATATAATACAAAGTATGCCTCTGTGAAAGACATGCAAACTGCCTTGCAAGAAGAGGTTGCAAAAAGTGCGGGCGGTGCTACCTTAGCCATCGGCGGTGCTAATACAGCCAATTACACATCACATACACAAATTATCGGGGTTGGTAATACGGTAACAGGTACTAAATCTGCATCAAGTAAGTTTAACATGGTGAATGGTTATAAAAACACTGTCTCCAATGCCAACCACCTATCTATGATCGGTGCGGAGAATACAGTCACCGACACTACCTCCTCTATCATGTTTGGGGACCATCGGACCTTAACCGGGGCGAATGAAAGTGTCCTCATCGGCGGTGCAACCAAGGACATGACTACCAATGTAGCACGAGCAACCGCTATCGGGTTTGACTCGAATGTAACCACTGCAGGTGGCGTTGCTATCGGCAGCCAATCTATAAGCACTACAGCGGCCGGTGTGGCAGGCTATGACCCCGCTACAAAACTTGCCTCAACAGCCACAGACCACACATGGGTATCTACCTTAGGTGCTGTGTCCGTAGGAGATACGGACAAACACTTAACCCGTCAAATCACTGGTGTCGCAGCGGGTACCAATGATACAGATGCGGTCAACGTGGCACAACTAAAAGCTGTGGCAGCAAGTAGTCAAGATGGTAACGATACCTTGGTGGCTTCTACCACTGGCTTGCAACTACAGGATAAAACATTGTCTTTGACCGTAACAGATACAGCAGGCCATTCAGTCACTGGCACCGTAGACTTATCTTCTATCGCTGCCAATCCAGAGGCATTCAAACGTATAGAATCCTCTGTAGATCGTTTAGGTGGTCGTGTCGACTCCTTAGGAGCTAGTACTGCCGCTCTTGCCGCTTTACATCCACAAGATTACAACAGCGAAGATAAATGGGATATTGCCGCTGGCTACGGAAATTATCACGGTTCTCACGCCTTAGCACTAGGTGCATTCTATCGACCAAACGAAAAAACGATGGTTTCTTTCAGTACCAACCTAGGTGGCAGCGAGCGTTTATTTAATGCTGGCCTTAGCCTTAAATTCGGTGAAAGTAACCCTTATGCGACATACAGCAAATCTCAGCTCGTTACATTAGTACAGCAGCAACAAAAGCAAATCGCTCAACAACAAGCAGATATGCAACAAGTCCAAGAACAGTTGCGCCGCATCATGGAACGATTGGAGATCAAATAAGATATATATACTCATAATAAAAGAGGAACATCGGCAGTTCTAGCGATGTTCCTCTGTTTTATATATAACAAATTAATCTCTCATCTCAAGAGGTAATAATTGTACAATTTCACTTAGATTAAGATCATTTTTATTAAAAATAATCTTAGATATACATTTTTTATCGTTATCTTTTTCAACAATTAAATCAACAGGACTAGGATTTCTAAGCACATTACCTTTCAATAATGTTAATGGCTTAGAATTTTTGTCAAGAATGAATCCTAATGTGCACCTTCCATCGGAAGTGGCAAAAGAGCAAACAACCTTATTTTTTATAAATCGTTCTTCAACATTAATTATATGCATTCCATCAAAAAGGTTCACTGCTGTCTTTAATACCTTTATCTTTTTTCGAATCGAACCTTTTCTACTCTTATCTCCTAACTCAAAATCACTTTCTTTTAACATTCTGGCAACACATTTATCAAAAAACACACTAGCTTTTAAATTAGTTATTACACCAGTCAAGTGCAAATAATTATCCTTCTTAGCATTAATTGTGTAATATATATTTTGAGTAAAATTACTAGAATACACTATATATTTTTTCCCAATAAAGTTATGTAAATAATCTAATGCACATTCTTCAAGAACTAATTTAACTCTCGTTTTAAAGGATTCTTCCATATTTACATCCCCCTAAAAAAATAGAGGGTGATGACTCACCCTCTAAATGGAATTTTTCACAGCTCCCGCTGCAATTGAAATGGGTTTTCAGTCTCCATTCCGACCACTTGTTATAGATTTAAAGTCTCTATACCGACTATTACTTGCCTCCATTCTAAACTTTACTTGGCGAATTGTCAATATCTTTAATGCGCCTGACAAAATATAGTTTTATAACTTGCTCAACTCTGCTCGAATTTCTTGTACTGCTTGTACCATGTGTTGTAAGCTAGCAACGGTTTCTTTTTCGCCACGTGTTTTGAGTCCGCAGTCTGGGTTTATCCATACATGTTCTACTGGAATTTTTGAAATGATCAAACGAATTACGTCTTTGATTTCTTCTACGCTTGGTACTCGTGGAGAGTGGATATCGTACACGCCAGGGCCTACTTCTGTTTGGAAGTTATTTTCCAATAAAGCATCTAATAATGTTAACTTAGAGCGTGATGCTTCAAAGGTAATCACGTCTGCATCCATCGCATCAATTTCAGAGATAATATCTTCGAACTCGCTATAGCACATATGCGTATGAATTTGCGTTTCCACTTTCACTTTCGCATGGCATAGGCGGAAGGCTTTAATAGCAAAGTCTAGGTAATCGCTATACCAGTCAGCACGGCGCAATGGCAATTTTTCACGAAGAGCCGCTTCATCGATTTGGATGATGCGAATACCTGCCGCTTCTAGGTCAAGTACTTCTTCACGGATGGCCAAACCGATTTGATACATCATTTCTTTCGTAGAAATATCTTCACGAGGGAAGGACCAATTCAAAATTGTCACCGGACCTGTCAACATGCCTTTTACTTGTTTATCTGTCAAGCTACTAGCGTATGCATTATAATCCGTGGTAATGGCTTGTTTCCGTTTGATATCACCGAATACGATAGGTGGTTTTACACCTCGTGTACCATAGGACTGTACCCATGCATTGGATGTAAATACATAGCCATCTAAGTTTTCTCCGAAAAATTCCACCATATCGTTGCGCTCGAACTCGCCATGCACCAGTACATCTAATCCGATATCTTCTTGCAATTTGATGCAGTCTTTGATGAACTCTTTTGCTTTTGCGCGGTATTCCGCTTCAGAAATCTCCCCTTGGCGGAACAATTTACGATTTTCTTTCACCGCTTTTGTTTGTGGGAAAGATCCGATAGTTGTGGTTGGCAACAATGGCAATTGAAAGATATTTTTTTGTACTGCTTGGCGTTCTTTAATGCTTTGCGGGCGGTTAAAATCTTCTTCTACCAAGGCAGCAACCGCTTGTTGCACACTTTCATCTGTGCGAAGTTCAGATTTTACAAACAACGCTTGGTTCCCTTGGAATGCTTCGTGAGATGCGTAATCTGAAAGCTCTGCTAGATCTGCAACTTCTCTTAATTCTCCTAATTTTTCATAGGCGAATGAGAAATGTTGTAACACCTCTTGTGAAAGCTTCGGCTCGTTCGCCACTGTGTACGGCACATGTAGCAAGGAGCAAGATGTGCTAAGTACTACGTCAATCCCAGCTGCTTTTAATTCATCCAATTTTGACAACACTTTTTTATAATCTGTGCGCCAAATATTTTTACCATTCACTAAACCAGCAAAGAGTAACTTACCTTGTGGGAATCCATGGGTTTTCACTAAGGATTCTGTTTGCTTACCCTCGATAAAATCTAAGCCAATGCCGTCAAAGTCAAGACCTGTTACTACTTCATAGGCATCACGGATATCTCCAAAGTAGGTTTGCAATAATACGTGTAAACCTTGTTTTTGCGGAAGTATTCTTTCATAGATGCGGGAGAACAATGCCACGTCCCCTTCGCTAAGATCATATACCAAGTACGGCTCATCTAGCTGAATCCAGGATACACCTGCCTCCTTGGCCGCCTTGAATATGTCTACATAGGCTGCGATGACATCATCCACTACATCGTCGATACCCTTGCTGCCTCTAAAATCTGCTAATTGCAAGAATGTGAAAGGCCCCACCAAGACAGGTTTAGTTTCAATTCCTAAGGACTTCGCTTGACGATAACCATCTAGGAACGCTGTGGAACGCAATTGCAACTTCACGTCATCGTCGATTTCTGGCACCAAATAGTGATAGTTCGTATTGAACCATTTCTTCATAGAAAAAGCTTTCACATCGCCCGCCTCACCTTGGTAACCACGAGCCGCCGCAAAGTATGTGTCTACCTCACCTAACCCTAGATCAAGATAACGCTTTGGAATCGCATTCAATGTGAACGCTGTATCCAACACACCATCGTATAAGGAGTAGTCATTGGATGGAATGAAATTTGCCCCAGCCGCCTGTTGCACTTTCCATTGCACCTCACGTTGCTCTTTCACAACCTTCGTCAAATCCTCTAGACTCACATCGCCACGGAAATAGGATTCAGTAATAAATTTTAATTCTCGTTTCGCCCCAATACGTGGGAATCCAGTTACAGAATATTTCATATATACAACACCTCCATAGTGTACATCGATAAGTATCAATCTGATGTCTATACTATACTCTTTAGGTAGGGATTTGTATAATATGTATAAAAAATAGTGAGTTATATATGAAAACTATAATGCATACCTTTCGTATGCGAGGTACTAATAAGAGCCCTACCACTCCCTGAAGAACGCAGTGATGAGTAGAAAAGTTGTGGCACCCATATTGACTGAATTACACAAATACAAAACGAGCGCGACATATTCCGGAGCAAACCTACCGTAGGATCAGTTTGTGGAGGAATGTGTCGCGCTCGTTCATTTAACCGCTCAACGCGTGCCACAAGTTTTCATAGCATCGCAAGAGACGTTTTACTCTGGTTGAATCGTGAATGACAAGCTAGAGAAGTATTTTGTTTGTTCCCCTTTTGTTTCAGTTGGGAATGCTACTTCTACGCCCACAACGTTCAAGCCATTAGCACTCACTGTTACCATTGCTTTACCTTGTGCATCAGCTTGACTTTCATTAGTCAAATCATTGATAACATCTTTGATTAACGGAGCGTTAGCATAAGGCATACCATCTTTGAACACTTGGATTTCATAAGTATCGCCTTTACGCAATGTCAATGGGTTAACGCTAGGAACGATCTCAATTGGCATATTCAAACGTTCAGGTTTTACTGCTGCATTCCAATAGTTTACATTATATTTCACAGCATGCGTAGATTTCACTGCATTTGGCACATCTTTCATCATGGCTTTATGCATTTTACCATCTTTATCTTTTGTAAAATAGCCGTAGTCAAATGTAGTTGCTGTAGTACCTAACATTTCGTTTTTCTCAATAGTTACATTGTGTTCATGAGGCATTACTTTCATGTTCAATGGATTATATGCCACATCATATGCTTCAAAGCTTTTTACCATGGATGGTTCGTATGCGTTATCTACAGGACCTTCCCCTAATACCAATGTTGGTTGATCAATGCGTTCTGCAAACCATACGCCATGTGCTGATGCATTGGATCCCACAGATACCGCCCCTACTAATGCTAATGCAAGAATTGCTAACTTACTTTTTTTCATGATGGATTCCCTCCTATGAAATATAAAATTACAATACCTGTATTGTACATCATTTGAGAATCACTAGCAACATTTATTTTTAATTATGAATTATTTCTATAATTGACTATTGTTTTTATCTATATATTAACAAAACGCATACCTATCCATTACAGGATTAGATGAACAATACTTTCAAAAACACCTAAAATCATTACAAATACTGGACGAATCACAGCACCTAAAAATCCAAATTGTCCCAATACCAAAATGCCGATAAAGAACCACAACTGAGCGTTCAATAATTTTTCTTGCCACTCATAAGGCAAATATTGTAGTAGTACATAAAATCCAATAAAGCCTGGCACTGGTAGCATATTGAAAACGCCAAAGCCGATGCACAAGGTCACGATATAGGACATGACCATTTGTAAACCAGTGCTTACTGTGCTGACTTGCATAGCGATGGACATGCCTACATAGGCAACAAAGGCCACTAAAATATTTGCACCTAGTCCAGCTAAGGCAATTTGTATCATCGCAGTGCGTGGGTTTTTAAAATGATATGGTGAAAAAGGAATCGGCTTACTCCAACCTACGCTAGCAATGAGCATCACCAATATACCGAGTAAGTCAATATGAGCGAAAGGATTAATCGTATCTCTTCCCCATTGTCTCGGTGTGGTATCTCCCAAACGGATAGCCATCTTCGCTTGCGCGTAGTTAAATATAGAAATTGCGATGGCAATAGCTGGTAGCATCGCAATATAATGAATCATATCTTTCATAGTATCTCCTTTTAGAATCAAAACTGTTCCTTTTATTATACACGATGGTCCCCTTCTTCCTCCATAGATGGGAAAAAATTTCCTACCAGTCATACACACTCCTATCAGTGAGTGGACAATGTGTATCATTCTGTGCATACTGAAAGTAATCTATCTTTCACTGAAAACATACGAGGAGGACTATTATGAGCAAAAAAAAGTTCATCATTCCCATTCCTTATGAATTACTGTATCAAATGTATGTAACGAAACGCATGAGTACTTGTGCTATCGCCGAGCAATTACACTGCAGTCAAAGCACCATTTGCCAACGACTACGAGCGTATCAGATTCCCTTTCACAGTAGAATTCCCACTATCCCTAAAGAGGAACTGACTCAACTCTATGAAAGTGGTACCTCCATCAAAGCTATAGCGCAGCACTTTCATGTATCTCCTCGCACTATCTATAGCCGTTTACATACATGGCACCTAAAAGAGCTTCGCCCTAGTTCTTCACCAACATCATTACCTATCTCCTATATCTTAGAATCTTATGATAGAGGAACTAGTGCCGCTATGATTGGCAGGGAATTACAGGTGGCTCCCTCTACGATTATCCATGTATTACAACGCCATGGTGTTCCCCTCCGAAATAGCCTAAAGCGTATTGACCTACCTATCGATGATATTTGCCAACTGTACACACAACACAAACTTTCTACCATCCGCATTAGCAAGCTATACTCCGTCAAGCCCTCCACCATTGCCTCGCGGTTACGAGAGCAGGGAATTATGTTACGTGGGAATAAAGAGCAACTACCTACATACGCCATTATTTCGGACTATTTACAAGGCAACTCATTACAACAATTAGCCAACACCTACCACATTAAGTATCATACCATTCGCAACCTTTTAATCCGCCACGGAGTCTACCGAAAAGCACGACGTATCCGCGAACATACCTATGCTATACAAAGTTTACACCAAAGGGAGCAACTATCTATAGCAGAAATTGCTTCTCACTATGGATGCCATCCAGAAACAATTCGACGGATTATCAAAGGTACACATCCACAAGAAATTTCTCCCAATACCCACTGATATCTATTGATATCCTTGCTATGCGTTCCAAAGTAACGTATACTAAAAGTAAGTATATCATGTATTAAAAAGGAGTTCATTATGGAGTATATCTTGGCCTTGCTACCTTACTTTACAATAGGTATTGTAGCCGCATTCATTTCTCGATTTACGGGAATTGCTATTTCTTTCTTATTAGTACCAACCCTATTATATTGGGGGGCTACACCGGTAGAAGTCGTATCATTTATGTTAACATTCACTTTGTATAACACATTTACCTTAGAAACACAGGATGTACGATTAGACTTCAAAGAGTTAACCTTCTTCCCAGGTTGGAAATTACTTATCCCTCTAGTTATCTCTTTTGGATTGAGTCTAGTGTCTCCTCATCTATCCATTGGATTATTTATTTTCTTCTTTATCTTAGAATTAGGGGCTGCTCTATACAAACGCATTCCGCAAGCAGAGCGACCTACCTTAAAACAAATCGGCATTTCCTCCCTACTAGCTGCTGGTTGGACAATCGTCGGCGTCTTAGCATACCGTCATATCCCTGATACTTGGTATTTTCTACTAGTAGGCATTGCTATGTTGGGCTTAACTTGGTTTGCTTACTATGCAGGGGCGAATCGCTATGCTATGCGTCAATCTTGGACTGCTATTTGGCCATCTTTATCCTTACTATTAGGTCTATTTGGATTAGATATTTCTTCCTATATTCATGCAGTGAAACGAAATTTCCCATCTTCTTTTGATCGCATTGTACCTATGGTCACAGTCATCGGTGCTTTTTCGGGTACCATGGTTCTATTTGTACTAGAGAACCAATTCTCCTTAGCCTCCTTAATTGCTGCCGTCGGTTGTGCCTTCGGTATCCGCATGTTTGGATACTATGGATTCAGTAAATCTGGTAAATTCTCTTGGTTAATCATCGGTTTAACCATCCTCATCGTGCTTTGCTTATATTTGGTAAGCCCTAGCCCTGTGGGTATGGATACTGGCAATGCTCTATTACAAGCACCGATTGCAGAATAACTACATCTAAGAAAGGGCTATCACAAAATAGCACCCTATAAAATAGGGGCTGTAATAAAATAGCGCCCAATACAATAAGAGGAAAGTTGATTGAACTATCAACTTTCCTCTCTTTTTTATATTTTAATAGCCAAAAGGTCCCAAAGAACCCTATACATCCATAACGTCAAAGCCGTCAAACGTCTATCCTTGTGGGAACGCCCCCACAAACTCCCAGACACTCATATCTGGTAAATGATTTTCCATGTACATCCTTTGCAATGTATCCATACACCATGGTATGGTCACATATCTCTTCACATACACATAGTTATATCCATCTTTATCTAAGGCGACTTCCAGATTTAATTGATCCGGATGGTCCTCATCCATAATAGCTTGGACAAAGTGGCAGTTTTCTTTTGGTGTATCCCAAACCAAGGTAAAGAATACACGTTCATCTGCCACAATCTGATGTAGCACCGTTTCTACATCTTCCCAAGTTCCTTGCTCATACGTCTCTTCATCTGTTACTAAGCGAAACATTAGGCTTCTCCTTGTTCAATACGGATGATATCTCCAATTCGGTGGCACAAGTCATTCAATTGCTCTTGGTCTGGCCCTTCTGCCATAACACGAATCAATGGCTCTGTACCAGATGGACGCACTAAAATACGACCATTGCCGCCCAATTCTTCTTCTGCTTCACGGATCGCATCTTGGATCGCACTATTCGTTTCCCATCCTGCTTTTGTTAAGACTCGTACATTCACCAACAATTGTGGGTATTTCGTCATCAAACCAGCTAGTTCGGATAAGGATTTTCCTTTTTCTTTCATAATAGACAAGGTTTGTACTGCTGTCAATAAGCCATCGCCAGTACTATTATAATCTAAGAAGATAACATGTCCCGATTGTTCGCCGCCAATGGAATAGCCGTCAGCTAGCATTTTTTCCAACACATAGCGATCCCCTACCGCAGTACTGCATGTTTGCATGCCCAACTCTTTTGCCGCCTTGTGAAAGCCGATATTGCTCATCACTGTACCTACAATCATATTGTCTTTTAGTTTACCTTGTTCTTTCAGATGTAAACCACAAAGCAGCATGATTTGGTCGCCGTCTAAGACTTGACCTTTTTCATCCACCATCAAGCAACGGTCTGCATCACCATCATTGGCAATCCCCACTTGTGCGCCTTCACGAAGCACCGCCTCTTGCAAGCCTTCTAAATGCGTAGACCCTGCGTTATCGTTAATATTTGTGCCCGTTGGCTCTATATTGATGGCTACTACCTCTGCCCCTAATTGGCGAAGAATCTTAGGGCCCACATAGGATGCTGCCCCATGAGCTCCGTCATAGACAACTTTCAATCCTGCTAAGGCATCGCTAGTAGATACTACGAAGTTCACATATTCTTCCACCCAGTCTTGATGATAGAAGATTTGACCAATATCGCCTTTTGTTGGGCGTGGCAAGCAATCATCCGCGCTAGCTGTACATAACTTTTCAATTTCATCTTCTACAGCATCTGGTAATTTAAATCCATTACCGTCAAAGAATTTAATACCATTATCTGGATACGGATTATGGGATGCAGAAATCACAACGCCCGCTGTACATCCTTTTTGACGCACTAAGTAAGCAATGGCAGGTGTCGGTGCTTCCCCTAAAATAATCACATCGCCGCCTACTGCGCAAATACCAGAGGCTAAGGCATTTTCTAACATACCTCCAGAAATGCGTGTATCACGTCCAATTAAAAAGGTTGGACGTTCTACAGATTGACCAAAATAAGACGCCGCTGCTCGACCTAAATGATAGGCCAACTCTGGCGTTAAAAATTCATTAACTAAGCCTCGTACCCCATCTGTACCAAATAATCTACTCATGATGATCTCCTTTCAAAGGGCCATATGTATTCATAATTATGATGGCTGTTTCTGCCCCATCTAAAGCGGCACTCATGATGCCTCCTGCATAGCCTGCACCTTCCCCGATAGGATATAATCCCTTCGTAGACTGTGAAAGTCTATGTTCATCTCGTACGATGCGAAGCGGTGCTGATGTTCGTGTTTCCACACCAGTCATACACACATGATCCGCATCAAAACCTCGTATACGTCGTCCGAAATATGGTAACGCCTCCGCTAATGTATTCGTCACATAGTCTGGCAAACATTGACGAATATCTGCTGGTGTCACACCAGGCTCATAACTGTAAGCTTTACGCTGTACATCATTTGTCTCTGTACGACCTAAGAAGTGACCTACCGTCTGAATTGGTGCATGGTAATTGCGACCTCCCACGATAAAAGCTTGTTCTTCCCATTTTCTTTGAAAATCCACCCCGGCTAAAGGATGGTCTCCAAAGTCACGAGGGCCTACAGTAACCACCAAAGCACTATTGGCAATGCCACTGTCACGAGCGTATAAACTCATACCATTGGTCACAACGCCACCCTCTTCGGACGCACTAGCTACGACTTGGCCTCCTGGGCACATACAGAAACTATAGCAAGAACGATCTTGTTCTTTATCGTGATATACCAAGGAATACTCTGCTGCTCCTAAGCCAATATCTGCTGGATGCACCCCATACTGTGACGTATCGATAACATCTTGATCGTGCTCAATACGAACGCCGATGGCAAAGGATTTTCCTTCTAAATGGACCCCTCTATCATAGAGCATGCGATACGTATCACGCGCACTATGTCCAACCCCTAATAGTACAATATCTGTTGGGATTCGTTCTGTTCCATTGATCACAACGCCGGTTACTGCTTGATCTTGGACTTCAATATCGGTCACCTGTGCACCAAAACGGACTTCTCCGCCCCAAGCAATGATTTGCTGGCGCATAGCTTTTACCATGTGGCGCAAAATGTCTGTCCCTACATGAGGTTTATGTTTATATAAAATTTCTTCAGGAGCTCCAAACTCTACGAAGTACGTAGCAATCTCATGAAGTCTTGGATGGGTGACACGAGTGGTCAATTTACCGTCCGAAAAAGTGCCTGCTCCGCCTTCACCAAACTGTACATTCGATTCTGGCTTAAAGACACCCTCTTTCCAAAATTGCTCTACATCTAACGTTCGTTGATCCACATCTTGACCTCGTTCTAATACGATAGGACGATATCCTTCTCGCGCCAAATAGAATGCTGCCAACATGCCAGCAGGGCCAAATCCAACTACCACTGGTCGATGTTGCATAGGCTTAGCACCACACACAATGGGTTCTGGCATTTCAGGCTCCATTAACGTAATATCTTTATGACGACTTAATTTTTTCATCACTTGTTGCTCTTGGTCTACTTCTAAGAACAGAGTATACACAAAAGTAATATGCGGTTTCTTCCTAGCATCAACGGCTCGTCGCACCACATGAATTGCTTTAATACGTCCTTGTAAAGGGCTATATTTTTTAACAAGCAATGTTTCTAACTGCTCCGCCTCTTGCACGGGTATCCGAAAATTTATAATACGTAACATGTTTCTCTCCTACATATGTGGTTCAATTTCCACTTTCACCACAACTCGGTCTGTGGTTGTTGTTACACCGTCTGGCAAGACTAGACTATATCCCCCAGTAAAACTACTCGTAGCACCATGGATAGGAATATCAATCGTTTTAACCCCATCAATCCCATTGAGAAGAGATTCTTTTCCCACAATGGTCAACTCTTTTGGTTCTATCACTACTCGTTTCACTGTATAGCCACTAGGTACATTACCCACTACATTAGCTTGGACTGGCACCTTTTTCTCCATCCGAATGCGTTCTAGCTCATATTGAATTTGCGCGCCTTTCGGTGTGATCGTCAATCCTTCTACCACATTGCCCGCAGAATCTACAGGTAAAATATCGCTTACTTCCGTGAAGCTTTCTCGATGTTTATCAAGGTTAATCCGAATCACGGCATAAGAGGCTCTGCTTACCAAATGGGCTGGCCCAGAAATCGTTACCGTAGTAGGCATAACTTTAGAGTCTTTAATAGCAATGTCATTCGGCACCGTGCCTAATGGTTGCGCCTGCACTTGTAACTCTTTTACCATGTATTCATCCACCGTAACTGTTACATTTTCTGGGGTTATGCTATCGATGAAAGTCCCCGTAGGGGCTGTAAAATTGATGGCTACATTTTCCTGTCCTACACGGGCATTCTTCATGTTTACATAGGCTTTCAATACAGATGGATTAATATCAAAGATAGCATTACGAGGTCCTCGCAAATGAACACGCACTTCGCTCGGCACCCCTTCTACTAAATAATTTTGATCCAAATTCTGCACTTGCACTGGTACAGTATATGTCATTTCTATCACAGGATTTTGGTCTTTCATAACAAATACCCACATACCAATGGCGCAAAATAAACAGAATAATTTCATCCCCCAATTATGTTTTAACCCTACTATCCAATGCATCATTTCGATTCACCTCGTTTTATTTTAAGTAAAGAACTGACTGCACTTGGTGTTGGCTCTAATAAAGACAACATAACTGTGCGCAATGTATCTTCTGTGACGCCACGATGAATTTGTCCACCTAAGGCATAAGAAATTTGTCCTGTTTCTTCGCTGACCACTACTACTAGAGCATCACTTTCTTCACTTTGTCCCAAAGCAGACCGGTGTCGTGTGCCTAATTCTTTGCTCACATCTCGGTTTTGACTGACAGGCAATAAACTAGCCGCCGTCTCAATACGACCATTACGAATGATCACGGCTCCATCATGAAGAGGCGATTTTGGATAAAATAAGTTCATCAATAACTCACTAGTTACCAATCCATCAATACGAGTCCCCTGCATGGATAACACATCTAACTTCATGTTTCTTTCAAAGACCATGAGCGCCCCAATTTTGCGACGAGACATACTACGACAAGCAATGACAACTTCTTTCACAATGGATGTGAGCTCTTCTTTAGAAATTTTAGTGCGGGATGAGAAAAATCCAGTACCACTACCCAATTGTTCTAAAAGGCGTCGTAATTCTGGTTGAAATACAATCGGCAGAGCAATCATTAATACTGCCACACTTTGTTGCATAATCCAACTAATAGTATGCAACCCCATGAAGTGTGCTACGATATTGATGACCACTAATACGCCTAACCCTTTCAATAAGCCTAAGGCTCTCGTATTTTTAACTAGTCGATATAACCAGTAGAATAAAGTGGCTACAACTATAATATCTACGATATCTAAGAATCGTAATGTTTCTAATGTAGTTTGTAATTGAAACAGCATAGAATATCTCCTATCCTTTCTAATACAAAATAAGGGTACATGCTATTGCATGTACCCTTTTATTGTATCCTATATTGGTATTTTTTTCTAGTAAACCTACGATTTATGCATGGTAAGTTTCGATAAGTACGTCCATATTACCGCCGCAAACCATACCTTCTTTGACTGCTAGATCATCGTTTAAGTCCACATAGATACGACGGAATGCTTCTTTCTTCTGTAACGCATCTACAGCACTTAATCGAATTTCATTCTCTGCACGGCCCCCACCGATGGTACCAAAGATAGAGCCATCAGGATGTACAATCATAGTAGTACCCGCTTTCCGTGGAGTCGAGCCATGTGTATTTAAAATCGTTGTCACTGCTAATGTGTCCTGCTTATGTTGTTGTAAATACTCAATAAACTCATACTTCATGTGTGTACCTCTTCTTTGATAAAAAACCACCTTGTTTACGATAGGATACTGCCATGTATTCTGCTACGATGGAAAGTGCAATCTCTTCTGGTGTTTGCGCACCTAAGTCTAATCCAATAGGACCATATAACATATCTATCTCTTGCTGTGTCCAACCTTCTTCTTTCAACACTTCAAAGGCATGGAAAATACGCTTATGGCTACCCATCACACCCACATAGGTTGGCAACACATGGCGCACTTGGTGCAAGCACATGCTATCGAACTCATGAGCTCTTGTAACCACCACAATACCTGTATAGGCTTGAAGATTTAAATTATCCTTGAGTGTTTTAAAATCTAAATGTACTCGTTTTACGCGGGAGTCAAAAAAGTGTTCTTGTAAATATTCCGCTCGGTCATCGACTACAGTGACTCCGCAACCAATAAACAAGAATTGATCCGCCACACAACGACTGACATGTCCAGCACCCAAAATAAGAATTTCTGGATCCTTTTCAAGAGGTTGCAAAAAGCATTCCATATCTTCAATAGAAAACAATTGTGGTTCTATTCGTTGAGGTACTGTAAAGCCTTCAATAGCATTGCCATACACCACTTCTCCTGTATAGCTATACATCACCTTATCACCTTGTCGATTTCCAGATAAAATCGTCACAATCAAAGATGATTCATCCTTTGCCATACGCTCTTGCGCAATATCAATCAGATTCATGGTTCTACTCCTTTATCTGCTCATATTCCCAAGCAGTGATGGCCTCCATCACACCACCGCCGACAGCTAATGCTTTATCTGATATAGTAAAGCAATGGCTGTCTTCACATCGTGCGTCCACATCCGCCAATTTAAAGCCTTTCGTTACTAATATATTAGAAGCTAAGATGCCTCGTAAGGTACCTGTTATTTTTGCATGCACTGGCACATTCTCTACATAGCCTATGACAGAGCCTGCTTCTACTTGATCTCCAATATGACTTTTCGCTACAAATAAACCTTCCGCAGGGGATTGTATCACTCGCTCATGCGTATAGCCACCCACATTACCAGGAATCCCCGTATTTGCTAAGGCTGGTCCCTCATAAATGCATCGCCCTAAGGTATGACCACGCATAGTTTCAATCACCACATGCACATCTTTACCGGCACTAAACCCAGGACCACATCCGATGACTAAGGGAGCATCACCTTTTTGAGTACCTATATTTCGCTTAGCCAAAATTGCATCTACCACGATCGTCGGTTGTATCGTAGCCAATACGGTTTCATAAGGTTCTGTCACCACAGGAATTGCCTCGCGGCTAGCCAACAGTTGTGCCACATCTTGTAAAGGTACATGGCGTGAGCGCAAGCGCTCCAAGATCATTTCCCCTCGGTGCACGGCATTTCCATAGGATACTTCTCTACGAATCATGGTAGGAATGGCAATTTCATTAATCACCACTGGATACCCTGCTCGCCACAAACGATAAATAGCGCCAGATGCCACATCTCCACCGCTACGGATGAGAATGATTGGTTTCATAACGTCCTCCTTCGCTTACGATACGGTCATAGTCTTCTTTCGTATCAATATCAATACCACTATGCATAGTACATTGCCTTTCAAGCCATACATGCCTCACATGAGGAGCACCTTCACCTCGTAAAATGATACGCCCTCCCTGATCGCCAGGAATCAGACAAAGTGCATCCGCCCAATATCTGCCAAACACAACAGGATTGCCTCGTTCTTGGCTCGGTCCATACTGTGGCTGTACAATAGCTTTTTCGTCGCCTATATCTCTGAAAGCATGACACAATTCCTCAATGACTTGTCCATTCAATAAAGGTTGATCGATCACACCACATAGGATTGCCTCTAAGCGCTCTTTCTGTGCGCGTTCCCATTGTAGCAAAGCTTCAACTCCCAATCGGATTGATGTGCCTTGCCCTAGTTGTGGTTCCACATTAAAAACAGGAATTCCCTGTACCTTACGCACCATATTCTCCACACCCATACGTGGGTCAATCACCACTGCTAGAGGTTGTATCTTGCCATACTTAGAAAGAGCACTCTCTAACAAGGTATGCCCTTCATAGGTCAATAATTGCTTGGCCCGTCCCATACGTTTCGATTGTCCAGCCCCTAATACTACACATCCTATTGCCATGTTAGCACCTTTTGTATACAACAATGTTCACCATATCCATTAGCCAATACCACTTTGTGTAATGGAAGAGATTGCAAAGCTTGTAACAATGTATCTACCACCGATGGATGTACCGCATCGCATCCTGTACAGAACACAATCCGTTTTCCACGAGCATATTGAAAAATACCATTCTCGTGTTCTAATAGTCTTGCTACTCCTTCTGGGGTGATCCTATCTCCTAGTGCAATTCCCGTGATAGCCTGCACTTCTTCTATGCGATGCACATAGTCTTCTGTGAGCGGTTTGCCTAAGACCTGCATGTTGACTACTGCAATGGTAGTCACCGTGTTAGCCGGTATCACTGGTTCATGAGGCTTAGGGGCTTTCAACCATTTAGTTTTCGCCCCATCTGCCTCAATGACAATAGACCAATCTGGATGACGATTATGCAATGTATCCAGTAATTCTGGCTCTAGGCCAACTACTTTGTGACCTGCTATCGCTTGGAACCATGCCCCCATCTGACCACGTTTCAATTGTTCTACAATATGAGCCTCACCTAGTGCTAGATCATTTCCATAGTAAGGGTTCCAAGGAGCTACTTGTTCCGATCCCATCTTCGTTGTAGTCGTTACCACTACGGGGCACTTTAGACTGGTTGCCACAGCACCTAATTTAGATACCACTGTTGTTTTACCACCAGCCCCTACGACAGCAAGTATTCCAGATTCTAGTAAGGACTCCCAATACTGCCTATCACTCATCTCGAATCTCCTATTGCTAGCTCTACTTATTTATTTTGTAATGCCTTATACACACGTTCTGGAATCATTGGCAATGTAGTTACCTCTGCCCCTGTTGCATTTAAGATAGCCCCTTGAATCGCTGGACAGGAGGTATTGATAACCACTTCCCCAATGGATTTAATCCCGTAGGCACCTGTTGGTTCATAGGATTCCACAAAATCTACATGAATATTGCCAATATCTAATCGTGTTGGTAATTTATAATGCATGAAATTATTCGTTTCTAACACACCTCGAGAGGAATAGCGAATTTCTTCATACAAAGCCATGCCAATACCTTGTACCACGCCACCTTCTGTTTGTACAGTGGCTAAATTTCGATTCACAATCGTACCGCAGTCAACCACAGCATAATAGTTTTCTGGTGTGACTTTACCAGTTTCCGTATCTACCTTCACTTCTGCTATACCTATCATAAAAGGAGGTGGAGATGTTTGACTACCCCAAGTCGCCATACCACTTAGGTAATGACCTTTCGGACCCGATACAAGCTTCGGCGCTAGCTCTTTAGTCGTCATTGTTTTAGAACCATCTTCGGTCCACACTTTTTCTCCATCAAAGGAAAGTGTACTTGGGTCCACTTCTAATATACGGCCGAACTCTTGTAAGATTTTTTCTTTCAATTCGTCACAAGCCAGTTTAGTAGCAGTCCCTGTCACATAGGTCGTACTCGATGCATAGGAACCTGGATCAAAAGGCACTACATCGGTATCTGCTTCATACACAACCATCATATCCATTGGACATCCCAAGGTTTCACAAGCAATTTGTGCCAATGCTGTATTGGAACCTTGGCCCATATCTGTAGATCCTGTAAATAACATATACGTACCATCATCAAGCATGCGCACTTCTACAGAAGCAGAGTCAATATTGGCAATCCCCGATCCTTGAAAGGCTAGGGCAACCCCTAAACCACCCATATGGCGGTCATCTATTTTCCAGGATTTCGGACGATTATCCCAATTGGACATTTCTTTAGCCTTTTGGATAGCCTCGCGCAACAAGCCAGATTCTAATATTTCTCCTGGATGGAAGGATTGCGCAGTTTCCCCTACACTAATTAGATTTTTCAAGCGCAATTCAATTTCATCTACACCCATAGCATGCGCCAATTTCGTAATGGCACATTCTAACGGCCATAAAGCTTCTGTAGCACCATACCCACGGAATGCACCGCCTGGCATATGGTTTGTGTACACCACATTCGATTCATAACGAATCGCTTTCGTTTTGTTATATAGTGGCAAGGATTTATGTTCCCCTGCGGTGAAAGTCGTCAACGCATGGCTACCATGTGCTCCTGCATCGGATACCGCCACCATGTCAATAACTTGAATAATACCATCCTTTGTGGCCCCTACACGAACTTTCCAATCCCGTGCATGTCGGCTAGTGGAACAGTTATTCGCTTCATGACGATCGTATATGATATAGGACGGTTTTTTCAATTTCCATGTTACAAAGGCTGGGAACATTTCTGTACAACCAGTTTGTTTAGATCCGAAACCACCGCCAATACGAGGCTTGATAACACGAATTTGTGCCGCTGAAAGCCCTAACGCACGCGCTACATGTCTACGAATATGGAATGGTACCTGTGTCGAACTAGTGATAACAAGGCGATTAAATTGGTCAATAGTGGCAAAAGTTCTAAAGGTTTCCATTGCCGATTGTAAGGTAGCTTGGTCAAAGTAAGACTCTTCTACTACATAATCACATTTTGCTAATTCTGCTTCTAAATCACCCACGACATGACTATAGGAGCAAGCAATATTTCGCTTAGGATCCCCTCCTACCGGGAAGTTATAGTGGAGATCACCCTCATCATGAATGATACTTGGATGATCGATCGCTGTATGGATATCCAAGACTGGTTCATACACTTCATATTTTACTTTGATGAGAGGCATAGCTTTTAATGCTGTCCGTTCATCCACAGCCACCACTAAGGCTACTTCATCCCCCACATAGCGGACCACTTGATCTAAAATCAACATATCATATGCAGATGGTTCTGGATAACTTTGACCCGCTAAGGTAAATCTAGTTTGTGGCACATCTTTGTAAGTATAAATGGCTTCTACACCTGGCACTTTTAAAGCTGCATCAATATTAATATCTACAATTTTAGCAAATGCATGAGGACTGCGAAGCACCTTAATACACAATGCATTGGATGGAATAAAATCTTCTGTATAGGCTGCTTTACCACTTAAAATCGTTGTGGAGTCTTTTTTCTTATAACTTCGTCCTAAGTGTTTCATAGTGTTTTGCCTCCTAAAAATTTACGAATCCCACGCATATGCGATTCATAACCTGTACAACGACATAAATTATTGTTTAGGTAAGCTTTAATTTCTTCATCTGTAGCATTTGGATATTTACGGCTCAAGGCTATGGCACTCATCATCATGCCCGTTGTACAGTAGCCACATTGGTCAGCCCCTTCTTCTGCCAAGCAATCCGCCAAATGAGCTGCCTCTTCCGCTACACCTTCTAGAGTAGTAATCTCATGGCCTACGGCTCTGAAAGTAGGATACGCACAAGATAACATAGGGTCTCCATCTACCCATACAGTACATAAACCGCAGTTTGTCGTATCACAACCGCAACGTACACTATAAAAGCCTAAGTTACGTAATGTTTCCAATAACATTTCATCTGTTTCGATGAGAACTTTTCGTTTCACTCCGTTCACTTGTAACATTATTTCCATTGTGCCACCTCTTTTACCAATCGTTTAAACATGTTTTTTGCCATCTCTAAGCGATACTCTGCACCTGCATGTGAGTTACTTTGAAAGGATAATTCTTCTTGAATTAAGGTTACCGCTTCATCCAACGCATCCAATCCTTTTTCATTAATCATCTGACAAGCTTTTGTAGCTAATGCTGGTTTGCCTGGACGACAACCAATGTATACGGAATAGCCTTCATCATCTAATCGAGCAGATCCTGTTAAATATGGAAAATCTGAAGTCGATTTTCTTAAGGCTTCAATCGCTACTGGTACTTCTTGTTTTGGTACAATGATTTCAAGCAATAAATCTCTTGTTCCATAGGTTAAGTATTGTTCAATTGGCATGCGGCCCGCTTCAAATAAACGCACCTCTGCCCGTAATGCTAATAAGGCAGGAATAATATCAGAGAACCCGAATTTCGCTGCTACCGATCCCCCCATGGTAGCCATACTCCGGAATTGAACGCCTAAAATATCTTTCACAGCTTTTGGGAGCACTCCCCCACAGAATGTTTTAAATGGTTCATATACCTCTACATCCCGTTGTGTTGCCATGGCTCCAATGCGATATTCTGTATCCTCTTCTTCAATATAACGAAGACCCAATTCAGACAAATCAATCACCATAGGCCATTTACGATTTCCCAATCGTGTCCAACAACCACCTGCTAAGATAGGCGCCATCTTTTGTTTCACCATTAGTGCATGTGCCTCTTCTACTGTTTTAGGCTGTTGCACTTGCATAAACATAAGCATACTTATACCTCCTGACTCCAACATCTCTATACCCTTATTGTACCATGTATATGAAGATTTTGGCATATGAATTACCTTAGATACTACGCATCCATATATGCATAATCCATATACATCATAACTTACTAGCAAACATAGAAATAAAAATAGGCATACACAAACTACTTCGTACTCCAATGAATCTATCATTATGTGAGACTAGTTTATGTATGCCTAATATCAATTTTATATGAGATATAGTTTGCAAGCTGTTCAATTACTTTTATAGATTTCTCTATATCCTTCTCTTTGTTTCTCTACAACCTGCTCTATATCTTCTAAAATATCTTCAGGAATGTCTTCAACAATGCATCGATCCACTTGGAAAATTGCACAGGTACCACATGATGAGCTAAGCCAACGAGGAACAGGCTGTAAGTGTACAGTTATGTGTGCCTGCTTACAAAATTGTTCAAATTGGATAGCCCCGAAGTGAGAATAAAACGTTGCTACATATTCCATATTATTTTGTGATAGTGAGAATATACTCACCGTTCTCCTCTTTAGATACGATTGTGTATCCTTGAGCTACTACAAATCGAGTAATATTTTCCACTGCTGTTTTAGAGTCAGATTGCACAGTATATTGACTGTCACCTGATGCCATTGCTTTTTGTACCATAATCACTGGTTCTGGACAAGATAGTCCTCTTACATCAATCATACTTACCTCCCGCTTTCCTTATTTACGCATATTTTTAACAGCAATTACTAAGGCGATAACAAAGCCTACACCTACTGCAATTTGGCCCGCTACTGGAACACCTGTACCTGTGGCTGCCAAACCAAAATTGTGAGCAAATGCTGCACCTGCCGCTAAACCTACGACTGTAATCATAGAATCGGAATTACCTTCACCGGATAAGATCAATTGACGTAATGGGCAACCACCCATTAATGTACAGCACAAGCCAGCCAAGGCCATACCTAAGAAGTTCCACAATCCATCTGTATGCGCAATTGGTTGTTTCACAAAACCAGGATGGAAGTTACCAATAGAAATGTTCACTAGGAACGCTGCTACAAGAATCGCAATAAAACCAAGAATTAATTTTGTTTCTTTAAATAGGATGATATCTCGGATACCACCTACCATACAAAGACGGCTATATTGTGCCAATCCACCTACGACTAAACCTGCTGCCAAAGAAATCCACAATGGAGCATGAATGGCACCTGGCCCTTTTTCAGTAAAGAAAATGAACGTTGGCGCTGCCACCACAAGACCTAATAAAATCACCTGTGCTGCCGGCATAATATAGGAATCCATTTTAGATACGATATACGTTCTACCCAAGGAATAGCCACGTTTTAAGAATACTGTACCCACTGCAATACCACCAGTAAATCCTAATAGACCCATGATAGCATTCCAATCACCACCAGCTAATCGTAAAATCATACGGAATGGACAGCCTAAGAAAATAAGACAGCCTATCATAGTAAAAAATCCTAAGGTAAATCGCGTTGCTGGAGCTGAACCACCTTTAGCAGATCGTTCTCCACGGAACCAAGATAATAAAAAGGCTCCTAACACTAATCCAATAATCTCTGGACGAATGTATTGTACTGGTGCTGCTCTATGCAGACCCAATCCACCTACAGAATCACGAATGAAACAGGCAATACAAAAGCCCATATTTTGTGGGTTTCCCGCTAGCACTAAAAAACTAGCAATAGCGCCAATAATTAATCCAGCAATAATAATTCTTTGCTTTTCACTGACTACACTCATAGTACCTCTCCTACTGAACATTACCTCTTCGACTAGTTTTCTTTGGTCCCTACAAATTGATATTTTTCACACCTTACCTTATACTAAATATAATATACATATTAAAAGGAGTTATAATTATGAAATCTATCTATGCAGATAATAGCAGTACCTCTTTTCCCAAAGCGCCCACTGTAGCGCAGGCTATGTATGATTACATTTCCTATAATGGAGCTTCTGTTCATCGCTCCTCTAACGAAGATGCGTACCAAGTGGAACGTTTAATCCTAGAAACACGCCAACAGTTACAACAACTATTAGGTGGACCTAATCCAAAATACATCATCTTTACTCCCAATGTGACCACTAGTCTAAATATGGTCTTACAAGGTCTTTTCTCCGCCGGTGATCACCTCCTAATTTCCAGCTTGGAGCATAACGCAGTGATGCGCCCACTCCATCAATTATCTATGAAAGGTGTATCTTACTCCACCATTCCAAGCACACCTCAAGGTGAAATGATTACCTCTACCTTAGAATCACTTCTCTTGCCTACTACAAAGGCCATTCTAGTGACTCATGTCTCTAATGTATGTGGTACCATTCAACCCATTGCCGAAATCGGTGCATTTTGTAAAGAACATAATCTATTGTGTATCGTAGATGCTGCCCAATCTGCTGGTATCTTACCTATCCACATGAAAGAGATGAACATTGACATCCTGTGCTTTACCGGTCATAAAGGATTATTAGGCCCCCAAGGGATTGGTGGATTTCTCCTTACAAAAGATGTAGCCCATCAAATTCAGCCCCTACTAAGTGGTGGTACTGGTAGTTTCTCTCACACTATAGAGATTCCCACTATCTTTCCCGACCGCTTTGAACCTGGTACGCCCAACATTCCGGGCATCCTCGGTCTTCATGCTAGTTTGTCCTATCTCAATACAGTAGGCATCGACAGCATTTACCAACACGAATTGTCTTTGACCAAACAATTCATATGTGGATTACAAGAACTACCAAAGTATACCATTCATGGTATGCCCAACATTCATAATCGGACAGCCGTAATTTCTATCTCTCCTAATCATTGTGATCCAGCAGAACTGGCACACAATTTAGAAGAAACCTATCATATTATTACTAGAGTTGGGTTGCACTGTGCTCCTACAGCCCATCAAGTACTAGGAACCTATCCTAGAGGAACCGTTCGCTTTTCCTTTGGATACCACAACACAGCTGATGAAGTGGATACTATATTAAATAGCTTGGATCTGTTACAGACTACACAACTCTTATAACTAGAATACCATACATCAAAAAACAAAGTAAGCACCAATTATACATATAATTGGTGCTTACCTATTTTCGTGCTACTTTCTGTATAAAGAAAGCACTTATATATGTAACCTAACTCTAAACTTTACAATATTTTAATTAGATAGATTGTTTTCTACGAATTTTGCGTTCTGCTTTCCATTTGTCCAATCGAGCAATCGCTTTTTCCCGACGTGTTGCTTGTACTACATGTGTTTCGGTTCCATAGCCATTTAATAATACATTAAGAGCTACTGCCATCAAGCTACCAAATGTAATACCACTGTGAAGAACAATTTTTAGCCATTCAGGGAAATGATCATAGAATGTTGGAACTGCCAAAGGAATCATACTCACGCCAATACTGATTGCTACAATCATAAGGTTGTAAGTGCCATCAAATTGTACTTTAGACAAAGAACGAATACCACTAGCGATAATCATACCAAACATAGCCACGCCAGCACCACCTAATACAGGATTAGGAATACTTGCTACAACAGCCGCCATTTTAGGGAATAAACCTAATAACACTAAGATAACACCAGATGCTGCCACTACGAAACGACTTTTTACATTGGTTACTGCTACAAGTCCAACGTTTTGTGCGAATGCGGTATGAGGGAAGCTATTTAATAAGCCACCAATCATAGTTGCAAAGCCGTCTGCTCGTAAACAAGCTGCTAATTCTTTCTTACCAATTGGTTTTTCTACAATTTCGCCGATAGCAATACAGTCACCAGTTGTTTCTGTCATAACAACTAACATAACAATGACCATAGAAATTATGGATGAAAATTCAAAAGTTGGCCAACCAAAAGCAAGTGGTGTCACTACTGCAAACCATTCAGCTTCACCAACAGCTCCTAAATGGGCTACGCCAAGAGCCATGGACACTAATGTTCCTACTACTAACCCTACTAATACAGCTACATTACTCCAGAAGCCTTTACCAAATCGATACACAGCTACCACGATAGCCAATGTTAGGGTAGCTAGCAATAAATTGACGGGGTTCGCAAAGTCAGGAGAACTAGGATTACCTCCCCCTACCCACCGAACGGATACCGGCATTAATGTAATACCAATTATTGTAATAATGGTACCTGTTACTACAGGTGGAAAAAAGCGAATTAAACGACTAAATAGATGGGAAATTAAGAATGTAACTATCCCTGCTACAATAACAGCCCCATAAATACTTGTCATCCCATGTTCTTGACCAATTAAAATCATAGGGGATACTGCAGCAAATGTAATCCCTTGAATCAATGGGATTTTTGCACCTATTTTCCAAAACCCTAATGTTTGGATCAATGTAGCGATCCCACAAGTAAATAAGTCTGCATTAATTAATTGAATCAATTGCGCTCCTGATAAGTGCATAGCTTGAGCTATAATAATTGGAACCGCTACTGCTCCAGCATACATGGCTAATACGTGTTGTAAGCCGTAGGCAAACAATTTAGGAATGGGTAACATTCCATCTACATGATTAACTCCCTGAATTTGATGTGCCATATGAATCACCTCATATTACTTAATAGAATATACTAGTCTTATGCTTATATCATGTTTTGAATATTCGACATCATCTTACGCTGTAACAAGCACTTCCGTGCTTGTTACAACATCTCCCTCATAGACTTAGTACACTCTCTCCCTTACTGATTATTTTCGATATCCAGTTTTCTCAAGTGGTAAAGAACAACGTTCCATACCATCCAAACGATTATATGCATTCGCAATAGCTGGAGCAATTGGGATACTACTAATTTCCCCAATACCTTTAGCACCGTATGCATATTGGTCTGGTGTACCTTTTTCTATGAATGTGCATTTGATTTCTGGGCGTTGCGTAGCTCTCAACAAGCCTAATGTGCCATATTTTGTAACTACTTTACCTTCATTGTATTTGAAGTCTTCTGTTACACCATAGCCCATCCCCATGATTGTGCCACCTTCAACTTGGCCTTCACAAGATTGAGGGTTCACCACTCGTCCTACATCATAGGCCACATGAATTTCACTTACCTTGTTATCATCTCCAATCGTAGCTACGCAAGCTCCATACCCATAAGCCACATGGCTCTTAGGATGCTGTTTGTCAGAATCGAATGGATCCGTAACCCCTAGGAACTCTTCGTATATTTCTTTACCTTCAAGGTCTGCTAACGTTTGTGTTTTCAGTAACTCTGCCAATTTTTCAGCAGCTCTACGCGTTGCTTCCCCTGTAAATACCGTTTGTCGAGATGCTGTAGTTGTACCAGAGTTTGGTGTCCGTTCTGTATCTGGTGCTTCTACTACAATTTGTTCTGGTGAAAGTTTTGTAGCTTCTACAACAATTTGTGCTGCCACTGTACCTACACCTTGGCCAATACATGCTGCGGATGTACGAATACGAACCTTGCCATCACGAACCTCTAGGATAACGCGTCCTGTATCTGGCAAACCTACACCAACACCACTATTTTTCATGCAAATAGCAAGCCCTGTACGATCACTGGCATAATACGAATCTTTAACGGCTTCCAAACATTCCACAATGCCTGTATCTGGAGTACATACTTGTCCATTTGGTAAGTAATCACCAGGTCGTACTGCGTTTTTATAGCGGAATTCCCAAGGATCCATACCTACTTCTTTAGCTAGTAAATCAATGTTCACTTCTTGCCCAAAAATCGTTTGTGTTACACCAAACCCACGGAATGCACCGCCAGGTACTGTATTTGTATATACACAAATACCATCCATAGAGAAGTTTTCAAAATTATATGGACCGCTAGAGTGTGTACCTGCCCGTTGCAATACCGGGCCACCTAAGGATGCATAGGCTCCACAATTGGAAACAATTTTTACTTTTGTCGCTACTAATTTACCTTCTGCATCACAAGCGGTAGTAATATCCATTTCCATGGCATGGCGTTTTGTATGTACTTCTAAACTTTCTTGTCGAGTTAACTGTACTTTCGTTGGAATTCCCGTTTTCCAAGCTACAAGTGCTGCATGATGTTGCACACTCATATCTTCTTTACCACCAAAGCCACCACCTACTAGCATGCTGTGGACTTTTACTTTGGACACATCCAACTCCAACATACGAGCCACTTCACGTTGATCATCATATATACTTTGACTACCTGTATAGAGTTGAACTCCATCTTCAGTTTTCACTGCAATAGCACATTCTGGTTCCATAAATGCATGGTCCGTTTGTGGTGTAGAATAATGACGAGTAACTACATGCGCCGCATTGGCAATTGCTTCATCTGCATTACCACGACTTAATGATTGATGAGACAAAATATTACCATTCGGATGTAATTGAGGCGCCCCTTCTGCTAAAGCCTCTTCTGGAGTGACTACAGGTGTCAATTCTGTATAGTCTACAGTCACTAGATTACATACTTCTTGTAGATATTGTTTTTCTTTTACCGCAACTACTGCAATGGCATCGCCTACATAACGAGTGATATCTCCTTCTGCAATCATTACGTCCCAATCTGGAACAATATGACCTGTTTTATTAAAAGGTACATCTTTTGCTGTTAGTACTGTCACGCATTGAGGATGTGCCAAAGCTTCTTCAATATGAATTGCATCTACACGAGCCCTTGGATATTTAGAACGAATAGCTTTGGCATAAATCATGCCATCCACTACCATATCATCTACGTATAAACCTGTACCCAATGCTTTCTCCATCGCATCAACACGATGTAACCGAGACCCTACGGTACCGTCTGCATCATTTTTAGGAACGGGTGCATTCTCTTTAAACATACGAGCTGCTAATAAAATAGCATCTTCAATTTTTACATATCCTGTGCAACGACAAATATTGCCTAGTAACGCTTTTTGAACTTCTGCTCTTGTAGGCTCTAGTGTCGTATCTAATAATGCCTTCGCACTGATAATCATACCTGGAATGCAAAACCCGCATTGCACAGCTCCACACTCTGCGAAAGCGTATACATACACATCTTTTTCACGTTCACTAAGGCCTTCAATGGTAATAATTGATTTGCCTTCCATTTGTGAAACTTTTCCTATACAAGCTTTTACTTTTTTCCCATCAATGAGAATTGTACAAGCCCCACAAGCACCTGCACTACAACCATCCTTTGTTCCGGTTAAACGTAGGTCATCACGAAGATAATCCATTAATCGCTTATCTTCTTCTACCTCACGCCAAACACCGTTGACTTGAAATCGGTACATACAGAGACCTCCCTCCGATTATTGTTGGAATTCCCCTTTATAGGCTTCCACTAATCTTCTATCTTGCACCACATGGTGTCCACGTAAAAACACATCATCTATTCGACCATGTACGGTCATTCCCTCATATGGAGTATAATCTGACCGACTATGAGTTTTATCCGAAGTCATACATTCTGTTACATCCGGTGAAAGTATGACGATATCCGCATCACTTCCTACCTGTAATGTTCCTTTTTTTGGATATAATCCATACAACCTAGCTGGTGTTTCGCTAGTTAATTTCATATATTCTACAGGATCGATTCGTCCACTATGAACAAACATATCCCACATCAGAATCATCCGCTCTTCTACACCTGGTAATCCACCTGGTGTTTTCGTAAAGTCACCAAGACCCTGCGCTTTTTGCGCTAATGTATAATTGCAGTGATCCGTACATAAAGTTTGGAAAACTCCGCGCTCTACTGCCGCTTGCAGAATCTCCACATCTCTTTGTTTTCTAAGAGGTGGACTTAAGATATATCGCAATCCTTTTCCATCCGGTTGATTATACAATTCATCTGTCAATAGTAAGTATTGAGGGCAGGTTTCACAGGTCACTTTTGCTCCATTTTTCCTGCGTTCCTCAATCACATCTAATCCTGCTGCAGAGCTAACATGTACAATATGTACTGGATAATCTGCTAATTCCCCTAGTCGAATGAAACGATGCATTGCTTCTGCTTCTATGGTATCTGGCTTTGAAAGTGGATGATACTTTGCTTCCGTATCTCCTTCCTCTCTCATTTCCTGTACCTTAGCTGCAATCATCGCTCCATTCTCACAGTGGGCTGCCACCAACGCACCGGTTGGGGCAATTGCTTTGATTGCTTCGTAAATTGACCGATCATCAATACTAAAGCTATAGGCCATATATACTTTGAAGGATGCGACGCCTTCTTCTACGACCTTAGGAATTTCTTCTGCTACTTGCTCATTCATATTCAAAATTTCCATATGAAATTTATAATCACAAGAGCAACGTCCTTCCGCCCGTTTCTTATCGCGTCGCAAACCTTCTAACAAAGATTCTTCAAAAGGCGATGCAAAATTGATAATCGTCGTGGTTCCCCCCATAATAGCAGCCTTTGTACCACTGTCAAAATCATCTGCCGTAGTGGCAAATGCATTGGTCATTTCAAAATGGGTATGTGTATCGATTCCCCCAGGCAATACATAACGCCCTTTTGCATCGATTCGTACATCTCCCGGTTTCGCCTCAATATGAGGGGCAACCGCTACAATCTTATCATTTTCAATTGCTATCGTCCCTTGCATGACTCCCGTTGGGAGTACAAGATATCCTTGTTCAATGAGTATCATAGATATAATATGGAAGTTCTTTAATGAACGCTTCCACTACTCCTTTCAACACCTCTGGTAAGGCATCAATCGCTGTGCGACCTGTAGCGCCTTGGAAGCGATATCCGCATTCCTTACCTTGAATATAAAAGCCATCATTATCGCTAGCTAATAAGCGTTCTTCATCGATGAAGTATGTCATTTTATCTTTATATGGGAAGCATGGTTGTACGCAATGACAAGCACAGTTACCACATTCATTACAAGACTCATCAATGTGAATGATCAATTTTTTACCGTCTACAGTAATGCATTCATTCGTTCTATTTGGACATACACGTACACAAGTACCACATACAACTCGGCATTCATGATTTTTATCATGAGCTGTTGGGAAGCCTGGTTGCTCTTCGCGTTTTTTCTTAGCCGCTGCAGATTTTTTGTATGTTGACGCTGCTCCCATAGCTTCAGCAAAAGCTTTGATTTCCGGTGCTTTAATCACCTTCGCAGTATCGTAATCTTCTGCTTCTACTAATTTAGCCAAGTTATCCAACTGGTTGTAACCTAACCCTTGTAATAATGTTGTACATACGGTAATTGGCCAAATACCTGTGCGGAATAAAGCTGCGATATTTTTTGCATCTGCACCACCACTATAAGACATTGGTAAGCGTTCCCCAAATGTTTCACTCAATAATTGAGCCACTCCGATAGATAATGGTAATAAGGATTTACCAGACATATACATTTGCTCACCTGGTAATTCTTTTTCGTGAATAGAAACAGGAAATGTATTTGTCAATTTCACACCGAATACTAGCCCCTCTTCTTCTGCAATTGTCAACAATCGTTCAATCATTGGCACTGCTTCTTTGAAAGATAAGTCTACTTCAAATTGGTGTGCATCAAAATCAATATATCCAAACTCTGCTTGATCTAATAATTCTCTTACACGATCATAGCCCAATAATGTTGGATTACATTTTAGATATAGATTTAAATGTTTCTCTTTCAGTAGGTATGTACAAATCGATTCAATTTCGCCTGCAGGACAGCCGTGCATGGTAGATAATGTAATACCTTGGCAAATGTTGTCATCAATATTGCGAATGTAATCTTCTGTTACATGTTTAAACTGATGTACATTAGCTAATGCCCATTCTTCGCATTCTTTCCAAACTGGTTTTGTACGTGCTGCACGTAAGCTTTCCATATAGGAATCTACATCTTTACTTTGAATACCTGCTAAGTTATAGCCAACACTCATGATAAAGATGAATCCATCTGGATCACCGATGCCCCATTCTTTACTAATTAATTTAATAGCAAACCACGCTTTAATGTACTCATCAGCAGCTGCATGGCAATGGTACTCAGAGGACCATTCCACGTTGTATGCTTCATCTTTTGAATAAATACATGGTCTTGGGATACCCAATTCTTCACCAAACATAATTTGTACTGTTTTTAATTCCAAGAATCGGGAACCGCCAACATAGGCCGCTACCAAGTTTTGAGCTAATTGAGTATGTGGACCTGCTGCAGGACCTAATGGATTTTCTAAGTTACGACCAAATAAGGATAACCGTTGATCCGTACCTGTTGTGTGCATGCGCTCCACATTATACACTCGATTGTGTGTAGCATATTCTGTTAAAATATGGTTCATTAAATGTCCGAAACTTACCGGATACATGATATCGCTCATAGTATTCACTCCTTACTGAAAGTGTATTATGGGACTAATCGTTTCCATAAACGATGGGAAATTTGTCGTACTTCTCGTAGCAATTCTTCTTTATTCATGCCACATAGTTGACGATCTAGCATACGTACCTTACCACCTGAAATCGTTGTAATTACATTGAGACCATTGAGGCCAAATAGTAAATGACCATTGATATTATCAGCATGTAAATCTGTTCTAGGAATATAGTCTAAAACAATTACATCTGCTTCTGTCCCCGGTGTTAAGGCACCAACTTTTACAGGGAAGAATTTCTCAATCATTGCCGGGTTAGTATTGAATAACATATTAGGAATTTCAGTCCAACCAACATTTGGATGTTGCATGTTATGTTTTACTAAGCAATTTGCTACTTTGTAGGATTCTAACATATCGCTAGTATAACCATCTGTACCAAGACCTACTGGAATACCTGCTTCCATAAGTTTTAATACATTCGGTGCTCCTACTGCATTACCCATGTTACTTTCTGGATTATGAGCTACCATCGTGCCTGTTTCTGCTAACACTTTTACTTCACTGTCATCTACATGGATACAATGTCCAGCAATTGTTTTCGGTCCTAGAATACCATCTTCATGTAAGCGATATACTGCACGCATGCCATATTTTTCTTGGCTATCTTCTTGATCTGTCGTGCCTTCTGCTACATGGATATGGTACCCCAAATTGTCTACGTTTTGTTCACGTACATAGGCTAATGTATCTTTACTCAATGTGAAAGATGCATGCAACCCCATCATAGCTGCAATCGTTTCAGGGTTTTCCTTTGCTTCTTTACCAAAACGTACATTTTCTGCTACCGCTTTCTCCATTTCCTCTTGTCCATTCCGATCGCTTACTTCGTAACATAAGCAAGAACGAACACCGAAGTCTTGAGCCACTTCACTGATAACAGATAAACTACCTTCTGTTTCTCCATAACTTGCATGATGATCGAATATGGAAGTCACACCATTTTCGATACATGCCATATAGGTCACAATCGCACTTGCCCACACATCTTCTTTCGCAAGACGTTTATCTAAGTAGAACCACAATCCATCTAAAATTTCTTTAAAATTTGTTGGGTTATTACCAGGGATATATAATCCACGGGCTAAGGCAGAATAAATATGATGATGAGCATTTACAAAACCAGGCATAATCAAGCGTCCATGAGCGTTCACTCTATATGCTTTTGGATATTGTTTGCGCAATGTTTCGTATGAGTCTACCGCTACAATTTTAGTACCATCCATTAATACCCCACCATCTTCAATAATAGGTTGTAATGGATTACGTGTAACGACAGTTCCTTTTCCTAGTAAAATCATAGATAGGCTCCTTTCTATGAAACACTGTATGTATTTGAAATGCTATTGTTATAATTCGATGTGTGTACCTGTTTTTCCTTCTATACCTTCTCGAGATTTTTCTAATTGGGTAATAATAGCTTTTCTACCTGGTTTCGATTTAGCAAATGCCACTGCTGCTTCCATTTTTGGTTTCATAGAACCTGCTGCAAATTCACCATTTTTGATGTGTTTTTCTGCTTCTTCTACAGTAATGTGCTCTAACCATTGTTGGTTTTCTTTACCATAGTTAATCGCTGCTTTTTCAATAGCTGTTAAGATAATCAATACATCAGCATCAACTTCTTGCGCTAATAAGCTACTAGTCCAGTCTTTATCGATAACGGCAGAGGCACCTGTTAAGTGATTACCTTCACGAACTACAGGAATACCGCCACCACCGCAAGCGATGATAAGTTCTTTTCCGATCAATCCTTTAATTGCACCTAACTCAATGATTTCTTTTGGCGCTGGTGATGCTACTACACGACGATAGCCACGACCTGCATCTTCTTTTACCACATAATCATATTGATTCACTGCATGTACGGCTTCTTCTTTCGTCATAAAATGACCAATTGGTTTTGTAGGGTCTAAGAAAGCTGGATCATCTGCATCTACACGAACTTGTGTAACCATTGTCATCACAGGCAAATCACTGATTCCTCGATTTAACAATTCTTCCCGCAATGCATTTTGTAAATCATATCCAATATACGCTTGGCTCATCGCTACGCATACAGATAATGGTGTGTTAGGCTGAGTAGAGACCTCTCTTGTTAATGCAGCCATAGCATTATTAATCATACCGATTTGAGGACCGTTACCATGGGTAACGATAACATCACAATCTGCTTCGATTAAATCTACGATTGCTTTTGAAGTTTCTTTTACTGCAATCATTTGTTCTGGTAATGTATTACCTAGGGCATTGCCCCCTAAAGCGATAACAACACGTTTTTTCATAGGGTACCTCTCTATGGTATATATATTCCTAACTACTTTGTAGGGATTAAAATAAGGGACTGTCTGAACAGACAGCCCCTTTGCTCTTAGCGGAGAACTCTTTCTGTTCCCTTTTCTTCTAGCTCTTTCAATAATTCTACTGGATTTTCAAATTTGCTTAATAAAATCATAGCAGCAATTACATATGGTTTATAGCTTGCTTCTTTGTAAAGAGGTACACGATAACGATCAAATACAGATGCGTCAACTTCCCCTTCTTCACAGCTTACGCTAGTGATATCAGCTGGCAAGCAGTGTAAGTATAATGCTTTACCGTCTTTTGTAAGACTCATCATTTCTTCTGTGCAAGCCCAATCTTTATGTTGTGCATTTTGTTCTAATAAACGACCTTCTAATTCTTTAATCCCTGCTGTATCGCCTTTACCATATAGGTCAGTTCTTTCTTCCATTGCTGCGAAAGGTGCCCAGGATTTTGGATATACGATATCAGCATCTTTGAAAGCTTCTTTCATGTCGTTTGTACGTTTGAAAGATCCGCCACTAGCTTGTGCTTGTTTTTTAGCAACTTCTTCAACTTCTGGCATTACTTCGTATCCTTCTGGATGCGCTAATACAACTTCCATGCCTAAACGAGTGAATAAACCGATAGCACCTTGTGGTACGGAAAGAGGTTTACCATAGGATGGGGAGTATGCCCAAGTCATAGCCACTTTTTTACCTTTTAAGTTTTCAAGTCCACCAAATTCATTGATAAGATGAGCAGTATCAGCCATCAATTGTGTTGGATGGTCGATATCACATTGTAAATTTACCAATGTAGGACGTTGTTCTAATACGCCATCTTTATGACCTTCTTCTACTGCATCAGCTACTGCATGCATGTACGCATTACCTTTACCGATGTACATATCATCACGGATACCGATGATGTCAGCCATGAAGGAGATCATGTTAGCTGTTTCACGTACAGTTTCGCCATGAGCGATTTGAGATTTCCCTTCATCTAAGTCTTGTACTTCTAAGCCTAATAAGTTACAAGCAGATGCGAAGGAGAAACGAGTACGAGTCGAGTTATCACGGAATAAGGAGATACCAAGTCCACTGTCAAATACTTTTGTAGAGATATTGCGTTCACGTAATGCACGTAAAGCATCAGCTACTGCCCAAACTGCTTGCAATTCATCGTCTGTTTTTTCCCAAGTTAAGAAAAAGTCATTATTGTACATATTTTTTGTATCTAACTTAGCAAGAGCGTCTACACATTTTTTGAAATCTGTCATTTTTTGTACCTCATTTATAATTTATAACTTTATAAAACTGACACTATTATTTGCAATAGTTTGTAGGCAAGATAGCATACACTGCTGCACATGTTACAAGATCTTGTTTCCATGTGATTTCGTTAGGAGCATGTGCTTGTGCTTCTGCACCAGGACCGAAACCGATACAAGGGATACCATTACGTCCCATGATGGATACGCCATTTGTAGAGAATGTCCATTTATCAGTTAATGGACGAGCTTTACGTTCTGCCAATGTAACTTCAGCACCGATACGTTCTGTGCCAAATAAGGAGATATAAGATTCTTCTAACGCTTTTGTTACTTTATGATCTTTAGGAATTACCCATGTTGGGAAGTAGCATTCGATTGGATATGTTAAACCAGTCCAGGATGGACGAGCATATTCATACATGGATACTTTCGCACCATATTTTTGAACAGCTGGTAACTCTTCGATTTCTTTTAAGCAACTTTGCCATGTTTCACCTGCTGTCATACGACGGTCAAGAGATACTGCACAAGAGTCTGCTACAGCACAACGGCTAGGAGATGTGTAGAAAATTTGGGAAGTAGTTACTGTACCACGGCCTAAGAAACGAGCTTCTTCATAATGATCAGGGTTGAATTTAGGGTCCAACATTTTTTCTAAGCCACGAACACGGGTGCTTTCAGTAGAGTTATTTGCATTTAATGCACGAACATCTTGTAAAATGTCAGCCATTTTATAGATGGCATTGTCACCGCGATCTGGTGCAGAACCATGGCAAGATACGCCTTCTACATCGATACGAATTTCCATACGACCACGTTGACCACGATAGATACCGCCATCAGTTGGTTCTGTGGATACTACGAATTCTGGACGAATACCACGTTCTTTAATAATGTATTCCCAGCACAATCCGTCGCAATCTTCTTCTTGTACTGTACCAACTACTAATACACGGTATTTATCATTCAATAAACCTAAGTCTTTCATGATTTTTGCACCGTATACTGCAGATACGATACCACCTAATTGGTCAGATACACCACGGCCACCGATTTCAGTATCGCTTTCAAATCCCTCATATGGATCAAAGTTCCAGTTATCACGGTTACCGATACCTACTGTATCAATATGTCCGTCAAAAGCAATCAATGTTTTACCAGTTCCCATATAGCCAAGAATGTTACCCATAGGATCCACTTCTACTTCATCGAATCCTAAGTCTTTCATTTCTTTTTCAATGCGGCGAACGTGTTGTTCTTCTTCCGCACTTTCACCAGGGAATGCGACGATTTCTCTTAAAAATTTTGTCATCGCTGGTTCATAGGCTTTTGCTGCTTCTTTTACTGCTTGTAAATCCATACCTTTTTCCTCCTTAAATACACATATACGTAAAAGTTAAAATTAACTGTATATGACTACTTGGTTATACTAAAATTTTCCTTGCCATACGATTTCTTGATATCGTGTTGGATCTGTGTCCCCCTCTGTAGAGAAGCAAAGAACTTTAGAATCTTTTGTAAGGCCTAAGTCTTCACGTAAATCTTTATATTCATCCATTGTCATAGCGGCTGCTACTAAACCAAATGGTACAGCACCAGATTCACCAGATGTAATGCTAGCATCACCTTTGATAGGAGCTGCACTCATGCGCATACCCAAAGATGCTACCCAGTCTGGAGCAGATACGAATACATCTACATGATTTTTTAAGATATCCCAAGAGATTGTATTTGGTTCACCGCAAGCTAATCCTGCCATGATAGTTTGTAAATCACCACCAACAATGCGTAAGTCTCCATCTCCTGCTTTAGCACCTTTGTATAAGCAATCCGCAGCAGACGCTTCTACAACAACAATTTTTGGTTTGACAGGAACATCTTTATAGCGGTTCACTACATAACCAGTCACAGCACCTGCTAAGGAACCTACACCGGCTTGAACGATAACATGTGTTGGTACATCTACACCTGCTTTTTCTAGTTGTTCAGTAGCTTCTAATGCCATTGTGCCATAGCCTTGCATGATCCATGCTGGAATTTCTTCATAACCATCCCATGCTGTATCTTGAATAACTACACCATGATTTACTTTTTTAGATTCTGCTGTAGCTAATCGTACACAATCATCATAGTTCATTTCTTCAATCGTAACTGTTGCACCTTCTGCTGCAATATTTTGTTTACGAGTTTCTGTAGACCCTTTTGGCATGAATACTACAGATTTTTGACCTAATTTATTCGCTGCCCAAGCGACGCCACGACCGTGATTACCATCTGTTGCTGTGAAGAATGTAGCTTGACCAAATTCATCACGTAATTCTTTAGATGTTAATACAGAGTATGGCAACTCGGATACTTCTTTACCTAATTCTTGTGCCACGAATTTAGCAATCGCATAGGATCCCCCCAACACTTTGAAAGCATTTAATCCAAAACGATAGGATTCATCTTTAATGAACAATCTATTCAATCCTAAATGTTCTGCCATACGTGGTAATTCAGTTAATGGTGTTTCTTCATATTGTGGGAAACTTTTATGAAATTCCCTTACACCTTCACTTGATTTCACACTCATAATATGCGTATTTAGGTCTTCAGACCCAGGCATATTATTTTTCACCCATTGAATCCGTTCCATGTAATTCCTCCTCTTCTTTCACCTGATTTAGGTCATTATATAAAGTAAATTTGGAAACATTAAAATACTCTGAGATTTTATCAGATGCTTTTGAAATCAAAAAAGCGCCTTGCTGATACAAATATCGTATTGCTTCCAGACGCTCATTCTTATTCATCAAATGTGCTGGCCGCCCTACTACTTTTTCAGCTTGAGATAACATGTCGCTTAATAAATCGCTAACAGATGTAACAATTCGCTCACTTTTAGTTTCCCACGCTCGATTACTGGATGTGATAATTCGATCTAATGAGTTTTGCAATGTAATAAAATCAGTAATATCGTAGTTAATACATAATAAATACTGTAATTTATCATTATCATCACGTATGTACATCGTCGTCGATCGAAGAACTCGTCCATCTTTGGTTCGTGTGAGATACGCTTCCTTACCTTGACACTGACCATCGTCGTTTCGTATCGCATCTAGTACTGCATGCGAGGCGCCATCACCTACATTTCGGTTAGAAATATCTCCGTGCTCAATATACACAATAGAACTCTCTAATGTTTCTATTTGCACGTCGTGAATTAACACTTCACATGAAGCTCCAAATTGTGTCGCAATACCATGCGCAATTACCTTTAATTGTTCTAGTTTCATAATTGTCTCCTAACTATTATTTAGGCTTTCTAACAATTTATTAGGTATGACCTTATTATAGCACTGTCATATTCATAATTCAATACTTTTTCTAAATATTTTTTAGGTTTTCTAATTATTTGTTAGGTGATATTTTTCACAGCCATTTATAAAAAAGATAGAGGTAGGTCGAATTAACACTCAACCTACCTCTATACTATATACAAGTCCTACTTTTAGTAAGGAACTTCTGTTTTACGAGCTACACCAGTTTTGATTGCCGTTTCAGCAACTGCTTTTGCTACTGCTAACGGAACACGTTTGTCGAATGCATTGGCTACTACGTAGTCTTCTGCTAATTCTTCATCAGTTACAAGAGCTGCTAATGCATCAGCGGCTGCCAATTTCATTTCATCATTGATTTCACGTGCTTGTACATCGATAGCACCACGGAAAATACCAGGGAATACATTTACATTGTTAATTTGGTTCGGAGCATCGCTTCGGCCTGTACCCATAACACGTACGCCTGCTGCTTTCGCATCATCGTACATTACTTCTGGATTAGGGTTTGCCATAGCGAATACGATAGCATCATCAGCTAAGCTTTCTAAAATTTCTTTCGTGAAAGCACCCGCAGCAGATACACCTAACAATACGTCAGCACCTTTTGCGATGTCTGCTAGGTTGCCAGTTTTTGTTTCTTGACCCAATGTTTTGATCAACTCAGTTTGTAAAGAATCAAGACGTTTGTAGTCTTTGTTCAATACGCCGGAGCTTACCATTAATGTAATGTTACGAGCGCCTGCTAAGTATAATAGACGAGCAATATTAGCGCCCGCTGCACCAGCACCGTTTACAACGATTTTTACTTTGGACAAGTCTTTTTTCACAAAGCGAAGGGCTGCTTTTACGCCTGCCAAGCAAGCGATCGCTGTACCATGTTGATCATCATGGAACACAGGGATCTCCAACTCTTTTTTCAAGCGATTTTCGATTTCGTAGCATTTAGGGGAAGAAATATCTTCTAAGTTAATGCCAGCAAAGTTTTTTTGTACTAATTTCACAGTGTTGATCAACACGTCTGGATCTTTTGTATCGATTACCAAAGGAATGCAATCTACATTACCAAAACGTTTGAACAACAAGGATTTACCTTCCATTACTGGAATTGCTGCCGCTGCTCCGATATCGCCTAAGCCCAATACACGAGTACCATCGGATACTACAGCTACCATATTAGAACGACATGTTAAGTCGAAGGATTTGTCTTCATCTTCTTTGATGTGAAGGCATGGCTCAGCTACACCTGGGGTGTACGCCACGGTTAAGTCATGAGCATCTTTTAATTCATATTTTGTTCCAGTTTGCAAGAAACCTTTAAGTTCCAAGCGTTTTTCAATTGCCTCTTGTTTTACGTCCATGGGAAAACCTCCTAGATTTTCAATGATGGTAAGTTTCTACCGTAGAATATTTCCGCCATCTCTTGTTTGAGTTGTTGGTTAATTTGTTTGCGCTCTTTCAGCGTCAAATCTTCTTCGGTAATACCAAACAAATAATTATTAATGTCGTACTCTTTCAGCATCATTTTGGTATGGAAAATATTTTCTTGATACACATTCACATCAATCATGTTGTAAAGATTACGAGTTTTAGAGTTAATGTAATTTTGAATGGAGTTCATGCGATGATCCATAAATAATTTTTTACCATGAATATCGCGAGTGAATCCACGCACTCTGTAATCTAGGCTAATGATATCGGAATCAAAACTATCAATGAGATAGTTCAATGCGTTCAGCGGCGAGATTTGACCACATGTGGACACGTCGATATCTGCACGGAATGTACTTACTCCATTGTCAGGATGACTTTCAGGATAGGTATGAACTGTCAAGTGAGATTTATCGAGATGCATTACCACATCATCTTTATCCACTTTATCAACAGGTTCTTCCGAAATCAGGATAGTTACGCTTGCCCCTTGTGGATCATAGTCTTGTTTTGCCACATTCAGCACATTGGCTCCGATAATATGTGAAACCTCTGTTAAAATATCAGTCAGGCGCTGTGCATTGTAAACTTCGTCAATGTATTCAATATATTGGCGTTTTTCTTCTTCTGTACGCGTATAACAAATATCATAAATATTAAAACTCAAGGTTTTTGTTAAATTGTTAAACCCATAGAGCTTCATTTTATTTGATTTTACAGATGTATCCATAACTTAATATCTGCCTTCCTTATAATACCTACCATTATTATATCGAATTAAATCCATATATTCAAGACTTTCGATATAAAATTTTCATTTTTTTATTAATTACTTAATTATAGTGTGTCGCAATTGCTCCACTAATGCCCGCAGTGCCTTACCTCGATGACTAATCGCCTGCTTTTGTTCCATAGAAATATTAGCCATCGTCGTTTTTAGTTTTGGGATATAAAAGTATGGATCATAACCGAATCCACCTTTTCCCATCGGCGTTAACTGGATAAGACCTTCACAAGTGCCCGTAGCACGAATGCATTGTCCATCCGGCGTAGCCCATACAAGAGCACATTGATAACGTGCCGTTCTATCCGCTGGGGTTACATCAGCTAATTCTGCCACTAAGCGACGATTATTATCCTCATCACTGCGGTGCAATCCTGCATACCGTGCGGAATACACACCCGGTGCTCCACCTAAGGCATCTACTTCTAGTCCAGAATCATCGGCTACACAAGGGAGACCACAAGCCTCTGCGTAGTATAAAGCTTTCAATTCTGCATTCTCCATAAAGGTAGTGCCAATTTCCTCTGGCTCTTCAATATCCACCACATCATCTATTGTGCGCACTTCAAAACCTAACTCTTCAAAAGCAGCAGTAAATTCTCGAATCTTTCCTTTATTGCGTGTGGCTAGTACCACTGCTTTGGGTGCATTTTCATGACCCACCATGTGACCAATTTCTCCTAATGCTTCACGTTGTGCTTGCATCAATTGTTTGGTACCAGCTTCACCTAAATCTAATAAGCTATTCAATTCTTCTCTCGTGAAAGTCCCATGTTCACCTGTACCTTGCACTTCTACTAATTGGCCTTTCCCGGTACAGACCACATTCATATCTACAACGGCTACACTATCTTCTTCATAGCACAAGTCTAGCATAGGACCATCTTCACCGATGCCCATGGAAATAGCTGCTAAATAGTCAGTTACAGGGAATTTACCATATCCATCATAGATAGAATAAATGGCATCGACTAAGGCTACAAAAGCACCTGTAATTGAGGCCGTACGAGTACCACCATCCGCTTGTAGTACATCACAGTCTACCGTAATAGATACTTCTCCTAGAGCCTCTAAGTCTACAACAGCTCGCAAGGCACGACCAATCAACCGTTGAATTTCTACGGTGCGTCCTGTCTGTTTACCTTTTGCTGCCTCTCTAGGTACACGCGTATGTGTGGCTCGTGGTAACAAAGAGTATTCCGCTGTCACCCAACCCGTACCAGTACCTTTCAAAAAGCGGGGAACACGATCCTCAACGCTAGCCGTACAAAGCACTTTTGTATTGCCACATTCAATTAATACAGACCCCTCTGCGTAGGCTGTGTAATGCCTAGTGATTTTCACAGGGCGTATTTCTTTTAAACCACGACCATCAATTCGCATCGTCATTCCTCATTTCCCTCTAACATCGGATTATACATACCTCTTATTATACACAATCTTAGTACTGATTGGCAATTTGTGTATGCCTTTGACTGAGGGTTCTTTGAGTCGTTCATGAGTAGGCGTTTTGGTGTGAATCTCCGAAATGGCAGAATGCGGTGCACTCCCTCAGAAACGGTACTACGTAATGTTTCTTCGGAAGTACACCGCATCCTGCTTAGTGTTAGTGTGAATTTTTCAAAAGCGCCTACTCACATTGCCGTACCATGATATGCATATATCAGTCAAAGGCAAACTTCTATGTTGAATCTGTCTATAAGATTGTGTATCATCATCGTTATGTGAGGAGGATCCTCAAAGTGGGAGGGGAACGAGAACTTTATCTATCCTTTTTCCGATAGATTATAAAGCTGAGCTATATGATGGATGTCCAGTCTGTTGATAGTTCCTTTGTCTCCTACTGAGTATATGTATGATTCTAGTTAGAAGTATACAAAATGACATTGCGCATTTAGTTGCCTATATTCTATAAGGAAATAAGTATAAGGCAAGCGTATTTGTACACAAAAATGCGACATACCTGGTACAAACTATATAGTACGGTTTGTGCCTCGTTATGTCGCATTTACTTTGCATGATTTGATACCAAAACTCGTAGCATGGAGTTTTCGTGCTTTTATAATGTTTGAACCTTACACTCTCAACATAGAATTTAGGAATGCTTGTGTTCTTGGGTTTTGTGGATTCCCAAATACCTGTTCTGGGGTTCCTTCTTCTTGTATTTTGCCGTCTGCCATAAAGATGACTCTGTCTGCTACTTCACGAGCGAATGCCATTTCATGAGTGACGATTATCATGGTCATGTCTTCTTCCGCTAGTTCTTTGATAGTTCGTAATACTTCGCTAGTAAACTCCGGATCTAAAGCGGATGTTGGTTCGTCAAAGAGCATGATTTCTGGTTTCATCGCTAGTGCTCTAGCGATAGCGACCCTTTGTTTTTGTCCACCTGATAAGGTACTAGGGTATACATCTCGTTTATCCCAAAGACCTACTTTTTCTAGCAAGGACTGGGCCATAGGCAAGATGTCTGCGTCTTTCATGCCTTTTACCATACGGGGTGCGACCATGATGTTTTCTAACACCGTCATGTGCGGAAATAGGTTGAAGGATTGGAACACCATCCCCATTTTCAGCAAGATGCGTTGCTGTTCTTCTTTCCCTACGTACACTGCCTCACCTACATTCGCCGGAGTGTCCACCAAGGTTGCCCCATCGACGATAATGGTCCCTTTTTGTATGGTTTCTAGTTGTCCCAAGCAACGAAGAAAGGTGGATTTACCCGATCCAGAGGGCCCGATGATGGACACCACTTCGCCCCGTTCCATGGATAGTGACACATCTTGCAAGACCGCCACTGAGCCATAGTTCTTTTCAATATGTAACATGTCTATGAAAGCCATGGTTTCCTCCTAATCTTCGTACATCGCCATACGACGTTCTAAATATTGGTATAACTTCGTCAACACAAATGTCATAGCTAAATAGAATACGCCGGCTACGATGAAAGCGGTAATATCAAAGTCTCGTTGTACGATGCTACGAGTGATTCGCAAGATATCATTCATAGCTAATACGTACACCAAAGACGTATCTTTCAGTAATGTAATCGTTTCATTCGCCAATGGTGGCAACACGCGTTTGATCACCTGTGGCAAAATAATTTTGTACATGGTCTGTACATAAGTAAAGCCCAATACCTTCGCCCCTTCATATTGCCCCTTCGGAATAGATTGAATGCCACTGCGGAAAATTTCACATAAATAGGCAATGTAATTCAACACGAAAGACAACACCGCCGCCGTCATATCCGTCAGCTCAAAGCCATCAATCATGAATGGCAGGCCGTAATAGATGAGCAAAATTTGTAACATCAACGGAGTGCCACGCATGACGTATACGTAAGCATCCACGATGGTCGTCACCACTCGGTTCGTACTCAATCGGAGTAGCGCCAAGAGCAATCCTCCTGGCACCGATAAAATGATAACGATAAAGAACAAGGACAAGGTCACTTGGAATCCGCCAGCAATGGCCGGTGCTATCTGTAACATATACTCCAGTAAGTCCATATTTATTTATACTCCTCTTTCGTCAAGATAGATGTACTACCAAACCATTTTTGCGCCAATTTGTCAGCCGTACCATCATTCATCACTTCTTGTAAGGCAGCGTCAATTTTAGCTTTCAACGCTTCATCTTCTTTGCGCATACCTACGCCTGCTTTTTCAGTGGCAAAGGAACCATTCGCTACGGTGAATACATTATTACCTTTTTTGCCGATTAAATAACGACCTACCATTTCATCTACTACAATGGCGTCGATGCGACCTAACTCAAGGTCCATGAAAGCATTCACATAATCGCCATATTCTTTGATTTCTTTAAAGTTTTTAGATTGTGGATCATTTTTCACCGCTTCCAACCCAGTAGAACCGGATTGCACGCCTACGCGTTTACCGTCAAGTTGTGCTTTATCTGTAATACCAGAGTCAGCTTTAACTGCAATGATTTGGTCTCCACGAAGATATGGTTTGGAGAACAAAATATTGCGTTCCCGTTCCTTCGTAATGGTCAAACCATTCCACAACACGTCAATGCGTTTAGATTTTAGTTCTGCTTCTTTACTATCCCAGTCGATGGATTTAAATTCCACTTCAGAACCAATACGCTTTGCTACTTCTTTTGCCAAATCAATATCAAAACCTACTAGTTCTCCTTTTTCATCCTTAAATCCCATAGGAGGGAAGTTATCATCTAAGCCGATGACAATTTTTTTCGGCACCTCTGTGTTCGCCTGCTTCGTAGACGCCCCACAACCTGCCACTAATCCAACAATCACCAACGCACTAGCCGCTGCTAATACTGTTTTTGAACATTTTTGTAACCAATTCATAGCATTTTCTCCTCTCTACAGATATGTAATCTCTATTTCATGATTACATTATACTTTAGTTAATTAAAGTTGTAAAGAGATAAAATGCTAAATTTTATTATTTATTTTGAAGGTAATTTATGCTGACAATCCCCCAATAGCCAACTGTATAAAACAGCGATATGGTAAGTTATATACTCACCATATCGCTGTTTTTCTCTTTACCTATATGTTTATATCAAGTCCTGTGCTTTGCCTATTTCATTTATTTCTTTTAGCGTTAAGTTAGTAACCTTGGCAATCATCTGCATGGATATATTCTCTCTAAGCATTTGAACGACAACTTCAGTTTTCGCTTTAGCCTTACCTAGATTTTCACCTTCTACTAACCCCTCTGCCCTTCCTTCAGCTACGCCTTCTTTCCAATATGTATAATGATCCATTGATAGCATTGAATATTCCTCCCTCCAAGTCTCACAATGTTTTGCTTCATCTACGGCACTTTCAATTTCTCGTAGTAACTCATCCGATGCAGCATGACCATCCACATAATCTAAGAACCGTTGCAACGGCTTCGAAATAGCATTATAAAGAAGCTATATCAGAACAAAAAGTTAGAATCTATAGATTACACCGTAAGCTGATCTTTAAATTATATCTATATGATAGCCTAGTAGAGATACTCAAAGATAACAAATGATAGCATGCTGCAAAGTAATACCCACCACCAAATGAGTTCATTACCAGTGCCATCTTCCCACTCAAAGCTATCATCAAGTGCTAAATAAATAGCAAAAAACGAATAGATAAACGATAGGATAGGCGCAATGATAACTCCTTTTTCAAAAATCATATAAATACCCGAAATTGCTACTACAATAGCGTGGGGAATCACCATGATTCTAAAACTAAAAACAAACATTAAGACTGCATAGACAGCATGAAGCAGAAAAGCACCAAACATATTGATTTTCCTCCTTCGGTGAAATAGACCCTGCCGGATAACGAACAGATATTACTCCTTGATAAGAGGGTAACATGTTTTCTAGTCCTATTCAAGTATTTTTATATCGATTCAGTGCCTCTAAAACTTTCATTTTATCTTGATGACTCAAAAACTGTAAGCTAATGGGCACGATATATATACCGCCCGTTTCTGTTTGCACATACAAGGTTTTCCAGTCCTCTCCAAAACCCATGATACCTTGATAATGAACAAAGGTTAAATATAGATCTGGCACAAAGAATCGTTCTATCCGTTCTTTCACCAATATAGGTGTCCGTTTTAAAATAATTCCTTCTGTACCGATATAGATCTCCACATCATCTTGTTGATACATGCGAAGTAGAGCGTAGCCAGCAACCATCACGAGGAGGATGAACCACATATTCATCCCTGACCCTAGCTCTCGATAGAGGAGTACACTGCGATAGATGCCCCATACTGCAATGGCTGCATATAACAGCTGAAAGCCCCATACCATAACCGTAGAATTATGTATTTCTTCTTGAATCGTCCCGCAGGGAAACATGTTTTCTAATTCTTCACGTTTCATAGGTCCTCCAAATGTACAGATTGGAAAATAGGTATGACTATTTCCCAATACATTAGTATCTATGTAAATCTGCAATATCTAGTCTTGTTTATTTTCTAAGCTATGATTGATTCTTAAGATTGGTCTTTTTGACTCCTCTTCTCGTGCTTGCGCTAGCTCTTCTGCTTGCCACTTCTCATAGGCTTTCGCCTTAGTATCACGATCTGTTAGTTTTTTTACCAACTCCCAGATTGTCTTGCCACTATCAGACTCACTAAAAGGAAAGCTATAATCATTGATTCGCCGTCCTACCACAAAGTTAGATTCTGGCTTATAAAGCAATGAGTCTTTCACCATTATCGATCCGCTATTAAAATACAGCACATAATGTACAACTTCTTGACGATCTTCGTTTGTATCAAGTCTAGCTATCCAGGCATCAGCTGTGTCCAATTCTTCATTATAGGAAACTGTATTCACATCAAGTTTTAAGAGTAAACCAGCATCAGAAAATACTGTCTGCCAACGTGGATCGTTAAAGTCTTTACCATTTACAGTACTAAAAAGTCCTAGAAACAATACCATTCCTAATACTATGCATTTTTTCATCTTATCCCCCACATTTCATATCTCATGCAACACTATACCAAAAAGATGTAATGAAACGCCACGAGAGCATCTCATTACATCTTCATCATTACTTACGTCGTAGGCCCATAGCTTCTTCTACACGAGCCAATGTTACATTCGCCACGGAGGCTGCTTTTTCAGCGCCTTGGGTCAATATAGTATCTAGTTCTGGGCTGTCGATTAATTCTGCATACCGTTCATGGATTGGTGTTAATGCTCCTACTAATAGGTCTGCAATGTCACCTTTGAAAGTTCCATAGTTTTTGCCAGCATACATGCTTTCAATAGCCTCAAAAGAATCTCCTGTTAAGGCATTATAAATGCCCATCAAGTTGGAAATACCCGGCTGTTTTTCTTTGTCGTAGCGCACAATACCCTCAGAGTCAGTGGCAGCTTTTTTAATCTTTTTCACCACTACATCTGGTGTATCCAACAAGCGGATGGTGGCCCAATTGTTATCATCGGACTTACTCATTTTCTTTGTTGGATCTTGCAAAGACATGACACGAGCACCACCTACAGTCGTTTTAATTTCCGGCATCGTAAAGACTTCACCATATTTAAAATTAAAACGCTGTGCCAAGTCACGAGTTAACTCGATATGTTGACGTTGGTCATCCCCTACAGGCACATAGTTGGTTTGGTATAACAAAATATCTGCCGCCATCAATGGTGGATATGTTAACAAACCAGCCGGGATCGTTTCCCCTTGTTTCGCCGATTTATCTTTGTACTGCGTCATACGCTCTAATTCACCGATGGAGCTTAAGGTTGTCAAAATCCAACCCAACTGCGCATGGGCAGGCACTTCAGATTGCACAAATAAAGTTACTTTATTAGGATCCAAGCCTACTGCCAAATATAAGGCAGCAAGACTTCGCGTATTGTGGATTAAATCCTTTGGATCTTGTGGTACTGTGATGGCATGTTGGTTCACGATACAGTAAAAACATTCATGGTCATCTTGGAATGTTAAGAAATTGCGAAGAGCTCCAAGGTAATTACCAATGGTCAACTCACCGCTAGGTTGTATTCCGGAAAATATAACAGACATAGTATCTCCTATTCTACGGTTACAGATTTCGCCAAGTTTCTTGGTTTATCTACATCAGCACCGCGAGTGATAGCTGCATAATAGGACAACAATTGCAATGGTACAACGGCTAGGATAGGCACTGTGAAAGCGTCAGTTTTTGGCACGAAGATAGTATGGTCCACATATTTCGCCAATTCTTCGTCACCTTTCATACCTACGCCGATGACGATAGCATCACGCGCTTTTACTTCTTTGATGTTGCTCATCATTTTTTCACGTACAGATTCTTGTGTTGCCAAGGCGATCACAGGAATGCCTTCTTCAATCAATGCTAAGGTACCGTGTTTCAACTCACCACCTGCATAAGCTTCTGCATGGATATAAGAAATTTCTTTCAATTTCAAAGACCCTTCCATAGCTACGGCATAGTCGATTAAACGTCCTAAGAAGAACGCATCTTCTTTGTAACCGTAGTGGTTCGCAAAGGCTTTGATTTCGTCCACGTTTTCAAAGATTTCATGGGTCAATGTAGGCAATTCTTGTAAATTTGTCAAAATTTCGTGTTTTACCGCTTCATCGATGCGACCATTTAATTGACCTAAGTACACAGCCAATAACAATAACGCTACTAATTGTGTAGTGTACGCTTTTGTGGATGCTACGGCGATTTCAGGACCAGCCCATGTGTAAATGACTTGATCCGCTTCACGGGATACGGCAGAGCCTACTACGTTGGTGATACCCAAAGATTTAGCACCTAAACGTTTTGCCTCTTTTAAGGCAGATAAAGTATCACTAGTTTCACCAGATTGGCTGATAACAATGCACAATGTATCTTCATCTGTTAATGGTGTACGGTAGCGGTATTCGGAAGCGATATCTACCTCTACTGGAATACGTGCCAATTGCTCGATGTAATATTTTGCCACCAAACCTGCATGATAGGCCGTACCGCAAGCCGTAATCAAGATGCGTTTGATACCTTTCACCGTGTCTGGCGTCCAGTTCAATTCATCATACACCACTTCTGTAGCCTCTTTATTAATACGGCCACTTAAAGTATCGCGAATCGCTTTTGGTTGTTCGTAAATTTCTTTTAACATGAAATGTTCGTAGCCACCTTTTTCAGCTGCTTCTGCATTCCATGTGACATGATAAATATCTTTTTGTACTGGTTGTCCAGCACGGTCAGTAATGGACACGCTATCTGGTGTGACGATGACAACTTCGTTGTCGTTGATGATATATGTTTCACGAGTGCGTTGAATGATAGCTGGGATATCGGAAGCGATAAAGTTTTCACCTTTTCCTAAGCCCACTACCAATGGATTATCTTTTTTCGTACAAATAATTTTGTTAGGCTCATCGGCACAGACTATCGCTAAAGAGTAACCCCCTTCGATGCGTTCTAACATACGGCGAACAGTACTTTCAAAGTTGCCATCATACATATCGCTCAATAAGTGAGCTACTACTTCTGTATCTGTTTCAGATGTAAATTCAACACCTTTTGCCAACAATTCTTCTTTCAACGGCATGTAGTTTTCAATGATGCCATTGTGCACTACGGCAAATTTGCCATCTGCGCTTGTGTGCGGGTGCGCATTCATATCGCTTGGACGACCATGCGTTGCCCAACGAGTATGACCGATGCCGATATGACCTTGGTTAGGATCTGCTTTCACTACAGCTTCCAAATTCGCCAAACGGCCCATTTTCTTTTGCACTTTAATCACATTATTTTCGCCCACTACGGCAATCCCTGCAGAATCATATCCGCGGTACTCTAACTTCTCCAAACCTTCCAGCATAAAATCTGCTGCATTTTCAAATCCAATATATCCTACGATACCACACATGGTATATTCCTCCTTGATTAATTCATTTCTATTGCTTCTGAAAGTAGCCTTTGTGCACCTAGTTACCTTGATGTTTTGCTCTACTTCTACGACTGAAGCTAGCCGAGAGGCATCCGCTGAATTTCGATACTCCTCTACCTCGTCCACTGTGAAAGCTGTCTCTTTCCAGTGCTTGCGCTATTCGCCTGTACGAATTTGGTTCCTCCTTTGTCATTGTTTCGACAGTTCTGTTGACTATGCCTAAGTAATTTAAAAATAGTCATAATCAGTAGTATTATACTTCATATACATCTATACTGTAAAGAAATAAACAAATTTAGCTACAAATATTATGAACGGCATGTGATATTATCATGGTATACAAATAGAGGAATGCTGATCAAAGTGCATCAACATTCCTCTATTACGCTATTACTTTTGTTATGTATCTGTTCATCTACCGTAGTCTGATTGCATTGTTTCTAAACTTGCCACCATCAGCCCCGCCTTATAAACCAACATCCTACTTAAAGTTTCTCTGCTATAACCCCATCACGACATAACAGTCGATGGTTGCCCACGGCTGCGGCTTCTTCTTCGCTATGAGTGACCCACAAGCAGGGGATAGCCCATTCAGAAATAATGGCGACTAAATCTTGTTGCAGCTGAGCACGTAGATTTACATCTAACGCTGTGAGTGGTTCATCTAAAATGAGTAGTACCGGTTTAGAGTACAACGCTCGACCTAATGCTACCCGTTGTTGTTCCCCACCAGACAAGCCTTTGGCTTTCTTTTTCAGATGTGGTGTCAATCGCAAACGCTCCACAATATGATCGAATAACTCTGTAGATCCTTGCTTGCTGTATCGAATATTCTCCTCCACGGTCATATGAGGAAATACAATATTGCCTTGCGGCATATAGCCAATGTGTCGTTCTTGGGTAGGTGTTACTACCTTCTTTCCCTCAAACCATACCACATCATTGGCTGTAATCCTACCTTCTTTAGGCGTTAATAATCCACATAAAGCTTTCAAAAATGTAGATTTTCCACTTCCAGAAGGGCCCATCAATGTAGTAATACCTTCTTGTAATGTACCTTGGGCTTTCACAACAAAAGTACCTCGTTCTATGACGATATCAAAGGAAATCATAGTACCTCCTTACCGATTTGAGAAGAGGGATCCTTTTGTTAGCCCTTGAATGGCCCACACAAGCCCCAATGTTAAAATACAAATATAAATGACAAGTTCAAAGGCCCCACTGTAGTCTCCAAATTCTACGAGAGAATAAATAGCCAGTGGCATCGTTCTTGTCACACCTGGAATATTTCCAGCAATCAAAATAGTGGCACCAAATTCTCCTAGTCCACGGGCAAAACACAAGATAGATCCGCTAAGGATTCCTTTCCACGCTAATGGCAACGAGATGGTCCAAAACACACGAAATTCTGAGGCCCCTAATGTGCGTGCTACATCTTCCATATCACTGTCGATGGCAGCTAAGGCTGTCCGTACCGATTGATAGAAGAGAGGAAAGCTGACCACTGCGGATGCGATGATGGCTCCTAATTTAGAGAACACAACTCGAATACCATGTGCTTCTAGCCATGCTCCAAAGGCATTGCCTGGGGAAAATATGATGAGTAACACAAAGCCTAATACCACCGGCGGTAATACCAAAGGCAGGGTAAAAAAGGAATCAATTAAAGATTTCCCTGGAAAGGCATAGTGTTTCATCACATAATTTAAAGTAAGTCCAACTATAACATTAATGATGAGTGCTAAAAAAGCCACTTCAATGGATAACTGTAAGGCTATCATTTGTTAGCAGGCTCAGCGAAGCCCCACTTAGCCAATACTTCGCTAGCTTCTTTACTTGTAATATAGTTATAGAAATCTTCAGTTAATTTGTTTTGGTTCTTTTTCACGATACCGATTGGATATTCGATTGGTGCATGCAATTTAGCATCTACCGTAGCAGAAATATCTACTTTTTCTTTCAATGCTAAGGCATCCGTTTTATATACGAAACCTACATCAGCTGCTCCTTCAGCAATGTACGCACCTACTGCTTTTACGTCTTTAGCAAATACGATGTTAGGTTCTACTGCATCCCATAAGTTGGCTTTTGTTAATGATTCTTTCGCATATTTACCAGCCGGTACTGTTTCTACTGTGCCGATAGCTACACGTTTTGCATTTGTAATATTGTCCAATGTCACCGCATCTTTACCTTTTGGTACAATCATTACCAATGTATTAGCTACGAAAGGGTGGATATTATCCATTAACCCTTTTTCATTCAATTGGTCCATATTCTTTTTGTTTGCCGAAATAAAGATACTAGATGGCGCGCCCTCTTCAATTTGTTGACGCAATGTGCCAGATCCAGCATAGACAACATTGATTTGTTCAGGTTTTAAGTTATGTTTTTTCACATAGTCTGCTTTTAGCTCTTCCATTGCCCCTTGCATACTAGCAGCCGCAGATACGGTAATCGTTTCTGTTGTAGATGGTGCCGTAGACGATGTAGTACCTTGTCCACCGCAGCCAGCTAATGCTAACATACCTGCCATAACTAAACCCATTAACCAATTACGCTTCATAATGATATCCTCCCTAATTTAAATATATACACTTAGAAGCTTACTACATATTCTCATTATACTAGAAAAACAATATTAGGCAAAATGATTTATATTCATGTGGTACAATAGAGATGACAGCTATACAACCTAAGGAGGTTCTCCACTATGGATTTATTTTTTCACATCATTCTCACCAGTATCATCCCCATTTTATTACTTACCCTCATGGGAGTCTTATTAGATCGATGGTTTCACCTCGATTTACGAACTTTGAGCAAATTAAACTTTTATTTATTTTTGCCTGCTTATATTTTAAAATCTTTCTATGTCACCGATTTGACTCATGAAAGCTTCGAAATTTTTGGCTGTGCCCTCATCATTTTATTTGCTAACTCCGCCCTAGCTGGCATCGTCGCTAAATGGCAAGGTTATAATTTAGGAAAAACAGAAATCGTCCGCAATGCAGTGATGTTTTCCAACATTGGTAACTTAGGAGTAGCCTTAGGCACTTTCGTCTTTGCCAACGAACCATACATCATCGATGGTGGTACTCCTTATTTACATGATGGAGTCATCGCCATTATCGCTACCTTTATTATCCAAACTGTATTCTGTAACTCCTTGGGATTCTATCAAGCTGGTAAAGGAAAGTTAACCACTGCAGAATCTTTACGTACCATCTTACATATCCCTATCATTTACTGTGTACCTATATCCATCATTGCTCATTACTACATTCCTATCGATTTCACCCAAACCATTATATGGGGACCTTTAGATATTTTTGGGCGCTGTTTTGTTGGTGCCGCCATGCTGACTCTAGGAGTACAGTTGAATCGAACACCTTGGAACTTCATCAAAAAAGATGTAATGATTACATCTTTCTTGCGGTTAATCGCAGGTCCGATATTAGCATTAATCGTAGTACTTCCTATCACCATGTACTACACACCACTAAGTGCTATTGCAGCGCAAAGTATTATCATCGCTTACGCAGTTCCCTCAGCAGTAAATACCGCCCTCATGGCAGTGGAGATGAACAATAACCCAGAACTAGCTACGCAAATCGTATTAGCTACTACAGTTCTTTCGTCTTTCACCATGCCACTAGCTATTTTATTGGCCTACTATGTATTTCCCTTATAACTAACACTACGATATATTCCATTCTTACATAAAAACATACAATCCCCCCTATTCGACACTACATCTGTACAGTGTTGATAGGGGTTTTTCCATGCAAAAAGGGCTGCTTTCGCAACCCTTCTACATGTTTCTACACTTATTGATGTCCCACGTGTTCTAACCCTTGACGAATAAGAACAATCACATGGTCATCATTTAAGCGATACCAAGCTGTTTTTCCTTCTTTTCTAAATGTTACAAGTCTTGCTTGACGCAAAACACGCAACTGATGAGATATAGCTGATTGCCCCATATCCATAGCATCTGCGATTTCAGTTACACACATCTCTTTCTGAAGCAGATGTCTAACAATACGCAACCGCGTTGGATCACCAAGGACCTTAAATAGTTCAGCTAACAATTGTGTTTCCAACTCTTGTTGATTTGTTTCCATCTTAACCTCGCTATCATATAGTAATCCGTCCTCTAATTAGAGTTCGGTATTACTATTATATCATCTTTTTCTTGTTCTGTATCACCAATTTTTTCTAAAAGAACTCGTGAATCTTTTTCTTGATCCACTACGCTTTCTGGCGTAGCTAATTCCAACGGTACCCCCTTGGCATAGACACCAGTGACTACCCCATAGCCATCACGTAATTTTAGAGTACCAATCAAAGTACCTCGATAATTGGTATAAAACTTACTATCTACCTTGCTAAGGTCTACTTTCACGCGATTAAAAGGAATTGAAAACTCCACTACACCATGATCAAATCGTTTCACATTCGCCCGAATGTATTCTTGATCTTTTGGAGTTTCATCAGTGGCGGATAGCACTTGCAATACACCAGACTGTTTAGGTGTTACAACAACATACACCTCATGCCCTACTTCTGGCGTTTGCTTCCCTTCCCAATTGGCATAAGAACCCAAAAACTCTATCTCTAAGTAATCTGACGGAACCCATCCGATATGTCGACTTACTTTCACAGGCCATTGGTATTCCGCACCACCTTGCAATAAGGTCGTATATCGTTGTTGAATGTAGAATTGACTTAGCAAGGCAACAATCGCAGCAAGAGCAAAGAAAATCCACTTTTGATATTTCATCGTTCTTCCTCCTTCATAGCTACCTCTGATTCTACCGTTTTAGTTTCTTCTGTCACTACTTGTGTTTCCATCGGTGTTTCCAAAGCTGATACATCTGCTACCTGCCGACGTGCTTGTCGAACACGTTGATTCATCGTAGCACGCTGTTTTCCTTTTCGCCATAAATAAATGGCATTAATTCCTAGTACAATGATACCTAGCACTAAGAAGGATACCCCTCGTTCTACAAAGGTAAAGCTAGGGTCGAAGAAACGAGCCCCAAACATAGCTATCAAAGTCAAAATGCTGCTATTTAATAAACTTACCTTTTTCACCAAAGTGCCACGAATGAAAGTCCCTAAGGCTGCTACTAACACATAGGCATTAAACAAAATGGATGTCAAAATAGGAGTCGCTCCAGATACAGTGACAATATAGCATCCAAAGACAACAAACGGAATTAGTCCGATACAGCTTTCAATACGTTTTGCCAATACCAAACGACGTAACACAAGAAATGCTACACCTAGGCTCAGTAACATACAAAGCCATAACCACCATACCATGCTGCTTTCACCGATGCGAATCCATGTACTGATGTACGTACCTTCCACAATGGTGTACAGTAAGGCAATAGCACCTACCCCCTTACAAGGCAATGCTAAGAGGGTTATTTTCTTTTCTAATGTGCCTAGTCCATAAGTAACGGCGCCTAATACACTGATAAAAAATAGATTCATTTGCGGTTCATAGGTGGATAAGGTAAAAAATACTTCCCCAAAAATGGCACCTACAAATGCCCACGACACAGACACTAATAAAGGGTCTTTCACCTGTTGATACTGACCAAAACGACGTATATAATATGGCACTGCTACTAGTAACAGTCCACCTACGGCAGCCGGTCCTACCCACGCATTCAAAGGATGACTGGAGAAACTCCAGCCTAAGACGCCAATAAGGTACAAAATCATCCCCAACGCCGAATCTAAGATATAAATGATAGGCAAAGAACAACACAGGATAATCAGCACATATAATCCCATGTGTTCCCCTGTATAATAGGTGTCTGCCACTAGTAAGGTTGACGTCGTTAAAATTGCCATATAGATGACTGTAATGGCCTCAGCAACCATACTCGCTGGCTTGGCTTTCCAAACACCGCCCCCTACAATAGCAATTGCTAGTAATAAGATAACTAATGACCAATCAAAGCGTCCATTTGGGGAAAATCCATACCAATAGCCTGCAAAGAGCAAAATAATCCCCAGCAAAATGAGCGCAGCGCCACCTAACACGGTGATCAGTCGCGTCCAAGATGGCCCCTCTTTAGGAATAAAACCATACTTAGCTTGTAACCGATGACTTTGCTCTTCTGAAATTAGACCTTCCTCACGCCATTGCTCAAGTTCTTCATGTAACCAACGTATATGTTGTATATTCATATATCTCTCCATAAAAAAAGGCTTTGCTCAGAGAACAAAGCCTTGTATCCTATTATTTAACAATTAATACTGGACATGTGGAATGACTAGTTACATAACTACTTACACTACCCATAAATAGGCCTTTCAAAGGTCCTAATCCACGGCTCCCCATAACAATTAAGTCTGCATCATATTTTTTAGCCACCGCTAATACAGCAGGTCCAGGAGACCCTACTTCAAAGACGCATTTTACTTTCATATCTGCTGGTACATCTTCTGCGACTTCGCTTAAGATTTTTTTACCAGTTTCTTCCATATCTTCTGCAATTTGTTCAGATACATAACCACCACTGATTGGAGTTTGGTCAAAGTTAGAAATTGCGGATACAATATTCGCTACATGCACCAAAATCAATTCCGCATCATTACGTTTTACAATTGCCAATGCATGTTCTAATGCTCTTTTACCATTTTCCGATCCATCTGCAGGAACAATTATTTTTTTATATTCCACCATAGTAAGACCTCCTCCGAATTGTTACTGTGCTACTATGTAACTTGTCTATATCACTAGAATTCGACATAGACTTGAAAATTCCTTTTTTATACTCTTATTGTCTCATAAAATCCGAATCTTCGCAAATGAAACTTGCGTCACGATGATATCTTTATGGTGTTCTTTTACTACATTATATTCTGAAAGAGATGCGCGTCACACCTCAGCCCTTAAATAAGCGATTTAATTATACTAAGTTAGTTAAGGAAAGAACACGGTATCTTTGTAAAGTGGCGTTCTTTATCTGCTGACTAGCAAAGGGAAGACCGTGGCACACCTCTCCACAAACTGATACTCCGTTAGGTTTGCTCCGAGGTATGCCACGATCTTCTCGGATTAGCATAATTTGGGTAAATACAAACGCCACTGTATGTAGATACACCGTGCTCTTTCGACTTGGCATAAGTTTGACAAATACAACCGCTTATAAACATGCGTCGTCTTCAATATATGTGCCGTGCATTTCTTACTGCACCCTAAAGTGGCAAAAGAACACCTACAAGAATATATCCTGCCACTGCATTTCTAAGGAGGGATATGGCTATATTCTTCTTGTAATATATCTTTAGAACTCAGAAACTGTAATTACAAGTATCTCAAATGTTTGTTAAATACATGTTCTTTCATATCCATAAGATACGTAAAGTTGGAGTTTTATACTTAATTCTATATATGCCACTTTTATAGTATTCTACTTAAAGATCATAAGGGATCTATTTCAAGTTCCTATAATCTTATTTTAATCGAATTAACGACAACAAGATAGCTCCGATGATTGGAGAGATAGATAGTGCCATTAGCGCTGTTTGGTAATTGCCTGTAGCCGTTAATACGGTAGACAAGATAATAGGTGCTGTGAGGGCTCCTATTTGGTTGAACAAGTTCACGAACCCTGCTGTAGTCCCTCTTAGTTCTGGTGGTGCCGCTTGGATAATGATAGCGTTGGTTAATGGACTATACATGAATGCACCCATGCCTAAGAGAGGTGCTGTAATGTATAACATATCTGGATTACTTGTATTCGCAAAGATTAGCAAGGCTGGAGAGAATAGGAACATAACGATGGCTGCTAAATAGTTTCTTGGCAAAGAAATTCTATCAGAAATGAATCCAATGGTCGGCTTTGCAATCACCGCAGCAATGCCATAGAGGCTCATGATGGCTCCCGCAAAGATAGGTGTCACATGTAATTGTTTCACCAAATATAAATTAGCCCAGGTAGTAACGCCCCAGGTGGTACCTGTTGCGAAAAATCCCATCACTGCTAACAATAAAATGTTGCGGTTCGTTCCTACAAACTTCAAACTTTGTACTAGAGACATGGACTGTTGCTCTGTACCTTGTGTGTCTACTGTGTGATTCACTCTGAAAGCTTGTACTTCTTTCACAGTAAATAGGGCCAAGAAGAATACGATCAGTGGTAATAAAGCGGTCATCAAAAATGCCATTTGCCATCCATAGTGTACAGCTACAAATGGTGCATATCCGTTGACCACGGTAATGCCAAAGGATGTACAACTCATGAAAATACCTACGGCTGTACCGCGTTGTTCTGCACTAAAATGTTCTCCAATAGCTTTCAAACAAGCAGATTGCACAGGACCTGATACAATCCCCAATAAGAAACGCAATACTAATCCATATTCATAACTTTGTACAGTGCTCATAAGCCCCGTTACAATAGCCATAGCCACTAAGCTGCCTAGAATAGACTTGCGATAGCCAAATCGATCTGCTAACAAGCCTCCTGGCAATACAGTCAATGCATACCCAAAATAGAAAGCTGTTAAATAAGACGTTCCTTGCTGTGCTGTAAAATGTAACGCTTCATTTACGATTGGCATCAACGATGACCAGGATAAGCGCATGACAAAACTTAATAAAAATGTTAACCACAAAGTCAGCAGTATACCTGTTTGTGTAAGAGTAAACCCCTTTTTCATGTAATACCTCCTATGGAATACCACAAACCTATATAAAGAATATAATCCGCATAAAATTATAACATATGTAACATAGTTTCACACCTATTTCTAATTGACAAACCCCCTCATTCAATGATAGACTATATCTAGTTTTTATATTTGGAGAGGTGTCCGAGTGGTTTAAGGAGCTGGTCTTGAAAACCAGTGACTCCGCAAGGGGCCGTGGGTTCGAATCCCACCCTCTCCGCCACAACAAGCTGTTACCGATATGGTAACAGCTTTTTTATATTCCCCCGCTGAGCACCTCTCAGAAAGAATGGCACAAACCTGCTACTTCCATATGTCACATTCGTTTACTATCAAGTATTATCTATGCTAAAGAGAGCGATATACTCTGGAGCAAACCTAACATAGTATCAGTTTGTGGAGGAGTATATCGCTCTCTTTTTCCCGTAGAATCGCAGTTATGCGTAGTAGCCTAGTGACGTTCTATTTCTACCTAAATGACACAAACACAAGAAGAGCACGATGTGCCACACGCAAACTAAGACAATGTCACGTTCACTTATATCATAATTGCATATATATTAAAAGGGCACGGCATGTTCCTGAAGAAACATTATGAAATACCGTTTCTGAAGGAATGTGCCGTGCTCTTTATTTGCTTTATATACATTTAATTGAACGTGACAATCATCTATAGAAAAGCCTGTGCTCTTCCCTTTATCATATTCAGTTAAAAACGCCACAGGCTACATAGCGGAGCAAGATTAGTCCTTGAGTTCCTCATTCCATAGTCCTGTTTTACGGAAAATGGCAAATAGAATGCTCAACAAGATAGCTGTTACTGTTGCCAAGCCCATACCTTGTAACACAACTGGACCGATGGCTAATTTAGCACCGCTCAAACCAATAACTAGTACTACAGATGTTAAGATTAGGTTAGAAGATTTTGTATAATCCACTTTACGTTCTACCAACATACGTAAACCAGAAGCAGCGATGATGCCGAATAGCAAGATACTTACACCGCCCATAACTGGAACTGGAATGGCATGGATTAAGGCTGCTACTTTACCAATGAAAGAGAACAATATAGCGAGAACTGCTGCACCAGCGATAACGAAAGTACTAAATACACGTGTAATTGCCATTACACCAATGTTTTCTCCATATGTTGTATTTGGTGTGGCACCGAATAAACCGGACAACACATTAGATAGACCGTCTGCAAATAAAGAACGACTCAAGCCTGGATCTTTCATTAAATCACGGCCTACAATATTACTTGTTACCACAATGTGACCCACATGTTCTGCAAACACTACGAATAATGCTGGCATAATCATCAAGATAGCATTGATATTAAATTCTGGTTCATAGAAATGTGGAAGCGCAAACCATGGTGCATTCGCTACATTAGTGAAATCTACTACACCCATAATTGCAGCCGCAACATACCCAGATACTACACCAATTAATACAGGAATGACTGCAAAGAATCCACGGAATAATACAGTTCCTAAAATGGTTACCCCTAAGGAGAACAAGGATAAAAATAAGGCTTGTTCATGAGTCATACCAAAGCTTTGCCATTGATCTCCAATAATGCCTGCCATTCCCATCGCTACAGGGGCTACTTCTAAGCCGATAACGGCAACGATAGCTCCCATCGCTGCTGGTGGGAACAATGTATCAATCCATTTAATACCAATGAATTTCACTAATAAAGCCAATAGCATAAAAGACACACCAAAAGCGATGAAACCACCTTGGGCTGCTCCATAGGTCATACCGGAAGCGACTACAGCACCTACTGGACCAATGAAAGCAAAACTAGAACCTAGGTAAGAAGGAATCTTTCCTTGACAAATTAATACGTATAAAATCGTACCGATACCATTCATGAATAAAGACGTAGCTGGGTCAACTTTCAATAAGAATGGTACTAATACAGTAGCCCCGAACATAGCAAATAAATGCTGGAAACTAAGTGGTAATAACTTAGCGAAAGACGGGCGTTCGTGAACATCAATAAAATCTTTCATGGTGCATCTCTTTCTGTGTGAATCACACTTAAAACATTAAGACTTAGGTTGAAACCGATGACGCGTTTCTTCACCAATGGATGGTAAATGACGTGTCGTTCCAATTTGTTTGCGTGCATATTCATTGCGGCGCGCAATATTTAATAATATGCCGATAACGGCAAAGTTTGTAACCAACGAGGAGCCACCATAACTGATAAATGGCAACGGAACCCCTGTAACTGGTACTAAACCTACCACCATAGCAATATTAAAAAATGCTTGAATCGTAATAAAGAAAGTAAACCCTATAGCAAGGATTTGACCTAATACATCTCTTGATTGACGAGCAATGGACAGACCATATTTCGTAAACCACAAGAAGAAAAAAGCTACCAAGCAAACGCCTACAAAGCCAAATTCTTGAGAGAAAATAGAAAAGGCAAAGTCTGTATGAGCTTCTGGCAAGTAATTATATTTAGAAATCCCTTTCGTAAATCCTTCTCCCCAGAACCCACCAATGGACACACTCAATATACTTTGCGTCACTTGATATCCATTGACCGTTGTATCTGACCAAGGGTCATAGAAAGCTACCACACGTAGCCAACGATATTCTGTATAGCGAACCAACAGATATGCAATGACACTGAGTATAAAAAATACTACACCCAAATATTTCCAATCCGATTTCCGATAGCCTACGCAAAATGTCATTAACGTAGGAAATAATAAAATCAGAATTGCTGTTCCCATATCTGGTTGAAACATAGTAATTACAGCATATAAAATAGGTACCGCAAAGGCAGCTGGCAATAGCAAGTCTGGATGTAATTTACCGGGAGTCCCTCGAAGCCCTTTCCACAATCTATTGATTTTGGATATCACAAAGGCCCATACTTTCCAAAGCCAGTGCAAGCGTTTATATCGACCCCATTGATGAGGTTCAAATAAATGCATAATGCCTCGTTCTTTCACTTGTTTATCAATACGATACGCTGCCCAAAGCATAGCTGCTAACTTCGCAAATTCCGACGGTTGCAATGTCAACCCTAAAGGTAAACTAATCCAACGGCGAGCCCCGTTGGCACCATGTCCAAGAAACGGTATAAAAACGACACCCATGAGGATAAGTACAATCACCAATAATTTACGTTGTACCTTAGGATCTCCCCATTTACGATAGTCAAAACGATAGAACCACCAAGCTACAAAAAAGCCTACTCCCAAGAATAGTGCTTGCTTACCTAATAGAAGCCAAAATGGTTTCCAATTGTCGCCCCCATGTAGGGTCGTCGTATAGGTAGCACTATAGCCATTCAAAAAGCCTATTAATATAATCCCAAAGAGAGGAACTAATATGCCCTGCCCATCATGTTTGATAATACTCTTATAAAGGGCTCTGACTTGCTGAAATATGCCGAGATTTTTGTTAGGTGAACTACTATTCTCCTGCATTTGTCGTATCACTTCCTTTAGCCGGCTTAATTGCCTCTAAGCGGAAAATTGGTTGCCCTTTGGCACTGAATTTTTCTTCATATTCTGTGCGCACATTTGGCATATCCGTACTATGTAAATCATAACTTACATTCTTTAATGTCCAACCAGAATTTTTGAACTCCTCCAAGGAGAACATAAACAATCCTTCATTATCTGTTTTAAAATGGATTTCTCCATTCTCTTTCAATAATCGTGCATAACGATCTAGAAATGTATGATAGGTCAACCGACGCTTAGCATGCTTAGCTTTTGGCCAAGGGTCACAGAAGTTGATATAGAAACGGTCCACCTCACCTGGTGCCACTACCTCTTCAATACCTGCAATATCAAACAAGCTCACTTTACCATTCTCTGCTTTTTGTTCATACAGTTTTTGAGCTGCATAGTATAGCACACCAATTTGTACTTCAAAGCCAACAAAATTTGCTTCTGGATGTGCTTCACACATACCTGCAATGAATTTACCTTTTCCCGTTCCTAGCTCCATATATAATGGTTTGGACGGATCTCTAAAACTTTCACGCCATTTTCCCTTGAAAACTTCGTGATTCTCTAGTACAGTATATGTATTATATTCTAGGATTGCTTCATCAATCCACGGCTTTCTACGTAAACGCATACTATCTCCTTTTATAACAATCTTATCCTTACTATTATAGTACATCATCTGTTCTATGTCAGTACTCACTTATAATTTTTTTATTTCCATGAAAGGTTTCCTATGAAAGCATTAGTATTATCCAGTGGCGGTGTCGATTCCACCACCTGCTTAGCCATGGCCATCGATACCCTAGGCACAGACAACGTGAGTGCCCTTTCCATTTGGTATGGGCAAAAGCACAAAAAAGAATTAGATTCCGCCAAAGCCATTGCAGGCTATTATGGTGTTCCTCACTATGAATTAGACCTGACTCAGGTTATGTCCTATTCCAATTCTTCCCTCTTATCTTCTTCTACTGAAAGTATCGATCACCGCACCTATGGTGAACAAATTGCAGAAAGCGGTTCAGTGTCTACCTATGTACCGTTTCGCAATGGACTCATCCTCTCCATGGCAGCTAGCTTAGCTCTTAGCCTCTATCCAGATGAGGAAGTGACCATTTATATCGGTGCTCATGCTGATGATGCTGCGGGCAATGCTTATCCAGACTGTCGACCTGACTTTAATCACCACATGAATGAAGCCATTTACATTGGTTCCTACAACAAAGTCCGCCTCTATGCACCACTGAATACAATGAATAAAACACAAGTGGTAGAAGAAGGGCTACGCTTACAAGTACCCTATCATCTCACATGGTCTTGTTACGAAGGTGGCGACACTCCTTGTCACACCTGTGGAACCTGTCGTGACCGAGAACAAGCATTCACAGATAATGGTGTAATAGATCCTTTACTATCACATATATAAATCACAAAAAGCTATTCACTCCTATCGGAATGAATAGCTTTTATTCTTCTTTCGTCACTTCCATAACCTGACTGGAATTGGCATCAATCGTTACATGCATCGTATCACCATGCATATCCAATACCATATGGTATCGAGCAACATATCCTTTTGTTTCTAATTCCCAACGTATTAGACGAGCACCACTACCCAACATAGTGATAGCCACCTGTGTAGCCTCATCTGGATTGATTAAATGGCCTAAATCAATGGCGGCGGACTCTACCATTGGCGTTTGCGCTGTCTCTACAGCAGCACTTAATACCTGCCCTGTTGTGGCATCTATGGTCACACTATGACCCGCTTCAGAGGACACACCAGCTACTTCGTAACTTTTACGCCCATCTAGTGTTTCAAATGTTATCCCTTTCACTTGCGCTGTTGGATATTGTTTCTTATAGAGATTCACAGCCCCCTTTGCATCCACTAAGATGGGATCTGTTCCATCACTAGCCTCCGCTGTATCTAACGAATTAGGTACTACTTTTATGTCAGCCAAAGGTAGCTTTTTCATTGTAATGGGCTCTGCATCTGGCGATGTTATGGTGGTGGAAACGGTTTCTTCCCCAGTACAACATGAATACCATGAAATTGTCCCTATCGAAACAATGGCACAAATACTTAGTATACTTATGAGCATCTTTCGTTTCATATGGCATCCTTTTTTTACACACTAATTAGTTTCTTTAATAGTATACACAATCATTATGAAAGTAAAATGAACCGTTACTTCATACTTTCACAATGTATCGCAACACACCGTAACTAATTTCATAGAGCAAAATCATAGGTCCTGCAATCATAGTTTGGGATAGCATATCTGGTGTAGGTGAAATGGCCGCCCCCACAACAAAGGCTACTAGAATAAATATCTTACGATACTGGCGTAATCGATTCGATGAAAGAATACCCATCACCCCAAGAGCAATCAATATCAGTGGCAATTCAAAGGTAATGCCAAATGGTAAAACAAAGGCGATCACAAAATCAATATACTGACCGATGGAAAACAATGGTTGCAATTCATCCGTACCAAAGCCGATAAAAAATTGTATAGCCATTGGTAAGACTAGGTAATATGAAAACAGTATCCCTACCACGAATAAGGTGACAGCCGTAGGTACCACCATGAAGGTTACCTTTTTCTCACCTTTCGACAAGGCTGGTACAATGAACGCCCATAACTGGTAAAACCAAATAGGACTCGATATAATACAACCTGCTACTATGGAAATTTTCATATATGTGAAGAAAGCTTCCGTCGGTTTTGTATAATACAATTTTCCAGCTGGAGCCACTAAAATCTGTAGAATATCCTCCACATAATAGTACGCCCCCAAAGTGCATATGATGATTGCCACAATGGCTACTACTAGACGCATGCGAAGTTCGCTTAAATGGTCTACTATGGACATAGAAGACGCCTCTTCCATGAGTTTTGCTTCCGTCTCTGTATAGTTATCCTCTTGCAATAAGGCGTCTTGCTCTGCTTGTTGCTGAGCAAGACGCTTTCTTTGCGCTATCACACTATTCAAGGATGGACGTCTGGCACTCATGTCAAAGTCTTTTACTTGAAACTCTTTCATAGTTACACCTTACGGTTCGATAATTTTTCAAGAACAGTTTCTAAAATATCTTTTCCTTTAAAGGATGGTAATTGCTCTAATGCTATCTCTGCTTGTCTGCGATACATCCCTTCAAGAGCTAACGCTTGATCGATACCGCCTTTAGCAATCACATAATCCAACAATTCTTTTGTATCGTTTCCCTCACGGATTTCCTCAATCATAGTTGTCAAAGACGCTGTATTTTCTGGTGTTACGATAGATAATAATGGATAGGTCAAGATGCCTTCTTTCACATCCTTACCTACTGGTTTTCCTGTAGTCACCGTTTGCTCACGGTAATCCATGACATCATCGGTAATTTGGAATGCCATTCCTAAGCCATGACCATAGGTGCGCAATAACGAAATATGCTCCTCTGACCATCCCCCAAGGATACCGCCTAATGCCAAGCAACCTTCAATGAAGTCTGCTGTTTTCTTTTGTGTTTTTAAAAGGTATCGATCTGTGCCTTGATCTAATCGGTACACATCTTCCATTTGCATAAATTCGCCTTCTACTAAGGCAGAAATAATTTCAGAAAAAATAGTTAAGCATGGAATAGAACCGATTTCAGCTACAATACCGAAGGCTTTAGCAAATAAATAGTCTCCACTGAGGATAGCCACTTTATTGCCTTTCGTACAATGAATAGAAGTCACGCCACGTCGCACTTCTGCTTGGTCTAATACATCATCATGAATGAGTGTAGCCAAGTGCAACATCTCAATGGCTGCTGCCATACGAACTCTATCTTCTTGTTTGGAATCTCCACTCAAGGCAATTAACAAACACAATTGCGCTCGTAATCGCTTGCCGCCCCCTGCTGAAAGAGGACGAATGAGTGCATTAAAATCTTCTGCACCAGTTTGTAGAGATTGTTGCAAATATGTTTCTACGCGTTCTAAGTCTTTAGAGACCCGTAGCTTCATTTGTGCATCTGTAAGAATACTCATTCCTCTTCCCCCAATAAGACTGCATTAATACGCGCTAATAAACGATCACGACCTGTATGTTTTAAGGAACTATACAAAATAGGTGGATATCCCGTTGGATACCGCTCTTCAATAGTTTTTAACTGTTTTTGTCGCTCGTTCATTTTTAATTTATCCGCTTTTGTTACCACAATTTGTAAAGGCACTCCATGGGATTGCAACCAATCAAAGGCCTCTTTATCAATAGGCAACTCTGGATGACGACCATCAATGAGTAAACATAATAGCATCATCCGTTCGCTTTGTAAAATATAATTGGCAATAAAAGAAGACCAAATATTGGTATTGGACCCACCTGTTTTTGCATATCCATACCCTGGTAAATCGACTAAGAACCAATCAAAGCGACGTTCCATATCATCTGGTAAATCTTCCTTTGATTCTATACTAAAAAAGTTGATCGTTTTCGTTTTACCCGGCGTACCACTGACTAGCGCCAATCCTCTATGATTACATAAGGAGTTGATGAGAGATGATTTTCCCACATTGGATCGTCCCAAGAAGGCGATTTCAATGGTATCACCTTCTGGGTATTGATCCGCCTTCACCGCAGACGCTATATATTTCGCTGCGATGATGCGTGGACCTGTCGTCTCTTTTCTAGTATACACTGGTTTTGGATGGCGTTTTACGGCTGGTTTCTTCTTCATAGTAATGCCTTTTCTAATACTTCTTCCATCGTTTTCACAGGAGTGATAATCAATCCTTCTTTGACGATATCTGGTAAGTCTTGAATATCTTTTTTATTGCCTTCTGGAATGAGTACTTCTTTCACTCCATAGCGAAGAGCCGCTAATAATTTTTCTTTCAAACCACCAATTGGTAATACTCTACCACGTAAGGTAATTTCGCCAGTCATGGCAATGTCTGATCGCACTTTTTTACCCGTTAACGCAGATACAATAGCCAATGTCATCGTAATCCCTGCAGATGGGCCATCCTTAGGGGTAGCTCCTTCTGGTAAGTGCACATGAATATCCAGTTCCTTATGGAATTTTTCTGGCAATTTCAATTCCTGTTGACGATGACGAATGTAGGACATAGCCGCTTGACCAGATTCTTGCATCACTTTGCCTAAGCTACCAGTCAAACTTAATTTGCCCGTTCCTTGCATTGTCGTCGCTTCACATGGTAAGACAACACCACCTACAGAAGTCCAAGCTAAACCATATACAAGCCCAACTTGCGCTTGTTTTTCACGAGACTCTTCTATAAATTTAGGGATGCCTAAATAGTCTTCCAAATTCTTCACTGTTACTTTAGGTGCTTTTTCACCTTCCGTAACCACAGCAAATGCTAATTTACGGCAAATTTTGGCAATTGTTTTTTCTAAGGTACGCACACCAGCTTCACGAGTGTATTCGGAAATCACACGTTTTAATACAGCATCTGAAAGTTTCACGCCCTGTTCTTCTAAACCATGTTTCTCAATTTGTTTTGGCACTAAGTAACGTTTAGCAATTTCTAACTTTTCTTCCTCTGTATAACTGCTGAGTTCGATGATTTCCATACGATCCAATAGTGGTCTAGGAATATTACCCGCTACATTAGCAGTAGTAATCCAGAATACATCAGAGAAATCAAATGGAATTTCAATGTAATGGTCACTGAACGTGCTATTTTGTTCAGGGTCTAACACTTCTAATAAAGCAGAAGATGGATCCCCTTTATAGTCGGATGCCAATTTATCAATTTCATCAAGCAAGAACACAGGATTACGAGTACCTGCATTTTTTAGCCCTTGGATCATACGACCTGGCAAGGCTCCTACATAGGTACGACGATGTCCACGAATTTCAGCTTCATCACGGACACCACCTAGGGAAGCACGAATGAATTTACGATTCATAGCTTTTGCAATGGAGCTTGCTAAGGATGTTTTACCTACCCCTGGTGGTCCTACTAAACATAAAATAGAACCGCCTTGTTTGCCAGATAACTTGCGAACTGCTAAGAATTCTAGAATACGTTTCTTAATTTTTTCTAAACCATAATGGTCGCCATCAAGTACTTCACTAGCTTCTTTCAATTCTAACCGATCATCAGACAAAGTATTCCAAGGGAGCTGCAACAACCAATCAATATAATTGCGCAAAATATTGGATTCTGGCATCATTTGTGGCATACGACTATAGCGAGTAATCTCTTTGTCGATACGTGCATGGATATCCTCTGGTAATTCTAACTTTGCCAGCTGTTCACGTAATTCTTCTGCCTCTTGATCAGGATCCATTTTATCCCCTAATTCATCGTGGATAATACGGATTTTTTCACGCAAGAAATATTCCTTTTGTGCTTTTTCCATAGATTGACGCACTTGGTTATTAATAGAATTTTCCATATCCGAGATTTGTAGTTCTGTATTCAATACACCTACAACCATATTCAAACGTCGATTTACGGATAACTCTTCTAAAATATTTTGGCGCACTTTCAGTTGGATTGGCACGAGGAATGCCACTTGGTCCGCCCATTCACTAGCATCTGAGCTTCCCAAGACATGATCTAACCCTTCATCCGTATTGGGCTTAAGCACCTCTACCCATTGTGCAAATTTAGTTTGTAAGATACGTCGATATGCTTCTTCTTCCATTGGATCTTCATGAAGAGTCTCCAGCGGAGTTACTGTTACTTCATAAAATGGATCCGTACCTAAAATAGAGTCTAGCTTAACACGGCTTACGCCTTCTACTAAAATACGAACCACGCCCCCTGGTAAGCGGAGCATTTGATTTATTTTAACAATCGTCCCGACTTGGTATACTTCTTCCAAGGTAGGAGTTTCGATATTTTCGTCTTTCTGAGCAGTAACCACCAAATATTGGTCTTTATCCATAGCTGCTTTTACAGCCTGTACCGATGTGGTACGACCAATATCTAATTGTGTCACTACTTTGGGAAATACAACAATTCCACGTAGGGGAACCATCGGTAATGTCATAGGTTTAGTTTCCATTGAACCTCCCAGTACTATATGATAAAAAGAAACCCATTCCGCCTTTGAAATGAGTTTCTTTGCCTTTACTATCTGATTGCTTCAGCGTGGACTCATTTATTGAGTATTGGCTCTTCTTCGCCACGAACCGCTTTGTCTGTAACAATGCATTCTTTTACATCTTTCATAGATGGTACTTCATACATGACACGTTTCATAACTTTTTCGATAATGGCCCGTAATCCGCGTGCTCCCGTATTGCGTTCCAAGGCTTCTTTCGCAATCTCACGGAGTGCATCTGATTCAAAGACTAATTTTACATCATCTAAAGACAGCATTTTTTCATATTGCTTAGTCAATGCATTTTTAGGCTCTGTTAAAATTTTGATTAATGCCTCTTCATCAAGTGGGCTGAGCGTAACCATCACTGGCAATCGTCCGATAAATTCAGGTATTAGCCCGAATTTTTGTAAGTCTTCTGGCACAACTTCTTTCAAAATAGAGGCTACATCTTTTTCCTCTTTCTTTTGAATATCTGCACCAAAACCTAATGTTTTCTTCGCAGTTCGCTTCGTGATTACTTTGTCCATACCATCAAAAGCACCACCGCAAATAAACAAGATATTTGTTGTATCTAAATGTAACATCTCTTGATTAGGATGTTTCCGTCCTCCTTGTGGTGGTACAGAGGCTACTGTTCCTTCTAGGATCTTCAGTAATGCTTGCTGTACACCCTCGCCAGATACATCGCGAGTAATGGACGGATTTTCTGATTTACGAGCAATTTTATCGATTTCATCAATGTAGATGATACCTCGTTCAGCTAGCTCTATATCATGGTCGGCGGCTTGAATCAGTTTGAGGAGAATGTTTTCTACATCTTCTCCTACATAGCCTGCCTCTGTCAAACTAGTAGCATCTGCCATGGCAAATGGTACTTGTAACATTTTTGCTAATGTTTGAGCCAATAATGTCTTGCCGCTACCTGTAGGACCAATGAATAATACATTGGACTTTTGCAGTTCTACATCATCGATGACATTATCATGTTGCAAACGTTTGTAATGATTATATACGGCTACAGACAAGGAAATTTTAGCATCATCTTGACCAATCACGTATTGATCAAGATGAGCTTTAATTTCTTTTGGAGTCGGGATATCGTTTAAATCAAACGTTTCCGGTAGTTCTTCAATTTTGTCTTCATCAATAATATGCTGGCATACATCAATACATTCATTGCAAATGAACACATTAGGACCTGCTATCAATCGTTCGACTTCTGTTTCTGCTCTACCGCAAAAATTACAACGTCTTTCTTTATCGTCTTTATTCAAACCCCTGTCTCCTTATTTTTCTGTTGAGGATGGACGAGTTAATACTTCATCAATCAAACCATATGCTTTTGCATCTTCTGCAGACATGAAATTATCACGATCTGTATCTTGTGCAATCACTTCTATTGGTTGACCCGTATGATGTGCTAACACGCCATTCAATTCTTCTCGTAACCGCAATATTTCACGAGCGTGAATTTCAATTTCAGACGCTTGCCCTTGAACACCACCCAATGGTTGGTGAATCATAATGCGAGAATGTGGCAACGCATAGCGTTTACCAGGGGCTCCCGCTGTAAGCAACAAGGAACCCATACTAGCCGCTGAGCCCACGCAAATCGTGGACACATCAGGTTTAATGTACTGCATAGTATCGTAAATCGCCATACCAGCCGTTACCACACCACCTGGGCTATTAATGTACAAGTGAATATCTTTATCTGGATCTTCAGATTCTAAGAATAGCAATTGAGCTACGATACTGTTAGCAACTGTATCATCAATAGGACCACTCAATAGAATGATTCGATCTTTTAATAGACGAGAATAAATATCGTAGGAGCGCTCACCACGACCAGTTTGCTCTACCACGATTGGCACATACATAGACATCTAACACCTCTTATACATGTACCTGTATTAACAATTATTCAGCTTTTTCAGCACCTTTAGCATTGTCTACGATGAAACGAGCTGCTTTTTTACGTGCTACGGAACTTGCTAACATAGATACACGACCTTCTTTTACAATGATATCGTATACTTCTTTAGGGTCAGCACCGAATTGTTGGGACATAGCAAAGATTTCATAGTTCATGTCTTCAGGAGTAACTTGAACGTTTTCTGCTTTCGCAATTTCATCTAATACTAAGTCAGCGCGAACGTTTTCAGCGGCTGCTGCTTTATTTTCTTCACGTAATTCTTCAATAGTTTTATTGGAGAATTTCAAGTAGTCTTCTAATTTCAAGCCACGACCTTCAAGGTTCATTGCTAATTCTTGAACCATTTGTTCAGCGCGATCTTCAATCATGATTTCAGGGATATCTACTGTTGCATTCTTAACAGCTAATTCCACTAAACCTGCATTGTATGCATCGATAGCGCGACGTGCTGCATCATCTTCCATACGTTTGCGAAGATCTGCTACAAATTCTTCTGCTGTATTGTAAGATGGTTCTGTTTTACCTTGACCTACAGATACGGAACGTACGAATTCATCAGTGATTTCTGGTAATTCTTTACGTTTAATATCATGGATATGGCATTCAAATTTTGCTTCTTTGCCAGCTAATTCTGCTACGAAGTAATCTTCTGGGAAAGATACAGTAACAGTTACATCTTCACCAGCTTTGTGGCCGATTAATTGGTCTTCAAAGCCAGGGATGAAGCTGCCAGAACCGATTTGCAATGGGTAGGATTTGCCTTCACCACCATCAAATGCTTCGCCATCGATGAAACCTTTGAAATCAATTGTAGCAAAGTCATCGTTTTGTACAGTTGCATCTTCTGGAGCTGCTACCATTTTAGCTTGTTGGCTACGGATATTGTTCAATTGTTCTTCTACTTGCTCATCAGTGATAGTAGCATCTTGTTTTTCAACTTCTAAACCTTTGTAGTCACCCAAAGTTACTTCTGGTTGTTTTACTACTGTTGCTTTGAAGATTAAATCTTTACCTTCTTCAAATTGTTCACGTTCGATGTCTGGGTTGCTAACAGGAACGATTTCGTTTTCACGAAGTGCTTCTGTGTAAGCACGACCTGCTAATAATTCAAACGCTTCTTCAGCGATAGCTTCTTTACCATAGTTCATTTCCAAAATTTTACGAGGTGCTTTACCTTTACGGAAGCCTGGAATGTTAACTTGGCCAGCGATGCGTTTTACAGCTTGCGCAAAACCTTTTTTCACATCTTCCGCTGGAATTTCGATTGTAATAGATACCTTGTGCTGATCAACAGCAGTTACAGTTGCTTTCATGAAAGTATTTCCTCCTTAGGGTATAATGCACCCAAATTATAAGTTTTAATATTGCATTTTTAATATTATCATAAAGTTGTCAATCGTGCAATTATTTCCCTATTTACCTTGTTCTTCAGCGATAAGTTTCATGATATCATGACGGCTTACCATACCAATCAAATGATACGCATCATCAACAACTGGCAAGTTTTTCAAATGTTTTTCTACCATGGCTCCCACTGTTACTTCCACTTCTGCGTCTGCATAGGCCGTGATCACTTCTGTGGTCATGATTTCTTCTACATGGGTAGCCATCAATTTTTTGAATTGTCCATCATATTCACCGATACCACCATAATAGATATTAGCGCCTAAAATATTGATGTAATGTGGCGCATGGGGACGAACTTTTTTGTACAACAAATCCCCTTCCGATACAATGCCAATCAACTTGTTATCTTCATCAACTACAGCAATAGCTGTTAAATTGTGTTTTACCATCAATTTAGCTACATTTGTAATTTGTTCATCTTTACCAACAGTAATTGGGTATTTGTTCATAATTTCTTGTAATGTCATAATGAGTTCCTCCTATTTCATATATACATAGGCAGCAAAGATAGCAATGACTATCGCTGTTACAACCAAAATGGCAGTCAAACTTTTACGGTTACCACCATCGCCCCCTTCTTGGGTGCCAATGTGATTTCCCTCTTCATCATAAGCATGACGATATTGCCCTTCTAAATCCGTGTAATCCATTACATCTTCTATTTTCGCTTGTTGGCGTAATTCTTGCAATCGCTTTCTACGTTCTTCTACATCGCTTGCTACAGAATGGACCTGTACTTTCATCACATCTTCTCGCAATCCTTCTAGGCGAGGTACCATTAATTGCAATCGCTCTACCAAAGCCTTATTAATTTCTACGCAAGAACTCAGTGCTGTTTGATGTAAAAGTAACATATGCACTACATCTTCTTCCGAAGCACTTGTGCCACCGGCTACCACAGATTTCGCAAATTCTGTTTCTTTTGAAAGCATCTCGACCACGGTAGAAATATAATAATCTAGACGATCAAAAATCTTATTTAGTTCTACATTCTGTTCTAGCAATTCTTGTTTACGATGCAATAAATACGCTGGATTACCGCCAGATGTTTCCATTTGTTGAATCATATTCGCCATATCTATATAGATATCTAATACAGTGCATACTGTATCTGTTACATTCGTATATTCTCCTATACTATCTGACACCATATGACGACGTTCTTCTAAAGACTCTGATTGCCCCTTCTCTTCTAATTCGACAAAGAGTGCCTCATATCCTTGTACCAATCCCTGTATTTCATTTTGAATCGCAAGAATATCTTCTTTTCCTTCTATTAATTCTGTTGTATAATGCCCTACAAATTCTGGATCCTCTAGGGGCAACTCCTGTATATCTGCTGACACATAGGTAATTCCTTTTTCAATTGCACTTGCCATGCATATCTCCTTTCTTACCAATGATAAGGTTCATTTCGATTAATCTTACAAGCTCTATATAATTGTTCTACTAGTACAAGTCGCACCATCTGATGGGTGAAAGTCATGGGACTGATGGACAATTTCCATTGTGCTCGTTGCCGTAATTCTTCAGACACCCCAAAGGCGCCACCAATGAAGAACACCATCTCGCTATGGCCTTGCACTTCTAATTCACTAATTCGTTTTGCCAAGTCTTCAGAACTTATTTGCTTTCCATATACATCTAGCAATACCACAAAGGATTGTGGTGTGCAATATTTGAGCAATCGCTGCCCTTCATCATAGAGGGCTTTTTGCTTATCTGATGGACTTGGCTTATCTCCTAATTTACTTTCTGGTAGCTCTGTAATAGTGATGCCCCCATACGGTTGCACTCGCTTAACAAATTCTGCCACCCCTTCTCGTAAATAAGGTTCTTTTAACTTTCCTATACAATAGATAGAAAATTTCATAGATTCCTATCTCCTAAAACCTTCAATACATGCCAATCTAAGACTCTTTATATATCACGAGATACACCAATGGAAGTATACTTTTTGGGATCTCCATGATACGCCGTAAACCCTTCTTGACCTTGTGTGTGGCACCAAGCTAACAAGCGATCTGATAGCTGCTCTACTAAATGGAGGGAATTATTTTGCTCGGAACGATGAGCAAAGACAACTTCCATCCCCTTAGGTCGTCTTAGGGCTGATAACACTTTCATAGCCGTTACATTACATAAATGTCCTGATTGGCCTTTTACACGACGTTTTAAATCTGGTGAGTACGGTCCATAGAGCAACATCTGTTCATCATAGTTCGCTTCCAAGACCAACAAATTTGTATCATGCAAATGCGTTAACATCTCCTTTGATACCACACCTGTATCTGTTAGCAAAGCTGCTTTTGTATGCCCTTTATAACAATTGACACCTATGGGATCCACCGCATCATGGCTAGTAGAAAATGGTTGTAATACCATATCTCCTATGGTCACTTCTTTCGTCCCTAACGTTTGAAAGCACTCCGCAGATACGCTAAATTTATCCATAAGGCGCCGTGCTGTATTAGGTCTTGTGATAATAGGTAAGCCCATTTGTTTAATCATTTGATGTACCCCTGCAATATGATCAGAATGTTCATGAGTAATGACAATCCCTTCGACTATATGCTTCGGTATCTCTAAATCTTGTAAGGCATTCGTAATCCGCCGGCAACTAATGCCTGCATCAATAATCACTGCACTGCGAGAACTGCGAATAATGGTGCAATTCCCTTTACTACCGCTAGCTACGACATGAACTTGTAATTCTTTTTCTTCCAATGTCATATGTCTCCTAGCTTCTTTCTAATACATCTATGAAAGCTTTCATATTGTCTGTTAAATCGGGTCCCCGTCGGAACATATCGCCCCCTACAAGGAACATCGTATCTGTACCGTAAATGCTCACCAATTCTGGCAATCGAGCCTCCGTTACGCCACCACCTGGAGCTGGACAAGATGCTTTGATGGTTGCCAATGATTTTCGATTGGCATCACAAATTTGACGGCATAATTCCGGTTTGAAAGTAAATCGTCCACCGTAGGATACGAAAATATTCATATCACCGCCGAAGATACGTGGTAATAAGCCCATCCAAATGGTGGCTGCAATACCCGATGTACCCGGTAATGTGAATCCACCCATCATAGCTGGATGTACAATTAATGGCAGGTTCAGTGAATCATCCGTAGCCAATCGATGAAGCCAACCAAAGCCGATTAAGGACGGCGCCACCATCAGAGCCGTAGCACCCACTTCTTTCGCATAGTGAGCCCGTTCTAGTACATCGGTGCCATCCCCAGATACATTGGCTGCATAGAGGGTATGATGACCACTCTTGGCATTCGCCTCTTGCACTGCATGGGCACAACGTGATACCCGATCTTTGAATGGCGAAAAGGATTGATTCGTCAACCCATGGTCATCCTTGATCACATCGGCACCGCCCATGGTATAAGCATGACACATGCGAGCCAATTCTTCATTGGGCGTCCCCATCGGTTTAATGACGGCTTGAATCATAGGACGAGTTGGAGTCTGACATAATTCTCGAATGCCAGCTAACCCAAACTTAGGTCCTTTAAACACGTCTAACAAACTAGGGCTAAACTCAATATCTACTACCCAAATGTGTGGTTGCAAGGAAGAGTTGCCAAAGACTACATTTAAAAACTGCGTTACTTCCAACCCTGATGTCTCCACAGGGTAAGCAATCTTTGCCCAAAAACAATCTTCTTTTTCTGTTAACGAAAGCAATTGTCCCACCATATGACGGCGTGGATCGCTTTCACCTAATAATTCGTAAGGAAATTCAATGGTTTGCTCCACCTGTATGGACCAAGCCACTTGCTTCGCCTCTTCGTAGGTAGGAACATGCAATGCATAGGTAACGGAAAATGTTTCCATCGGTAACTCCTTTCCCATCATTACAACTGTATCTATTCTATCTTGTTAGTATCTTTGTGAAAGTCAGTTACAACCACTTAGATTGTAACAATACCTAGAGAATATGTCTCTATCTTTATAGTATGACATAAGTTCCTATGAAATGCTATGTCATACCTACAATTATACACTATATGCAATAAAAAAGAACCTCAAATCGACTAGGTTCTTTTCTAAGAATGTGGTACACTGTTACTATTGTTAACTCTATCATTATAAAAGGTGTTGTTATCCTCTGTATACATTCTTATAAGTAGTTAATTCTATATAAACTTATTTTATGGCTTGCGAGCTTCGCAAGACCTCTTATGAGTCAGAGCCCATATCAGGTAATACAACACCCATAACATTTAACATAGAGATACATGTATCAGAAAGGACAACCTATGAACTGGAACAATTATCTTTCAACTATGACACAAACACTTCCCCCATCTGGGATTCGTAAGTTTTGGGAAAAAGCAATGGCTATGGACGATGTCATCTCCCTTTGCGTAGGGGAACCCGATTACATTCCTCCTCAACCTGTACTAGATGCACTTGTGGCTAGCGTAGAACGAGGAGAAACGAACTACTCTCCAAATGCAGGCATCTTGCCATTGCGTGAGGCCATCAGCAATTGGTACAACCGTCGTTACCATGTCTCTTACGGCACAGATGAAATGATGCTTACCATCGGTGCTAGCGAAGCCATCGACTTGTCCTTACGAGCGTTACTAAACGAGGGTGATGAGGTGTTAATCCCGAATCCATCCTACGTGGCTCACCAAGCAGAAGTTCATATGTGCGGTGGCAACGCTGTCCCTGTGCCGACACATTTGGAAGATGGTTTCAAACTTCGTGTGGAAGAGCTAGAAAAACTCGTCACTGAAAAAACAAAAGCCATTTTAATGTGCTACCCAAGCAACCCTACGGGGGCCATCATGGACTATGAAGATCTGTTGCCTATCGCAGACTTTGCGAAAGCCCATGACCTGATCATCATCTCTGACGAAATTTACTCGGAGCTTACCTACCACAAGGACCATGTATCTATGGCGTCCTTACCGGGCATGAAAGAGCGGACCATCATCTTAAACGGTTTCTCCAAGTCCTATGCTATGACAGGTCTTCGCATTGGTTTCCTCTGTGCTCCAGCACCATTCATCACGGCCTGCATTAAACTGCACCAATACAGCATCGTTGCGCCAGCGACTCCAGTGCAACATGCTGCCATTGTAGCTCTCAACGAATGCGATGACTCTGTGGTATCCATGCGCCAAGATTATTTGGAACGCCGCGATATGATTGTGAAAGGCTTCCAAGACATGGGCTTACCTATCGCCGTTCCAGAAGGGGCTTTCTACGTGTTCCCAGATATTTCCCAAACCGGTTTATCCGATGAAAGTTTCTGCGAACAATTGCTAGAACAACAACACGTTGCGGTTGTACCAGGATCTGCTTTCGGCACTTGCGGTGCTAACCGTATTCGTTGCTCCTATGCGTCCTCTAAAGAAACCATCCAAGAGGCCTTGCGCCGTATCAAACTATTCTTAGACTCATTACAAAACTAATATAGACAACTATGTATTCAAAAAAGGGTTGTACCAGACTGCTAAACACAGTTGGTACAACCCTTTTTCTATCTCTTCGATATGTAATTATGCACGTTCACAAGAGGCTGTAGTGATATACACACAGTTATTTTCCACTTCTAGGAATCCCCCAGGAAGGATAAACTCTTCACGTTTGCCATCATGGTCAATGCGAATGGCCCCTGGCGCCAAAGCGCTTACTAAAGGCATATGATGTGGCTGGATACCAAACTCTCCATCGAGAGATTTCCCTACCACCATAGTAGCATCTTCAGAAAACACTGTTTCATCAGGAGTAATAATTGTTACATGCATGGTACTCATAGATTATTCTCCTTTCCCTAACATGTCCCTTCCTTTGGCAACAGCTTCATCGATCGTTCCCACCATGTAGAACGCACTTTCAGGTAAATCATCATGTTTACCTTCTAAGATTTCACGGAAACCACGCAATGTTTCTTTCAATGGCACATATTTACCAGGACTGCCTGTAAATACTTCGGCTACGAAGAATGGTTGACTCAAGAAACGTTGAATTTTACGAGCACGAGCTACGGTCAATTTATCCGCTTCAGACAATTCTTCCATACCTAAGATGGCAATGATATCTTGTAAATCTTTGTATTTTTGAAGTACTTCTTGTACGCCACGAGCTACGGAGTAATGTTCTTCCCCTAATACTAATGGGTCTAAGATACGACTTGTAGAGTCCAATGGATCCACAGCTGGGTAAATACCAAGTTCTGCAATGGAACGAGACAATACTGTAGTAGCATCCAAGTGAGCAAATGTTGCCGCTGGCGCTGGGTCAGTCAAGTCATCGGCAGGCACATATACGGCTTGTACAGACGTAATGGAACCTTCTTTAGTAGATGTAATACGTTCTTGCAACGCCCCTACGTCATTGGCCAAGGTTGGTTGGTAACCAACGGCAGATGGCATACGTCCTAGCAAGGCAGATACTTCGGAACCAGCTTGGATGAAACGGAAAATGTTATCTACGAATAACAACACGTCTTGTTGTTGTACATCACGGAAATATTCCGCCATAGTCAAACCTGTTAAAGCTACGCGCATACGAGCTCCAGGAGGCTCATTCATCTGTCCATACACAAGGGCTGTTTTAGACAATACGCCAGACTCTTTCATTTCGTTCCAAAGGTCATTCCCTTCACGAGTCCGTTCACCAACACCAGCGAATACGGAGTAACCACCGTGTTCTGTAGCGATGTTATGAATTAATTCCATGATCAACACGGTTTTACCTACACCGGCACCACCAAATAGACCGATTTTACCACCTTTTACATATGGGGCAATTAAGTCTACGACTTTAATACCAGTTTCTAAAATATTAGTTTCTGGTGCTAATTCATCAAATTTTGGAGCGGCCCGGTGAATTGGCCAATGTTCATTCACTTTCACTTCTGCTGAGTCGTGGTCTACTGTTTCGCCTAATACGTTGAAAATACGACCTAGTACACCATCACCAACAGGAACGGAAATAGCGGCACCTGTGTCCACTGCTTCCATGCCACGAGTCAATCCATCGGTGGAGCTCATGGCTACACAGCGAACTGTGTCATCACCTAAATGTTGCATAACTTCTACAACAATCTTAGATGTTTCTTGTTCGCCGCCTTTTGTAATAGTAATTGCATTGTAAATAGCAGGCAATTCACCTTTTGGGAAGACTACGTCTACCACAGGTCCAATAACCTGAACTACTTTACCTATATTTGTACTCATATACGAGATACTCCTTTATCTATTATTGCAATGCGTTTGCACCGCCTACGATTTCAGAAATTTCGTTAGTAATACCTGCTTGGCGCAACTTATTGTATTCTAAGTGCAAGGTACCAATCAATTCGCCTGCATTATCTGTAGCAGATGTCATGGCCGTCATACGGGCACCTAATTCACTAGCCGCCCCATGTAGCAATGCATTATATACAGTGCTTTCCACATAGGCTGGCAACAATTGTTCCAACACAGAGCCTTGATCTGGATAGAATAAACTTTCACCAGTTGCTTCTGTATCCGTTTCTAATGAAAGAGGTAATAAGCGCTCATGAGTCACTTCTTGCAATAAGGAGTTCACAAACTTGGTGTATACCAATACCACTTCATCTACCTCACCAGATAAGAACATTGTTTTCACTTGTTCCACAATATTCTGAGCATGATGAAAGCCTGGTTTATCAGAAAATCCTTGCAAGTCAGACACTACAGAATAACCATGATTTGTGAAATATTCCGTTGGCTTGCGACCCACTGTGAATAGACCATAGTCCTCAGCTGGCTTATCTTGCAATAAAGCTTGCACGTATTTAATGATATTACTAGTATAGGCACCGGCCAAACCTTTATCCGCACCTACCACCACATAGGCTACCTTCTTCACAGGACGAACTGTAAGTAGTGGTAAATCCGCACCTCCATCTAGAGAGGACATGCTTTGATGCAGCATGTGGCGGAGACGTTCTGTATAAGGTTCAGTACCTTTCGCTTTTTGTTGTGCACGACGTAGACGAGCAGAGGCTACCATTTTCATAGCTTTTGTAATTTGCTGCGTATTAGTGACACTTTTTATACGCTTGCGTAAGTCTTGTGCACTACTCATAGATTACGCCTCCTCTGGTAATAATTCGTGAGTAGCACCAAAGACATCAATACATTCTAAAATCGCAGTTTGCAATGTTTTTTCTGTATCTTCTTCTAATTTCTTAGTATCTCTAATTGATGCTAATATATTGGCATAATTTCCATGTACATATTGTAATAACGCATCTTGGAAAGCTGGTACATCATGCACAGCTAATCGTTTGAAATAGCCATTAATGCCCGCATATAAACATACCACTTGTTCTTCTACTTTTAATGGAGAATATTGTGGTTGTTTTAACATTTCTGTTAAGCGTTCCCCACGATCCAATTGTGCTTTTGTAGACGCATCTAAATCGGAACCAAACTGTGCAAAGGCTGCTAATTCACGATACTGTGCCAATTCCAAGCGCAATTTACCAGCTACTTGTTTCATCGCTTTAATTTGTGCACTACCACCTACACGAGATACAGATAAACCTACATCAACAGCTGGACGAACGCCAGAGTAGAACATATCTGTACCCAAGAAAATTTGTCCATCTGTAATGGAGATTACGTTCGTTGGAATGTAGGCAGATACGTCACCTGCTTGTGTTTCGATAATTGGTAAAGCCGTAATAGAACCGCCACCCAATTCATCAGATACTTTAGCAGAACGTTCCAATAAACGAGAATGTAAGTAGAACACGTCACCAGGGTACGCTTCACGTCCTGGAGGACGACGTAATAACAAACTCATCGCACGGTATGCAGCAGCTTGTTTTGTTAAATCATCATATACGCAAAGTACATGTTTACCTTGGTACATGAAATGTTCGCCCATAGCTACCCCAGAATATGGTGCTAAGTACTGCATAGGAGCTCCTTCAGATGCCCCGGCAGATACGACGATAGTATATTCCATAGCTCCTGCTTCTTGTAATTTTTGTACAACACGAGCTACAGTAGATTCTTTTTGACCGATTGCCACATAGATACAGATCACATCTTGTCCTTTTTGGTTCAAGATCGTATCGATAGCAATCGCTGTTTTACCAGTACCACGGTCACCGATGATCAACTCCCGTTGACCACGGCCGATTGGCACCATCGCATCAATGGCTTTCAAACCAGTTTGCATTGGCTCAAATACAGATTTACGATCTGCAATACCAGGTGCTGGATATTCTACAGGACGATGTGTTTCTGCCACGATTTCGCCTTTACCATCGATAGGTTGACCAAGAGCATTCACAACACGACCAATTAAGCCATCTCCTACAGGTACTTGCATGATGCGGCCTGTACGGCGCACTTCATCGCCTTCTTTAATCAAGAAGTCATTACCTAGGAGAACGGCGCCTACATTATCTTGTTCTAAGTTGAGTACCATGCCATATACACCATGAGGTAACTCTAACAATTCGCCAGCCATGGCTTTTTCAAGACCGTAGATATGAGCAATACCGTCCCCTACTTCTAGAACAGTTCCTACGTCATCTACGTTTAATTCAACATTATAGTCCTGAATCTGCTGTTTAATAATGGCAGTAATTTCTTCAGGCGTCATTTTCATAATTAACCATTCACCCCAATCTTATTGGTACTTGCATTAAGCAATGATTTTTTCAATTCTTCCAATCGTCTAGCCATACTTCCATCAATCCGAGTGTCTCCCACTTGAATGACCATACCACCTAAGATGGATGGATCCACATATTCTTCGAGGACACATTCTTTGCCAGTGATATCTTGCAGCTTTTTCAATACTTTTTCACGCATTGTTTCTGAAAGTGGTTCAATAACCGTCACTTTCGCTTCCAAAATACCACGGCTTTCACGGGATCGTTTTACGTAAGCACGAGCTGTTTCCATGATGTATGGACTACGACGGCGGTCCACCATAACATAGAGAAAATTCATAATCAAAGGGTGCACTTCGCCACCAAAAATTTGTTCTAAAATCTTCTTTTTTCCAGCTACTTCTAACATAGGATTGATTAAAATTTGGCGTAATTCCTCATGGGTGGAAAATAAATCTTGCACATAGGAAAGATCTGTATCAAATTGCGGTAACAAACCTGATTCCTGTCCTAATTCAAATATAGCGGAGCTATATGCTTCTGCAATTCTTTCTACACTCATCGTATCACGACCTTATAGTTGTACTATCAAGTTTTGCAATGGTATCCTCTACAAGAGCTACATTATCAGCACTGGAAAAATCTTTTCCAATTAATTTGCCAGCTACCTGTACAGACAAATTCACTACTTCTGCACGAATTTGTTGCATTGCTTTTTCCCGTTCCCGTTCAATTTCTTGACGGGCAATTTCTTTTTCTTTCACTAGTTGAGCTCGTAACTCTTTGATTTGTGCTTGTGATTCAGCTTCTGCTTGTTGTTTTGCGGTCTCGATAATGCCTTGTGCTTCTTTACGGGCTTCTTGCAATTGCGCTGTATATTCAGCTTTCAACGCAGCCGCTTCTTCTCTAGCTTGTTCTGCACTGGTAAGATCATTCTCAATGCGACGTTTCCGTTCTTCCATAGTTTGCAATAACGGTTTATACGCATACTTTGCTAAAATCAACACTAGCACGATAAAGTTTAAAATCTGAAGTACGAGTGTGCCGTTTAAATCTACCAACGGTCATACCTCCTCTTAGCTAATGTCTATTATTTAAGTAAGTCTACCAATGGATTTGCGAACACTAATACAATCGCGATAACTGCTGCGATAATAGGCACCGCTTCGATCAAGCCTACAGAAATTAACATATTTGTGAATAATTTACCAGATTGTTCTGGTTGACGAGTCATACCTTCTAAAGCTTTACCAGATACAAGACCGTCACCAATACCTGCGCCAATCGCAGCTAAACCAATTGCTAAACCAGCGCCAATGGCAGAACCAACCAATACATACGCTTTTGCTAATAATAATTCCATTATGATTTCCTCCTAAACTATTAATGTCCATCTCTAATTGTCATCCCCAAATAGGATGTAACGAGCATGGCAAAAATAAACGCTTGAATAATACCGATTGCTAGACTAAAAGCTAACCATACGATAGGAAGTACATAGGGTACCAAGGCATATAATAATTCTAAAAGAATTTCCCCCGCTAGTATGTTACCAAACAAACGGAATGCTAATGTGACAGGTTTCGCTATTTCTTCCATTAAATTGATGATGATAAATAATTTAAATGGTTGTACAAAGTGCTTAAAATAGCCAATTCCTTTGACTTTCAGGCCCACAATCCACACAAGAATTGAGCTTGAAATGGCTAGTCCCAAGGTCGTATTAATGTCATTTGTCGGCGATGCCAAGATATGCGGACTTGGAATCAGCCCTAACTCATTACTTACCAAAATAAATAGAAAATACGTAAATAGTATGGAGCTTAAAAACTTCCATTGATTGCCTAAATTTGTTTTAAACTGACCAGTCAATCCTTCTAACACGCTTTCCATCACATTTTGAATCCCTTGTGGTACCATGGCACGTGAGCGCGTAGCTAATAGGGTAACAACAATAATAATCCCCATCACTAACCACGTCATATACAATGTATCCATGTTAAACGATGTACCCATCCATTGAACAACATGATGATGCCCTGCATGCAACTCCATATTCCCACCCCCTTTCACATAGATGATTACCTATTACGTTGGCGTACATACATACTATACTCAATATATTGCATGGGAACAAAGACACAAACTCCCCCTAATACACCTTTCATGGAAATCGAGGGTATTTGTGTACTGATACCTACCAACAATACAATTAAGCTAAATCGGCTCATAACACCAATCCAAACTCGTCGTTTTACATCTTCTAGGGTGGCATCTTTCATCTTGTAGGTTTGTAATGCTAAATACAAGAAATATACAACGTAGGTCATAATTCCCCATAGCCAACCAGTAATATGACTAGACCAATCTAGTAGCCATAACACAACTACACCTAGTATAGCCACTGAAAGTATCCATCGGCAATGACTTTTAATATAGGTGATATATTCTTTCATACAGTCTCCTTACATACACTGACGTATGACACCATATAGCCCTAGAAATCCGCCGATTAATCCACCTAGAAGCACGCCCCAAGGGTGCGTTCCTACATAGTGATCAATAGCATAACCAAGACCCATACAAATACCGATAGAACAAAGTATAGTAAATCCTGTGGTAGATGCTTTGGAGATAGCCATCCATAGTTCTGATTTTTCTTTCCCCATAGATACACCTCCCATACCTCTAACATGGTAGATTATACCACCGATACGAACCGTTTTAACAATATATAAATTTTATATCTATCAAAACTTTCTATGCGATTTGATTCAAAACCGTGTACATTCCTCACTTACAATGTCAATGAAAGTAGGTATCAACTCAATTATAACTAGAACGCATACATTGATGATTATTTCCCAAAGGATGTTGGTTTTTCTTGATGTTCAAAAAATTCATGTCGTAAGGCCTGCACAATTCGCTCAGAGGCTAATCCATCTCCATAAGGATTCACTGCATTTGACATAGCATGATACGCCTCTACATTCGTAATTAACTCTTTTGCTGTGGCGTATACAGTCGCCTTATCTGTACCTACCAATTTTACCGTTCCTGCTTGGACAGCTTCGGGGCGCTCTGTGGTATCACGAAGTACCAATACTGGCTTACCCAAGGATGGTGCTTCCTCTTGAATACCACCAGAGTCCGTCATAATGAGGTAAGTACGATCCATTAAGTTTGCAAATGGTTCATACTCTAATGGTTCAATTAGATGTACACGTGGCATATCACCTAGCACCTCTTGTACAATACTGCGTACCTTTGGATTTCTATGCATCGGGAAGATGACTTCTACGTCTTCATGTTCCCCAATAATATCTCGGATAGCCTCGTACACATTACGCATTGGATTTCCTAAGTTTTCACGACGATGGGTAGTCACCAAAATAACTTTTTGATTCACATAATCGATGGTGTTCAACAACTCTTCTTTAAAGGTATAGTCATCCTTTACTGTCGTTTGCAACGCATCAATAACTGTATTTCCTGTAACATATAAGTGATTTGAATTAATATTTTCTTTCAACAAATTCGTTTCCGATGTAGTAGTCGGTGCGAAATGGTAAGTCCCAATGGCACCAGTCAACTTACGATTCATCTCCTCTGGGAATGGTGAGTAAATATTACCCGTCCGAAGACCTGCCTCCACATGACCTACAGGAATTCCTTCATAGAATGCTGCTAAGGCTCCCACAAACGTAGTTGTTGTATCACCATGAACAAGCACCACATCAGGTTTTGCTTCTTTCAATACCTCTTGCAATCCCATCAAAGCGCGACAAGTGACATCATACAACGTTTGCCCTTGGCTCATAATATTTAAATCATAATCAGGAGTGATAGAAAACAAATGCAACACCTGATCTAACATCTCTCTATGCTGCGCCGTTACCGTCACAATGGACTCCATATCAGGCGCTGCTTCCAACGCCTTAACAACTGGTGCCATCTTTATTGCCTCAGGACGTGTCCCAAATATGGTCATGACTTTTAACATAGTACCTCCCACATATTTCGTTTACTTCCTTTACTATGAAAGCCGTCATACACAAGCTTTCCTAAATCACTTTATTAAGCTTTTTCAATTATCTCTATTGTATCATGTACAAGCCTTCCATACTAGTAGAAACTATAAAGAAATACACCCAACCAAAATGCCATAAGCAACGCGACATGACATCCCACCCATACAGAGTGAGCAAGTACGAAGCAAAACGCCATGAGCCACGATGCAGATTGCCAAAGGCATATGGCATTGTATTACTAACATTAAGAAAACGCAAAAAGACCGCAGCATCTCCCTCTCTTACAGAGTGAGCAAGTACGAAGCAAAACGCCATGAGCGTAAGCAACATGGCGTAATATGCTTAATTTTGCAAACGCCAGAAAGCGTGGCATGTTCCTGAACAAACATTATGAAATACCGTTTGTGAAGGAATGTGCCACGCTTTCCCTTTGCTAAAAAACAAAAAACGCCATGAAGCATGAGCTCCTGGCGTTTTGCATAGCTATTTACGAACGTCGTTGTCTTTGGATATAATCCCAATTTTCGTTGCAGTCCATACGCATGCACAGAGTATGACAAGCACTAGCAACACTCCGATAACAAAGTTTGCTTTCGCTGCTACGATCGACACGCAACCTAAGAGTGCCGTGATAGCATACATCAACAGCACAGCTTGTTTTTGTGTAAGCCCCATCGCCAATAGACGATGATGCAAATGTCCTTTATCTGGTTGGAACACAGGACGCCCATTAATACGTCGACGTACAATGGCAAATAAAGTATCTAGAATCGGCAAACCCAATACGATAACGGGCACCACCAATGCCACAGTCGCTGCCGTTTTCACACTACCCATGACGGAAATAGCCGCCATGGTATAGCCTAATAGCATACTGCCTGTATCACCCATAAATATTTTGGCAGGATTAAAGTTATAGCGCAAGAACCCACAAGCCGCCCCAGCTAATGCCAAGGTAATGCAGGCCAATTCAATTTGCCCCATTTGCAAAGTCACAATACAAATCGTAATACATGCAATGAGGGAAATCCCTGCCGCCAATCCATCTAATCCATCAATCAGATTCACAATATTCGTAAATCCTACAATCCAAAATACCGTCAAAGGTATTGCAAAATACTCTAAGTACAATAGATGGTCACCAATGCTGATAAAATGCACGGCATTGCCAAATAGTGGCAACATAAGAGCCGCCAAAATTTGTCCCATCAATTTCGTTTTCGGACCGATTTGCTTAATATCGTCCCAAATACCTACTGCTACTAGGATGATAGAACCTACAATCAATCCTTTCACAGAAGATATATCTTTCACACTATACAGCAAAGATACCATATAGCCAATATAAATGGCCAATCCCCCTAATCGCGGAATCGACACTTGATGCACCTTACGTGCATCTGGTTTATCAATAGCACCTACCTTAACGGCGAATTGTTTCACTAAAGGCGTGCAAATATACGTTACTACGAGAGCAATGACAAAGGCCCATAAATATACTGTCATTCCACCACCTCCATACGTGGTATTTCATGATTATTACAAGTGATTGTCTACTAGTCTGTCATTAAAAGACGAAGTTCTTTATATATAGACCATATTTATTAATTATATCAGTTACACACAGTACATACAAGAACAGGCGCAGTAAACTTATAGACTCCCTTGCTCTTCATCCACTTGGCAAAGCGTTTACAAATCATGCAGATTTTGTAACTAAGCCTTCAATGATGCGCTTACCGTCCTCCATCAAGCGCGAAATCCCTTCTTCACCTAAAAAGGACTCTGCATACATTTTATATAAATTTTCTGTTCCTGATGGGCGTGCTACAAACCAACCTGTATCCGTCACAATTTTAACACCATCGATAGGTTGCTCTTCAAACAAAGAGGTCGTACGAATATCCAGAATTGGACTGCCCCCTAATTCTGTCATAGTCACATCAGTCGGTTTCATTCCCTTCAAAGCACTTTTTATTTCTGCTGTGCAAGGCATATCCACTCGTTGGAATACAGGTGTTCCCCATTGTGCTGTCATATCTGCATAATATTGTGCTGGAGTTTTCCCCGTAGTTGCCACCATCTCTATCGCTAACAGCCCTAAAATGATACCATCTTTATCGGTTGTCCATACAACTCCATCATGTTGCAAGAAGGATGCGCCTGCACTCTCTTCCGCTCCTAGTCCAATACGTCCATCGAATAATAAAGGGGCAAAGTATTTAAAACCTACTGGCACTTCATACACAGGATGATTAGAGTCTTTGCAATAGGCATCCATCAAGCTAGTAACAACCGCTGTTTTGCCAACACCTTTCCCTTCCCACGGACGGGTTTCATTCAAATATTTAGCAGCTACCACTAAATATTGATTTGGCGCTAACAAACCTTCTTCTGTGACAATGCCATGACGATCATAATCTGGATCATTTCCAATGGCTAGCACATGGTCTCCTAAATGTTTCGCCACTTCTGCCATAGCATAGGGGGAAGAACAGTCCATACGAATCGCTCCATCATGGTCGTAGGACATGAAACTAAATGTTGGATCATAGTCACTATTAATAATGGTAAAATTTAGATTATATTCTTCAGCGATAGCATGCCAATAAGCGCCACCACTGCCACCTAAGGCATTAATTAATACTTTCGGATTAGCTTGTTGAATCGCTTTCATATTGATAATCTGAGGCAATTCTTTTACATAGGTCATTTTAAAATCATAAGGCTCTAGGTATTGACCCGCTTCCTCTACGGAAATCGCAGCCGGTGCTACTGGTTTCTCTTCTTCATGATGACAGCAACCACAATGAGCACTTTCATGTACCCCCACTAGATGATGAAAAGAGAATCGTTGAATACTGTCTAACCCTTTTTGCAAATATTCATTAGCTAATGCTTCAATCCGTTTGGTTACGGCTGTATCTGCTGGGCCCCCATGAGGTGGATTATATTTAATACCACCATGTTCTGGCGGATTATGAGAAGGCGTAATAATAATACCATCTGCTACATTCTCTGCTGTCGCATTTGCATTATGTCGCAAAATAGCACGGGATACACTAGGCGTCGGTACAAATTCACGATGCGCATCCACACGAGTTTTCACACGATTTCCCAACAAAACTTCAATGGCTACTTGCAAAGCTGGTTGCGATAAAGCATGTGTATCTTGTCCAATATAACAAGGACCTGTAGCACCAAATTCTTGTCGCACATCACAAATTGCTTGTACAATGGCTGCTACATGAAGTTCATTGAAAGTCCCTTTAGAAGCAATCCCACGATGTCCAGACGTACCAAAACTTACTCGTTCTTCTAGTGCATCATACCTCGGAATAATCCGAAAAAAATCTTTTACAACTGTATCTACATGAATCAAATCTTCTTTTTTTACAGGTTGTCCTGCCAATGGATGTACCATATTATTCCTCCTTATGCTCTTGGGAAGGGATTTCATTTCTTGCCATTTGCACTTCATGAATCATTTGTTCCGCTTCAGCGGCTTTTACAGGGTCACAAGTTTGCAATACTCGTTCTACAGCACCATTCGTAGATCGAGCCGAAAATCCTGTGCCGATAACTTCTGCCGCATCGGTAATGACCATAAATGCTGTTGGGTCTTCTACTTCTACGGCCGCTTTTAGTCGGGCCACTTGCAATAAACTAACTACTACCATAATAACCTGTTTAGGCTGATGTGTATAGGCGCCTTCTCCGTTCAAAATCGTAGCACCACGACCAATTTTATCAATGATTAAATTACAAATCGTCACTGGTTTATAGGAGATGATAAACATCGCCTTCCGTTGGTTAAATCCAGTAATTACCTTATTGGTTACCATCGCTGCTAAATAGGTACTAATCAAAGTAGTCGCTGCCGCTTCAATATTGATAACAATAGCGCCAACAATAAGAATCATCATGTTGATGCCAAATAAGATACTTCCAATTTGTAGCCCAAAGCGATTTCGAATAATCATAGCAATGGGATCCATACCACCTGTATTACCACCACCACGATAGACGATACCAAGTCCTAATCCAGAAAACAAGCCCCCTAGTATACCGCCAATGATTGGATTATGAGTTAATTCCAATGTTGCTAATGGAGCCAATAGATTAATCAAGGTCGACATAATGATAGTCCCTAATATGGTAATTCCTAGGTGCCAACGTCCTAACCATCTCCATGCCGCGTACAGTACTGGTATATTTAAAAGAAAGTTAATAGATCCTAAATTTAATATACCTTGTGTCACATAATAAATAATCAAGCTAAGACCGCTAATACCTCCACTCAATAATTTATGAGGTACAATGAATCCCTGCACCCCTACTGCAAATACAGTAGAGCCAAGAATAATATGTATAATAGCTTTCACCGTACTTAAATATTTGGGTTTGTTTAACATAATTCCACCTATTCTATCACTACTTTCATTACTATTCGACCATAAGCAAAAAGCTGCCACATTACAAGGATAATGTAACAGCTTTTTAGTATGTATTAGCCCGCTTATGGTATAATACGATATACTATTCTGCCAGGGCAATCACTTCTACTTCTACTAAGAAGTTAGCTGGTAATGTTTTAACTGCCACACAGCTGCGTGCTGGTTTAGATGTAAAATACTCAGCATAAATAGCATTAAATTTAGCAAAATCACCCATATCTGCTAAAAAGCATGTTGTTTTAACAACTTTAGAAAAATCAGTGCCAGCTTCTTTTAAGATAGCTTCGATGTTTTTCATCGCTTGCAATGTTTGCGCTTCTACGCCACCTTCTACTAGAGCGCCTTGTGCTGGATCAATACCGCCTTGACCAGAAATGAACACAAATCCATTAGCTACGTACGCTTGAGAGTATGGTCCTAATGCTGCTGGTGCTTGCTCTGTATACACTTGTTTCATAGTTGTCCCCTTTCATTACCATAAGACATTTATAATATACCACTAGTATAGCATGTAATGGTATCGAAGTGTAGCTATTTTTCATACTTCTATTGTACTTTATTTGCATATCTCTATAAGGAGTGCCTATATGTCCATTAATTATACTACTTATGAAAGCCCTTTGGGCACTCTCACTCTATATGCCACCGCGTCAGCATTAGTTGGGCTCACCTTTCCTACCCAATCTATCACGTTCCAAGAACCAGTAGTCATAGATGAAACTATGTCTTCCCCCATTTTACAACAAACCATCCAATGGCTAGATCAATACTTCCATGGACAAGTACCAACCATGGCAATCCCTTTGGCACCTCAAGGCACAGCCTTCCAACAAAAAGTATGGTCTCAGTTACAGCATATTCCCTACGGTACATCCCTTACCTATGGAGAGCTAAGCCAACGTGTGTTCAACTCACCCACACCTAGAGGAGCCCAAGCCATCGGATCCGCCGTTGGCGCTAACCCTATTTCTATTATTATCCCCTGCCACCGTATCCTAGGCAAAGGGAAAGCCCTCACGGGGTATACCGGAGGGCTATCCATTAAGAGAGCTTTGCTATCTATTGAACATATCGATTTTGTAGACAAGTAGGCTTACTTAATATGTTGTAACATGTGTAGGAAGTATGGCTTAAAGAATGTACTTTCCACTTCACTAGTTCCCATGACAATCGTTGTCAAATACTCTGGCGTTCCCACTAACGCTATCCGTAGAAAGGCAGGGTATTGAACTCCTTTTATATCATAGGTCATAGTTCCCGCCGTTGTCATCGTGCCATATTTAGTATCTGGTAATGTATGTAATGGTTCCATATTGCGTAATCGTATCTTTGCAGGAAGTTTATTCTGAGAATAATCAATATCTCTATCTTCTAGAATATTAACATGATATTTCTTTAAAAAGGCATTTGTGTCATTTGTAAACGCATCCATTTTCGCAGGTGAAAATCCCTCTTTTCCGTATTTTCTTAATGAACTCATTAGCAACTCTTTAGGCAGTGGAAATACAAGAACCCAAGCTGTATTTACACCATACTGATCCGCGCCCTGCAATTCATAGACATCCATATAACGGCCTAGCTTAAGTCCGTCTTTCATATTCTGCATTCGTGCATAGTCCTTCACTTTACCAACGGCAGTACCCACTGTACCTAGGTTGGCATACACATATCCTTTTCCTACCTGAGCCAACTTTGAAGAAGATAATTGCTTAACTGTAATCTCTGGTCCTATGGTTTGACGCAAATCAACCAATGAATTCCGATCTAGCATCGCCACGAACTCTGCCGCTTTTTCTTCGCCTGTTTTTTTCTTTTCTTGTTTTTTCTTTTTCTCCATAGCTAGGTACTCACCCAAAGGAACTCCTACTTCCTCATCTGGCATTAGTTCACTAGTACCTGCTATCCCATCTGTCGTTGATGCACTACTAGATGCTGTACCATATGGCATAGATGCACTACTACCTACCACCTCATAGGTAGTATCATGTACCTGTGCAGACACTTGCCCATAGCCCATCATAAGGCTAGTCACTAAGATAACCAGTCCCGTTTGTTTCCAAAATTTCATCTATTTATTCTCCCTTCACACCTAACAGACTTTTGATAACAGGATTCCAATAGGCTCTCGATGTATCAGCGGTTGTGACCCATGTGATAGATACCCCATCTTGACCATACCGACCTACAAAATTAATATACGCAGGTACTATAAATCCGTCCACATCCAGTTGTACTCTACCATGCGTATACAACCCTGTATCTCCTCCTATGCGTACTGGTTTCATAATCTCTCCATCAAAAAATCTTACGTTTACCAGTGGTAATACGGCTCTCAAAATCTCGGTACTACTGAACTCTGGCTTAGTACTTATAACAAAAGGAGCTAAGGCTGCGCCATTCTTTTCTAACCGCTTTCCTCTCATAAGATCTACATTGTAAAGTCCAATATTTTGTACTTCTTTCACTGTTTTATTATATAATGTGTCTCCTACAGATTGTGGCGCTATCGTCGTTCCTTTATATTTAATCTTCCATACTTCAGCCGCTTCTGCACCTGTCATATGAAGGTGTACCAGCTCTGCCGTATGTAAGCCCCGCTCATCACGCCCTTGCAACTGATAGCGTTGACCACGTTGCATTACGTTTTTGACAATTGTATCTAGCACCTTAGCCTCTGCTTCATCTATATGCCAAGCATTAGGACCTACCTTATGGACTGTATCCTCTTTTTTTATATATCCTTCCATTAGATCATCATAATTAACAGCTGAAATATGGCTAGGTAACTCTACACTACCTCGCCCATCTAATGCAATTGATGCTGCATTTCCTGAAAGCATCGTCCCTACCAAGGCCACACTGGCCATCACACTTTTCCAATTCATAGTAACTCCTTCCTAACTAGGTTCCCCTACTTTTTCCAACAATAATTTAGATTTTAGTTGATGTAATTCTTCGCTGATGTTGACTTTCACCTCTGGCGCCCGGCGAAGTCGTAAAAATTCTGGCCATAGCAATTGAATTTGCTCTTCTCCGTAGGCTTTCACTTGTGCCAAGGTTGGTACATCGTACACTAACTCTCCGTCCACAAAAATAGGTACTAGTAATTCTTGTACTCTGAACGTATTTGCTTTCAGCACCGTTTGTTTCCAAGGATGCAATGGATTTTTAAAGACGTAATCCTGCGTAGTATCCACCGTTTCATTATCCAAGCAGATTAAATCACCGATGAGCTTATTATTTCGTACATTGATGAGGCGTAATACCTTTTTCTTGCCAGGATTTGTCACTTTCTCGATGTTGTCAGAGAATTTCATAGCCGGCATAAAGGTATCACCTTCCCATTGACCTGCTAGTTTATATACCCCACCTAAAGCAGGCGTTTCATTGGCAGTAATCAATTTCGTGCCTACACCCCATGCGGTAATAGCAGCTCCCTGCTGTTTCAAGTCTGCAATTTTATATTCATCAAGGTCATTTGTGGCAAAAATTAATGCCTCTTTAAATCCTGCCTCATCTAACATCTTACGAGCCTCAATGGATAAATACGCTAAATCACCGCTGTCCAAGCGAATGCCATACACAGACGGCATTGTACCCCCACGGCGTTCACGAATCTCTTGGAACACTTGAATCGCCGCAGGCACACCTTTATGTAATGTATTATATGTATCCACTAAAAACACCAAATTATTTTCGTATTGGTCTGCATAAGCCCGGAAAGCATCGATTTCAGTTGGAAAACTCATCACCCAACTATGAGCCATAGTCCCTACAGGTCGCATGCCATATAAAGCAGCACTGTACACATCACTAGTACTATCAAAGCCTCCTATGAAAGCCGCTCTAGCCCCTTGTACCGCAGCACTTACCCCTTGAGCTCTTCGCATGCCAAATTCTGCTACCCCATCCTTGCCAATAACAGAGCGAATACGGCGAGCTTTTGTAGCAATTAAAGACTCATGATTTAAAAACATAGAAAGAGCTGTTTCCATTAATATAGCTTCATCTTTAGCCGCCTCTACACGGAGCAACACTTCTCCTGGGAATACCACAGACCCTTCCGGCGCCGCATAGATGGTGCCAGTGAAGCGGAATGTTGTTAAATAATCCAAAAAAGCCTCTGTGAAGACACCAGTTTGACGTAAATAGCTAATATCTTCTTCTGAAAACCGTAAGCCTTTCACATACTCGATAACTTGTTCCAGTCCTGCTACCACCGTGTAAGCGCCTTGAAATGGATTCGTTCGATAAAAGCGATCGAACACGCAACGAGTACGATGTTTGTTTTGTGTAAATAAACCTTGCATCATGGTAAATTGATACATATCTGTTAATAGAGCATGTGTAATCATGAATAACTCCTATTCTTATAGGTCTACCCTATAGCATACTAAGCACTTTTCTATGACGGTTTTAATACTATGCCTATCGTCTACTTCTCTCTATTATACTCCACTATTACATTTCATGTACAATTGTTTTTCACCTTATAATTTGTCATAATCTTTTATTTAGGTTAGAATGATACCATATATTATATAACGTCTATTGATGAAAGGATGACTATGAATCTGTCACAATTTTTTGCATTAATTCGCCCCCGTACCTTAACGGCTGCTTTCAGTCCCGTTGTCTTAGGAGCTGCTATGGGGGCTACGCAATTTTCACAAACCCAGCCACTTTGGCTGCCCTTAATCTATACCCTAGGCATTCTAATTTGTGTGTTAAGCGCACAAATGGCAGCCAATATTTGGAATGAATATTTCGACTTTAAATCTGGATTAGATCTTACACAAGCTGCGGGCAACAGCGGATCCATCGTCCGTGATGGCATCGCCCCTTCTGTGATTAAACGTTGGGGATATATTACAACTATACCTCCACTCATCTTAGGCATTGCCCTCGCTAATGCTGTCACTTGGTGGTATATTCCTGTAGGTATGCTTTGCATTCTCACTAGCATCTTATACTCTGGTGGACCTAAGCCTATTTCTCGCACCCCTTTTGGTGAACTTGCATCTGGTCTTGCCATGGGCTTTGCCATTGTGAGTATTACCCTCTTCGCTTGGACTCATACCTTGCACTGGATTTTCCTGATTCCAGCGGTACCTTCCACCATCTTAATCGGTGCTATTATGATGACCAACAATTTACGAGACTTTACCAACGATGCTAACCATGGTCGTCGCACCTTAGTGATTACCTTGGGCCGTGAAAGAGGAATCCAACTCTTGCTAGGGCTCTTTCTCATTAGCTCCCTATGGCTAGTCCTCTGGGCAGCATGCGGCACTATCCCTTGGACATCCTTATTAGCATTACTCTCACTCGTGCCAGCTATGAAAGTCATCACAATCTTCAACACCTATGCTGATCCGGTACACTTAAACGAGGCTATGAAATTTACTTCTATTTCTTGTACACTATATCACTTCTTATGGGCCATAGGACTTCTATGTAATTCAATCATATAATAATAGTATATATTTTATGCCATACCCAATATATACCCAAATATAAAAATAATAATACCCCTCATCATAAACTAGTATTTTTGATGAGGGGTATTTTATTCTCCTATACTCCAGAATCACATGATGTATACCATGAATCCTGGTTTATATACAGATATGTACGTGATTACTTTTATAGTATCAAAAATTATCTTATAGCCTTTAATTATAATAACTTAGATATATATCATATTTTACTTATAACCAAAGTCTTGTTATACTAAGCAAGTAGAAATTCACTATGTAAGTACACAAAAGAAAAGGAGATAACACATGAAGAAATTATTTAGTTTAGCAGCAACAGCTGTATTAGGCGCTGCCTTGTTATTAGGTGGCTGTGGTTCCACTGGTACTGATTCCGCTAGTTCCAGCGCAAGTAAAACATTAAAAATTGGTGCTTCCCCAGTGCCTCACGCTGAAATCTTAGAACAAGTAAAACCAATCCTTGCTAAAGAAGGTATTAAATTAGAAATTGTTGAGTTCAGTGATTACGTACAACCAAACGTTGCCTTAAATGATAAAGAACTTGATGCGAACTTCTTCGCTCACATTCCTTACCAAGAAAACTTCAACAAAGAGAAAGGTACACACATTGCTACAGCTGGTGCAGTACACATCGAACCAATGGGTGTATATTCAAAAAAAATTAAAGACTTAAAAGATATCGAAGATGGCGCTCAAGTAGCTATTCCATCTGATGCAACAAATGGTGGTCGTGCATTACTATTGCTTTCCAAAGCTGGTTTAATCACATTAAACGATCCTAACAGCATCTCTGCTACAGTACAAGATATCAAAGACAACCCTAAACATCTAAAATTTGTTGAATTAGAGGCTGCTCAATTACCTCGTGCATTAGATGATTCCACAATTTCTGTCATCAACACAAACTTTGCATTAGGTGCTAACTTGAACCCAACTAAAGATGCATTATTCTTAGAATCTAAAGATTCCCCATATGTAAACATTGTATCTGTTCGTGAAGGCGATGAAAAACGTGATGAAATCGTAAAATTAGTGAAAGCTCTACAAAGCCCAGAAATCAAAAAATTCATCGAAGACAAATACAAAGGTGCTATTCTTCCAGCATTCTAATAGAACCGCTTAGAATAGACTCCTCCCAATAAAAGTAAACACTAACAACTATCATACATACTTAACTATACAGCAACAGAGGCAAGTTGATTCGCTCAACTTGCCTCTGTTGTTGTATGTATAATGCAATAGATAAAGCCAGTCTATTTACAACAGTAAAAGGGTTCCGAAGGACCCTCTCTATTTGTATTACCATTATTTAGTAACATATATTGAGCTAATACTATTTACGAATCGCTGCTCGTAATTCTTGCATTTCCTGTTGCAATACTACTATATCTTGTCGTAAATGATTGTTTTCTTGTATCTACACAAACCCCCCGACTTTCACAATCCTGTGAAAGCCGAGGGCTAATACTTTCAATATTCGATTTATTTACGTGCCATAGATTTGCGTACGTCGAAGGCAACAGCAATAACAATGATTAAACCTTTGATAATCAATTGCCAGTATGGTCCCATACCAACGAATGTTAAACCATAGTTAATAACTGTAAAGATTAACACACCTGCGATGATACCAGGTACAGTACCGATACCACCAGTGATAGATACACCACCTACAACAGAGGCTGCAATGGCATCTAACTCATACATGTTACCATAGTTGTTTGTAGCACCACCTGTACGAGCTGCTTCCAAAATACCACCTACGCCATACAAAGCACCAGCGATAACATAGATAATAACAAGTGTTACTGCTACGTTGATGCCGGATACAATAGCTGCTTGTGGGTTACCACCGATGGCAAACATATTTTTACCAAGAATTGTTTTGTTATATACCACATACATGATCAAGGAAATCACTGCAGCGATAATAACAATGTATGGAATCGTCATAAATCCTAGGTCTAAAGAACCTGTACCAATTTGCGTAAACTCTGGACGTAAACCGCCGATTGGTTGAGAGTTATTAGGTTCCATATCAAAGTACAAGGAACAAATACCATAGGTAATAACCATGGTACCTAATGTGGAAATGAATGGTACGATTTTTAAATACGCTACGATCACACCAGATACTAAACCGATGATAGCACCTACTACAATAGCAATCACGATTGGTAAAATCAATGGTAATTCTGGTAAATGTTCAAAGAATGGACGAGGATAATCTGGTAACTGTGTTAAAGATGCAGATACAACCGCTGTCAAACCTACTACACGCCCTGCGGACAAGTCACAACCTGCGGTGATCAAAATCATAGCAGAACCCAATGCAATGATAACACGTGGAGAAGATTGAATTAAAATATCACGAAAACTTGTGACGGATAAAAAGTTCGGGCTATAAATTGAAATAGCCGCTACTAGTACTACTAGTACCAAATAGATAATATTTTGGGAAAGAAACTTTCCTAACTTACCTTGGCTCATACGATACCTCCTAGACTAAACCAGCTGTTGCTAGTTCCATAATTTTTTCTTCAGTCGCTTCATGAGCGTCCAAAATGCCGCTCATATATCCATTACTCATGACCATAATGCGGTCACTCATTCCTAATAATTCAGGCATTTCCGAGGAAATCATAATGATACTTTTACCAGCACTAGCCAGTTCATTAATAATGGAATAAATTTCGTATTTCGCTCCTACGTCGATGCCCCGTGTCGGTTCATCTAAGAGTAGGATTTCTGGATTCGTATTCAACCAACGAGCAATGAGTACTTTTTGTTGGTTACCACCAGAAAGACTTTGAATTTTTGTTTCTGTAGACGGTGTTTTCACTCGTAAGGAAGCCACACCCTCTTTTGTATCGTCTAGTCGTTTATTGTCATTCAACAATTTGAACTTATTTTCATATTTTGGCAGTGCTGCCATCGTTGTATTATCTACAATGGTAAGCATCGGGAAAATTCCCGTAGCACGACGCTCTTCTGTGAGTAGCGCCATCCCTAATTTTTTCGCATCTCGTGGATGACGAATGCGAACCTCTTTATCGTGCAAGTAAATCTTGCCAGTCTCGATACCTCGAAGACCAAACAAGGCTTCAATTACCTCTGTACGCTGCGCTCCTACAAGACCACCTACACCAAGAACTTCACCTTTACGAAGGGAAAAGCTTACATCTTTGAAAGAATGTGGATTAATAGATGTTAAGTTTTCCACACGTAACACTTCCTCACTAGGAGTATTGGTTTTTTCAGGGAATAACTGAGTCATCTCACGTCCTACCATTCGTTGAATGATAAGATCTGTTGTTAACTCATCAGCATGCCAAGTACCTATATATTGACCATCACGCATGATCGTTACTTCGTCGGATATGCGTAGGATTTCTTCCATTTTATGAGAAATATATATAATTGCAACCCCTTTTTTACGTAAGGAGTTAATAATTTTAAATAGATGTTCTACTTCATCACTCGTAAGAGAAGAGGTAGGTTCATCCATTACAATAATACGCGCTTGATGCGAAACTGCCTTAGCAATTTCAATATTTTGTAATTTAGAAACAGATAAGTCACCCGCTAATTGTTCTGGATCGATATCTACATCGATTTCATTAAACAACGCTAATGTATCTTCTTTCATTTTTTTATGATCCACAAATGTGAAGGGACCAATTTTTTTAGTTGGAAACCGGCCTAACCACAAGTTTTCCATAACATTTCTTTGTAATACTGGGTATAACTCTTGGTGAATCATAGAAATCCCCATTCCAAGAGCTTTACGGGAATCCGTCATGTCAACAACTTCGCCATCAATCACAACATCCCCTTGATCTTGCTTATAAATACCGAACAGGCATTTCATAAGAGTCGACTTCCCTGCGCCATTCTCTCCCATTAGAGCATGTACGGTGCCTGGTCGGACTTTGAAAGTGACATTATCCAAGGCCTTTACGCCAGGAAATTCCTTCGTAATTTGGCGCATTTCTAATATGTACTCGCCCATACATTTTCCTCCTGCTAATCAGATAATGAAGGGGGCAAATGCCCCCTTACTGCATTCTATTATTTGTCACCTAAAATCTTATCCGCATTTTCTTTTGTTACGATTTCGTAAGGTACCCAAATATATTTACCATCTACAATGTCAAAGCCTACATTATCTTTGTTAGGTGTTTCGCCTTTCGCTAACACGTAGGAAAGATTAAATACTGCTTGACCTTGTTTTTTCGCATTGTTCAATACTGTACCCAATAATGTGCCGTCTTTCAACGCTTGTACTGCTGGAGTTGTAGCGTCAACGCCTACTACTGGAATGTATTTGCCATTTGTGAAGTATCCTGCTGCTTTTAATGCTTCAATAGCACCTAATGCCATGTCGTCATTGTTACAGATAACAGCATCGATTTTGTCGCCGTAACGGCTCAAGAAAGCTGCCATTTTTTCTTGGCCTTTAACGCGGTCCCACATACCTGTATCGCTAGCTAACTCTTCTACTTTCATACCTTCTTTTTTAAGGGATTCTACAGAGTATTGTGTACGAAGTACAGCATCTTGGTGACCTGGTTCGCCAGTAATCATAACATAATGGATAACACCATCATTGCTATGGTATGCTTCAGGATGTTTTTTGAAGTAATCTGCTAAGATTTTACCTTGCATTTCACCACTTTGTTCAGCTTTCGCACCTACATAGTATACTTTATCCCATTTTGCCATATCTTCTTTCAATGGTTCACGGTTCAAGAATACCAATGGAATATTCGCTGCTTTTGCTTTATCAATGATAACGCCTGCTGCTGTACGGTCTACTACGTTAACACCGATTGCTTTATATTTTTTATTGATGAATAAGTCAATCTTTTCATTTTGTGTTGGTTGAGAGTTTTGGCTATCTACGATATCCACTTTCGCTTTGTCTTTAGCGGCTTTGTCAATTTCTGCACGCACGCCACTCATGAAAGTGTCATCAAATTTGTAAATCGCAACCCCTACTTGAGGTTTGTCACCGCTTGCTCCTTGATCGCTTCCGCAACCACCTAACACAAGTGCACCTACTGCTGCTGATGCAAGCAACGCTGCTTTCCAAGATCGTTTCATAATAATATCCTCCTTTTAGATATCCTATATACCTATAAGACTAGTCTTTCTAGTCGTGGTACCTACCGTAACCAAGCTTCTTCAGCTCGTTTCGCACTGACAATATCAATCATCCCTAGCAATGTATAATAGGAACCATTGCCGGAATATTCTAGATTAATCGTATGTGCTTTGTATGAATTGCGTTCTAATACGCCTCGAAGAATCGGATCCATCACACCCACTGCATTCCCCATAGCACTACTTAAAATAATCCTCTCTGGATTAAATAAGTTAGCTATATTGGCCAAGGCAATTCCTAAATAGTGACCTACTCGTGAAAGCGCCTCTAAACACACTTCATCACCTTCTACTGCGGCCTCATAAATAGGCTCTACCCGAAATGCTTTGCTCACAACCAATGGATTATCTTGTACCGATGTATATCGGCCTTTTTCCATTTGTTCCAATACATACGTATGAATCGATGTTTCTGATGCGATATCTTCCAAGCGCACTTCGTTGCCCTCTTCATCCAGTCGAATCACACCATATCCAATTTCACCGGCACTATCGTTGAATCCGCGATAGAGTTCACCGTGATAAATTAGAGATATCCCTAGTCCATAACTGAATTTAAGGACTATGAGATTATCCATTTCTTTACCACTACCATAATAATATTCACCCGTCGATAAACAACGGACATCATTTTCTACATAGACAGGCACATGGAATCGTTCTTCTAAGATATATTTGAAAGGAATATTATTCCACTTCCCATTTGGAGAATAAATGGAAATTCCTTTTCCAGAATCTACAGGGCCCCGTAAAATAAGCCCTATACTTTTTATCTTATACTCTTGTTTAAAGATATCCTGTATGCCTCGGTACATATGCTGCATAATTTCATCAGCACTGCAGCCAATAATCGATGTTTCTTCTTGATGTAGGATTTGTCGCCCTACCGTAGCCACATAAAACACAATGGCATGTGTTCTTACATGAACGATAAGATAGGTTTCAATATCATGATTAAAGTCTAATAACATTGATGGACGTCCCAATGCAGACCGTTCTTGACGATCTTCGTAGACCAATCCTTTGCGAATTAAACTCGTACAAATATTAGTCACTGTGGGAGGCGTTATTTTTGTTTGTCTTGCAATCAATGCCTTTGATACGGGGCCATGACGCCTGATGTAATTCAAAATAATTTCATCATTGCTTATTTGTGGCTTTATCATGATTCTATCTCCTTTACAGCGAATACACCCCATCACCGATTTCTGCGATATATAGACTAGGGGTAACACCTATTTGTTTTTCGTACTCTTCCGGAATAGCTCTCATAAAAGCATCAACATTCTCATCTTTTACAAGGGCAATGGCACAACCACCAAAACCTGCACCTGTCATACGGGATGCAACACAGCCTTCTTGAGATCGTGCTAAATCAACAATCGTATCTAATTCTTTACCAGTTACTTCAAAGTCAACCTGTAAGGATCTATGGGATTCATTCAAGCAATGGGCAATACCTGTTAAATCAGCACTCTCCAATGCTTTCATAAAATCTAATACACGCAAATTTTCAGTGATAACGTGACGAGCTCGACGTAGTAAGACATCATCCGAAATATACTCTAGATCATCCAATGTCGCCAATGATAAACCCGATACATCTTTGTGTTTACGGATCATCTCATGAGCCGCATCGCATTGGCCCTTTCGCTCATTAAATTTAGAATCTACAAGACCTCTTTGTTTATTCGTATTCATGATAACCAATGTGTATCCATGCCAGTTTAATGGAACTAATTTGCGTTCCATTTTTGTACAATCTAACAATACACCATGGCCTTCTTTACCATGTGCAATAGCATACATATCCATGATGCCTACTTTTACACCTACAAAGTGGTATTCTACATGCATCGCCATTTTTGCTAGTTCCGTGCGGTCAATTGGGGTTAAACCCAATTCTGAAAGCAACATATACCCAGTTAAATCTAGCATACAAGCGGAAGAGGACAACCCTGCGCCAGCTGGTAAATTACCATTAAAATAAATGTCCATACCTGGCACTTTGTGACCCTTGTCTTTTAAGAATTGAATCACACCTAATGGATAATTAGCCCAATCGTGCTCTACATTATATTGGAAAGGTTCATTCACATCGACCACCACGGTTTTTTCCATATTATCAGAATGTAAACGTACCTTACTATCTTCACGTAAACGGATAGCTCCGTAAATACCGACTTTTAATGCCGCAGGGAATACATGACCACCATTATAGTCTTGATGCTCACCAATCACATTGACACGGCCTGGAGCAAAATAACAATGCACATCTCCTGCGCCTTCACCAAAGAAGGACAGAAAACGCTGTTGTAATTCTTCTTTATTCATGTTCTTGTTCAACCTCACTATATAGTTTGCGTAATTCCGGTGCTGTTTCTTCTACGGCACTCGTATTCGCTGCTGCCCATGCTCCCATTTCAGAGGAAGCATAGTATTTAATTTTATTGGCCTCTCTGAAAGGAGGATAGAATTGAATATTAAAATGATAATATTCTTCATGTCCTGCATATTCAGGGCTATTCACAGGATTTTGATGATATACCATCATATATGGGAATGGCATATTAAATAAGCGATCAAAGGCTTCTGTTAATGTTTTTAACATATGCGCCAAATCTTCAGTTTCTTTTTCCGTACAATCTGTGATGTAGTTCATATGGCGTTTGGGCACTACAAACACACCGTATGGATAATCCGTAAAGAACGGAATGTATGCCAAGAAAGAGTCATTTTCTCCCACAATGCGAGCATCCTTCTCTTTCTCTACTTGATTCATTTTACAGAATAAGCACTCACCATGTTCATGATGATGGTCTTTTGCACTATCTAGCTCCACTTGTAATTTTTGTGGTACAAAGGAATAGCCATATAATTGGCCATGTGGATGTGGCATTGTCACACCTACAGCTTCGCCTTTATTTTCAAAAGGATAGATATATTTAATTTTTTCATCCTTTGCTAATTCACTATGACGTTCTTTAATAAGGTTTAGCAATTTAACAATATGATCTTCCGATAATTCATAAAATTTAGCAGTATGCTCTGGAGAATATAAGATAACTTCACATTTCCCATAGTTTTCTTGGCTTTTGTAAAAGTCATTACCATCCTCATAGGGAGCCTCTGGCGTTTGCGTTAAGGCAGGAAAATCGTTATCGTATTTTAACACATCATAATCTGCAGGGACTTTTTTATTAATACCTGGGCAGAATGGGCACCAATCCTTTGGCATCGTTGGGCGTGCTTTACGGTTTGAAGCGACCATTGTCCAAGTCCGCAATAAAGGATTCCATCGTAATTCCGACATGGAATACCTCCAATCTATAGCTATATCATGTTAATAAATAAAGATAATTTTTTATATAGTTCTATTCTTTCATATTTTAACATTTTTTTCAATACTTAATTAAATAATAAGTTATATGATTTACTCATAATTTAATCTTTTTTCATGTTTTTCCACTTTTTTGATATCCTATGATACAAAACAATGCCACATCCCCCTTCTCTCACTGCATTCTGAATGTTCGTTCAGGGGAATATGGCATTGTTTTTTCTTTATTTTGTTATATCAATATATATTTGAACTTCTGTAATACGGACAAATTATGTGTAAATCATATGGGGGCTTATTGGGCGGGGGCTAACATGGTTATCTGCTATTACCTTTTCTTGTAAAGATAGTTAGTACTTGGCTCCGCTTTATTTCCCTTATAGAATAATCGCTTGTCGTTACTATGTCTATAAGACTTTACATATATCATACAAAGTACTTTTATATCTCATGTTCGTCGTATACTTATAGGTATACATATATACTCTTTTACTAGTATGACTAAATGTAATAGATATATGAAGAGCCCCTACTTATAAACAATCTTAGTGAAGACTATCCCTCACTAGAAGAATGTATCTTGTGTGCCACTTTGTTTAACTTCCATTTGGGCCCGTCGTTCATCGGTGATGAAAGAGTCTGGTTTCATATTGATTAAGTGTAACAAGCCTCGCATGGAATCTACGCCTTTTTCTTTCGCTGCTGCAATGGCTACTTTCGCACATACTTCAGAATCATCCAGCGCATTGTGATGGTTAAATTTAATACCTAAGAATCCACCCAAGGTATTCAATTTATGATTCACCAAATCAGGCCATACTTTTCGTGTAATACGGACGGTGCAAGTATATTCTAAATCAGGCCATTCAATATTGTAATGGTCCAATGTAGCACGCAACACGTCGATATCAAATTTCGCATTATGAGCCACCAATAGTTTTCCTTTTAAATGATTGTTATAAATAGCCGGCCACAATTGGTCAAAAGTGGGTTTATTCAACACTTCTTCTGGTTGAATACCATGAATACCGATAAACTCTTGGTTGAACTGCATCACTGGTGGCTTGATTAAGCTATAGCCACGTTTTGTAATGCGACCATCTTCCACGGTTACTACCGCTAAGGAAATAGCACTATTCTTACTTTCATTAGCCGTTTCAAAATCTAAGGCCACAAAATTTAACATATATCCTCCTTACGCAAACTAACAATCTGCGACTATCTCAAGAAAAAAGCAGATGCATCCATAGCATCTGCTTTTATTATATAGTATTTTAGATGAAAGTAAAATCGATTATTGAATCGCTTTCTCAAACACTGCTTTGATTAAAGATTTTGTTTGTTTGTAGCTTTCACCAGGTTGTGCTTCATATTGTTTGTCCAAATCAAACCATAAATTTGGATAGTATTCGTATGGATGTGTTTTGAACAATTCTACAGCATCTTGATCTTCTACCCAGTTAATTTTGATTTCTTTGAACGCAGGGTTTTCTGCTTGCAATTCTTCGATAGCGCGGAATGCGTTAGCGCAATATGGACAATGATGTAAATGGAAGCCTAAAATTTCTTTCATAGTATACTCCTTTCATGGAATCGATGTATTATATCGAATTTATTTAATTATAAGATTAGTATACCACAAGAAAATTCATGTTACAACTATAAGCCGGCGTGGTATGTCAAAATCGCAGTCCAAGATGTATGAATCCAACTAGACACATCAACCTTTGTCTGTAGTGCAACGGCTAAAAACATGGCTCCTGTAATTACGGTTGCAGTAGTACTGCTCATAATCGCATCAATTCGTTCTAACATAAGAACACATCCTCTCTAATCTCTTACTTTATATGGCTGAAAGTCATCACTGCACCCAGTCTTTGTAGTAGATGCTCTCAGTTAAAAATCCAAACTATCTTTCATAACAACAAAGATATGAAACACTTTGTCACTTATGATATACTATTAGTATAGTGAAATTGAGAGATTTTACAAGAATCACTTTTTCTGTTTTGTTATTTACGAAACATATATAGAAAAGTATCCTATATTGAACAAGTATCTCATTTTGTCTGATTCATAATAGTAAGGAGGACCTATGGACAAACGACAAGTGAAAACTAGAAAAGCGATTTTCGACGCCTTTGTAAGGCTCTTAGAACATAAAAATTATAATGCTATCATCGTACAAGATATTATCGATGAAGCCCTCATTGGCCGTAGTACATTTTATGCACACTTTGAAACAAAAGAGGACCTGTTAGAGGCTCTATGTCTAGAATTATTCTCTCATATTATCGACACCGCATCAGACTTCTCTCATGCTCATGGCTTATATAAAAATAGTCACATCAAGGAAGCCATCTTCCTCCATATCTTGCAGCATTTAGAGGACAACGATAACAATATTTTAGGTCTTCTTTCCTGTGAAAGTAACGAGCTCTTCCTTCGTCATTTCAAGAATAGTTTAAAAGAACTCATCCAAAGTCATTTCTTAAACAATCAAACTTGTCCTCACAATAACATCCCTCACGATTTTATTTCTAATCACATTGCCGGATCTTTTGTAGAAATGGTACTTTGGTGGTTAGAAAATGATCGCCAACACTCCATCGAAGATATGTCACGATACTTTTACCATATTACAGAACCATTGATTTTAGAACATCAACACGAATAATTCCGTACATACAACAAGGCGCTACCTTGAGCATACTCGCTCATCGGTAGCGCCTTGTTATTATATAACATCAACTGTATACCTTTTTACTTATCATTAAGATATTCTTCATAGTATGTGCCAACTAGAATATAAAGCATCCATCTACTATCGATTACAATACTTTGTAAAATAGCAACCTTCATCAGAAATATACTAAACCGACAAGGAAAACCGTTTTTTTGCTAACGGCAAGAACAACACTAAAATGATAGATTCTAATAGGTACGTGAGCACATAGGTCATCCACACGCCGTCATTACCGAATGGAGGGATGAGCAATTCTTGCATGCCTACAAAGAAGACCACTGCAATGAACATCATATTCCGGATAGATGCAGTCTGACCGATGCCATTGTACATACCATATAATAATAATCCTACTGCCGCACAGATAGGATAGAGCAATAGATAATGGGAATATTCCAAGGCCATCGTGTAAATCTCTGGTACTGAGGTCATAAGCATAATGGCATCCTTACGGAATAATCCTAACACCACTTCTACGATCACCACGTACACGGCTAAACATACTAAGGAAATTTTCAAGGTATCTTTCCAAAGCACCAAGTCACGTTTTCCAAATGCTTTTCCAGTAAATACGCTGACTCCGTTCGCCTGTCCATCTGTGAAGTATGCCATGATGAAGATCATCTCCAAAATCACCGCATTCGTCGCTAATACATCACTGCCCATAGCACTGCCTGCTTTGGCAAACAAATTGTTGATGGTCAACAAACAAAATGTACGAAGCATAAGGTCTGTGTTGACTTTCATAATGGATAGGAAGGGTTTCACTCGTTTTAAGGTATTCCATATATGGGACGTCAGGTCTAACCGTTCACGAACTAAGTACATAGCACCTAGGCCTACTAAGAACGCATAGATTTGGGAAATCAAAGATGCCCAAGCCACCCCTTTTACTCCAAAGTCAAAGCCAAATACGAAAAGGAAGGACAAAGCAATATTCAGCACGTTCATGGAGATTTGCATAATCATAGTGGCGCGAATCATCATCTGTCCCATAAGCCAACCTAACGTAACATAATTGACCAATACGAAAGGAGCTCCCCAGATTAAAATATCTGTATAATCTGCCATCAAAGCGATCACCTCTGGGTCGGGATGCATAAAACTTGCATAGTAATCAAATATCCAAGGATAGCCGATGATAAAGGCTGCGCTGATGAATAAGGCAATGATAAGAGGTCGAAAGAAACTGAGTGATGTACTTTCCTTCGATTGTTCTCCCAAAGCCTGTGCGGAAAACACCGTAGTAGCCACCCGCAGAAATCCAAAGAGCCAATACATATTATTAAACAAGATAACCCCTAGTGCCACTGCTGCGATATACATGGCATTCTCCATGTGCCCCATAATGGCTGTATTTGCTGCTCCCAGTAAGGGTTGTGTCACCGTAGAGATCATAAATGGAATTGTCACTTTTAAATAATCTTTATAGGTCAATCGTTCTTCCATAATACCCTCATAAAAAGAGGAGCCCTAACGGTGCTCCCCTTGAAACATTTTATTCATGCACCTTTCAATACAACAATTATATCAAAGGGTGTTCATGTATAACAAATATCCATTATTCATAGATTTTGTACTACTTTGCAAAACAATGTATTCAGCTATTGAAAAATACCATCATCCACCGATTAGTAATCTAAATTATAAACGGCTCTCAATAATTGTTTTGTATACGGATGCTGAGCTTCTTCTAAAGCATCTCCATTCAGGCGTTCTACTACTTCCCCTTTGTACATAACTACCACTTTATGACAAAATAAGTGGACTAATGCCAAATCATGGCAAATAAATAGGTAGGTAATGCCTTTTTCTTTTTGTAACCGTACCAATAGCTCGATGATTGTATCTTGTACAGATACATCCAGAGCACTCGTGGCTTCATCGCAAACGATAATTTCTGGTTCTAATGCTAAGGCTCTAGCAATAGCTACACGCTGCCGTTGTCCCCCACTCATATTATTCGGATAACGGCCTGCAAAATCTTCTGGTAAATCTACCATTTTCAACAATTCTTTAGCTTTCGCATCTACACCTGCTTTGCTAATGAGATCAAAGTTACGCAATGGTTCACAAATGATGTCACGTACTTTCATCTTCGGATTAAACGCCGCTGTTGGATCTTGAAAGACCATTTGAATATGACGATAATTTTGGCGCTTTTCTTCACCTTTCAATTTCGTAATATCTTTCCCCCGGAAGATAACAGAGCCAGATGTAGGTTCATGCATATTCATGATTGTTTTCACCAAGGTAGATTTACCGCAGCCAGACTCGCCTACAATAGCTAAGGTTTCACCTCGCTCTACATCGATGGAGATTCCATTACAAGCACGTAAGGTAGAACCGTCAGCAAGAGGAAATTCCTTCACAATATCTTGAATTTGCATAATAATATCAGACATAGCGTTTTCCTCCGATTTCCGGCACTGCATTGAGCAATTGTTTCGTATACTCCGCTTGTGGATTGCGAATCACATCTTCTGCTGGACCATATTCCACCACAGCTCCTTGTTTCATGACCATAATTTTGTCAGACATATGCGCTGCTACACCAATATTGTGCGTTACAATAATCATAGATGTTTTATTTTCACGATTAATACGTAACAATTCTTCTACAATTTGTGCCTGTGTTGTTACATCTAGGGCTGATGTAGGTTCATCTCCCAATAATAACTTAGGAGAAAATGTTATGGCCATGGCGATACCTACACGTTGGCGCATACCACCACTGAGTTCAAATGGATAGGACTTCATGATAGCCTCAGGATGTGGCAAATTAGTAAGTGCTAACATTTTAACAGCTTTCGCCTCTGCCTCTTGTTTAGACATAGTGCTATGGAGTTGAATGAACTCTACAAATTGCTTCCCAATAGTTTGGATAGGATTCATCATATTGCCGCTATCTTGGAAAATCATAGCAATGTGATTGCCTCGTAGGTCTAACCAATCTTTTCTGGAAAAGGATAATAAATCTTGACCATCAAAGGTAATACTTCCATCAGACACACGACCTGTATTTGGCAATACCCCTAACAGGGCACGGATGACCGTTGTCTTACCACTGCCGGACTCTCCTACAATGGAAACAATCTCTCCTTCTGCTAGGTCTAGGTTAACCCCTGCAATCGTAGGATTCGGGTTATTTCCATAGGTAACGGCTAAATTTTTAATACTAAGTAACATATATATCCCTTCTGTATATTTCTTAACAACGCTACTGAAAGCAACTGTTTCATACATACAACAAGGGGAGGCAAACTGCCTCCCGATTGTTGCGGACATCTGCAAAGGATTATTTTGCTGGTTTTACGTCTTTAGTCAACCAGTAGTAGTCTGTTGGATACATCACTACATTTGTTAACCATTTATTATTAACGATATTTGTTTTAGGATAACCTAAGAACAATGCCGCACCATCATTCAATAAGATTTGTTGTGCTTCGATAATTAAGCTTTGACGTTTAGATTTATCGAATTCAACAGCTAATTGATCCATGATTGCATCGAATTTAGGATTGCTGTAACCAGAACCATTTTGAGGGTTTTCACCGTTCAAGTTAGTTTTCCAGTACCATTTCAAGAAGATTTCTGGGTCACCAGTGTTCGCTGTTACGATGTTGGAGATCAATAAGTCATAGTCGCCATCAATACCTATTTTATCCATTAAGTTATAGTCAACAGTTTCGATATTCACTTTGATACCGATTTTTTTCATGTCAGATTGAACAGCTTCTGCATAAACTGGAAGTTCTTGACGGCTGTTGTATATTACGAAGCGCACTTCTAAGTTTTTACCGTCTTTATCTACGTAACCGTCTCCATCAGTATCTTTCCAGCCAGCTTCTGCCAACAATTGTTTGGAACGATCAGGATTGTATGCATTAGGGTCTTTCAAACCATCGAAACCATAATCCAAGCTTGGTGGAATTGGCGCTTTACCAGGAATGAAAGTACCTTTTAACAATACTTCGTTGTAGGATTTACGATCCGTACCGCTGATAAAGGCAGCACGAACTTTTTCGTCCCCTAATACACCTTTTTGGTTAATACGAGCTAATACAGTACGCAAAGAAGCGATTTCATCTACTTTGAATTTGCTGTCATTACGCAGTGTTTCAAGGTCACCAGCGCCAATATTAACTGCGAAGTCTACATCACCATTTTGTAATGCCAACGCACGAGTTGTAGGGTCATCGATGGATGGAATTTCTACTGTTTTGAAAGGAACTTCCCCATCCCAGTAATTTTCGTTAGCTTCTACAACTGCTTTTTCTTTAGTGAAAGATTTCACTTTGTACGGACCAGTACCGATAGGACCTTCTTTAGCGAAGTCACGGCCAGCTTTCTCAGCAGATACATCTACGATAATGAATAATGGGTCAGCCAAGAAACCAGGCACATTTGGATACGGTTTATCTGTGGTGATGATCAAATTCTGACCTTCTGCTTTGATATCTGTATATTTGAAGAATGTAGCGGCACGTTTATTTTTCTCGAAAGCACGCTCAATGGATTCTTTTACCGCTTCAGCAGTTACTTTATTGCCATTGGAGAATTTTGCTTTATCGCTAATTTTGAAAGTCCAAGTCAATTTATCATCAGATACAGACCAGCTTTCCGCCAACCAAGGTTGCGCATTCATTTTTTCATCGAATTTAGCTAATGTTTCGCCAATACCGTAACGCATAACTACCCAACCGAAGTAATTTTGTGTTGGCTCCAATGTATCTGCGAAGTTTGTAACACCAAATTTTACTACACTTTTATCAGCTGGTGCTGCATTGTCGCTACCGCAGCCTGCAATCACACCAAGAGTCGCTACTGCCATAACGCCAAATGTAGCATTACGAAGCCATTTTTTCCAACTTTGTTTCATATTAAGTTCCTTTCTACAAAACTTACAACTAACACATTAATGTGAATCTGTACTACGTGGATCTAAGATATCCCGTAGCGAATCGCCCCACAAATTGAAGATGGTAACCACAATGAAAATGGCCATCCCTGGATATAACATCAATTCTGGTGACGATAATATATATTGACGGTTCTCATTCAGCATTAAGCCCCATTCTGGTGTTGGTGGCTGCGCCCCAAAGCCCAAGAAGGAAAGACCGGCAATCTCCATCATCATAGTTCCGATATCCATAGCCCCTGTAATGATAGTCAAAGGCAATACATTCGGTAAAATATGGCGCCATAAAATGGTCAATTGTTTTGTACCATTCAATCTAGCTGCTGCAATAAAGTCGTTATGGCGAAGTTTGATTACCGCAGACCGAATCAGTCGTGCGTATTTCGCCCAACTCACCACTACGAGAGCCAAAATCGCATTGATGACACTACCACCCATAATGCCAGCAATGGCAATAGCCAGTACCACACCTGGGAAAGACAACATAATATCTGTAAAGCGCATCAACACTAATTCTACTTTACCTCCAAAGAAACCGGAGAAAATCCCTATCACTGTACCAACAGTGGCCGTTAAGATAACAAGGATGATAGTCATGGCCAAGGAAGTTTGTGTACCGTAAATGATACGGGAGAACGTGTCACGCCCCAATTTATCAGTACCCATCAGATGATCTGCAGAGGGCTTTAAGAAAGCTTTTGACATATCTGCATGAAACGCATCATGTGGTGTGATATAGGGAGCAAATATAGCAATTCCTACTACAATAGCCACTAAGAGGGAGTAGAAAGAAAAGCGCTTGTGTTGCAAAATAAATTCTTTCATCTTATCCCCTCGCTTTCAATCGTGGATCCAAAATAGAGTAGGACAGGTCTACCAAGAAGTTGATAGCTGTATAGATAAGGGCCACCCACAATACAAAGCCCTCAATGAGTGGATAATCGCGCATTGCAATGGCATAGACCGCCATTTTACCCATCCCTGGCCAAGAGAATACGATTTCAATCACCGCAGCCCCTGCCAAGAGCCAACCAATACCTATACCCATAACCGTAATCAATGGTAATAAAGCATTTGGTAAGACATGTTTCCATAAAATTTGAGATTCACTCATGCCACGAGCTCTGGCACCCATCACATAGTCTTGATGCAATTCTTCGATAATCACAGTCCTTACTTGGCGCGTAAATTTAGCTGCCATTACAAAGGACAATGTAATCGCGGGCAAAATTAAGGCTTTAAAGCTAATCGCAGACGTAGCAATCGGTACCCAGTGTAATTTCAATCCGAAGAAGTACAGTAAAAGCATACCTAACCAGAAGCTTGGCATCGACACATTCACAAAAGAAAAGAATCGAATAATAAAGTCTGGCAGTTTATTCGCTTTTACCGCCGAATAAATCCCCATTGGTATGGAAATGAGCACATTCAGTACAAAGGCGGACACGGCCAATAGTGCGGTCGCACCCAAGCCTTCCGACAATTTTTCTGTAACTGCTTTTTTCCCTGAATAAGAAGTTCCTAAATCACCTTGTACGGCACCTGCTACCCAGCGCACATACTGTTCCATGAATGGACGATCTAAGCCCATTTCTTTTCGTGTAGCATCAATCATTTCTTGTGACACGATAGTGTCCCCAGCTTCCAGAACCATCAGCGCTGGATCCCCAGGAGCAATGTAGGTCAAGCAAAATGTCAAAAACGTAACCCCTATTAAGGTGACTAGCAATTGTGACACCTTACTTAATATGGTTTTCAATCATCCACGTCCCTTCTCAATAGCATTTGGGCCTATTCTTTACCACTATAAAACATCAGGTCATAAAAAAAGCCACCTTTGAGGTGGATTTTCACATAAAGTTAGCAAGGGCTACAGTTTAGACAATCTTGCTCCATCTTGCCTATAACCCTATACAACTTTTAGCAATATCTTCCCCAAAATATTCTTCCCTTATTTAAGGCATTCATAGTCAATATCTACGCCCAACTATATTATAGATATTACATAAATATGTTAATTTCTTTTATCAAAATTGTCAAATGACTAATGTGAATATTGCAAGACATGGAATGCATGCTTGTTTGAAAATGTACATTTATAGGTATTTATCTGTGATTTATATCATTTTAAATTATTATTTTTACACAAATTGAAAAATGTCTATATAGCAATTTTATTCACTTTGTATAATATTTATAATTTTTAAAGATGGGTATAAAAAACTTTCATAAGTAACCTGAATCGTGACACAACAAAACACCTAAGAGATAGCCTCTTAGGTGTTTTGTATCGCACAATATCATTAAAAGAAATCATTTTTCCAAAGCCAATAGCCTGCTAGCGCCGCAAAACTAATGCCAATGGCGATGACATATTCAAAGCCATACTGTGTATCTGCAAATGGCACAGGTACATTGATACCCCACAAGCTGAAGATTGCCGTTGGCACGGCTAGCATAATTGTCATGGCTGCCAACAGTTTCATAACTAAGTTTAAATTATTAGAAATAATGGATGTAAAAGCGTTCATCATATTCATCAAAATATTAGAATACATTTCAACCATTTCTACAGCCTGCTTGTTCTCGATGATCACATCTTCTAATAGATCTTCATCTTCTTCATAGATTTTCAATAAATATCGCACATCATCATGACGACGGATGCGCAAAATACGTTCCATCACTGTTCCATTACCACGCAATGCAGAAGTAAAATACGTCATGGATTTTTGCAATTCCAACAATTGGAACAAATCTTTATTTCTCGTCGTATGGCGCAATGTTTTTTCAATATCATCCGTACGGCGGTCAATTTGTTGCAAATACCGTAAATATAACACAGCGGTACGATACATAATTTGGAACAAGAATCTCGTCTTTTTAAACGTATAAAAGGTTGGCATTTGGTTGCTCAAAAATGGATACAGCACCTCTGCTTCTTCCAAGCAAACTGTAATAAAAAAGTCTTCTGTTACAAAAATACCCAATGGCACTGCATCATATACATCAGAACCGCGCAGTACTGGAATATTAATAACCACAAAGATATACTCATCTTCAATTTCCACGTGCGACCGTTCTTCCGTATCCAATGCCGCTTTTAATACATCCGTTGGAATCTGTGTCATCATATTGACGATAGCCAACTCATCGGGGTCTGGATTCACCAAATTTATCCATGAACCTTTTGTCGCATCTTGTACAGTGGAATCTGTAAACAATTCCCCCTCTACGTGTTTGTGTACCGTTAACATGTGACACCTCCTTAACGTATTAATAACCCTACCCTTTATCTTAATCAATGGAGACCAATTCGTCAATTTTTTTATAGTGTATTCTGAAAGTTTCGTATAAGCAATCAACTATTTTTGAGATGCCAACATATATCCTATCTACAACAAAAAGGACTTAGCAAAACCGCCAAGTCCTCTGTTATCCTATTGTATAGTCTTATACTGGTCAATAATACATTCAAACTACTTTCACAGCCCTACCTATCTCATAGTAGTATCAATAGTCAGGTATGCATCACTACAAGCAAGTTTGTCACTATTTACTGTAAAAAATACGGATGGAGTTCATAATACAAAGAATGGATACGCCTGTATCTGCAAAGATAGCTACCCACATATTTGCAAAGCCAAATACACCAGCCACCATAACGATAATTTTTACAGCAATCGCAAAGAAAATATTTTGCCATGCAATGGACAAAGTACGATCTGCGATACTTAAGGAACGCCATACAGACTCTAGGTTAGAGTTCATGTATACTACGTCTGCCGCTTCAATGGCAGAGTCTGCACCGCTACCCATAGCACCACCTACATCGGCACCTGTCAATACAGGCGCGTCATTGATACCATCACCTACAAACATGACAGAACCATGGTCGTTCCGAAGAGATTGCACCACTTCTAATTTATCTTGTGGTAATAACTCGGCACGCACACCTTGGATACCTACTTCTTGGGCAATATGGTTCGCACTGGATGCCACATCACCTGTGAGCATCACTGTATGATATCCTTTTCCATTCATACGACGGATGGCCTCTTTAGAATCCTCTTTCACAGCATCGGCAATGACGATACGACCTACATATTGACCATCAATAGCCACGAACACTTCGCTTCCATATACATCTGTCACTGCTGGCATTGTCACATTTTCTCTTGCCAATAAACGACCATTACCAACCAATACGGTACGGCCATTCACTGTGCCTACCATTCCGTGACCAGAAATTTCTTTCACATCATTTGTAGAGTAGAGTTCTACTTTTCTGCGTTGTACTTCTTCTACAATAGACAATGCAATTGGATGAGTTGAAACAGCTTCTAGAGCCGCTGCATATTGCAATACTTCATTTTCTGTATAGTTACCAGCTACTTCTACAGTTTGTACGTTGAAAGTACCCGTTGTAATAGTACCAGTTTTATCGAAGGCAATCGCTTTCACACGGGTCATAGCCTCAATTGCTTTACCACCCTTGAACAAGATACCTTGTTTAGAACCAGCTCCAATACCAGAGAAGAATGCCAATGGCACAGACAATACAAGAGCACATGGGCAAGATACTACTAAGAATGTTAAAGCTGTATAAATCCAATATTGCCATTCTCCTGTGAATAAAGGTGGTACCACGGCAACGATAATTGCCAATGCCACTACGATTGGCGTATATACACGAGAAAAACGAGTAATAAAACGATCAATCTTTGGTTTCGATGCTGCTGCATTTTCCACAGCATCTAGAATACGCATAACCATGGAATCTTTTAATTCATGCGTTACTTCTAAGACAATGCGACCATCTACATTGATGCAACCAGACATCACTTCAGTGCCTACCGTAGCACTCACAGGAACTGGTTCACCAGTTACCGCTGCTGTGTCGATACGTGTAGTCCCTTCTACAACACGACCATCCAATGGAATACGATCACCAGGACGAATTTCGATATGAGATCCGACTTGTACATCTTCTGGGTTCACCACCTGCACGCTGCCATCACAAGCGATTAAACGCACTTCTTCTGGGCGAAGATCCACTGCATCCATAACCGCATTACGACTGCGTTCTGTAGCACGTTCCTCAAAATAAATGCCCACTTGGAAGAACAACATAACCCCAACTGCCTCTGCATATTCACCAATGATTAACGCACCAATAGTAGCAATGGACATCAAGAAATTTTCATCGAACAGTTTACCTTTCATACCATTCTTAATTGCTGCCCATACAATGCGCCATCCTAGTATAACAAAAGTCACCACCATCAATGGAATCATATATTGCTCAGACACCCAATTGGTAAACTCTGCTACTACCATCACGATAGCGCCTATAATAATCCCCACTAAACTAGAATTATGCTCATGGTCATCCTCTGCTTGTTGTGCTTTTTTAGATGCACGCACAAATGGTACCACTACTACACCATCTTCCGTAGCATCACATACCGCTTGGATTTGTTCTTGCAAAGCATCCATATCTTCTACAGTAGATGTAATACGTAATTGCTGCGTACCAAGTGTAAATGTTGCTGCTGACACAGATTCTAGTTGATTTAATTTTGCTTCAATCACGCTAGCACAATTGGCACAATTCAAATTTTGTAGTTTAAAAATGCGTTCCATCGTATCTCCTTGTTGATATATTATCTAAATTAATACTTGAGTATTTATTCATGTGTTTATTATATCTACATTTTTCTATTTTGTCAATATATGATTATATATTTATTTATATATTTTTTTACTGTTATCCACATCTCATTTCGAGAATAAAAAAGCACCCTATTAGTTAGAGTGCTAAAAATCGCTGTATGCGGATTCGAACCGCATCTTTATAGCAATATGTTATCGTCGTGCCAGTAGACCAACAGCGTTTTTTATTTGTTCCATTATCCCACAAATTTAATAGAAGAGGGGGGGAGAAGATATCACAATGCCTCCTGAAACATAGTTGGGCGTACATGCTAGCAGGAGGACTTATATTATTTACTGTAAAAAATACGGACAGAGTTAAAGATGCAAAGAATGGATACCCCTGTATCTGCAAAAACTGCCACCCACATATTTGCAAAGCCAAATACACCAGCCACCATAACGATAATTTTTACAGCAATAGCGAAGAAAATATTTTGCCATGCAATGGACAAGGTACGCTCTGCAATACTTAAGGAACGCCATACGGAATCTAGGTTGGAGTTCATGTATACTACGTCTGCCGCTTCGATGGCAGAGTCTGCACCACTACCCATAGCACCACCTACATCAGCACCAGTTAACACAGGCGCGTCATTGATACCATCACCTACGAACATGACAGAACCATGTTCGCTGCGAAGAGATTGCACCACTTCTAATTTATCTTGTGGTAATAACTCGGCACGCACACCTTGGATACCTACTTCTTGGGCAATATGGTTCGCACTGGATGCCACATCACCTGTGAGCATCACTGTATGATATCCTTTTCCATTCATACGACGGATGGCCTCTTTAGAATCCTCTTTCACAGCATCGGCAATGACGATACGACCTACATATTGACCATCAATAGCTACGAATACCTCACTACCATATACATGTTCAATGGTTGGTACCGTTACATGTTCTGTTTCTAATAAACGACCATTACCAACCAATACGGTACGGCTATTCACTGTACCTACCATGCCATGGCCGGAGATTTCTTTTACATCCTTGGCTGCAGTAAACTCTACTCCTCTACGCTGTACTTCTTCTACAATGGACATCGCAATAGGGTGTGTAGATACTGTTTCTAAAGCCGCTGCATATTGCAACACTTCATTTTCTGTATAGTTACCAGCTACTTCTACAGTTTGTACGTTGAAAGTACCAGTTGTGATAGTACCCGTTTTATCGAAGGCAATCGCTTTCACACGACTCATAGCCTCGATCGATTTGCCACCTTTGAACAAAATCCCTTGTTTAGAACCAGCGCCGATACCGGAGAAGAATGCCAATGGCACAGATAATACCAAGGCGCATGGACAAGATACTACTAGGAAAGTTAACGCTGTATAAATCCAATATTGCCATTCTCCTGTAAATAAAGGAGGTACTACAGCAACGATAATAGCCAAGGCTACTACGATTGGTGTATATACACGAGAAAAACGAGTAATAAAACGGTCAATCTTTGGTTTTGATGCCGCTGCATGTTCCACAGCATCGAGAATACGCATAACCATGGAATCTTTTAATTCATGCGTTACTTCTAAGACAATGCGACCATCTACATTGATGCAACCAGACATCACTTCAGTGCCTACCGTAGCACTCACAGGAACTGGTTCACCAGTTACCGCTGCTGTGTCGATACGTGTAGTCCCTTCTACAACACGACCATCCAATGGAATACGATCACCAGGACGAATTTCGATATGAGATCCGACTTGTACATCTTCTGGGTTCACCACCTGCACGCTGCCATCACAAGCGATTAAACGCACTTCTTCTGGGCGAAGATCCACTGCATCCATAACCGCATTACGACTGCGTTCTGTAGCACGTTCCTCAAAATAAATACCCATTTGGAAGAACAACATAACCCAAACAGCCTCTACATATTCACCGATGATTAACGCACCAATAGTAGCAACAGACATCAAGAAGTTTTCATCGAATAATTTACCTTTCATGAAATTTTTAATTGCTGCCCATACAATGCGCCAACCTAGTACAACAAAGGTTACAATTAATAATGGAGTCATGTATTGCTCTGGCACCCAATTTGTAAACTCTGCTACCACTATCACGATAGCGCCTATAATAATCCCCACTAAACTAGAATTATGCTCATGGTCATCCTCTACTTGTTGTGCTTTTTTAGGTGCACGCACAAATGGTACCACTACTACGCCATCTTCCGTAGCATCGCACACCGCTTGGATTTGATCGCGTAACACATCTGTATCTTCTATACTAGAGGTAATGCGCAATTGCTGGGTGCCAAGCGTGAAAGTTGCTGCTGACACAGATTCTAGTTGATTTAATTTTGCTTCAATCACGCTAGCGCAGTTGGCACAATTCAAATTTTGTAGTTTAAAAATGCGTTCCATAGTGTCTCCTTATGAATGATAATATAAAAGCACCCAATTACTTTAGAGTGCTAAAAAGCGCTGTATGCGGGTTCGAACCGCATCTTTATAACAATATATTATCGTCGTGCCAGTAGACCAACAGCGATTTTTTTATTGATTTCATTATCCCACAGATTTGGTAGACTTTCAACTAAAATGTTTGTATAGGCAAAGATAATTTTGGGTAATTGATTCTGCTTTACATGGTGATGTGATTATCTACCAATCAGAAGAAGAAAATATTTCTACCAACGTCCTATTTAAAGTTGAAACATTTTGGGTGACACAAAAAGAGAATCCTACAAAAGCAAAACAAGTAATAGAGCAAATCGAAAATGAGAAAACCCTGTAAACACGCATGTCTACGGGGTTTGTTATTAGCTTAAATTATTCAGCTGTGATTGTTGCAAACTCCTTATAACTATTGATATTATCGCATTCTCAATGTATTAGGTTGAGCAACGGTTGAGCAACCGATACTGAAATGGCAGAATGGAGACTGAATTTATATTTAACAATAATAAATAATTAAGCCTACCAACCTATTACTGGCGGTAGGCTTTTAAACTATTTACTCTTTTCCTTTCCATATAGCCGTGACATGCCGGCTACTGTGACTAACCATGATTTACCGGACTTGCGACATTCCTCATCAGTAAACTGCTTGTTAGCATACCGCTTTAAACAACATTGTTTGATAGAGTCCGCAGGAATCCCCCAACGTTCTCCAGCTTCTTGTGTAGTCATTACATCTTCTAGTTTCATTGCAGCACTCCTAATACGATTAACAACGTGTAAACAGACAATACAAATGCTATTACACTAATTATTAAAGTCAACCTTGAAATCATATGCGTTCCATTGATATAATAGTATGGAAGATGTGGGGCTCTTTCGAGCCCCTGTGGTTACCTAGTTAACAGTTCTATTACCGCAATCGCTAGTTGGATAAACGCTGTTATAATTGGTAGCCACTTTTTTATTTTCTTCCTATACCGTTTCAACGGTTTCACCTCCTTCCTTATGTCTATATTATAACACGTTTTCGTGTTATTTGCAAGTGTTTTATTACTAAAAAAAGCCTATCAATCCCAAGTTATCAATGGTTGATAGGCTTTCTTAGTATATGAAATTTTATTTTATAGCAATCCCGACCAACAATAATCCACTAATCAATGCCCATGTGTTTCGTTGGCGGTGTAGCCGTTGTTCCGTTGCTTTGTTCTTCTTGATGTCCTTGCTCAACTCGTTTAATGAGTTGTTCATTTCGTTCAAGTAGGCGTTCTGCTTCATCAAGTCGTTTTGTGCTTTCATCAATTCGCTTGCTTGCTTGTTGTTGATAGTCTTCAATTCTTGTAATTCGTTCGCCTGCTTGTTGATTAAGCTGTGTGCTTCGCTCAACGGAATCCTTGACTGTCTGATTAAGCTCAAGGCTGTTTCGTTGTTCGCTTTTAACTCGTTCCAAGTGGTCAGTGGTACGTTGATAGTCTGTGTCGTTACCTCCGCCGTAGATAACCCAGCAGATTGCACAGGCAATGCCTGCCATGACAAGGTAAAACAACCAATCATAGCGAGTAATGTAATTTTTAATCTTCTCATACATAGCTACTCCTAATCATACATATAATTGACATCAACCGCTTTACCAGCTACCAATCCGCAATCGCTATATTGCCATATTCTGATATTTGGGTAATCGCATTGTGAATCATATTGGGCGCACCATACAGGGACGCTCGGCATTTGACTGTATGCATATGTTTCATCCCACAATAGCGAATATCCACTATACACGCCTACATTTTGAAAGCCTGCTGACCATAATGTGTTTACAAATCGGCTAATACAATTCGTCATTTCTTGGCTAGTCAATGCCCCAGCATTAATCAGATTACGGAGTTGTCTATGCTCTTCGTAATCATACCAAATGCCCGCTTGTAAATGGTAATCCGTATAACCATAACTATTTAACGTATTAATTACCCATTCTGCTTCTTGTACTGCGGTTACCTCATCGTATGCATGGCTAAAATAATATACACCTACGTCAAGGCCTGAATTTAATGCTGCTGTGATATGTTGCTCAAAGAACTCATCAATGGTATAATTTTCTCCCAATTTAATAATTACAAATTCATTGCCTTCATCTTTAGCTTGTTGCATACGGTACTCATCATAATAAGGTACTCCGTTTTCGCTCTCTTGCCACGCTGAGATATCAAACCCTTTTTTCATCGTTTGTCCTCCTAAATTTTATAAACAAAAAACTAGTAATCCTTAAATTACTAGCTTTTACAACTAAAAAAGCAGCCTATTCTGACTGCTTTTTCTATCTTTATTTTTTATTTTTTAGAAATCGAATTTGCGAAACTTGTCCAGGTCATATTCATTGCTTGTCGTGTAATATGATTATAAGATGTTGGCGAAGTTTGAATAGAGGATTGTTGAATAGAGAACGTAGATACTCCACATAGAAGCATAGTTACTAAATGTTTAAACCTAGCCATTAGTTTCCCTCCTTAACAAAATAGATACCAACTATCTATATATAGTATATAGATTTCTTCTTATTCCGTCAAATTCAGTATATTTCATTTTAATTCATTTTAATCCTCTATAATCCTCTATAATCCTCTATAATCCATTTATAGACGATTCTTATCCTCCTTTTCCAATTGATCCGGGACGCCGTCACCGTCTCTATCCACCCATAGGGCTAAGAACCCTACTAGGGCGGTTAATACGGACGGTATAAAGATATGGTCGATGATGTTAATCCCGACTGTAATCAATTTGCCTGTATCGTCTGATACACGACCAATAGCGAATGCTAGTACGTATTCAACGACTACCAGCATTATTGGCACTAGCATGACTAGTACCAGTAGTCGTGTAGCCAACACCCCCGTAGGGTGGATGTTGGCAATTCTGATGTTTTGAAATACATCCTTTGCCTTATTAATTAACTCTTGTTTTGTCATAAATTCTCCAATCTCATATGTTGGCCATTGTTACATGTTAGGCATTGCCCCTCCACGCTCGGATAATCTCCAACACTTTTGAATATAGATTATTGAAGTCGATTAAATCATCTTCAACCAATTCACGCAAATTCTCTATAATTGACCAGCATTCGGAGAAGAAAGGTATCATCATAAATACGAATGCGAATAGGTTGTCAAGGTATAATTCAGTAGCAGGAATTGGAATATCGGGCAATGAAACAAATATAACCGATAGAACCATCCATGCAGGATACTGTACACATAATTTAATGAGCAAATCACCTCGTAATCGTTCACTCATTAAATATCGCTTACTTTTATTCGTTTCCTTATTTAGATATTTCCCACGACCCCAGCCATACCAAACTAACGTAGTGATAAGATTTAATGCCGTATTGGGGCGGTCGTTATCCTTGTTATATCTCAATACTTCTGTTGCCACTCGTTGCGTGGTATCTACAAATAGCAATGCCGTAGTTAGGATAATAATTACGCCCATATCTACGACATGTTCATGAGATACCCCATTAATCAGTGTCAACAATATCTCATTGATTAGGTTCATCGTTTTCCCTTTCATTACGCTCCCAGTTAAGGGGCTATTGTCATTCTATAAAGCGTCTATAGGATTTGCCTTGAGCCAATCTTCTAAGCTGTCACGTGTAATCCCTGTATATCTTTTATAAAGACTCTCTTCCGAACTAAATTTAGAAATCACCGAATTTGCATTTACTTTTCCACCTAGTTTGCTATTGGATACAATCCCAACTCGACCATTCACATATAAGAAACGACCTGTTTCCGTCTTTGAATACACCGAGATGTATTTCGGATTGTTTTTGAAGAAATAAAGGTCTGCATATCCACTTTTCACCTTGAATCCTAGTTTGGGCTCTAACAATGCGTTACCATTGTGGAATTTTAGCACCTTAATTTGTCCATTGATTTCAATTCTTTCATATAAAAAGTTAATATCTGTAGAATTGTAATCTTTGTTTGGGAATTGGTTTTTAAATTGCTTTTCAATAGCCGTAACATACATACCATGGTTTGATAGATCGTAAATATCGTAATCATTGTTGTCTATGATTTTTGTAATCGTAACACTACCGTTTGTTTCTTCTTTCATTTCTACAGTAACATTATCGTGCTTTTCAAGTTCTTTTAAATACACTGTAAAAAACTCAACATCTACTACATCCGTATCTTTAAATACATAGTATTTACACTCAGTAGGGTCAACTACAGTAAACTCATTATTAGTAATTACCTCTGTTGATTCCTCACCTTTGGTATACACAACTTTTAGCTTATATCCACTTTTGATAGAATAATCATCTAGTTTAATCGTTACTGTAGTATGCCCATCCTTTAATAATGCAAATACTCTGCCCTTAAATTCTGTAGTAGGATTAAGCACTCTTACATTGTTTTTGACAAAATCAACAAATAATTGGAAGTTCGATTCGTTGATTTCTTTAAATGGAATCGTTTGCTTATCTCCGATGGCTTTCACGATTGCTTTTGACAATAAAGAATTTTTAAACTCCTCGTTAACCTCTGATTTTCTAACAGCACTTGCAACTCCATCTAGTAGTGCTAATGCCTTGTCAACATCTTCTTTGCTTGCTGTTTGTTCTCGTAAAGCCTTAATATCTGTGCCGATTGTTGTTGCCAGCTGTTTAATCTCTTCAATAATTCCCATATGCCACCTCTTAACCGTTTACTGCTGTGTTATATACCGCCACTAAATCTGCATCTGTTAATCCTAAAGAGTTAAGTACATTTGTTTGTTGTGCTTCTGTTAGAGACTGTTGTTCATCAAAACGCAATCGATTATTGATACTTTCCGCCATAGCACTAGCCCCACTTTTATCTGTTTCGATGTAGTCCGCAATCTCTTTCAATGTATCAAACGTATCAGGAGCACCGTCTACTACTTTTGCAATCTCTGCATTAATCGTAGGTGTTACTAATGTAGGTAACTCACCTTTCAACACGTTGATTTGCTCTGTTACCTTATTTGTAACTACGGTTTCATCAACTGTGCTACCTGCACTATTTGTTTCTAATGCCAATACTCGACCTTTCAAGCCTTTAATATCTTTTCCAATCTCTTTCACCACTAGGGTTATTCTTTCAACTAATTTCATCTTAGTTCCCTCTTTCTAATAAGTAGATTAATAGTAAATCTCTATCCTCTGTAGGATTTTGATAGTTGTCCTTTTCCGTTTTTGTGTATTTTCTATCGCCATCGCTACCATTGCTAGCAGGCTCATCACGGATTCGCACAACGTCCAACAAATTGTCGTCATACACTCGAATCAGCATTCAATCGCCCCCTATCTGATACACTGCCTTTGACTAGTACATGACCTTTTAAAATTTTCGTTTTAGGTCGGTTATTGCTATCATACACAAACACATCATACACATACCGACCTTGAGGAATATCACCATCCAATGTCAATTTGAATGTAGATAATGCATCATCCGATACGTTTTCAATTTTAACGATGTCAAACTTAGCAATGTATTCCTCATCACTAGCATTCGCACGCACTACGGCGAATAGAGCATCTGCCTGTACTTCCTTGTTATATTCAAGGATAAAGGAGCAAGGCACGCCCTGCTCCTTAACGAAATTATACTGTTTGATTTGACTCATCTCTCTTTTCCTCGGATTCTTGCTTTGGTTCGCTTTCCATTGCGTCTAAAATGACATTCTGCACGCAATCCTCAATAGGGCAACGACCATTTTCTAATAATACTGAACCGCACCATTCACAATATTGCTCTTTCATAACGAATACCTCCTATTACAGTTCTTTGATTTTCTTAATTAAATCAATATCAATTTGTTTGAATTTAGCCTTGATGTCATCCGTTGGCAAGCCTTTCATTTGCTTAGTCAAGAAGATTTCTTTTAGCTTGTCCCGCTCATTTTCTGCTTCTTTCTTTAAAGCTTCAATTTTCTCATTCTTAGATGGCTCTACCACCTCTGGCACGTAGTCGACAAATTGGCCATTGACATAACATTTGTAGTCAACGAATTGACTTTGCATATCGTCTCCACCTGTTACATAGTTGTGATTTGGATAGTCACGCTTTGCAAGCTCAAGGCATGCTTCTTCGGTCTCTCCATGCACACCAATCAATAGGGATGTGATTCGCTCACCTTTTTCGTTTAAGATAAATACATATTGATTTTCCATTCTTTTTCTCCTTTCTAAGAGATAAAAAATTGCATAAAAAAAGCACCCTTGAGGTGCCTAGTATGTTATAATTGTCATAAGAACTCGATGTGAGTTAGGTTCATCACCGAAAGGTGGTGATACTATGCGTAATTATGAAAAGATTCAACTAATCATTTCCATTCTTACTTTAGTAGTTGCCGTATTACAGTTGCTTAAATAGTTTCTGATAATACAACGACCCTAGCGCTTACACGTTAGGGTCATCACATTGTGAATCGATTTTAAGATGAACCTAACGCCTGCAAACATCGGGTTCTTCTTGTTGTTACAACTATAGTATACCATATTTTAGGCTCTCGTCAATGGACGAGGGCTTTTTATATTGAAAGAGGCATACAATGAAACTCATACAAAAATTAAAGCATGCTACGAAACGGCCTTATGTTGTTTATTCCGTAGTTGGCTATTTTGCCACTTACGATGAAGCAGTGGACGCGCTCCACCAATCTCGCCAATCCCTAACACTTCAACAAATCTATGAGATGTGGCTACCGTCTCATGCTAAGAGTGTTAGCAATAACACCCTTAACAACTACGGTTCAGCATTCGCACACCTTGCTAACATCCACAATGTAGCAATGAGTGATATCACCTACTTACAACTACAATCCATCATTGACCACATGCTTAGTACTGAACTTTCCTACAGCTCGTGCAAGAAGGTCCGCACCTTGATTAGCCAACTATTCGACTATGCAATAATCAATGGTTGGTGTACCACTAACTATGCCAAGTTCCTAAACCTTGGCCACAATAAGCCCGTACGACCTCATAAGCCTTTCACTACTCAAGCCATCAACCGCTTATGGCGACTAGAATCACCACTTCATGATATTCCTCTCATTCTACTTTACACGGGAATGCGTGCATCAGAATTAATCAGCCTCAAATCTCGTGATGTTAACCGTAAACAGCACACGATTAAAATCATCTCGTCCAAGACGAAATCAGGTATCAGAACAATCCCTATCCACGATCGCATATGGCCTATCATTGAACGTAGGTTACATACTGTATATGTCACCCAAGAATGTCGCACCTATTCATCACTAAGTCGTGAGTTCGATAAGGCAATGAAAGCCATTAATGCCAAACACACAACCCATGACTGTCGCCACACCTTTGCCACACGCCTCGATAACGAGAGCGCCAATTACAATGCCAAGCGATTACTACTTGGCCATGCTAGTGGTAACGTTACCGATGGAGTTTATACACATAAGTCCCTGGGTCAATTGCGTAAGGCAATTCGCCTACTTAAATGACCAAGGGGGAGTTACTAATATTCAAATTTATAGTAGAGCATTTAATGATTACATC
>CAURQH010000001.1:0-138365 GCA_963526885.1 uncultured Veillonella sp. | reverse complement strand
CTACGCTATTCCTAATCTTTCACCACGTATTTTAAAAATAGTATCCACATCCATACCAAACATCTTCCTTTTGAAATTTATTTCTTTAAAATAATAGATTGTATCTCTATCCATTTTTTCCTTATAGGGTATCATAAATAAGTTATCTTTACGTGCGAACGTACCACCACCTCTACCAACTTTTACAAATAAGCCTTTGGCATTTGTGGTCGTTGCCCATTTCTTAGGAGACAATGTAAAGGAATTATATCCAGCTTCCGATTTAATTCAGTCGAATTCGACCGAATTAAAATTGTTTGTCAATTGTACTCATTAATATACCGTTATTGTATCATAGAATTATCATTTTATATACTAACACCATTAGTACATATCCCAACTAAAAATCGGCATAGTCAATGGTTATGACTATGCCAATTTACAAAATGATAACTCCCTTATTAAATTTTATTCAATTACTACAATAACCCCTGTATCCGTATGTAAGGAAACTCTCCTACTTCTACATCGGTTTTGACAGCAAAGACCGTTTCTAGTAAGTCTTCTGTCATCACATCTTTAGGGGATCCATCTGCTAAGATATTCCCTTTGTACAAGACACCAATACGATGGGAGTACTGTGCTGCCTGATTCAATTCATGAAGAACCATAACAACGGTTAACCCTTCGCGGCGATTTAAATCCTGTAATAACTCCATAATCTCCAATTGGTGGTTAATGTCTAAATAGGTGGTTGGTTCATCTAGAATCAATACCTTCGGCTCCTGTGCTAATGCCATAGCAATCCATACACGTTGCCGTTCCCCACCGGATAAGGAAGATACTAGTTGATTGCGTAAATGACTCACTTGTGTGGCCTCTAAGGCAGCATCTACCACTTCTTTATCATGGGATCCTTGTTGCTTCCACCACGATTGATAAGGAAAGCGTCCACAATTGACCAGTTCTTCGACCAACATATCTTTTGGGATAGATGGTACTTGTGGTAAGAATGCCATATAGCGAGCTAATTCTTTATTAGAATATTCCCTAGCTTCTTTCCCTGCAATCTGGATAGTTCCTGTACTTTTAATAGCACTGGTAATAGCATGTAACAAAGTACTTTTACCACAACCATTAGGACCGATTAAGGTAGCAATTTCCCCTTCGTATACAGTCCAATCGATGCCCTTCAAGACTTCTTTTTCACCAAAAGAGACACGACAATCTTTCACAGAAATTACTGGTTTCATTAGTCATCCCTCCTCAATAAATACAAGAAGAATGGAGCGCCGAAAAAAGCCATGATGATACCTACTGGAATCTCAATAGGGCTAAACAGTGTGCGTCCCACAGTATCACTGATGACTAGCACAAAGGCCCCTAAGAAGGCAGATCCCGGCAGCAGGAATCGATAATCGGTACCCAGCATCATGCGTGCGATATGAGGAATAATAAGCCCTACGAAACCGATTAAACCCGCCACTGATACGGCACTCGCTGCTAGCAGTGCTGCCACAGCCGTCATCATAAATCGTGTTTTTTCAACGTCTAAGCCTAAGCTACGAGCTGTTTCATCACCTAAGCTGAGTATGGTCAATCGTTTTGCCCCTAAGAATGCAAATACTAAGCCCCCTATGGTATAAGGAATTAACACATACACTTGTGGCCAACTACGAGCAGCAAGACCACCTACCATCCATAATAAAGCCCCTTGTACGCGATCACCATAGAACACGAGAAGAGCAGATATCATGGATCCTAAGAATGCTGCCACCGCCACACCTGCCAAAATAATACGACTGGGACGTATACCCTGTTTCCAAGCTAAAGCATACACCAGAATAGCCGCCGTCAAAGCACCGATAAAGGCGATGAATGGCACTGCATATTCTAAAGAAGGAAATAAAATCAATACTATAACACCAGCTAATCCTGCACCCGAAGAAACCCCTACGATTTGCGGATCTGCTAATGGATTTTTCATTACTGCCTGTAAGATAGCACCTGCTACTGCTAGATTGGACCCTACTAGGGCCGCTACTATATTCCTCGGAAAGCGAATGTTCCATATGACTAGTGAGTTCGTATCAGATAAAGTGGGAGACCACAATGTATGCCAAATTTGAGCCAATGTAGTCTGGGCGGACCCAAATACTAATGATAAGATTAGGGCAGCAATCGCTGCTGCCCCAAACACTAGAACGAGAAACATACGCCATGCATTGCGTGTTTGACTCGTTCTATTCATTATTTCTTTTCTTTTCCTTCTACAAATAACATGTCGTTACGTTTTACATCTGTGTAGAACAATGCATTAACAACGGATGCAGCAATGGAGCTACCACCTTTGTTACCTTGGATTGTAATATAAGGTACTGGAGATACTTCTGCTAAATAATCTTTAGATTCTGCAGCACCTACAAAGCCTACTGGAATTCCGATGATCAAAGCAGGACGAATACCTTCTTCTAAGGCAAGGCGCAATACTTCGTATAAAGCAGTCGGTGCATTACCAATTGCCACGATTTGACCTTCTAATTGTTTACCGAATGTACGCATAGCCGCAATAGAGCGTGTTACGCCTAATTCTTTTGCCATTTCTGCTACTTTTTCATCACGAATTAAGCAATGTGCTTCACTGTTGTGAAGTTTCAATGCTGGCTTAGAAATACCAGTGCGAACCATTTCCACGTCAGTGTACACATGAGCGCCATTATTCACAGCTGCAATACCTGCCGCTACAGCACCTTCGCTAGTACGGAATAATTTCGCATATTCTACGTCACCAGACGCATGGATAGTACGAGATACCACTCGAATTTCATCCTCAGTAAATCCCATATCTTTTACATAAGGGTAGATAATTTCCATACTTTTATCTTCAATTGCTTTAGGGTTTTTAATGTAATCCATCGTAATCCTCCCATAGAGTTTTAAATTCTTCTACTGTTGAAATTGTCACGGCCCCTTTCGCCGGAGTTGGGCGATCGATGACGATGACATGTACATCTAAATCGATAGCAGCTTGTAGCTTAGTATCTGAACCTCCTACAAGGCCAGAGTTTTTCATCACAACTACTTCTGCTCTAGTATCTTGGAACATGACCTTATTCATTTCATAAGAGAATGGTCCTTGCATAGCAATGGTATGCTTAGGAGATACACCTAAGTCTTCCATCATTTGTAGTACTTCCGCCGTCGGTAAGACACGGGTCCATACTTCTCTATCTTGTAGCGCTTCAGACTTAGCAAAAACATGCATCGTCTTACTACCTGTTGTAAGATATACTACCTTACCTAGCTTACCTGCTAAGGTAGCTGCCTCTTCTTCATTGCTCACATGATGTAATTTATCATACTCTGGCAATGGCACTTCTTTCCGTTCAAATCGAATGAAAGGAATCGCCATATCTCGTGCTGCCTCACGCGCTGTAGCTGTCACAATCGCTGCATAAGGATGGCTCGCATCGACAAGCATCGTAATACCTTTATTTTGAATGAGAGCTTTCATCTCCTCTAGATTTAAGCGTCCTTCATGTACTTCAATACCCGGATGGAATGCTAATTGTGCCCCATACTGGCTCACTACGGACACCAACACAGGTAGTCCTGTATGTTCTTGCACTGCTACTGCTAGGTTACGGCCGTCTAATGTACCCGCTATAACCCAAATCACAGTTTATATCCTCGTGGTGTAATGATTTGACCATTTTCCACGTATGTTTGGCTATTACCAATGATAACTAATGTTTGCATATCGATTTCTTCTTTGTGGAAATGTTCTAAATCAGAAATGATAATATGTTGACCGGCACGGCCTGCTTTTTGTACGATACCCACTGGTGTTTTAGGGTTACGATGTTGCAATACCAATTCACGTACTTCATCTAAGTGGGTGATACGTTTTTTACTGCGTGGGTTATATAAAGCGATAACCATATCACCCTCTGCGCATAGAGCCGCACGTTTTTTGATTAAATCCCATGGTGTCATTAAATCACTTAAACTGATAACAGCGAAGTCATGCATCAATGGTGCTCCCAACACAGCGGCTGCCATGTTCACAGCACTCAAACCTGGTACGATATGTACAGAAGGGCGTTTTTCTTCTGCCACTTTATTAGCCAATTCAATTACGAGACCAGCCATACCGTATACACCAGGGTCACCACTGGATACCACCACCACTTTATAACCTTCTACAGCCAAGTCCACCGCTTGTTGGCAACGATCCACTTCTTGCATCATGCCTGTACCTACAGTCACTTTATCAGTAATTAGGTCTTTAATTAGATCCAAATATGTAATATAACCTACTACGCGATCTGCTTCCAAAATAGCTGTACGTGCTTCTGGTGTCATAAATTCTGGGTTACCAGGTCCGATTCCGATAACTTGCAATGTACCCGTGCAATGGCTACGGTTGTTCTCGGAAATATGGTTTTGTGTTGCAGTAGCTCCTGCCCCTGCGCTAGTAATAGTGCTGTCGTTTCGCATACGTTTCCTACTCCTATAGTTTGTTTAACAAAATTTGATTCAATAATCTGTGCCTCTTCAATACAAGGGGCCATTTCTTCTTGTGTATAAAATTGGATTGGCCATTTGAGTGTTTCCATGGCTTCCAATAGACCTACTTCATCCGCTTTCACGATGACTGAGGCCGCTCCCTTAACACTTAATGGGGACCGTTTTACATTCTGTAATGATTCTGCTACCGCTGAAAGTATCAATTCTTTCGGTGTATTACGGCGGCATCCGATACCTACCGTCATAGTTGGCGGTCGTAACACTAGTGTGACACCTATGCAATCAATAGTTCTATCTGTAATCACAACCTTTGGTTCCCCTCCCCAAGGGAATGGTTCCTCCGGATGAAAGAGAACATACTCCACTTGATGTGCTAGTACAGAACTTTCAAAGTCATCTGCCAAGGTACTATCCAGATAATATTTGACAGTGTCTCCATTGACGATAGCCGCATTCACCTTGATAAGCATGGAAAAATCTTCCACCTTGGCGCCGATTTTTCGAGCCAATACATCTGGCGCGGGCAATTGATTTACATCGGTGGCTGTAGTAATCACTGGTGTAGCCCCCGTAATCATTGCCACCTCACTAGTCCATTCATTAGCACCACCTAAGTGACCCGATAAAAGGCTAATCACGAAGTGCCCACCTTCATCCATTACTAATATGGCTGGATCTTCTGATTTATGCTTAATAAAAGGTGCAATCATACGCACTACAATGCCTGTGGCCATAATGAATAAGATGCGGTCATAGTCTTTCCACAACTGTTCTATATGTGGTTTCAAGGAAGAAAAGGGAATCGCTGTGTCTCCACTTTCCCGGTCTTCTTTTTCATAGCAATCTACCACATGTTCTTGCACGTAAGCACTGCGTACTTGTTGTCCAAGGGTCGCGCCCCGTTTTGTAACAGATACAATAGCAATCTTCATTACTTTGCATCTCGATACATATGGGCAAATCCTTTGTCATAGAGTTTAGATAATTCATAATCTGTATCCAGTACACGGCTTACCACGATCATAGCTTGGCGGATAACGCCTTCTTCTGCCACCACATCAGCAATCGTTTCTAAAGTGCCTCGGATAATGCGTTGATCTGGCCAAGAGGCTTTCACAACGATAGCAACTGGTGTCGTTTTATCGTAGCCACCTTCAATTAATTCTGCTGCCACTTTATCAATCATTTGCACAGACAAGAAAATACACATAGTAGCACCATGACTAGCTAGCATAGATAATTTTTCTTTTTCTGGCATTGGCGTTCTGCCTTCCATGCGGGTGATGATGACAGTTTGCGTTACATTTGGTAGTGTATATTCTTGTTGTAAGGCAGCTGCTGTTGCTAAGAAAGAGCTTACCCCAGGTGTTACATCATAAGTGATACCCATTTCTTTTAAGGCATCCATTTGTTCTTGGATGGCCCCGTAGATAGCTGGGTCACCAGTGTGTAAACGCACTACTGTTTTACCTTCTGCAACGCTCGTTTTTGTTACTGCTAACACATCATCTAAGCTCATAAACGCAGAATTGTGGATTTCACAACCTTCTTTACAAGCTTCTAAAATCGCTGGATTCACCAAGGAACCAGCATAGATGACTACATCTGCTTCTTGTACCAATCGATATCCCTTGCGGGTAATTAATTCTGGATCTCCAGGGCCTGCGCCCACGATATGTACTTGTGCCATATTATGCCTCCTGTTTCACTGCAGTTACGATAAAAATAGGGCTCAATGGATTTAATAAATGGTACGGGCCAGCTTTTCTGAAACGGCTCACTTGCATTTGAAATCCTTCATACGTATATGGTCTACCTTTTAATTCTTTCAAAATCGTGTACCCTGTTTCCATAGTAACAGCTGTTACCACAAGACGACCACCCACTTTTAACAATCGTGTGGCTTCGTCCATAATGGTACCCATACCACCAGCACTACCGCCAATGATAACAGCGTCTAATTCTGGTAAATCTTCCATACCTTCTGGCGCTTTTGCCTCAATAATCGTTAAGTTTTTCACGCCAAATTTTTCTTGATTTTGGCGTATTAAATCTGTCGCTTTTTCAAAGCGTTCTATGGCATACACATGTCCTTTTGGAGCTCCCAAAGCAGCTTCAATAGAAATAGAACCTGTACCAGCTCCTACATCAAGAACAACGCTATCTTCTTCAATGCGAGCTTCATTCATAACAACCATGCGAATTTCTTTTTTCGTCATGGGCACATCGCCACGAATAAATTCCTCGTCTTCAATTCCAAAAAAATGTCTCATCCTAATACCACCATTACGGAGTGCCCAAAGCCCTCCAATGTCTGTAATTCTTCTAATGTTCCGCGTTCAATACGCTCATCTTCATAACTCAATCTTTCACAGGCAGCCGCCTTTGTATCCTTCGGCCAACCATGCTCGTCGATTAAATATCTTGCAATATACGCAGGGTTTTGTTCAGGATCTGTTAAGAAACCTAACTTACGCCCTTCTGCATAATACAAATCTTTCTCTTCTGGTCGACGACCGTGAAAGCTCATTAAATCTGCATTGTGCCACACTTCACCTAGTCTGGCAAAAGCAAAAGTCATAGAACTAATCCCCGGCGTCACATCGATAGGATTGTTAGGGAATTTAGTTTTTAAGTACGGCAATAAGGAATAATATCCTGTATCACCGCTGACTAAGACTACAATATCATTGGATTGTAGTTGTTGTTCCATCCATTCAGCCATAGGTGTTAATTTCGCTATGGGAAAGGTTAATTGACCAGGCAAAGCAAAATCTTCTAATGCCCGTTCACTTCCTACCAGAACCTTAGCTTGCTGAATGAGATGTAATCCTCTAGGTACTACATACTCTGGATTCCCAGGGCCAATACCTACGACATACAAGGTATGTGCCATGATTCTTCTTCTCCTATTTGTTTTGCTACCTCATCAACAGCTAATATAGTGCCATCTAAGGTAGATATGATAATACCAACCTTTGCCTCTTGGGCAATATAACGCATGGAACGCATAGACGCTCGATCCGCTACACGCTGATAAATGCCCTCCAAGTGTTCTCGTTCTATAATTGGCATAGCCGCCTCTGTGGTTCGACATTCCATCAATTCTTCGCACACCTGTTGGGATGCCCCTTCTAAGGCTGCATAGGCAACGATCGTTTCCATACGACCATCACTCATGCGATTATGGGTATGAAAGCTACCGCTAGCGAGCTTGATAATTTTACCAATATGACCAATGATAAGAATATTTTTAAAGCCAATTTTCACGCATTGCTCTAACATAAAGCCAATAAAATTACTAGTTTCTGCCATTTGATTGATAGAAATACCTAGTTGTTCCTTAGCGATTTCTTGACCAATGCGTCCCGGTACAAGGATAGCCGTTGTATAACCTGCTTCTTTCATGACACGCAATTGCGGTACTAAGGAGTTTTTGAATCCTTCTTCACTCATAGGTTTTACAATACCTGTAGTCCCAATGATAGAAATACCACCTTCAATACCAAGGGTGCCATTCAAAGTTTTTCTAGCTAAGCTTTCCCCTGCTGGAACAGAGACTTTCACATGAATTCCCACACCTTTTGGTGCCAAATCTTCAAATACATAGGAAATCATCGTCCTCGGTCCAGGATTGATAGCAGGTTCACCTACTGGAAGAGCGAGTCCAGGTTTAGTTATAGTTCCCACACCAAATCCTGCTTCATAGGTAATGCTACCCGATTCATTTAAAGACACCGTAGTCACAATATCTGTACCATGTGTGACATCTGGATCATCACCACCGTCTTTTACAACGGTCACCATCGCTTCCGTTGGAGATAATACTTCTACCTTAGCAATGGGCACATCAATATAGGCGCCTTGTGGATTTCGTAAACTTACTTGATCCACTATTTCCTCTTCAATTAGGGCTAAGAGTCCAGCTTTCACCCCTGCTGTTGCACAGGAACCAGTGGTGTACCCACCCCGCATATCTTCTACGTTCATAGTCCCTCACATGATAAAATAGGAGCATCTATTGGGTGATGCTCCTCTATTTGATTAAGAACGGAAGTTCACAAATTGTAATTCCACAGGTAAATCTTGTTCACGAAGCATGGTAATCACTGCTTGCAATTGATCTTTATCTTTTCCTGCTACACGTACTTGGTCTTCCATAATTTGAGCCGTCACTTTTAATTTCATATTTTTAATTAATTTGACAACATCCTTAGCCACCTCTTTAGAGATACCATTTTTAATGGTCACAACTTGGCGAACTGTACCGCCAGATGCTGGTTCAATTTTTCCATACTCTAAATTTTTAATAGCGACATTACGTTTAACCATTTTTCCTTTTAGTACATCGATGATAGCCCCTAATTTATATTCATCATCACAATGAATTTTAATCGTTTCACCATCGTGTTCTATATCTGCTTTGCTATTACGAAAATCGTATCGTGTGCCGATTTCTTTCTTCGCTTGATTTACTGCATTATCTACTTCTTGCATATCCACTTCGGATACTACGTCAAATGAACAATCTTTAGCCATATAAACCTCCATATATATTTACATGAACAGTTCAATTATACCCTACTTCCCTTATATTTTCTACCTTTATGGTGACTTTTGTTATAGCTTTTAGGAATGTAGCATACGTTAAAAAAATACCTAATGAATACAGTTCAAATTTCTCTATTCATTAGGTATCTATTGTTATTATATCAAATTATTTCACGCCATCTTTCGTGCGTTCAAAGCCTACTTGTTCTGCTGCAATTTCATACAAAGCAATGGATACAGGGTTTTCTGTTCCTACTTCGCCTACCAAGGATGGATCTCCATCAGTGAGTTCACGAGCACGCTTAGCAGCTAATGTAACCAATGTGTACTTACTGTCCACTTGTTTTTCCAAATCTTTTAAATGCGGTTCTACCATCATAATGAAAGTCTCCTTTATCTACTTACTATATTATTGTTGTTCTTGCTCATTACTATATCGTTTGTAAATGTATTGAATCTTTTCTTTATTGCGGCTGATTTTACAAGTCTCAGCGCGCAATATAGATGCGGTTCTTTCAATGGCATCCTCTAAATCATCATTGACGACAATATAATCGTAACGATGTGCTAAGGCTAATTCCGAGCAAGCCAAGGATAAACGTTTATGAATGACTTCTTTATCATCTGTACCACGACCATGCAGACGAGATGTCAGCACATCTAATGATGGCGGTACAACGTAGATAAAGACCGCATCACTGTAGGATTCTTTTACCTTCATAGCACCTTGAATATCAATCTCTAAAATCACGCTTTTGCCTTCTTCTAATAAGTTCATCACGTGCTCTTTTGGTGTACCGTAATAATTATCATACACTTTTGCATATTCTAAGAATGCATCTTCTTTGATTAATTTTTCAAATGTATCTACATCTCGGAAGAAATAGCTAATGCCCTCTTCTTCCCCCACTCGTGGTTGACGAGTAGTCATAGATACAGAATAGACCAAATTCGGCATTTGCTTGCGGAGTTCTGCACAAATCGTGCCTTTTCCTGCCCCTGATGGTCCTGAAATGACGATTAATATTCCTTTATCAGACATGATAACTCCAGTACTACTTACACATTATTCTATATTCTGAATTTGCTCTCTTACTTTTTCTAACTCTACTTTCAATTGTACAACTGTATCTACAATTGTAATTTCATTCCCCTTAGATCCCATCGTATTGACCTCACGATTCATTTCTTGTAACAAGAAATCTAACTTGCGTCCAATAGGTCCTTCTTCCTCAAGGATTTCTTTTAATTGTACCACATGTGAGGCAAATCGAGCAATCTCTTCTGAAATATCCACTTTATCTGAAAGTATCGCCACTTCTTGCATAAATCGTTCTTCTTGAAAGTCTACGCCTACTTTATCTAGCATCGTTTGGATCCGTTGTAATAATCGCTCTTCATGATGCGCTAATGCTACATCCCTTCGACTCTCCATATAGGCGAATAATGTTTCAATCCCTTCCAAACGTTTCGTAATATCTTCTTTCATCGCTATACCTTCTTTGGCACGCATAGCAAGAACACCGTCTATGGCTAACTTAGTAGCTTCTTCTAAGGCACAACCTATCGCCTCTTCGTCAGTAGGTGGTTCTTCTACAGTGATCCAGTCCGAAGAAATGGACATGATGGCAGATAAAGGGACCTCTTTCACATCTGCATAGAATCCTTCATCTACTAAAAACTGTTTAATTTGTCCACATAAAGCACGATTCATGCGTAAGCCTTTTTCTTGCTCACCCGATTCTTTATAGAGAATAGCAACTTCTACCTTACCTCGTTGAAAAGCATTTTGAATCAATCGTCTCACTTTATCTTCGAATACATTAAATTGTTTAGGGCTTTTAATAGTAATGTCACAATATCGTGTATTTACTGTTTTAATTTCTACTTGGAAACTTCCTGTTTCTGTAGTCACTATGCCGCGACCAAAGCCTGTCATACTGTTCATGGATTTACCTCGCGCTTCCGTTCTATTTCTTACCTTTCAGTATAGCACGAGGACCGCAAAAAAGATATAACAAAACGCCCATGTAATGAATACACGAGCGATTTGTTACATTATTTTATTTTTTAGATACGAACTTCTTCTACTTTTGAAACTTGAGTTTCTCCTTTTATTAGTTGAGGTTCAATGGGATCATTCATTGGAACATCCAATATATTAGTTGTTTCATCTAAGATAAATGGAGAATCTTCCTTTATATATTCTTCTATTTTATTTTCATATCCTTTAGCAATGAAAACTCTCTTAGTTCCAGATGGATCGAAATATCTTTTACTGTCTCCACTTGTATTATTGTACTTCACATCACCAGTTACAAATGTACCTTCTAGTGGAGTGTCATATCCAGATTCCGGCCAACCTTGCATACCGCCAGACCATAGATGTGAATAAGCAATATCAATAGAAACAGGTTGTTTTACATACCAAGTGCCATCTGTATCTTTGTATATAGTGAAATTCTCTCCACTTACATCATATTGAATGTTGCCGTCTTTGTAACTACCTAGACCATTTTTTTCAAAATTACTAGTATAAAGAGGATCATTTTCGCCCACATTAGTTGTATCCCCTACTGTATAAAACTCAGGAGTTCCATTTAATTTAAACTGCGGTCTTGCCTGTAAATTACTATCATTGTTCATAGTATGATAGGTTTGAGAAGTATCTCCATCTTTAATTACAATCTTCCCTTTGGCTTTAATTTCTGTATGACCTACACGGACTTTATCAATAGTTGCTTCTGTTTTACCTGTTATCGCATTGCCCAAAGTTTGTAAATCAATACTATTCTTCAAGGTAAATTTCTTTGTTAATTGTTGATTAATAGGAAAATCAACCCACCCATTATTAGTTGTCACACCATCTACATGTAAACCTATGCTAACAATATTACCAGTAATTTCTGTAATGCTATTTTCAATCGTCGCAGCATAGCTAGAAACGCTGATTCCCATTACGGCAGCAGCTAGTGCTGAAGCTAAATATTTCTTATTCATTATATTCTCCCTTAATCAACACGAATGCTATAATCTATAGTTTTAGTTTTAGATGCTTGTCTACCATATGTTTCTACAACTATATTGTTGTTACGACGAACTTTTGATAACAATTTGCCTTCTACTGTAGTCTTAGTATCAAAGCTATGTTTACCACCCCATAATGCTACTGGTGCATTGCCTAAGCGATACATAATTTTACCATATGGTGTACCAGACATTCCATTTACTTTGTTGTATCCCAGGTCAAGAGAGATTTGTGGTGTTAATTGTAAATCGGCACCAAGGAAAAATCCTTTTGCATCTTTGCTATGTTTCATATCCCACCGATAAGTATTTGCATATACCTTAGCCCACTCTGCATTCTTAAAAGTATGTGCATATTCAACATCGTATCCATCAGCTACTCGTTGGAAAATATGGTTAGTGGTATCAACTTCTTTTTCTCCTGATACGCCACGGTATGCATTGGCATGCAATTCATGTTGACCATTAAAATATTCCAATCCGCCGCTAATTCTACTATGATTGTATTTGAATCCATGGTCGTAGAATCCATTTACTCCCCACATAGCTGTTTTATCACTATTCATATGTCGATATCCGACTCCCACATTAAGAGTAGTTCCACTAACGCTATTATTCGCTACACGACCTTGTGCGAAAACAACCTGTTTAGTATCTGCATCGACTTTTGTTAGAGGTTGTACTGTTTCTACCTCATATTGTGGTGTAAAGTTTTTTTGAAATGATACATTTACTGTAGTACGTTTCATCCAATCTTGTGCATTTTTATCTTGCATAGCTTGATTTACACTTGAAGTAGCTAAATATCCCGCCATATTACGAATATTGGCATCATCATTTGCAGCGAACGCAGTGGAAACAGCTAAACAAGTCAATACTCCAGCTGTTAAGATTTTACCCTTCATACTTTTCTCCTTATTGATACAACCAAATTCATCAAAACCTTATTTTAAGGTTTGATATACTATATATGTATATTAACAAAAGTCCCCCCCCAGTCAACATTTTGTAGGAATAATCCCTCTGTAATACACTTTATCGTCGGGCACTCTTTATATTTAGTAGTTTTTCATTTATAGTGTATACTTAGTATAAGAAGAAAAAATCTATATCTTCTCTACAATACAAACAAGTTATAAACTAATCCTACACTACTATCAAAAATTATCTAGCACTCACATAGAAAGGATTTTCATGAATTTAGATGGTTTAACATTATCTGTATTAATACGTGAACTGAACGACCAAGTCGGTAATGGTCAGATTCAACGCATTCAGCAGATAGATAAAACAAGTATTCTTTTAAAAATTAATACACCTACCACGAGTCCCTACTTAGTAATTACCGTGGGTAGTGCTCCAGCCATTTATGTCACGGACAAAATTGTGGATGCCCCCAAGGAGCCTACATCTCTCATTATGTATTTACGTAAACATATTGAAGGAGCTCGTATTACCAACATCGAGCAATTACATGGGGACCGCATCATTCGCATTACGGCCGACAAATTAGGCTTAGATGGTTCCATCGTTGTAAATGAAATCTATGTAGAACTAATGGGCAAATATTCCAACTGTATCTTCGTCCAAGATGGCATCATTTTAGAATCCCTTGTCCACGTTACACCACTGATGAACCGTGTTCGTTCTGTAGCACCTAAATTACCTTATGAATTGCCACCCAATACATCTCGTGTAGACCTCATGCAATTCTCTGGTCCAGAAATAACTCAATTACTCCAATCCTTCTCCCAAGATACAGTGGGCAATACCATTCGTCATATCTTCAACGGTTTTGGTCCTGTTCTATTAGATGACCTATGTTGTCGCATGGACTTAACACCAACTACACCGATGACAGAGGACCTCATTAGCAGTATCACCGATGGACTTACTAATTTGCAGACTCAACTACTCAGCGCACAAGGATTATTACAATATACCACAGCAACTGGCAAACGCTTGTTAACGCCTATTCCTATCTCTGAATGTTCCCATCACACTATTGTTGACACCATACATTACACAACAATTTCCGAGGCACTTTCACAGGATGTGGCAAAGCTAGGAGCCATCCATACAGCAGGAAAAGAGCTAGAAAAAATTATCTCTGCAGCTATCAAAAAAGAAGAAGGCCGCCATGAAAAAATTAAAGCCGAACTAGATGATACATCAAAAGCAGATACCTACAAAGCATACGGAGATCTACTCATGATTTATAGCTACTTACCTCATCAATATGAATCGGAAGTGACAGTGCAAAACGTTTTATCTGATGATGGAGAAAATATTACGATTCCTTTAGATCCTCCATTGTCAATCACAGAAAATGCGCAAGCCTATTATAAACTATATCGTAAGATGAAAAATCGCACGAAAAATGGTCAATACCAACTAGAACAAAGTTCTATGCGCCTTGCCTATTTGGAGTCTATTCAATACAGTTTATCTTTAGCTACCACAAAACAATCAGTCCAAGAAATCCGTAGCGAATGTGAAAGCGCAGGCATCTTAAGACAATCTAAAAAGCCAATTCCTTTCAAGATAAAGAAAGATAATTTCTTGCACTTTACCATTCCTAATGGAGATGTCTATGTTGGGCAAAATAACCAACAAAACGAATACCTTACCAATCGTTGGGCTAAACCAAATGATCTGTGGTTGCATACACAGCATATACAGGGATCCCACGTTATCTTGCGGTCTGACCTTGAGCCAGATATTAAAATGATTGAGGCCGCCGCACAAATTGCTGCATACTTTAGCAAAGGAAAAGATACTTCTAAAGTAACCGTGGACTACACCTTAGTGAAACATATTAAAAAGCCACCTGGATCACCTTTGGGCTATGTCATCTTTAACACCCATAATGACATCGTAGTAGAGCCAAAAGCACCTGAGGGGTATACGGAAAATACTCAAAACAATTGATTATTTGTGTATGATCTCAACACGCTATATTTTGATTCATTCAGATATATAATATATTTAAGGATTGCATAAAAGTTTATACACATTACAGCCTTTTATTATTCTAATTCATATCGTATGAACTTCACTATCAATCTCACACATCAGACTATCTTCAGGATCTTTTCCATCTATATAATCCAAAAAATATTTTAACGGTTTAGATATTACCCAAATTATAGCACAAACATGATAGCTTAACGAGTTATATTTGATGCCTTAAGCTTATCCCAATACATCTGCCATGGCTTGTACTGTTCGTTCAATGGCAATATCTATGGTCTCTTTATCAATAGTTAAAGGTGGGTTAAAGTAGATAACATTGCCTAATGGACGCAATAATAATCCTCTATGCAACGCTTTTTTGTAGATTTGATAGCCCATACGCAAAGATCCATCAAATCCTTCTTTCGTTTCTTTGTTGGTAACAAGTTCAATGGCATTAATTAATCCCATGCGACGAATTTCACCTACATTTGGGTGATTGCCTAATGCTTTCACTAATGCATCATGTAAATAGTTACCCATTTCTTCAGCTTGTTCTAAAATGTGTTCATCCCGCAAGGTATCTAACACCGCTAAGGCCGCCGCACATCCCAATGGGTTACCACTATAGGTATGGCTATGCATGAACGCTTTCATCGTATGGTAATCGTCATAGAAAGCTTGGTAAATCTTTTCTGCTACTACTGTAATAGACATCGGCATATAGCCACCAGTCAAAGCTTTAGAAACAGTCATGATATCTGGCGACACTCCTGCATGGTCAAAGGCGAATAGTTTACCTGTACGACCAAAGCCTGTAGCAATTTCATCAGCAATCAACAGCACTCCATAACGATCGCAAAGTTCCCGTAACTTACGTAAATACTCTGGAGGATACATTTTCATCCCTGCACAACCTTGAATCAAGGGTTCTACAATAACGGCTGCCAATGTGGAACCATGTTCAGCAAAATCTTTTTCCATATGCTCAAAACATTCACAAGAACAAGTCTCACGAGTTTTATCATAAGGGCAACGATAACAGTCTGGTCCTTGTGTGTGGATTGTTTGATCCATCAACATTGGTTTGTAAATTTCTGCAAATAGATCCATACTACCTACGGATAAAGCACCAATGGTTTCACCATGGTAACTTTCACTGAGGCATAAAAATTTTTGTCGTTCTGGATGACCTGTTTGATAATGATACTGGAATGCCATTTTCAAGGCACATTCTACAGCACCAGACCCATTATCACTGAAGTGAAAGCGAGTCAATCCTTCTGGCACCACTTCTTTCAATCGTTCTGCCAATGTGATAGCAGGACGATGACTGAAGTTTGCGAAAATGACATGTTCCAATGTATCTAATTGGTGTTTAATCGCCTCATTTACCTTTGGATGACAATGTCCCAATAAATTACACCACCAAGAGCTGATGATATCTATGTATTCTTTTCCCTCTACATCATATAAATAGCAACCTTTTGCATGGTCGATCACAATGGGTGGCAATGTTTCATAATCTTTCATTTGAGAACATGGATGCCAAATTAATTCTAAATCCTTTTTTGCCCAATCTTTCATGTGTATACCTATACCTCTCGTACAATTATAATATAATTTTTAATCGATGTTTCATATATATGTCTCATGTATGGCACTATCAGTAATTGTACCAACTATATATTTCAATAATGTATCTTCTATATGTATCTATCCCTAATTATGTAAACTTATAAAATAAAGTTTCACACTAACATTACATTACTAAAAAAACATATCTCCTACATAACTACTTACGCATGTGGATTCGCAATATCCTCGTAGCAAGCTAACATCTTGTCCACATCCATATGTAATGATGTTTCACCCGGTCCTACTTTATCTAACACCGGAATCCCTGTCAATCGTTCCATCATCACACAATTATCTACTTCCATAGGATTTCCTGTATATTGGTTTACAATAATCCCTTTTACCGAGATTCCTTTGGATTGCAAATAATGGATAGTCAACACCGTGCTATTGATCGTGCCAAGTGCTGCTGTAGCTACCACAATAGCTGGTAGTTGCAAATCTTTCACCACATCTTCTAGCATGTACAATTCTGTATCTGTCACGTGCAATGGGCAAATAATTCCGCCGCTACCTTCAACAGTTGTGTATGCATGTGTTCTAGCAACGTTGCAGAAATTACGGTTTACTACGGTTCTATCAATAACCTTTCCTTCGTGGCGAGCCGCCAAATGGGGAGATACAGCCTCATCAAACACATAGGATAATAAAGTCTCATCTGCTTGTGAAAGTCCTGCTACTTGTTTCACATAGCCTGCATCACTTTCAGAAATACTTAGAGCACCACTAACCGCTGCTTTATAATACGCCACATCATGGCCTGATTCACGAAGTTTTTTAAGCCATAAAGCAGTGATATATGTTTTGCCTACATCTGTTCCTGTACCTAAAATGTATAACCCTTTTGGGCATTCAATTGTTGTCATGATATATGTCCTTTCCTACGTATGACTTTCACAAATATCAACATAAGGTGCATACCAAAGTGTATATGCACCTTATATTAAATCTGTTATATTCACTATCGTTTTAAAATCGGAAGTAATCGTTTGGCAATGAAGGCTGCCAAAATGCAAAGAAAAATATCTGGAATCACTGGCAATGCAAAGCAATAGATAAATAATGTTTCTAGACCGATTGGTTTTGCTAGATATAAATCCATAATTTCATATAAGTAAACCATACCTAGAGCATACACGATAAGTAAGTTTACAAAGGATGCAGTTAACAATTTTTTGAAAGTAACTACCCCTGCATTTTCTATCATGCAACCTGCCACAAAGGCACCAAGAGCAAAGCCTACAAGATAGCCAAATGTTGGTTTGAAGATGTACATGAATCCGCCACCTTCTGTAAATACCGGCACCCCTACAAGGCCAAGAATAATGTACATCGCTACGCTCATACCACCTAAACGACTTCCTAAGATGAGACCAGCTAATGTAGTAAAGAGCAATTGCAAGGTAAATGGCAAATTCGGGATAGGAATCTTAATAAACGCCCCTACCGCTACCAATGCCACAAATAATGCAGTCATCGTAATCTGTCTTGCACTCATCGTTCCAGTTACATTTGTTTCTTCTTTCATGATACGAGCCTCCCTTGATCGACAACATAAGATGATAAAAAATGTCTTTCAAGTAGTATTAAAACACTATTATTTTTCATTGTCAACTCCAATATAATTAATGGGAGTTTACAATAAAAAGAAACGACCTATTATATCATTTACTTTGATATATAGATCGTTTCTATATTACTAGATATACCCCAAATATATAACTAGACTATAAACATATGTAAAAGTTAATACTACCTCCATAGGGATGTAAAACTTTTATGACTACACGCTATTTATTTGCAATTAACCGTTCTACTACTGGAATTTGATCTGTATCTTCTTGTTTCCACGTCAAAGGCACCACAGAGATATACCCTTCCTTGATATGTCCTACATCAGTTGGCTTATCTTCTTTATGAAAACCTTGGTCTCCTACAATCCAATAGTATTCTCTACCTTTGGCATCTTTCCGAACATCGATCACATTCGTGTATTCTTGAAAACCCTGATGGAATACTTTCACTTTATCCCAACCAACAGGTCCCTCTTTTAAGAAGTTAACATTTAACAACCCTTGGTATTTGCCCTCTTCGTACATTACTTTGATAAAATCAACAATGAAAGGTGCAATCTCTTCCAAACGTTTTGCACTATATTTTTCTAAGGATAGTGCCAAGGATGGAATGCCGTACATCAATCCTTCTAAGGCTGCACCGACAGTACCTGAATATACCGCATCAGAACCTAAATTAAATCCGTGGTTGATACCTGATACCACTAGGTCAGGTCGATCTTGTTCTAATAAATAGGACAAAGAGAATTTCACGCAGTCCACTGGTGTCCCTTCTACAAAGATCATTCTTGGGTTTTCACCGTCTTCGCTCATCTCTTTTGCTCTGATTGGTACCTGCACTGTTAACGAGCTGGATTTAGCACTTTGCTCCACCTTAGGTGCTACCATCGTAACTCGATGGTGCTTCGCTAACTCCTGCGCTAATCCTTGTATCCCTGGGGCCCATAAGCCATCATCATTTGTTAATAAAATATGCATAGTGTCTCCTATCTAATAGTAATAGTAATATTACATGTACTATTGTATAGGAAAATAAGTAAGATTGCTATTACATTATTTATTATAGCCTACGCCTAATATACTATTCCCTCTCCAATACTTCAGAAATAATTATTACCAAGTTACATCCATGCGTAACTCTTGGATTTTTTCATTCACTAGTGCAAATCGGTCTCTTAATAAGGCTTCTAATTTTTCTTCATATTCTTTAGCAGGTTTTACCCGAATTAAGTCATCCACCATATCTTGTAATGGCTCAAATCCCATAATAGATGTAAACTCTAAATCTTGTTGTAAACTTTCATATTCATATTCAAGCATCGTTTGTGAGATTTTCCAAATATGTATCTGTGCATCGTCATCATCAAACTCCGTGTCCGATTCTAATATATTTTCAATTTGGGTATCTGAAAGCTCATTCTCTTTACGTACTGTATCCATGAACTCTTGAATCCATCCTTCTCCCTTATATAATGCATCCAGTGCTTCTAAACTTTCCTCCGCATGAACTGTAATATCACAGTTTTTGAAAGACGAATCCAATACGATACCTCCATCCGATTCAAGCATAATTGTTTTACGTAATTCACTTAACACGTCTTCGACTCGTTCATTGAAGCTTTCATAATAATCTCTTCGATTTACTAAATCAAAACATTCCGACCTAGCACACTCCGCAAGACCTTGCAAGATACTGTACTTTGCAACCTTGTTCATCCAATCACCTAATCTATCTTCGTGATACCATACAGTATGATCCACATAATTAATTATAGATTGTTTCAATTCCGACATCATTGGTTCAAATACAGAGTCTCGCAATACCTTTCCTGCCAATTTCTTAGCCTCTCTCTTTTCTCGAAACTCTTCATCTAATGCATCATAAGGTACATCTAGACCAGAATAGTACACTTCATCATTTACAGTTTCTTCTAACGTATCAGAATCTTGAATATCCTCGATAATGTCCTGTAAAGAACTTTTTGCCTCCTTGATGGCATCTAAAATTGCTGAAATGTCTACACTTTCATTATCACGACTCATACTAGCCTCCTGTATCATACAAATAACTGGGTTTCTCAGAACCCTAAACCTATCGTTTGCCACCGCTTCTCTATGAAAGCTTATTCTCTCATGCAATAGGGTGTGGCAACTTTTATATGTATACTATACAAAAGCAGAATGACATATTTTGTCATTGTAAATAGTTTTTTAGATAAAATATAATGCTTTTGGTCTTATAAATTAATTATTTGTTACATTAGAAACCAATATATAAATTTAAAGGAAGAAAATATTCTCTATTATATGGCAAGCTTATTAATTTTTTAAATAAAAAAGGTGATTAGATTTTACTCTAATCACCTTTTAATCATGTGTATTCAAATATACTATTTCACTATTATCCATTGACCTAACTTTGCTGACCCTTCATATCGAATAAGTCCAGCCTTCTTCATTTTTGTTAAATGATATCGTACACCTGGAATAGTAATATTCAATTGTTCCGCAAGTTCTTTCGTACTTATACAAGGGTTTTGAGCAATTATTTCAATAATTGCTTCCTGTTTCGTGGTAGTTTTAGTGATAGTTTTAGTGATAGTTTTGGTGATAGTTTTGGTGATAGTTTTCGTAGTAGTTTTTTTGGTAGTACTACCATGTACAAACTAAAAGAATTGACTAGGTACATCATACATCGAACATAAAAACGACTAGTCCCATTTTAGGACTAGCCGTAACTTTGTTCGATTTTATTCTTTTGTATTATTCTTCAATAGCGGAGATTTTATCCACACGTTTTGCATGGCGACCACCTTCAAATTCAGTATGCAACCAAATATCTACGATATCTAATGCCAATCCTTGACCAATAACACGTTCACCCATAGTGAGTATATTTGCATTGTTATGCTCACGGCTAGCGTGTGCAGAGAATGTATCATGACATAATGCGGCACGAATGCCTTTTACTTTGTTTGCTGCAATTCCGATACCAATACCTGTACCACATGTCAAAATGCCACGGTCAAATTCACCAGCTGCTACTGCTTCTGCTAATGGTTTTGCCACATCTGGATAATCCATAGAATCTGTGGAGTATGTACCAAAATCTTTGTACTCAATACCTTGTTTTTCTAGTAAGCCTTTAATAGCCTCTTTTAAATGAAATCCACCATGATCACAACCAACTGCTACTTTCATTTCGTCCTCCTTTATTTAACACTAGGTTCATAAAATAGTATCTTATCAATATATATCTGTGTACACCTATATTGTGGATACACATCCGCATTGTTAATGTATAGATACAAGCAATGATAGTATTCTTTATATGCTAAGGTATCTAATCTATTTGATGACCCGAATGGAACATTCTTATTTATGCAATGCAAGCCCTTGTTGTACATACCGTACAATCTGTTCCGCTGTTTTCGTATATACTTCTTGGGATTGTCCAAATGGATCATCTACATCGCCTACTTCACCAGCAAATTCAGCAAGGGTCATAATTTTTTTACTATCAAAAGGAAATTGGCGAAGTAATATTTTTTTATGATCTTCTGTCATCGCCAATACATAATCTGCGGCTTTCACAAAATCTACTTTTAATGGTCGAGAGCTGTGTTCGCTAATATCTTCGTCTACTAATTCTCGAACTGCCACCACAGCTTCGTCGCTCACCTTAGCTCCTGGTACGCAAAATAAACCTGTGGATAAAGTCACTACTTCTATGCCAAGGTCACGTCCAACAGCACGGGCAATGCCCTCACCCATGGGACTACGACAGGTATTCCCTGTACAAACAAATAATAAATTCATTTACTACCTCTATTATGATTTTATATAAAGTTTTTATACTCCTTTAAATAGCACTGGATTTTTAATTAAATCACAACACTCACAAAATTATAAACACTATGTGCTCCTTAAGGAGTTCTATAAAACTATAAAGATAAAAAATACTTTAAAATTACAATAATCAAAACTTACTCAATGATAAATACTTGACCACCACTCGCTTTTTCCAATCGGTTCATAACGGCCACTCCTAGGCCTTCTTTTTTACAACCTTCTACAATGAGTAGATCCACATCTTTTTCGTTGAAATCTAGCAATCCCTCATACAATTGATTTGCCAAAGATACAGGTTCTGCTGTTTCACCATAGAGTATCCCAATCATCTCTTGAGTGTCAGCACCTACTCCGAATGAAACTAGGTGAGTCACATGTGTATCTTCAGATATAGTGGTTGATTTTACACCTAATGTCTCTACTAGCAAATCCCAAGTTTGTTGAGATAGGAATAGCCCAATACGTTTACATACATTCGAATTAGTACTAGATTCTATGGATTTCACTACAGCCCCTGAAGAACCTACTAAAACCTGCACAGGCATATCTGGTGCATAATGGCGATATTTCATACCCGGTGCTTTGGGCGCTTCTGTAGGGTCATGCAAAGCTGTATCATACACCACATGGTCAGCCACCATTTCTAGCATCTCTTTTGTAACACCGCCGGGACGTAGGATAATTACCGTATCATCTTCGACTTGTACTACTGTAGATTCTACACCAATTTCACAGGGTCCTGCATCCACCACGGCATGTATGCGTCCTTTCATATCGTGTAGGACTGCTTCTGCTGTAGTTGGGCTCGGTCGCCCTGACCGATTAGCACTAGGTGCTGCAATAGGCACACCAGCTATGCGTATCATCTCACGGCATACTTCGTGGGCTGGACATCTCAGTGCTACTCTTGAAAGTCCACCAGTCGCTCGTTCTGGTACTAACGCAGACTTTTCAAAGGTGATCGTCAATGGACCTGGCCAAAAGGTATCCATTAAGGTTTGCTCTAAAGTAGTGATATGTCGTACTAAACGATGCACCATAGACTGGTCACATACATGTAAGATTAATGGATTATCAGAAGGTCGCCCCTTTGCTGCATAAATTCGATCCATCGCATCTGCCGCCAGGCCATTAGCGCCTAAGCCGTACACCGTCTCCGTAGGTATGGCCACCAAATCCCCTACCCGGAGCAAAGTTCCTGCTAATTCCACATCATCAGATGTTAATACCTGTGTCTCAATAGAATCTAATGCTTCCATATCGCGCCTCCTTTCTTATATATTATTATATCACTATCACAAAATTATTATATAAATTTATAGGAATCCCAATTATACAAAAACTTTTCATTCCCAAAGCGATTTTTATATAGTTTTTATACACACCACTATTAATCAAACAAGACAGAGCGTCATATACTTCGGAGCAAATCTCAGTGGAACGTAAATTTGTGGAGAAGTATATGGCGCTCTATCTCCAATAACAAATCCATAGAATAAAAGTTTACATAGAAGAGCGTCGTACTTCCCAACGTACTTCACGAATAATACCCGCAATATCTCGTTGGTATACTGGTTCTCCATATTGACCTGCTTCTTTCGCTAGTTTAGATACTGCCTCTTCTTGACCTTGTCCAATTTCGATAGCGAGGTATCCACCGTCTTTTACAAAACGCCAGCCTTCACGAATGATAGGAACATAGAACTCTAGACCCGTATCCCCTCCATGAAGTGCAATGTGAGGTTCATATAATACCTCTTGAGATAATGCTTTCATCTCTGCTGTTGTGATATATGGTGGGTTCGACACAAGTACATCAAACAGGCCTTCTAAGGATGTAAATTGTTCTCCAAATAGAGATGTACAAGCATCCATTAGCGCATTATATTCAGTACCTTTGCCTATTGTCAACTGTTCTAATAGTTGCTTTATATCACTTTGACAGAACCTTGAAACATCGGCTAGTTCCAAAGATATGCGATTCTTCTCAGCTACTGCTAAGGCTTTGTTCGAAATATCTACACCTACACCTGTGGCATTCGGCAAATAATGCAATAGACTTAATAAAATGGTACCGGGACCTGTACATAAGTCTAAAACGCGTGGCGATGCATCCACATCATAAAGAGCTAGTATATCCTCAATTAATGTTTCCGTATCAGGACGTGGAATCAATACATGCTCGTTCACATGAAAGTCTAACCCCATAAATTCTTTATGCCCTGTAATAGCGGCTACGCTATACCCATTCGCACGCTGTACCACTAGAGGTCGATAGGCATCTAATTCAGCTTTGTCCAAAGGTCGATCAAAATTGACATATAAATACATGCGGTCACAGCCCAAACTATGAGAAAGCAGTACTTCCCCATCCAAGCGGCTTGATTCTATGCCTTTGGAGCGAAAATACTGCTCTGTCCATTGGAGCATGCGACTAATTGTCCATAACTCATTATCCATGTTGATTTGCCTCTTGCATTTTAGCGGCTTGTTCTGCTGTGATTAAAGCTTGGATTAATTCATCCATATCCCCATTTAATACAGCATTTAATTTGTATAAAGTTAAGTTAATGCGATGGTCTGTCACACGACCTTGTGGATAGTTGTACGTACGAATACGCTCGGAGCGATCCCCTGTACCCACTTGGCTTTTACGGTCTGCTGCCATAGCGGATGTCGCCTCTTGCTCTGCCTTATCTTGTAATTTAGCACGCAATACGCGCATTGCTTTTTCACGGTTTTTGAGCTGAGAACGCTCATCCTGACAAGCTACCACAATACCAGATGGTTTGTGTGTAATACGAACGGCAGACTCCGTTTTATTAATGTGCTGTCCACCTGCACCAGATGCACGGTATGTATCGATTTCCAAATCTTTATCGTTAATTTCGATGTCGATATCTTCTGCTTCTGGTAATACCGCAACAGTTACAGTAGACGTATGGATACGTCCAGAAGATTCTGTATCTGGTACACGTTGCACACGATGTACGCCACTTTCAAATTTTAACTTAGAATATACACTGTCGCCTTCGATAGAGAATACCACCTCTTTGAAGCCCCCTAATTCAGGCTCGTTCGCATCGATGATGGTACATCTCCAGCCTTGTGTTTCTGCGTACTTTGTAAACATGCGGAATAAATCTCCTGCGAATAAAGCTGCTTCATCACCACCAGCACCGCCACGAATTTCGACGATAATATTTTTATCATCGTTCGGATCTTTTGGTAATAGCAAAATATGTAATTCTGCCTCTAATTCATCTCGACGAACTTTTAATTCATTCAATTCTTCTTGTGCCATAGCACGGAAGTCTTCATCTAGGCTTTTATCACCTAGTACTTCTAACGCTTCTTCAATGCCGTCTAAGACTTGTTTATATTGACGGAATGTGTTCACTGTATCCGTTAATGATGCATGTTGGCGAGTCAGTTTACGCCATTCTTCTTGGCGAGCAATCACATCTGGGTCAGAAATGCGCTGTTCCAAGTCTAAAAATTTATCTTCAATCACTTGCAGTTTATCTACTAACACGGTGACTCCTTTCTAATTTTCTTCGTAAGCATCTTCTTCACTAGGTCGCACAGATTGTAAGGCACGAATAGCCACTTCAATTTGGTCATTCTCTGGCTCTCTCGTAGTCATATATTGTAGGGCTAAACCAGGAGCAATGATGGCTTTCATGAGTGGATGCTGTGTCCGTCCAGCTAGGCGAATCAATTCATAGGAAATTCCAGCCACCACTGGCATCAAGGCTAATCTAGATACTATACGTTCCACTAAATTAGGCCAACCTAGAAATGCGAATACAATAATACTCACTACCATGACGAATAATAAGAAATTAGTACCGCAGCGTGCATGTAATCTAGAATGATTTCGCACATTTTCCACGGTTAATTCCATATCATTTTCATAGGTGTGTATTGTTTTATGCTCTGCCCCATGATACTGAAAGACACGCTTAATATCTGGAGTGAGTCCAATAGCAAAAATATATAATAAAAAAAGGATTAAACGAATCATTCCTTCATATAAATTCAATATCATATGATCTGTGCCTGCACCTGGCATAAATTTTGCCAACCATGTCGGTAAGGCGATAAATAATGCTGCTGCAATGAGTACAGATACAGCCATAGTGATGGCAATTTCTTTGTTAGATACCTCTTCCTCTTCTTCTCCAGAGGCCTGTGCCGAAAAGGATAAGGCTTTCATACCAATCACTAAGGCTTCAAATAAAGCTACTACTCCACGCAGAAATGGCAACTTTAATATGGGATACTTGTCTTGGATAGATTTCGTAGGTTCTTCTTTAACCGTGATGGTTCCATCTGGTTTTCGACAAGCTGTGGCCATAATCTTAGGACCACGCATCATAACCCCTTCAATGACGGCTTGTCCACCTACATATTTTTTTACTCGTTCCTGAGTCATAGGGTCTCCTGTAAAACAAATATAGGCAGAGCCTTAGCTCTGCCAATTAATTTGTATAGGTTATTTACGTAATTATTTGCCGTAACGTTTGTTAAATTGTTCGATACGACCGCGAGCTTTAGCCGCACGTTGTTGGCCTGTGAAGAATGGATGGCAGTTGGAGCAAACGTCCACGCGAAGATCACCTTTAACAGAACCAGTTTTGAATGTGTTTCCACAACCGCAAGTTACAGTTGCTTCCGCATAATTAGGATGAATTCCTTCTTTCATGTATATACACCTCTTTTCAACGTCTAAACTATTCCTAAAGATTATAACACGAATCCCGTTATCTATGCAATACTAGGGACTATGACTTATTCAGATTTTTAAAATGCTACACTCATCTGTATTCCTAGAACTCGGTGTGGTACTGTAAAACCGTTTGGTGCTTGTAACGGTGTGGACAAGAATAGATTATAATTAGCACTTCCATAGTGTCCTTTCATACCAATGGCTCCACCCCACAACTCTGTACCCAATATATCTTCCGTAGATTTGCCGTACACTTTACCATAATCTAAACCTACATACAGTGTATGATTCTGATTTATTGATACATCTAAGGTATTCCGTACATAGAACCCTCGTTCTGCAGCTAGGTTTCTATCTCCGGTAAAGCCACGCACTGTATACCATCCACCAATGGTAAAGAACTCACTGCTATAGAGCTTACTATTCGTATACTGTCCTTTTGCTTCTATTGTATAGGTAGCTTTCCGATTCCAAAGAGTCAATGGACGCTGATAATTCACTTTCCCCGTATATATATGATACTGTGTGGTAGCTTCTCCTAAATAATCTGTCGGCCCAGGACTAGCCCACCAAGGAAGACCTTTTTCATATTGCACTAACCAATCTAGACTTCCCTTCTTGCTATATCGTTTTTGGTGTATTCCTATGGACCAAGACGTGGTATTTCTCCGTTGCACATCAATTTCACTGCCATTGATAAAAGAATGTCTTGTCTTATGAGTAAGACCTTGCACTAATTCTGTAATCTGTTGGCTATTCCTGTGCAATACGTGTTTCCATCGTAGTTCATCGCTAGTAAAGTTACCGCTAGAAATAAATGGTTTAATGGCATAGCTAACCCGTTGTTGATAGTCTGAATTAGAATGGCTAAAGGTAATGCTATCATTTCCAATTGGTATTTGATATGATACATAGTTTGATGTGCTTACATTGATACTATCTGAGTGTCTAGATCTAGTTAAACTATAGTACAAAGTATCACTACGATCTAATGGTCTACCTACCGTAATAGACACATTCCCTTGCAAGCGCCCTGTCCCTTCATTACCAAAATTATCAAATCCTGTGGTGACCTTTACTTTTGAATTATTTTCTATCTGAAATACCACTATAGATGTACCTAACTGACTTCCTGGTTGTAACTGCACCTTAGCCTTCTGATCGGGTACTGTATTTAAATTATCTACAGTTTGTTCTATCTTCCGTATGTTTAAGATATGCCCCTTATGAAAGGCTAATACATTGGTATAATTACCTTTTACACCCTTAAATTGTATTTCTTCCACGGTTCCTACTAGCAAGGATAAGCGAAGTGTGCCACTTCCTATATTTTGAGGTTCCATATAGACCTTAGAGGTAACGTACCCTCTATCTAGTAAAGCTGTATTAAGTTCCTGCAACAAGGTATTAATGGTTTCTACCCCATACAATTGATGTTCTTTCTTAGCCACCATAGTTTGCAGAAAACTAAACTCTGGTGGAACCTGTGAAAGTTCAATATGATGAATTAAAAATTCTGGTTCATCACTAGACAGTTGATCCATCTTTTGAGGTACTATTCCCTCTGCAAGAACTGTGAACGTCGGTGTTTCCTTTTGTTCCACATGAGATATAGAACGCTCCATCTGGTCTAGCAGTTTACCTTGCTCGTCTATAGTATTGGCATGAACACTATAAGAACATACCCCTATACACAAACAAGCAAGGCCTGTAACTATTTTATGTGCTATCAATCCTAGACTCCTTTACCACAATCTGTTATATCTCTCGGAACGATCTTCTAATGGTTTCTCTCGTGCCTGAGTTTCTAATTTTTTCATAATTTCATACTTACGTTCATCCAAATCTTTTTCTTCAATAATAGAAATTCTAGGATGACCTAATTCTTTATCCTTATGTATATCCTTTAGTAATTCAATAATCTTTTCTTTTTCCTCGTCTGTCATATTTTTATTTAATACCACGGTAGTATCACCATTAAATACGAATTCACTCATAAATCCAATTGAGCCGTACGTATATTGAAAACTTCTAGTAAAGTACTGTGCCTTCACATAAGGTTCTATCACTCTCGAATAGTTTTTAGATTCCATGACAGCTACATATTTTCCGGTTATCATATTTTTTTCAATATTCAAGGATGGGGGGTCATATGGTGTATACATTATCTGAGCCACTAATGACATAATACCTATATAAGCAAGTATTAAAATAATCTCTACACCATATTTCTTAATATATCCAATCATATCTATGGAACTCCTATAACATCTTACAATATCAACTTCCATGCCAATTTATCAGAACAAATATTAATTTCATCTATACTTTGAAAGTTTAAATTTCCAACAACTTGCACAGGATATATATGCATTGAATAGAAATAGAAGTATAAAAGATATATTTCAAAATATGACGCATTCTATTAGTGAGGGATGATAACAATTCCTCATGTATCCAATAGTAGTAACCTATAATAGTGTAAGTTATTAATAATAAGGAGTTCCATTTAATCCAAACATCTATAAATCCAAATCGAATTAATGTACCAAAAGAGACAGAGAAAATTAATACTCGTAAAATATGAATCCCTATATTGGTTAACACATTATATCTTTTGTTATTGTATTTAAACCAATATATACATAATGGAATCAATCCAATGCAATTATAAAACAAAAATAGCATATCCTCGTCATTAGCGCCATAGCTTTCTAGCGTACGAAGTGTAGTTTTAATAATTTCATGCATTGGTATCCTCTTTCAGTAAATAACCTAACTTTTTTCTCATCTTAATGATAAAGCCATCATTTGACTCCGCTACTATAAAACATAATAGATGAAGAGGTATAATAAAAATAGCTGTTGCCCAAATGATTGGAATATTCATTGCTCTGAACCGTTTTATAGTGAATATAAACAGCATATAATGAGAGCCACATACGATGATGGCGAATAATAAAGCAATAATATCAACCTCTGCTCCATTTTTTTCTAAAATAAGTGCAGAAATCCCTAGTAGCCATGACCATAACATTATCCATCCAAGACTTTTATTATAACCCTTTAGTGAAAGTGATGTATATGGATTAAAGTTATCTTTTATTCTCTTCATGATCATCTATTATATTCCTCCTTTAATTCACTTAATTCATCTTCTAATAACTCTTTCCCCTTTTTTTCGCCATAAAATCTATCTTTCATTGCTGTAGTGTTAAAATTTATATACCCTTCGCCTCCAGATCCTACATATGCACCTCCACCTATATCAAAGATCGTATCATCAAGCCCAGTATATAATGAAGCACCGCTTACTTTATTAAATGATCTTGATAGATAAATATTAACTGTCGTTTCATTATCTCTAATGTTACGCGCATTTGCCACATTAACTACATTTGCTCCTAAAGAATAATTTTCAGTTACTCCTGCACCAGCCCCTATTTTAGAAATAATTGCTAACCCTTTGCGACTTGTATCATAATCAAGATGCGATGAGGCGCCTACATTCCCTCTCACAGGCCCTATTTTTCCATTTATTCCTAGACCAACACCTATGCCACCATTTACCCAAACCATATCTCTTTTAGGTAACTTATCTGCATATTCTTCTAAAATTCGAATCATCTCTCCAGTTAAACCATTCTCATAATTATAGCTATAATTTAACCCTAATATACGAGCTGATTCTTCTAGTTCATCAATCATTTGAGGTTCAGCTGCATCTGATAGGTATTTATTGTTATTACTAATAATAATTGCAGATTCAAGCACTTTGATAATACCATCTTTATGGTATCTTCTATTATTATCTACAAGATACCTATAAATTGCATCTTCATAATAACTTTGTTGATAATTTGACAATCCATTCCACTTAACTCCATAGTGACTAATACTTCCACCTAGTTCTCCAGTTCCTCCAGCAAGTTTATCTGTTGCATATCCCAAGGCATATGCTAGCCATTGTGCTTTTGCCGGATCGCCATTAGATGCCTCTAATATAGCTGGTGCGAGGAGTTCAGATAGTCCACCTGCTGCAGTGCCTACATCTGTATTCCCATGCACAATATTAGCACTTATATTGCCTACTATGGCATGTAATGCCACTTTTTCTGATGAGCCTTCCTTCCAACCTGCCATATCAGAAATATGATGAATCGCTTCATTGGCATATTTGTTAAATAATTTAGTTAGTTCTTGTCGTTCTTGTATGTCTTGTTTGTTGAAAATAGTATCTAATGCCTGAAGGCTGTGATTAATGTCTCTATTAATTTGACTTACATCCACCTTAGGATTCTCTACATCAATCTTTCCAGGTGCAATAGCAGATCTAGTCACACTGTATGCTTCTTTTCTTTCACCAGGTAACATATTTGGTAATAGACCTACTTGATTATGCATGCTATTGACATAATTAAGGTGGCTTGTATAGTCCTTATCTTGCTTCAACTGCTGTAAACGTTGTATCTTGGCTGGAACACTAAGATTTTTATCTGTGACTATAGCATTCTTTCTATCTCTAATGTGCTCCAAAGACTTCCGATATTGTACGTCAGATAAATACGAAATCCCTTTAGACCCATAGGTATACTTCGCCCTATTCTCCATATCCTTCATGATTAGATATTTTGTTTTCAGTGTATTACTATCTGTTTTACTAGATAACAGAGCACCTTCTAATGTAGTCGTGTTTCCTACGGATATGTTGAATCCTGTATGTCCTGCATAGAGTCCAGATTGGTGGATTACAGAGGTGTATTTGCTATCTATATCCGTCCGTTGCAAGGAACCTTGTAACGAGTTAAATGCTCCCTTTTTAGATAGGCTAAGACTCATGCCACCAGATGTAGTATGGTCTGTATAGTCATGTGTGTCTTGTACAGAGTGAACCTCTAAATTTCCACCAATATTTGCCTCAATAGCCTCTCCCTTGAGAACACCATCTTTGATGTGTACATCCTGTTTTGTGTTCACTCCAAGGGTGTTCCTTGCAGTTATGTTTGATGGATCATGAACTATATCTGTACCTGCTATACTGCCTTTACTACCACTGGCATTGACGGATATATCAGAGAATCGATGTTGTAAAATATCATAGGAAATACCTAAGGAGCCTTGTTTCTGTTTCATACTCTGTGTCATCTCAGAAGTCGTTTCTTTGCCCTTCACATAGATACTGTTCGCAGAATCTAAGGTAATGTCCTTGCCTTGTACATCGCTTCCTTCTATGTGGATATCATCCTTCTTAGTGGTAATACGAATATGTCCATCGGATACAACGGTCGATGCTTTTGCTATCTTACTATCTACATTCGTAGAAGCTTCGCTTCGTTCTGTGCCTAAAGATAGATTGAGGTGTAAACTCTTGGCTTGGTCTTTCAGTTTAGATTTTTCTATAGATGTCTTAGCATCGTCATAGGTTTTGTAGGCTAATAGAGCTTTCAATCGTTCGTCTTTTACAGAGTTTGCTCGTGTGAGTGTACCTACTGCATTGGTTGTAGTATCTACTAAGCGATTCGACAATGAGAGAGTAAGCCCACTTTTAGAAAATCTATGTGTTTCTTCTGTATGGGATGTGGTATAACCATTGCGAATTGTCACGCCAGAGCCTTGAACCTGAATATCCCCTTTAGATGCTACATCACTAGCTTCTATTTGTGTAGATCCTGTAGCACCTAAGGTGACAGAACCAAAGCGACTTCCAATCACGCTGCCTTTGGTTACACTGCTCTTAGCATCATAGGTATCTGCTTGTTTTTGTGTACCAATGGTAAGGCTAAGACCGCCATTACCAAAAATACCAGATTTACGTACTTCCTCACGATGAGTGGCACCAGATTCTTCCTGTGCTGATGTAATAGTCAAATTGCCTGCACTCGTAACCGTAACATCTGCATCCCCTACTATATGGCTAGCTTTGACTAGTACGTCTTGCTTACCATCTACCTTAACAGTACCACTGGAAATCGTAGAACCTACTACCGTATCTGTACGTCTATGGTCATAGGTATCCCTTGTGGTAGATGACAAGAAACCTCTATCTTTTTGATGCATTTCAGATAGTGTTTCATGGCGCTCAGTACCATGTGCAATAGAGACTCGACCTGCTTGTACATCTACAAGACCCATTTTACTATGTATAGTGCTTGCTTTCATGGATACATTGTTATCCATACGCACCTTAACACCAGTCTCGCCTGCAATGGTAGCTCCTAAATTCTGTTCTTCTATAACCATCTTACGGTTGAAATAGTCACTACCTCTAGTACCGACAGCTACATCTGACAAAGTTCTATTCGTTACATTCGTAAGGGTTAGAGAGTTCCCTGTAATGTCTACTGTGTGTCCCATCATACGAGATCCTTGTAAGGTGATCTGTCCCCCTTGGACTTGTACCGTATGTCCTTGTACGGTACTACCTAAGTACTTAGTGGAGTCTAAGGTCACTCCCCTAGCTTTATTTCGATTTTGTAAGGTACGAGCAGAGATTTGTATATCTTTTCCTGCTAAACTCACCGTACTATTTCCTTGTATAGTAGCCCCTACAGAGTGTATGGTATCCCCTTGGATATGGATACCGCCGTCACTAGTAATACTAGCATTTCCATGCGCTGTATCTTGTTGATATCCCAATGAACTATTAGTCGTTACCTGTGTTTCGTTACGGATGTCCTTTCCTTCTATGTGAACACCATCTTTACCATGTATACGACCCGAAGTATTTTGTAACATATCTGTGCGTATAGAAACTAGATTACCATTGATACTCCCGTTGAGGTTTCGAACATTACTACCTACAATGGACAAAGAATCCTTTGCTTGTATAGTGCCCGTATTATCTACTTTTTGGCTTATTACCTGCACATCTTTACCTAAGACGATACTACCATCTTTGCGCAAATCTCCATGGTGTAACATGCTGTTAGGTATCCCTGTAAGTAAAGACTGATCATAACCTGTATATTTCGTGAGGGTATGACCACTTTGACGGAGTTCTTCTTTGGCGATTTCTTGATCTTCATATCCATTGCGTAATCGATTGTACACTCGTTCTGGGTCTGCTTGTAATCTAGTGACCATATAGTCACTGCTTAGAAATTGCTTTTTATCTGTATATAGGGGATTTTCTTCTATCTTAGGTACCGCAAGCGGATGTGTCGTCATATATAGTTGTTTTGATGGCTCTAACACTGGTGTCACTAATTTGGAAACATCTGTAGGTACAACCGCAGTTTCAACTTTTTTATCTCGCACTGCATAGACTGTTCCATCTGCCTCAAGGGTTGTATTGGCAAATGCATTCGACTGGATACTCGTAGTTCCATGACTGCCTAACACGGCAATACGTTCACTGGATGGACTACTTTCAGCATCAAACACTTCGTGATGTTCATAGGGAATATCTGTATGTCCATAGACCCACTTTTTACGTTTCCACCAACGTTTTTTCTGTTTATATTTCCAATAATGTCTATCTCGACCTATATCGTCATAGTGAATCGTCCCTTGATAGCCTGTGTTGGTAATGGAGTCCGCCGTAACTTGTAAGCCTTCTTTCGCCATAATCTGGCTGTATGTATTTTGCACATCTTGCCCTGTAATATGAATAGTGCCATCGCTCAGTATTCTAGATGTGGCAGTTTCCTCTTCTATGGTTCCTGTATGAATCGTTCTATGGTATTTTCTATCTGCCTCATAATAGTTTGGCTGGTCTAGATGCGGTATGCCCTCATACTTATCTTCTTCTGAAATAGTCCACCCCGTCTTAAACACATCCTTATGGTTTTGTATCTTAGAGGCTGATATATTGAGATCACCTTTGACAATGACATCGGAGGACCTATTTTCAAAGCTCTCTTTTCCCAGTATATAAGCATTGCCTTTTACATACATATCTGAGCCAAAGTAAGATCCCTTGATATTTATGTTCCGAATGTGACGACCTTGCACACGTAAATTACCTAGCACATGCCACAATCCATTGGTGTTCGTCACATCCTCTTTCATATCTATCTCTGCATCGTTTTTTGAAAAGAGAATGCCTTTTGTATTAGCAAAAGTATTCCCTTGTATCTGCAAGGTATCCTTCGCAATGATGGCACCAGTATTTGTATTTTCTACATTGCCTACACCTAAGTCCATCACACCATGACTGACCAAATGGGACGCATCGTTCTGTAAGGTATCTCCCGTGATATGCACACTATTACCAGCTTCTAATACAGAGGAATTGCTATTACGAATATGATGCGCTGAAACGTGGACAGCCTGATTCGTCTTCATAATACCCTTATCTTGTACAAGCTCGTTTCCAGTCAATTGGAGCGTGTCTTTACTTTCTACAAACCCTGTATTGTGCATAGTGTTAGCAGATATATGCATTGTATGTGCCGCTATGTTCCCTGTGTTCTCTAGGTTTTCTGTATCAATACGAAGGTGATGCCCCCATAATTCACTGCGGCGATTACGTAAACGGTCGCTGATAAAAGTACTATCTATTTGCTCTCCCCCATAGCCTTTGCCTACGATGTCTATATAAGATTTTCCTTGCAAGGTCATATGAGTGCCATTGATCACGCCTAATCCATTGACGGTCATACCATTAGGATTCACAATGACTACATCTGCTGGATTTCCTGCCACTTCTATATGTCCCTTCAAAATAGATGGACTCGTAGAAGTGACCTCATTGATGATTGTCTTAGCACCATTCCCCGCTAGGAACATATTTTTATCAATGTAACCCGCTAATTGTGTCTTTGTATATTTCGTAGCATTATTGAGAATAAGACCTCGCTCTTTCACATTAAACTGTGTATATGCATTGTGAGAAACACCGTTTCCATCAACACCGGCAATGTGTAGGATATCTATGCCATTTCTCGTCGTATCTAGAATCGGTTGACGATTCTTAGGGCTATTCACATCTACAACAATAGGTAAATCTTCTTGTGTATCCTCTACGACAACCTTGCTAGGTGTGTGAGGAATAGGTTGTATAGTAGGCGTATGTAAAGGATTCTCTAAAGCTGGTTTTGGAATATCTACGGGTGTTTCAGGCGTAGGTGTTTGCGATTCTATATGCAATTTATCTTTTGATACGACTTGTACATGGTTTCGATCCACTTCTACCTGTTTCCCACGTACAGTGATATCCCCAGACTGAGAGCGCATGCCTCCTTGATACATAATAGAGTCTGTACCTTGGATAGTTAAATTCTCTGCGCTGGAAATCACTCCCTGTCCACGTAGATGAGTAACATTTGCCTCAATCTGTTTTCCTTGTAGGTTTCCATCATTGGTAACAGTAGCACTTTGTATTGTCACAGTTTCATCGCCCACTAGGGTGCCACGATTATGTAAATTTTGGCTACGAATTTCCAATTCTTTGGCACTATGAATGCTAGTAGGCTCTTGCTGTGAACCACCTTGTTCGATAGTGAGATTTCCTGCTGTGTCAATGTGTAGGCTCCCCGCTATGGCATCAATGGAGCCGCTGATATTAACACCTAATCCAGATTCTGTACCGATTAAAGAAATGGTATTTCCATACATACCACCAAGAGCACCTACATCTAAGGCAACACCTGTAGGTGTACTTTCGCCAGGTTCCCTAGCTGTTACAGTTCCATCTGCATAGTTCACTGTATTACGCCCTGTAATAGCTCGAATAGAATCTTGTGCCACCACATCTGCATTGATACGTATCGTCTTTGCCAGTAAATCTACCTTTGAAATAGGAGGATATGAGTTAGCTCCACTATGTTCTGTAGGCGCATTGATAGCACCTGTTACATCAATGTTTCCTTTCTCAATGGCAAAGTTTTCTAACCGACCATCCACCATATGGGGAACGCCTGTAGCAAACGTGGCTTTCGGGGTGTTGATAAAATGAACACCTTTGATTGAAATCCCATTGGGATTAGCAATGACCACATCTGCCGGCTGTCCTGCTACTTCAAAAGCTCCAGCTAACTGTGAGGAAGACGTGCCTACTACTTCATTGACAATAAGGCTAGCCGATTCTCGTAAATTTGGGTTTGCACTGATAGTTCCGTTCTGAGTGCTAACCGTAGGAGTAGTAGCGTTGTTAAAGATAGCCCCCGTATCTGTAGAAAAGGACTCATACCGATTATGAGATACACCATGGATAGGGCTTGCAATCTGTATAACGGGAACAGACTGACTATTGTCCACCATAACCTCATGACTTACAATGCCTTGTGCTGCATAAGTCCCTAATTGCAAAGACAAGGTAATCCATACCGTTAAGAGTTCTTTTCTTTGTTTTTTCATATCAATACCCCAATTCTCAATTCTTGTGATTTGTAAAGATATACCCAACTTTAAATTTATATTCATTATATCATATTGATAAAGAGTATTGGAATAGATAATAGACATGTATACAAAATAAAGCCTATGCACCATATAATAGGCTCCATAGGCTTTATGTATAACTCATATGCTATATCGTATACGATTCACAATATAAGTATGACTTATTCAGATTTTTCTGCTTCTAATTTTTTTGCCTCCGCTCGTTCTTGTTTTGCTTCTTCTAAAGCTTCTTCTAAATCTACAGAGTTTAAGATTTCTTTTAATTCTAAAATTTCTTCTAATGTTAAGGTGACACCTTTCGTCATTTGCGAGTAATCTTCGTCCCATGCACGGATATCGAATTTAGGATTATAACGTCCCCAGCTTGTGCATGTTAATTGTTTTTTCATACCATCTTTATTTTCTGAAAGCGTACCTAATACTTTATAAATTGAATAATTCACAACGGCCATGATTAGTCCTCCCCTACTTCTGTATTTGTTTCTGTTGGTACTGGTACAATCTCAGTAGCTAATGTAGCTAATGCATTGGTCCAATTTGTTTCAGCTTGCGCTTTTTCTGTTTCATATTGCTTTAATGAATTTGTAAAGTTTGTAGTAAATGTAGCTAGCGCTTCTTCTTTTACTACTTGGCGACGACAACTACCCATTAATTGCAATAAGGCTGGTGTAGTAGTTACCATGGATGCTAACGTACGTACTACTTGTTTTCCTTCTTCACTGTTGAAATATGTATACCATAAGAATGGTGCACTTGGATGGTTAAAATACCAACGATATGCTACTGTATCATCTTGTAAAATAGATTGTTCCATCGCTTCTTGTACAGTTGCATCTTCTGGGGAAGCACCTAATGGGATACCCTGTTTGTGTTCCAATGTAACAGATACATCGATGCCTTTCATAGAAACTTGTAAATAGTATCCTTCCAAGGCCTCAAACATGCGTTGCATGTATGTTGGAATCCGATAATCGCCATGCATGTATCCATCTTCACCCATCGTCGGATGTTTCGGATTCATACTTACTTGCACTCCATATAGTGAAAGTCCATAATGAGCTAAGCTAAATGTTTCCATAGAGGCTAATACTTCATGTGGTAATGGAATAAAGTTTGTTTGCTTGTACCCATCTTCAACAATTTCACAGATAGAAAGGTCTACTTTTTTCACAGGACCTACGCCATAACGGAACTCATACGTTTGCAATGGAGCCCATTCTCGAACTACTTCTAAATGATTTTGAAGAATCATGAACTGTAAAGCTACACGATTCATATTCAATTGGTCTTGCACAGCAGACACTGGAATGAAGTAACGTACAGTACCTTTCTCGCTCACATTGTTCACACGAGCCGCCATTTGTTCCATCGTAGTTACCGGTGCTGTGAACATTCCGGATGTAGCTGCTACAATGTGGTCAAAGATGACATCTTCTGGCCATTCGTTGATGACTGGTGCTAATGGATATAAACTACGGAAGAGATTATAGCAGCTTTCAGAAGCTGTATAGAAGAGCAAACGATCGGTTGGAAGGGTTTGCATAATCTCTTCTGCAATAGTTGCATATTCTTCAAAATAAGCAAAGAGGATAATCCCTTCTGTATTCTTATGGAAGTCGATCACTTCTTGCATTGGTACAGACCACTGCCGACCTGCTGACACGCCTTCATAATAGCCAGTAGCACTGATGAAATCCATTAGCTCAACACTAAAAGAAATTCCATAAATTTCCTTGAACCCTGCTTCATCATATGGCAAGGGACCAAACATATCCACAGTAGATGCTTGAGCGAGCTCAAATAATTCTTTTGGCGTAATGCCCCACTCACGGACTTCACCGCTTTGCGTAATAATTTGATCTAATGCGCGGAATCTTGCGATTTCTTGTACGATAGCTGGTCCTGTAATACCTACTTTTGTAAAAGTCTCGATGAGACGTCTCATTTGTTCTGTCATATTATACCTTCCCCGCCGATTGGCATACATCATATAAAGGACATTCGTCACATAATGGTTTTCGTGCTTTACAAATTTTTCGACCGTGCCAAATCATCCAATGATGTGCAGCACTCCAATGTTCCATAGGAATCGCTTTTTTTAGTTTCTTTTCTACTTCGTCAGGTGTTTTACCCTTAGCAATCCCTAACCGATTGGACACACGGAATACATGAGTATCTACTGCAATGGCTGGCGTATCAAATAAAATAGATACCAATACATTGGCTGTTTTACGACCAACCCCTGGCAATGTTACTAGGGTATCAAAATCTCGGGGCACTTCACTATTGTATTGTTCTACTAAAATCTTACATGTTTCATGGATATGTTTCGCTTTGGAGCGATATAATCCACAGTCTTTAATCAATGCCTCTAATCCTAGGATCCCTAATTCATACATATCTTTGGGATCGCTATATTTGGGAAAGAGTCGTTTAGTTACAATGTTGACCCGTTCGTCCGTACATTGTGCAGATAATGCTACCGCTACTAGCAATTCAAAAGGTGTAGTAAACTCTAGTGCCGGTTTTGCATCGTGGTAGACTTCTCCCAAGATTCGTATTTGCTCTGCCTTGATGGCTTTTGTGATTCGCATCGGAGCCTTCTCCTCTAAGATGAAAAAACTATGTAAATTGTGTTATAATATAAATCTACAATGATTACCATAGGTTAGATACTTTTATCTAACACTTAATATATAGTGTATCATACCATAAAGGGTGTGCGCTAACAAATAAGGAGATTATCTATGACAGAACAAGAAAAAAAAGAAATGACTATGGAAGAAGCATTAACACGCATTAATGCATTGGCAGCGAAAAAAAAATCTGGTCAAGCTCTAACAGAAGAAGAATTAGCAGAAAAAAAAGATTTATATGAAGTGTATTTAGGTTTTATCCGTGCCCAAGTGGTACAACATTTGGAATCTATTGAGTTTGTAGATGCTGAACCTGAAGCAGATACTGTGGAAGTTGATGTAGATTTAAATACCCAATATTTAAGAAAGTCTCATTAAGATGGCGCAGTATACAGAACGAGACCTACAAATTTTAGAAAATCCCTTTGTGGAAATCAGAAAAAAGGTAAAAATTCTACTTCGTATGGGCTGTTTATTATCTGAAAATGGAGCCAATGCGAACCAAATTGTTCGAGATATGCGTCGCGCGGCCGCGTATATGGGAATTCCAGCAGATCATCTTCATATCCATATTGCCTACTCTAATATTTTAATTAATATTCATAGTCCAGAGGATTGCTTTACATCCTTTAGAAAAGTCCAATATTTAGGAGCTAATATGGATATTATTTCCGCCACTAGTATCTTAACTTGGACTGCATTACGTAATGAATATACTCTTGATGAGTTTTCCCAACAGTTAGAAGAGATTGCTAAAAAAGATCCTCCCTATTCGGATGCCACATCTGCCATTTTTGCGGGATTTGCATGCGGTGCCTTTCCGATTTTATTTGGTGGCACTATTATTTCTGCTTGGATAACTACTGTTTGTGCCTTACTAGGCTTTATTGTACAACTTATCTTAAAAAGATTTCAGATTAATGGATACATCGGTATTGCCTGTGCTGCCGCAGTATCTTCTGGGTTAGCCTTTCTATCTGGATGCATTTTCGACACTGCCGATGTGATCTATACCATGATTGCTTGTACATTGTTCATGGTTCCCGGTATCCCTCTTATCAATACAGTAGACGACTTGTTAAATAATCATATTTTGGCAGGTATTTCTAGAGCGGTACATACCCTACTTATCGTAGGAAGTATGACCGTAGGCATTAGTATGGCTCAATACTTTAATCATTCTTATGATTTTACCCATTTAAGCATTGTACCTGACAGTATTTCACCAGTTTTATTAGGCGCAGCTGTTGTAGGCGCTGCTGGCTATGCTGTTATGTTTTACACACCAAAACAACTATTACCATTGATAGGTATTGGTGGCCTCATTGCTATTTTAGTAAAAAATACACTCATATTATATTTAGGATTTTCTGTGTTTGGTGCTACTTTCATTGCTGCCGCTATGGTGAGTTTATTCTGTTTGAAATCCGCTCGATATGCTAAGACATCTTCTCTTGTCTTAGCTATACCTTCAGCAATACCTCTCGTACCTGGTGTATTCATTTATAGATTTTTATACGCCATGTTGCACATCAACTCACTGACTTCCACTTCTCTCGTAGAAGCGATTCAAAGTGGGGTTACCGCAATTCTTATCATTATCTCCATTGGTGTGGGCGTAGCTATACCATCCATTTTGGCAGGCAAAGTATTAGACGCTCGAAAAGAAAAAAAATTAGAAAGTTTATTAGATAAACGGTATACATAAAAAAGGACTGATATCTCAAAGATATCAGTCCTTTTATGTATTATAGATGTGCTTCTACAGCTGCTTTTAATTCTTCTAATGGAATAAAACCGATTTTGCGATCTACGATTTCACCATTTTTGAAGATAGCAAATGTAGGAAGAATTTCAATTTTGAAGAATTGTGCCAATTCAGGTTGTTCGTCAGTGTTTACTTTTGTCAATGTCACTTTGTCACCCAATGCAGCAGCTAATTCATCATATACTGGCATCATGCGAACACAGTATCCACACCATGGTGCCCAGAAATCCACAACAGTTACTTTATCATTTGTTGCTACCACTTCTTTAAAATTTGCAGATGTTACATCAATAATTGCGCTCATGTAAGCCTCCTATTAAATTTGAATCAATACACAATCTTGAATCACTTCAAGACCTAATTCATTTGCCTTTTTCACTACTGCCGGTTTATCCGCACCTAGTTGTAGCCAAACGGTCTTAACCCCTAACTTTTTACAACTATCTAAAGCTTCTAACCCGACTTTTTCAGGCACCACAAAGTCGACTACAGTAGGTACTACTGGCAACTCATGCAAGCTTGGATAGCATTGTACGCCATCGATAGACGTAATATTAGGATTCACTGGATACACTGTATATCCTTTATTGACAAGATGTTTGAAAATCTTATATCCGAACTTATCGGTTCTTGTTGTGGCGCCTAACACGGCCCACGTTTTTTCTTGGATCGCTGTTTCCATTGACATACGTATCACCTCATTACTGTACTATCATACCATAATATCGAAATTTGTCAATTTAATTGTATCTTGTTCTAATAGTTTCTTTGGAATGGTAATCTCTAATAATTCTGAAAGCCCTATTTTACTATTAATAGGTAAGTCCCCCTTTGTGAGCAATCCTGTTTCTAGTGCGAACCATGCCCAGAGCCTCTCTGGTGTAGCCCCTTCGTTCTGTAAATCACGGATGGTGATGCTTTGTTGCCGTTTAGACAAGCGATACCCTTCTGCATCCACTAGCATAGGGACATGACCATATTCTAGTTCAGGAAAACCTAATGTCTGTCCTAAAACAATTTGATGCCCTGTGACAGGTAACAAATCATTGCCACGAATAACCTCAGTTACTCCCATTTCATAATCATCAATGACCACCGCCAAATGATAGGCAATCATTCCATCCCATCGCTTTAACACGATATCATCACTACAAGATTGGATTTCATAATCTACCGCGCCTCGATATATATCCTGAAAGGATCCTCTTGTATTCTCCATATGAAATCTCCAAGAGGGAGGTCTTTCACCTATAGTCGGCTCATGGGTTAAACAATATCCATCGTACACATGATGGGCTTCCCCTTGATGAGGAGCGCTACTGATTTCCTGTAAGCGAGCTCGATTACAATAACATGGATATAACCGTTCTTGGGTGCGTAATTCTTGTAAAAATCGCTCGTATATGTTTAAACGTTGGGATTGATACGTAGGTGCTTCGTCCCAAATAAAACCAAGCCAAGATAAATCTTCTAATATATGGTCTGCATAGATTGGTTTAGACCGTTGTGTATCTACATCTTCGATGCGGACAATATACTCTCCACCTTGGCGTCGTGCAGACCAATAGGACAAAAATGCTACCCATAAATTTCCTACATGCATATGTCCTGTAGGGCTGGGTGCAAAACGACCTTTCATAGAAACCTCCTAAGCCTCTTCGCTAAGGTGTTCCCACCGCTCATAGAGGGCCTCTAGTTGTGATGTTGTATTAGCTAACTCTTGAGATAATCGTTCGTATTCTGATATATCTCCCTGTATAGATGGGTCCTGTAGCTGTACCGTATACATTTTAACTGTCGCCTCATACCGTGCAATATCAGATTCTACTTTGGCTAATTCCTTTTCTAGCATGAAAGAATTCGTTTTCTTTTTAGGGGCTGTCACTACTTCTGAATAGCTAGTATCTTGTTTCTCTGTTATAGCAGCCTCTGATATACCTGTATGTATCTCAGCATTAGAATCCGTACTCACTGCTGTACCTCCAGCATTGTCGGCCTTTCCTGCTGTATTGCTAGACATATTGTTGCGAGTCGTCTGTTCCGCTTCTAATCGTTGTGCTGCTAACACAGATCGCTCCAGCATTTTTTCTTTGTAATAGGAATAATTGCCATGGAACTCTTCGATGCCACCATTATCTAAGACCACAATTCGCTTTGCCACTGCATCCAACAAATACCGGTCATGAGAAATGATAAGTAATGTTCCTTCAAACTGTTGCAATGCTTCTTCCACTGTTTCTCGTGTAGGAATATCTAAATGGTTTGTCGGTTCATCAAGGATTAAAAAGTTTCGACCTTCTAAAAATAGCTGTAATAAGGCAACTCTTGCACGTTCTCCACCTGATAGATCTCCTACCAACTTGAATACATCATCCCCTCTGAATTGAAAAGCTCCCAGCACACTACGAGCAGACTCTTCTGACACATCGTAAGGAGCCATTATCTCTTGTAATACAGACCAAGAAGGATGTAACTCTTCATGTTCTTGTGAGAAATAGCCTGTCTGCACTCGATTACCAGTGGTAATCATTCCATCTAGGATATTGAGTTCTCCCATAATCGTTTTGACGAGAGTAGATTTTCCAGCTCCATTAGCACCAATTAAGCCTACAACATCTCCTCGACGTAATGTCGTCGTAATATGTGTAGCCACAGGATGTTCTGCATCATACCCAATAGACACATCTTCCACCATCAATACTCGATCTGCACTCATTTCTGGTTTAGGAAAGGTAAATGTAAACTCTCTATCCTGGTCTGGTGCCTCTAATCGCTCTAGTCTATCTAACTGTGATTGACGACCACGAGCCATTTTAGATTTGATCCCTGCTCTATATTTGTCAATATATTCTTCCGTTTTACGAATGTGCTCCTGTTGCTTTTCATAAGCACGTTGATACGCCACTCGTTGCTGTTCTCGTTGTTTCAGGAACTGACTATAATTACCTTTATAGGTATGCACCTTATGATGAGCCAATTCTATCACTTCTGTAGACACTTGATCTAAGAAGTATCGGTCATGACTAATGATGACAATGCCACCTTTATAGGACTTTAAATATCCTTCCAACCACTCTAACATTGGCATATCTAAATGGTTAGTAGGCTCGTCAAGAAATAGAAAGTCCGGACGACGCACTAAGGCTTTAGCCAAATTAATACGCGTTTTTTGTCCCCCAGAAAATTCACTAGCTTTCTTCTTTAAATCTTCGTCACTAAATCCTAACCCATAGGCAATTCGTTGGCTTTGCTTTTCATAATCATACCCACCAAGCCATTCTAGTCGTTCTTGTAAATAGGATAATCGACGCAAGTCCTGTTCTGTGGCATCTCGATTTTCTAATTCTGTTGTTAACGCTTGTAATTGGGATTCTAAGTGCTGTACATCAGCCCAAGCCGTTTGAATTTCTTCTTCTAAACTAGCATCACCTAAATTCACATCTTGCTGTAAATAGCCAATAGTGATACTACTGTCTTTCACAATGATCCCCGCATCATGTTCTTCTATGCCTAGTATGCATTTCATCAACGTCGATTTACCAGCCCCATTAGGGCCCACTAACGCGAGACGTTCTCCTTGTCGTATGGTAAAGGATACATTGGAAAAGATTTCTCGTATCCCAAAGGATTTTCCTAGTTTTTCTATTCGAATCTGTTCCAAAATACTACTCCTATCCTGATTGTCTTTACTATACAAGGGTATTACCCTTATCTGCTACCTAGAGAATAGCAACATTCATTTAAGTGAATGCTCTTAAGCAGGTTATAAACTAAGTAATACTTCTTGTAAATGATTTGCCAAAGCTTGCTCAAATTTATCTATCGTGGTCGCATCCAAGTCATGTGTAATTCCTGGATACCCTTGCTGTCTAGTTTCACCAAAAAATTCATCTCGGAATGTGTTATAAAATAAGACTACTCCTGTTTCCTCATTATCTTTGATATAGGTGCCAATAATATAGGATCCATTAATCATATCTAATGCTGTATGTGGCGTCACATCTAGATGATATCCTTCGACTGTTTGTGGTAATACCTCTCCATAATTCCACTGGGGTATGCCCTTTTTCTTGTATTCATAGACAAACCCTTCTTGGGGCTCCATAAAACGCATTATGATAGATCCTTTATAGTTGGCTTTTAGATTCTCCATAAATGGTGTTAATGACTCTCGTATGAAAGCAATATCTACAAACTCTACTAAAGGCACTGTAATACGCACCATATAATCCCCTACTTCTGTATCATAGAGGACGGACCACCGCCAATTTTTATCATTTGTATAATAAAAGAAACTATATATAGTTGACGATATAGCTTTTTGTTCCACTACTAAGTGAAAGCCTCCAATAGTGGGTTCTAACCAAGCTAAATCGAGGTCTTCACATTCTTTTATAATTGCATCCATGGATTTGTTCCTTATCGTAATTGACTATACAATGACTGATACTGTGCTTCATGAGCCATCACCCGTTTCACGTAATCTTTTGTTTCTGGAAACGGAATTTTATCTATATCGTCAAAATTATCATCCCAACCATAGGTTTGCATCCATTCCTCCACGTGACCACGCCCTGCATTATAGGCTGCTAAGGCTAGGATTTCATTGCCCTTGAACTCATCTAATAAATGCGCTAAATACCAAGTCCCTAATTGTATATTCGTGTGTGGTTCCTTAATATCTTGGTCGGACAGGCTCGGTTGATTCAATTGTTCTCCGATCCAATGCGCAGTTTCTGGCATTAACTGCATCAATCCTAAAGCGCCAGGTAAAGATTTTGCATTTGTATCAAACTTACTTTCTGTGTAGATCACAGCCGCCACCATGGATGGTCTGACATGATAGGTAGATGCATTTTTCATTACCGTACTTTCATATGCTAATGGATACGCATATTGTCTGGCTAAATAGGGTTGTCCGTATTGTACATAGTAGGCCGTTAGGACAACGATTAACCAAGCAAATGCTGTGGATACCCTCATACTTCCTCCTTCTGAAAGTGAATTTTCGCTGTTTTCCACAATTTACGTAATTGTTTTTCTAATTGTTGCATAGTCCCAGAATTATCTATCACTACAGCACTTAATTTTCGCTTTTCATCTAAACTCATTTGACTATGAATACGATCAAGTGCCTCTTGTTCAGAATAAGAATTTCGTTTCATCAAACGTTCTAGCTGTGTCACAGGGTTGACATAGACAAGCCAAATCTCATCCATCTGCTTATACCAATCTGTTTCAAACAGCAATGGTATATCATAGATGATAGCCCGTTTTCCTTTAGCTTCCCATTCTTCTGTCAACTCCTGTATACGCCGTCTAATATGAGGTTGCAATATAGAATTAATCGTCTCTAAGGCTTTAGAATCAGAAAATACGAGACTACCAATATAAGCACGATGTAACGTACCATCTTCTAGCACTGTATTAGGACCAAAAGCCTGTACCAATTCTTGCAATCCTGGTGTTCCTGGCTCAACTACTTCTCTAGCCACTACATCTGCATCAATATAGGAAACACCTTTTTTTTGTAACCATCGTAACACTGTACTTTTACCAGAGGCAATGCCTCCTGTGAGTCCGATTTTGTACATATTTTCACCCCACATTTGATTCTAATCATACTAAACTAATATTATACACAATCATATTGGATAGAAATTCTATGAACCTACTATTTTACATCTGCCCAGTTATTTGCACTGTGCACATCTACCTGCAATGGCACTCGTAATGTCACTACTTGTTCCATACAATTGCGCAACAATGTTTCTACTTGTTCTTGTTCTGATTCTATCACTTCTAGCACTAGTTCATCATGTACCTGTAATAAAATACGAGATTGTAAGCCTAGCTCTTCTAGCGCTTTTTCTACATGATTCATAGCTAATTTAATAATATCTGCAGCCGTCCCTTGAATTGGAGTATTCATAGCTGTACGCTCCGCAAAGGATCGACGATTAAAGTTACGACTATTAATATCAGGTAATGGACGAACACGACCAAACATAGTTCGTACGGAACCTGCTTCATGTGCTTCTTGCACCATACGATCCATGTACCCTTTAATTTGTGGATATCGACTGAAATATAGCTCAATATATTCTTTTGCTTCTGCTCTCGTAATACCTAAGTCACGAGACAAACCAAAATCACTAATGCCATAGATGATACCAAAATTGATAGCTTTCGCATGAGAACGTTCTAGAGGTGTCACCTCATCTAACGCTTTACCCAATACTTCTGCTGCGGTAAAACGGTGAATATCTTCTCCGTTTTGGAACGCTTGAATTAAGGCAGGGTCTTCCGACAAGTGAGCCAAAATACGAAGCTCAATTTGTGAGTAGTCCGCACTCATAAACATATCATATCCATCATTTGGTTTGAATAAAGCACGAATTTCACGGCCTTTTTCACTACGCACCGGAATATTTTGTAAATTCGGATCCGAACTACTTAGACGTCCTGTAGCCGTTACCATTTGATTAAAAGAAGTATGAATCCGGTTCGTATGAGCATTCACAAGACCCTCAAAGCCCTCTAGATAGGTAGATACTAATTTCACAACGGAGCGATACGCTAAAATTTGTTCTACAATTTCATGGTCATTTCTAAGCATATCTAGGACTTCCGCATCCGTAGAATAACCTGTTCTTGTTTTCTTAATGACTGGTAATTGTAGCTTTTCAAAAAGAATGACGCCCAATTGTTTTGGGGAATTAATATTAAAAGTTTCCCCTGCTAACGCATAGATTTTGTCTTGCAGTGCACTAACCTCTACTTTGAAGCGTTCCAATGTAGTATGTAACTGGTCTACGTCCATGTAAATACCATTTTTTTCTAATACACAAAGTGTACGTAGTAATGGCAATTCAATTGTTTTATATAAATCCCATACACCAGCGGTCTTCATCTCTTCCGTAGCGATGTCATTCATTCGATATAAACTTTGCGCTTGTAGAGCCCATTCCATTTCATTTTCTGTAGCAGGAATAGATGGTTGACTGAAACGCTCACATAAATAGGTCATACCATAGTTTGCTCGTGTAGGATCTAATAAGTAAGCCATTAATGTTACATCTTTAATATGAACAGTATCTTCTTTCAAAATAGAAATGTTACCAGTTGTTTCAGTACCTAACACTTCAAATAATAATTTCGCGTTATCTGTAACAACTTCCTTAGCCCCTTCAAACACTGTTTCCACATGTGCTACATCTACAAATCCATTCACAACTAATTGAGTATCCCCATTATATAGATATAAAGCTTCTATGGTTCTGAATGGATGTGTTCCAGCATCTTTTAGAATGACACTGATGATTTTATCTTCATAAAATTCTCGTGGCACTTCTGTGACATGAGTTAATTCAATTTCTTCTGCTGGTGGAGCTAAGAATTGATCAAATAAAGTCCCTTCTTCTGCCACGCCCATTGCTTTTAGTAGTCTTGGTGTTACTGCGTGAAAGCCTAACTTTTCAAATAATGGAGTTACTTCACTACGATGTACAACAGGAACAAATTGCTCTAGTTCATAAGGCATATCCATATCTGTTTTGATGGTAGCTAATTGATGAGAAATGAACGCTAAGTCTTTATTGTCTATTAATCGTTCTTTCAACTTGCCCTTTTGCTCTTCAATATGCTCATACACACCTTCTAACGTACCATATTGAGTCAATAGTTTAAGTGCTGTTTTTTCACCAACACCAGGCACACCAGGGATATTATCTGAAGAGTCCCCCATGAGAGACTTCATTTCGATGACCATTTGCGGACCATATCCATAGAGTTCTTCCATATTCTCCATAGTTACATGAAGCATGTCAGTGATGCCCTTTTTCGTTAAGAACACACTAGTATACTCATCTACTAATTGCAAATTATCTCTATCTCCAGTAATAATGTGGACTTGTAAGTCAGTAGAACCCCATTTTTTACTTAAAGAACCAATGATATCATCGCCTTCAAAGCCTTCTTGTTCAATCACAATAATCCCCAAAGATTCTAATACTTCACGGATCAAGCTAAATTGTGGGCGTAATTCATCTGGTGCACTTTGACGAGTCCCTTTATAGTCTTCGTAAATATCCATACGGAAGGTCTGTTTTCCTTTATCAAATGCCACTACAATGTAATCAGGATTGATTTCTTCATAAAGCTTTGTTAACATAGTTAAAAAACCATATACTGCATTCGTAGGAACTCCTAATGCATTTTGTAATGGTGGTAGTGCAAAGAATGCACGATATAATAAGCTACTGCCATCTATAACCATTAATTTTTTCATAATTTACTCTCCTATTGACTAATCTACGTATCCTTAATTATACCATATTTCCTACTCTTATGAGTGACGAAAATAGAGGGTATTCCTGTGTAAACCCTTGCATATAAGCCAATATTCCTTAGGATATATATAAAAATAGTTGCAAAACTGTACGCCCTATGATATACTACTTTAGTAATAATACAGTAAATCACAAGGAGGTGACTCAATTGCCAAATATTAAATCCAGTATTAGAAGCGTAAAAACGGATGCTGAACGTCGTGCGAAAAACTCTGCTGTAAAATCTCAAATTCGTACAGCTACTCGTAAGACTGTAGAAGCTGCTCAAGCAGGCGCTGTAGAAGAAGCTAAAAAAGCACTAGTTCATGCTACAAGCGTAATTGATAAAGCAGCCTCCAAAGGCGTTCTTCATAAAAATACTGCAGCTCGCAAAAAATCTAACTTAGCAGCTAAAGTAAATGCTCTATAATGAACTCTAAAAGAGGGTTAACAAGGAGAAATACTATTTCTCTTAGTTAACCCTCTTTTTTTATATGTCATCATTATGTGAATCTACCATAGGATATCATTATGCATTTGGGCATTGCTCTATGGAACTTATCAAACTACTTATAATAAAAGGAGCTACTCTTATAGCTCCCCTCGTCTCATGCGCTCTAATTTTTCTGCCACATCTCCATCAATATGCGCGCCTAATTCATTACGTTGTAATGTCATAGCATCTCGTCTATGATGCCCCGTATAGCGTTTTCGCTCTTCCTGTTTTGCCAACTCAATTTGATGGCGCAATTCACGAGCAGATATACGAAGACCGCCAAACCCTAAAATTTGACTTTGCTCTTCTCCATCGCTAGTGACAACATAAATCGTCTTATATTGACCTTTTTTGCTAAAGACTTCTCGTTCAATATAAGCATCTGCCGTCTCATGCGTTCCTGTGAATACTTCTATAAAGTCAGATGATATACGTTGTTCATCTGCTGTAAACGGAGCATGCTTACCATCAAACACTAAAATAATCTTATATCCCTTATAACTACCATAATTGAGTAAACGATGACGTAGTTCCAATCTAGCATGTTCTAAAGACTCCTTGCTAAGAGAATTTAAATCAGCCCAATCAAAAATAACATTATATCCATCTACAATTAAAATATCCTTTTTCATAATATACCTATTATCGTTGACGTCTCGCTTCGTATAAAAGAATCGCCGCTGCTACCGATGCATTTAATGAGTTAATCGTTCCAAACATCGGAATCGTTACCAAAACATCACATAATTCTTTTGTTAAACGGCTTAATCCTTTCCCTTCATTCCCTATAACCAATACAATAGGACCTGTCATATTCACATCGTACATCACAGTCCCATCCATATGAGCCCCCATCACCCAGAAGCCTTGGCTTTTTAATTGCTCAATCGTCTGCGCTACATTACCAATTTGCACCAATGGAATCGATTCTACAGCCCCTGCAGATGTTTTACTTACAGTCGCATTAATTGGCGCATTATGGCGTTTCGGAATGAGCACTGCCGTAGCACCAACGCATTCCGCCGTACGAATGATGGCTCCCATATTATGAGGGTCTTCCACACCATCCGTTAAAATCAACAACGAATGTTCTTCCGTACATTGGAGCAATACATCTTGCAGTTCTTGAAACTTTACAGCATTTACTAATGCAACCACACCTTGATTAGGCACATCACTAGGATATTTTTGTAATTCCCGTTCCTTCACACGACGAATTTCTACACCCTTAGACTTTGCCAAACCCAATATCTCTGAAATCGAACCACCTTGCTTACCTTCCGCCACTAAAATACGATGAATCCCACGATCTGATTTTAGTGCTTCACGCACAGCATTACGACCCACAATAAACGTATCCATGAAAACCTCAAACTTTCTTAAAAGTAAAGCTACCTATACGTAGTAACTTATTAGCAAATATATTGCGATACATATTCTAAACATATCGATACTACAAAGCATCAATATTACAAAATATCTTTTTATATTATTAAGATTAAAACCAAGACCAAAGTCTAGACAGCACTAAGCTATCACCCTATTATACCACTAAATCAAGACAACTCCCAACATAACACATGAGCGCTCCCACTGAAATGTTCTCACTCCCACTAGTACATAATAAAAAGCACGACATATTCTATACGATATTACGTTCAATTTTTTCTAATCTAGAAAACATAAGAAGAGCACCATTCGCTGAAACATTGTCACCCTATATACGTTTAGAGAAATATGCCATAGGCTTCTATAAAGATATATTGTATCTGCTATAAGAAGTCTGTGGCTTTTTGATAATTAGCGGAAGACCTAGAAGAGCACGGCGTGTTCCTGAAGAAACATCATGAAATGCCGTTTCTGAAGGAATATGCCGTGCTCTTCCATTCCACAGATTAAGAAAACGCCACAGACTTCAATACAAGTTAATTAATAGAAGCCTATGGCGTATTTATCTTCATGCTACATACGTGACAACGTTTCAGCAAAAGCGAATTCCATGAGAGTAGTAAGCCTCTCTTCATCCCCTTTACGATAAGTATACCCCAACAGTGCCTCAAAGGCTGTACTCATGCGGTATTCCTGTACACTGGCGCTTTTGGGTACATGCACATTACTATTACGAGCCCGTTTTGCTACAAGCAATTCTTCTTCTGTTAATGAAGGTTCCAAAGCTAGTAATACTTTTGCCTGTGCTTTTGCATTAATAAATGACGTCACTACATCATGAAGTATTTGTGTTTTTGTAATGCCCGTTTCTACTACGCGATTTCTGATAAATAAGGTATATACACCATCCCCAATATAAGCAAGCATAAGAGAGTCCTCTAAAGGACCCTCTCCATTTGCTTCTATTTTCACTGAAGATTTTAATTTATCAATCGCTATAGACCGTAGCTGCTTGTATCGATTAAAGTTCACGTTTTTTCCACCGTGCCCCTTGTGGGGAATCTTCGATAACAATGCCAATATTTGCTAATTCATCACGGATGGAGTCTGCAATACCCCATTGTTTTTGATCACGAGCACATTGGCGAATATTCAAGATTACTTCCATCAATTGATTATATTCTTCGTTACTAGTTTCTTGACCTTTCCAGCCATCTTCTAATAAACCTAGAATATCTAACATCAATTTGAAGATTTCTTTCACTTCACCAATTGTGCTATGACATACAGTGCCATCACAGCTTTGAACAGATTGGTAATAGATGTTAATTTCTTTAGCCAAACCATAGATCGGTGCTGTTGCTAGCGCTGTATTGAAATCATCGCTCATAGCTGCTTCGAACTCCTCTTTATAGTTACGAGCATTTTTCAATAATTCTGCTGCTTCCAGTTCACACAATCCTTCTGGACGATTTTCTAAGTACAATAAGTTGTCAATCACAGTTTGGAATCGTTCAATAGCCTTAGTCGCTTCATCTAAACGTTCATCACTGAAATCTAATGGGCTACGATAATGTGTACTCAATAAGAAAAAACGCAATGCATCTGCACTATATTGTTCTAAAATATCTTTCACCAAGAAGAAGTTGTTTAAAGATTTACTCATTTTTTCTTGGTTGATCGTAATGAAACCATTGTGTACCCAATAACGTACAGATGGATGATGTTCAGAACAACCTTCAGATTGAGCAATTTCATTTTCATGGTGAGGGAAAATTAAATCAGATCCACCACCATGGAAGTCAAATTCTTCGCCCAAATATTTTTGACTCATGGCAGAACATTCAATATGCCAGCCTGGACGACCTTGTCCCCAAGAACTTTCCCAGAATGGTTCGCCAGGTTTTGCCGCTTTCCACAACGCAAAATCCATAGGGTTTTCCTTGCGGTCATCCACATCTACACGAGCCCCAGCTTCCATATCATCTAAAGTACGGCCAGATAATTTACCATAATGTTCAAATTTTTCTACACGATAATATACATCGCCATCCACCGCATAGGCATAACCATTATCAATTAATGTGCTAATCATAGCAATGATTTCATCCATATGTGTAGATACACGAGGATATACATCGGCACGACGCACATGTAAAGTATCCATCACATCATAGTAGGCATCAATATAGCGATCAGAAATTACATTCCACGCTACCCCTTCACCATTAGATGTATTGATGATTTTGTCATCTACGTCTGTAAAGTTTTGAATATATGTTACTTTATAACCAACATGACTCAAATAGCGACGAATGGTGTCCCAAGTCACGAAAGGGCGTGCGTTACCAATATGAGGATGATTATATGGTGTTACACCGCATACATAGATGCTAACTTCCCCTTCTTTCACAGGTTGAAACACTGATTTTTCGCGAGTCATCGTGTTAAAAACTGTCAGTTCTCTCATTAGAAATAGCCTCCTTGTATGCACTTAGCCTAAACGGCGAAGTACCTTTTCTTTCCCAAATAAGGTAATAATATAATTCAAATCAGGACCATGCATTTGACCAGTCGTAGCAATACGAATCGGCATAAATACAAATTTTCCTTTTAATCCAGTTTCTTTCATAATCGCTTTAATGGCTGCTTTGACAGCATCTGGGGTAATCTCATCCATAGATTCAATTTTTTCTTTGAAAGCCCCAATCACTATTGGATAGGTTTCTTCTGCTTTAACTGCAGCAATTTCTTCAGAATGTTCTGTATCTTCTACGATATCATCTTGGAAGAACATACCTACTTCATCCACAATTTGGGCACCATAACTAATGTGGTCTTTCACGCAAGTACAAAGCATTGTGAGCCATGCTTGTTCCTCTGCAGATGGACTTTCACTAGCGTAGCCAGCTTTCACCAAATGAGGTAAGCATAATTCATACAATGCGTCTGGTGTCAATTGTTTCATATAATTGAAATTAATATAATTTAATTTATCAATATCAAAGACAGCAGGATTTTTTGCCACTCGATCCATAGAGAATTTTTGTGATAATTCCTCCATAGTAAATAGTTCTTCTTCTCCTTCAGGAGCCCAGCCAAGTAAGGCTAAAAAGTTTACAATCGCCTCTGGTAAGTACCCTAGTTCACGGTATTGTTCTACAGAAGTAGCACCATGGCGTTTGCTCATTTTTTTACCATCTTTACCCATGATTAAGGAGATATGTCCAAATGTTGGTACATCCCAACCTAAGGCATTATAAATAACGATTTGACGTGGTGTATTAGATAAATGTTCTTCCGCACGAATAACATGAGAAATCCCCATAGTGTGATCGTCCACTACTACGGCATAGTTATACACTGGGATTCCATCAGATTTAACAATAACGAAATCACCAATACCATTAGATTCAAAGGATACGTGACCACGAACCATATCATCAAATGCTACTGTTTCATGCAATGGAACACGCAAACGGATGGTCGGTTTGCGACCTTCTGCTTTGTAAGCCGTTTTTTGTTCTTCTGTTAAATGATGGCAATGGCCATTGTATTTAGGTGTTTCACCACGACCTAATTGTTCTTCACGAACAGCCTCTAACTCTTCTTGGGAACAATAGCATTCGTAAGCATGACCAGATTCTAATAATTGTTTCGTTACTTGATCGTAAATATCTAAGCGTTCTGTTTGACGATATGGTCCTGCTTCGCCCCCTACGTCAACACCTTCATCCCAGTCCATACCAAGCCATTTAAGAGCAGCCTTAATATTTTCTTCGCTTTCACGAGTAGAACGAGCTTGGTCAGTATCTTCCACGCGTAATAAGAATATACCTTGCTCCTTGCGAGCTAATAAATAGTTAAATAATGCGGAACGAGCTCCACCAATATGAAATGGACCGGTTGGACTCGGTGCAAAACGAACTTTCATGAGTTATAACTCCTCTCTTCCATACATTGAAACAACAGCTTGTGCGGCTATACCTTCTGTTCTTCCCAAGGCACCTAACCCTTCATTTGTCGTTGCTTTAATACTAATTCTACTAAGTGGGATACCTAAGTCCGCACTTAGATTTTTTTTCATCTGTTCAATATGAGGTTTCAATTTAGGAGCTTCCGCAATGACCATGATATCTGCATTGTAGATTCCAAAATTTGAGTCCTTTAATAATTGTACCACTTTTTCTAATAATAGCCTACTAGAAATACCCTTGAAAGCATCATCTTCTGGTGGAAAATAATACCCAATGTCTCTCATTCCGGCTGCCCCCAACATAGCATCCATGAGAGCATGAATCAATACATCCGCATCAGAATGCCCATCAGGCCCAATAGGACTGTCAATAGATACCCCACCTAATACACAAGGTCGCCCCTCTTTGAAACGGTGGATATCATAACCATAACCAATTCGCATCATCGATTCTACTCCTAAATACTTTTTAGCAATCGCCACGTCTTCAGGGACTGTTAATTTAATATTTTTTCTATCCCCTTCCACGATATGTACTGGCTTTCCTTGAAACTCAACTAAGGATACATCATCGGTTCCTTTATATCTGTGTTCTTCCGCATATTCATAGGCGTCTAATAACACTGCTGTTTGGAACCCTTGCGGCGTTTGCATTCCATACAGTTCAGAACGTAGTAATGTTTCTTCTACATATCCGTCTGCATTCACTCGCTTTATCGTATCTACTACGGGGATGGCTGGCACCGCTGCTCCATATGCTTTAGCTCCCTCAACGACTCGACGAACTAACGCTTTCTTCGCCAACGGTCTTGCACCATCATGAACTAACACAATCTCTGCTCTATTCGATACTTGTGAAAGTCCAGCAGCTACAGAGTCTTGTCGTTCTGCACCGCCAATCACATATTGTACCATCCACGGTACCTGCATAGCTTCTACTTGTTCTTGAATAGAGAGTTGATCTTCTTCCGATACAACCACAATGACTTCTTCCAAGCCTTCCCATTGTCTCATGTGATGTAAATTCCATTGTAACACTGTATACTGTCCTAACGGCATACACACTTTATTCTCTGTATAGCCCATTCGGCGTCCTGCACCTGCCGCTAATAAGATACAACTAATCATGGTACTCCCTTTCTAGGAATTTGATTCCTCTACACGGGCAAAAATCATTCGTCCCGCACTAGTTTGTAATACAGAGGTAACTACTACATTTACTGTTTGATCCACATAGTCTATACCATTTTCCACAACAATCATAGTACCGTCATCTAAATAGGCAACTCCTTGATGTGGTTCTTTACCAGCTTTCATAATACGTACTAGTAAGGTTTCACCACTCGTCATTTTGGGCTTAATAGCATTTGCCAGATCATTCAGGTTCAACACCCCAACTCCTTGCAATGTAGCTACTTTATTCAGATTAAAATCATTAGTTATGAGCTTCCAATGTTTATCCATACTAAGGCGAATCAATTTCAAATCTACTTCTGATAGATCTTCATAATCAACATCTATGATTTCCATAGATTCTGTTAATTTTTCACGCATTGTCTGTAGTAAGTCTAACCCTCGTCTGCCTTTATTACGTTTCAAAGTATCCGCAGAATCAGACAATTTTTGTAATTCTTCTAGTACAAATACAGGCACTATGAAAGGACCTTCCAAAAATCCTGTGTTCACAATATCTAAAATTCGACCATCAATGACAACCGATGTATCTAAGACCTTAGCAGAACAAGTTCGGATTTCTTTTACTTTTGATTCTTTAGGTGATCTACCCTTATTGAGCAATCCTCTAAACGTATAAGATACCATAGCTTTATATAAGTCTGGCCCTTTATCCATCCCCAAACGAATCCCTATATATCCCAATACAGCACTAAGCGCGATAGGTAAGTATGAGCCAATAATTGGTACACGCTCAAAAGCCATACCAATTAAATTAGCAATAATGAGTCCAAATAATAATCCTATCGTGCCAGCTACTAGTTGTTGACTAGGAACTCGACTTAAAATACGTTCAATTTGTTTTGCTACTCTTAATCCTATACGCAAAATAAACTGGGACACTAAATAACCGATAAAAGCTGCTAGTAAGATACTTATGGAATAGTACAATATCATCACTGCAGAGATTCCAAATACACCCATTTGCAGCATCTTTTCATCCCATATAGATACCATAAGTGTTGATAGTGCATCTGCTCCGACGTACCCCATACTGCCAAATAAAATAGCAATAGCATAGCGCAATAATTTATAAATCATATGGTCACCTCCTCTTTTTTTAGTATACTATCCCTACGTGTAATTCTAATGAATACTTCATAGTAAAGACTTCGCACATAGGGTTAGAAAATACTTTTCATCACTTCTTGAATACTAGTCACCCCTTGTATGGAGATACCTTCTTGTATTCCTTTTAATTGTTTTACATTCCCAGCAGGAATCACAAATTGTTTAAATCCTAATTTCTTAGCTTCCGCAATTCGTTGTTCTATACGTGGAATACTACGAATATTACCTGTCAAACCTACTTCGCCTAATATCACCATATCTGGAGGTACAGGCTTGTTTTTTAAGTTAGAAATTATGGCTACTGCCATGGCTAAGTCACAAGCTGGTTCATTAATTTTTAACCCCCCAATGATAGTGACATACACATCTTTATTACCTAAGGTAAAGCCACAGCGTTTTTCTAATACTGCTAGGAGTAAAATCAGCTTATTTAAATCATACCCAATAGCTGTTCTCCGTGGCATACCAAAGGCAGTGGATACCACTAAGCTCTGTACTTCTACCAAGATAGGTCGTACTCCTTCTAGATAAGCCATGATAGCAGATCCTGTTTCTTCTTCTGACCGCTCTGCTAATAGAGTCGCTGATGGGTTGAGGAGTTCCCCTAACCCTTCTTCTTCCATGGTAAATAATCCTGATTCCGATGTGGATCCAAATCGATTTTTAATTCCCCGTAAAATACGGAATTGATAGGACCGTTCTCCTTCAAAATACAATACTACGTCCACCATATGCTCTAGCATACGAGGACCTGCAATAGTACCATCTTTTGTTACATGACCAATAATGATCACAGGAATGTCTTGATCTTTTGCAAAGCGTAACAATCTAGCTGTACATTCACGAACTTGACTGACACTTCCCGGTGCAGATTCTACAGAACCTACATACATAGTTTGGATAGAGTCAATCACAAGTAACATTGGTTGACTTCGTTTCGCCTCATTCAATATGGTATCTAAATTAGTTTCTGCCTGCACTAAGAGATTGGAAGAATTGATGCCTAGTCGATGCGCTCTCAGCTTTAACTGCATATCTGATTCTTCTCCAGATGCATATAAGACTTTACCTGACTCTTCTGCAATACGACCAGACACTTGTAACAGTAAGGTAGACTTACCAATACCCGGATCCCCACCTAGCAAAATCAACGCACCTGGTACGATACCACCACCTAGAACACGGTCAATTTCTCCATATCCAGAAGTAATTCGAGCAATGGCTCCTACTTCAATCTCTGTCAAAGCTTTCGGTTTATTATCTTCATCTTGTACTGGTCGATACGATGCCACATGTTTTGTTTTAACTTCCGGTTGCAGTTCTTCTTCCACTGCCGTATTCCAAGCACCACAAGCAGTACAACGACCAAACCATTTTGATGATTCATTTCCACACTCTGAGCAGAAAAAAACTGTTTTCTTTTTAGCCATATATACCCTTTCTTATAAAAATAATGCGCGTCACTGAAAAGAAACGCGCACTACTCTTCGGGCAACACCGTTTATTTCGTACCGAAAATACGATCTCCCGCATCACCAAGACCAGGTAAAATATATCCGTGGTCGTTTAATTTTTCATCTAATGCAGCTACATAGATGCGTACGTCAGGATGCGCTTTATTCACAACTTCTACACCTTCTGGGGCTGCTACTAAACACATTAGTTGAATTTCTTTAGCACCTTTTTCTTTCAACAAAGATATAGCTGCTGCTGCACTACCACCTGTCGCCAACATTGGATCTGTTACGATAATGCGACGATCAGCCAAGTCAGATGGTAATTTACAATAGTACTCTACTGGTTGTAATGTTTCTGGATCACGATACATACCTACATGACCTACTTTTGCCATTGGCATTAATTCTAACAAACCATTCACCATACCTAAGCCAGCACGAAGGATAGGAACAATACCCAATTTTTTACCTGCAATTTGTTTACCAATCGCTTTTACCAGTGGAGTTTGTACTTCTACATCTTCTAATGGTAAATCGCGTGTGATTTCATAGCCCATTAACAAAGCGATTTCTTCTAATAATTGACGAAAATCTTTTGTGCCAGTATCTACGGAGCGAATCAACGTTACTTTATGTTGAATCAAAGGATGTGTCATTACATTTACGTTCATCTTACTTACTTCCTTTTTATTAATTAAGCATACATTGGATATTTTTCACAAAGTGCTGCTACACGTTGTTTAGCCTCTGTCAATACAGCAGTATCTTCTGGCTGTTTTAATACTAAAGAAATGATGCTTGCAATTTCTTTCATATCTTCTACATGTAAACCTCTAGTTGTTAACGCTGGAGTGCCTAGGCGGATACCAGATGTAACAAATGGACTTTCTGGGTCAAATGGAATTGTATTTTTGTTACATGTAATACCCACTTCATCTAGTACATGTTCAGCTACTTTACCAGTTAAACCAACAGTACGTAAATCTACTAATAATACATGTGTATCAGTACCACCAGATACGATGGTAAAACCTTCTTGTTGTAAAGCTTCTGCCAATGTTTGGGCATTCACAATCACTTGTTTTGCATACTCTTTAAATTCTGGTTGCAAAGCTTCACCAAAGGCTACTGCTTTAGCAGCGATGACATGCATCAATGGACCACCTTGAATACCAGGGAAAATAGATTTATCAATCGCTTTCGCATATTCCTCTTTACACATAATCATGCCACCACGTGGTCCACGCAATGTTTTATGTGTAGTAGTAGTTACAATATCAGCATACTCAACAGGGTTTGGATGCAATCCTGCTGCCACTAATCCAGCAAAATGTGCCATATCTACCATGAAAATAGCTCCTACTTCATGGGCAATCTCCGCCATTGTTTTGAAGTCGATTTGGCGGGAGTAGGCACTGCCACCACCGATAATCATTTTAGGTTTATGCTCTTGAGCAATTTTACGCATTTCATCATAATCAATGCGACCTGTTTCTGCATCTACGCCGTAAGGAATAATATTAAAATACTTACCAGATACATTCACTGGAGATCCATGTGTTAAATGTCCACCATGGGATAAATTCATTCCCATAATAGTGTCGCCTGGCTCTAATAACGCAAAGTACACTCCAAAGTTCGCTTGGGAACCAGAATGTGGTTGTACATTTACATGTTCTGCGCCGAACAGTTGTTTTGCTCTTTCAATAGCCAACTCTTCTACCATATCAACATATTCACATCCACCATAGTAACGTTTATGTGGATATCCTTCCGCGTATTTGTTTGTCAATACGCTACCTTGTGCTTCCATCACAGCTTGAGACACAAAGTTTTCCGATGCAATCATTTCTAATTTGTTGCGTTGACGACCCAACTCTAATTCAATCATTTCTTGAACTTTAGGGTCTTGCTGTTTTACATAGCTCATGGTAACCTCCTGTGAAAGAAACATTTTAATCACCCTTTATTATAGTAATAATCACAGTCTTTTGCAAGGCAAATTACTGAATCACCCAACCGTGCTTAGAAGGCAGCACTCATCTGTATCCCTAGGATCCGATGTGGCACTCTAAATCCATTTGGTATTCTTAATGGTGTGGATAGAAATATATTGTAGTTAGCACTTCCATAGTGTCCTTTCATGCCAATGGCTCCACCCCATAGCTCTGTACCCAATATATCTTCTGTAGATTTACCGTACACTTTACCATAATCTAACCCTACATACACTGTATGATTCTGATTTAATGATACATCTAATGTGTTCCGTACATAAAATCCTTGTTCTGCTGATAAATTTCTATCGCCAGTAAACCCACGCACTGTATACCATCCACCAATGGTAAAGAACTCACTACTGTAAAGATTACTATTTGTATACTGTCCTTTCGCTTCCATTGTATAGGTTGCTTTCCGATTCCAAAGAGTCATTGCACGCTGATAGTTCACTTTCCCAGTATATATATGATATTGTGTGGTAGCTTCTCCTAAATAATCGGTAGGTCCAGGACTAGCCCACCAAGGAACACCTCTTTCATATTGCACCAACCAATCTAAACTCCCATTCTTGCCATATCGTTTTTGATGTATTCCTATCGACCAAGAGGTAGTATTTCTCCGTTGCACATCAATTTCACTACCATTGATAAAAGAATGCCTTGTCTTATGCGTAAGACCTTGTACTAATTCTGTAATCTGTTGGCTATTCCTGTGCAATACGTGTTTCCATCGTAATTCATCGCTAGTAAAGTTACCGCTGGAAATAAATGGTTTAATAGCATAGCTAACTCGTTGTTGATAGTCTGAATTAGAATGGCTAAGGGTAATGCTATCATTTCCAATAGGTATTTGATATGATACATAACTCGATTTACTTGTATTGATACTATCTGAGTGTCTAGATTTCGTTAAGCTATAGTACAAGGTATCGCTACGATCTAATGGTCTGCCTACTGTGATGGATACATTTCCTTGAAAGCGCCCGGTCCCTTCATTACCGAAATTATCGAATCCTGTGGTGACCTCTACTTTAGACTTATTTTCTATCTGAAATACCACTATGGATGTACCTAACTTACTGCCCGGTTGTAACTGTACCTTAGCCTTCTGATGGGGCACTGCATTTAAATTATCCACGGTTTGTTCTATGTTCCGTACATTTAAGATATGCCCCTTATGAAAGGCTAATGCATTGGTATAGTTACCTGATACTCCCTTAAATTGTATCTCCTCCACAGTTCCCACTAGCAAAGATAACCGGAGTGTGCCACTTCCTATATTTTGAGGTTCCATATAGACCTTAGAGGTAACGTAACCTCTATCTAGTAAAGCTGTATTAAGTTCCTGCAACAAGGTATTAATTGTTTCTACTCCATACGATTGGTGTTCTCTCTTAGCCACCATCTCTTGCAGAAAACTAAACTCTGGTGGAACCTGGGATAGCTCAATATTATGAATTAAAAATTCTGGTTCATCACTAGACAGTTGATTTATATTTTGAGATACTATCTCCTCTGTAAGAACTGTGAAAGACGGCGTTTCCTTTTGCTCTACATGAGATATAGAACGCTCCATCTGGTCTAACAGTTTACCTTGCTCATCTATAGTATTGGCATGAACAATATGAGAAATCGCCCCTATACACAAACAAGCAAGGCCTGCAACTATTTTATGATTTGTCAACCCTAGCCTCCTTCATATTAAAATTTGGCATATTCATTTTCTGGAACAATAGATGCTATTTTCTCTTCAGATAAGTTAGGACTCTTAATGCCTAGTTTTTCATAAGACCATAGGTCAAAGACTTCATTATCATAGGCTTGTTCTGCTAATACATCGTAACCAAAGTTAGTGGAAATATGTCGTTCTTCATCTATCATATAGGAGAACACCGTCCATGGCGCAAGATGGCATGCAATAAATGCATTTCGCATGTAATTCGACCACAGCGCTAGTTGTTCCATCGTAGCATCATAAGTCACCTTAGAAACCACCTTATGGTCTATCATTTCCTCAAAAGTGAGGTATTCACCATCGACAATGATATACCCTAGTTGACGGCATACGGTTCCATCATTCTCTACATATAGGTATACCCGATCATATGTACCTGGCAAGATAGAATACAAAATATCGTAACTATTTTGAAGATATTGTGGAATCAAATCATGAATATCTTCCCCTGTAAATTCTATAGCTGGATCTACACTAACCATTTCCTCTACCTCCTCTTCAATAAACTGAGACATATCTATGTGCATAATTCCTGTGATACATCCCTCATGAGGTGCTACTGCATGCGTAAGCAGTGGTTCCCCATCTGGGGAGAAATATCTCTCTTCCCAGGCATTTATCAAAGCTAATTCATCAGTAAAATTATCTTCTGTCATATTGTCATATACATATGAGAGTTCACCTGTGGAAATATCGTAGACATAGTCTATAGCTATATATTTTTTACTGCAAATGCGATGTAATTCATCAATTTCATCAATACAACTTTTTAATGTGACAATTAACTCTTGATATATACACCTATTATCAGTAGATTGCATGTTTGTAATTCTTATCCATTTATTATCTTCAGTATTGACGTAAAGACTAAATTTCCATTTTCTTCCTAGCCAATCTAAATGAAAATATACCTTTCTAGTTTTACCAGGCAAATACCCATTAATATACATAACTTGTTTATGAAGTAAGTTCTCTAGCAAACTAGATATCTTAAGAGTCTTTATTCTACGTTGTAATACTCTTTTAGGTTGCAAATTGTTCTTAGCAATATACTTTTCTACTTCTACTTCCTCGTCTTTTATAAATCCTTTTTTATTTCCTACCTCCATATATGCCCATAAAATATACGGAGTATGTGGGTATTCGTAGCTACCATACAAATCTTCACTATATATATATCTAAAATCTCCATTTTTTCTAATCTCAATATTTAAAACATTAAGAGTATGCACATTATCTTTATTCTTAAACTTATATACTTCGAGAAAATTATGAACTAACATATTAAAAAACGACTTATCACTGCTACGCTCAGACGAAAAACAAAACATTTCACCTTCCGTAATATATGTTCCATCATTAAAAGTAATTATGTATCTTGGTGCTATACTTGACCCCCAGCATTCTCCAAAAAAAACTAAAGTTTCCCAATTATCTTCTAACAAAAGATTCAATCTAGATTTTAGTAAGTCGATTAATTTAATTGCGACTTTATCTTTCTTTTCTTTTACAAACATCTATTCATTCTCCATTAGTAAGAAACTTAGTAACCTCAGGATTATCATCCACTTTGTATATAACATTAAATCCCATCGGTCGTTTATTCACTCCATCATATACTATATCTATCGTTACCTTTACCTCCTTCCCCTCTTGTAACGCATTCTTCCATTGATTTTCCATTATTCTATAATCACTTCTATTTACAATCTTTTCCATAGCAACTAAATTATCTAATTCTCCTGAGCCTCCAAAGATTTTAGCTATCAGATGCCCCCCTTCGTCACCTGGCAATCGGTCATCACCGCCTGCTTTTAATTGATCTCGGTTATTTCTCTTACCAGCTTCTAAACGTAAGTCTCCTTGGGCTGCTTTTATACGTCCTAATTCATCGGTTTGGTAATAATACCCTTTACTCTCATATATAATGTTTTCTTTTAATTGTCTAGTTCCCACTCCTGGTTTATATTGCTCACCATTCCGATAAATATCTGGACTATCAGCTAAGCTTGTTGCGTTAGTAGTAGGACTTGCCGTTTCAGTAGTAGATTGTTTAGGAGATACTTTTTTATTCGTTTCTACGTTTTTGTTAACATTTTTATTAGCTTTTGTATCCTTAGCTATCGCTTTAGCTTCTTTTCCAATAGATTCTACTTTATTTTCAATAGCATTTATTTTATTTACCTTAATAAGAGTCTCTTCTTCATCAACAATTTTCCCCATAGCAACAGCAGCTTCAAATGCTTGCTCAAACTTAATGCGTTGAGGTGTAAATTCCATTATCTTATGTACTTTATTCAAAAAATTAACCTTTGATATTTTTATTTTATCTGGGCTTAATATAATACTTACTACTATTTCCGTTGCTTGACCTAACAAGACTCCTTTCCTCTTATTATCATCGCTCAATGCAATCCGATATAATTCATTAGTTATCTGCGACAATTGTTCTCTATAGTGTCGCAAATTAGAAACCTGACTTAAATTTTCCACTAATTTCTGTATATCATGTATCACGCCAAGTGGATTAAATATTAATTCTTCTAAAAACTCTTTTTGCCCTTCTATATCACTTTTTAAAGCATCTCCAAAGCCTTCTCTAAAACCACCTATGAACTCTCTAACATGTTTATTCTGAATAGCATCACCTAAAGGCACACTCTTTTCATCGGTCGGCCGTATACCTAATTCATTTATTAAGATAGCATCATACCCTGTATAAATAATATTCTTTTTACCATTATTATTATCCTTTACACTAACTTTCTGGATTTTAAAATCCCCATATATTGGGACTAGCCTTTTTTCATCTTTATTGACTTGGTAATCTTGTCCAAGACCATTTTGGTCGGCTACCCATACAATATATCGATCTGGTAAATCTACAATCGAGACTTCTTCCTCTTCTCCATTTTTTAGCATACTAAATTTTGCATTTTCAATATCCTTAAAATCTATAGGTTCCTTATTAGCTACTTTAGTTTGTAATGCCCCTACTAACTGTACTGTGACTTCTCCGTTATATCTTCTACGAGGTCCATAATGATTCCACTTCGTTCCAGCTTGTGCAATGCTAGCACCTTCTAATCCACTTCCACCTAATAGTTTATCTACGGTATAGCCAAGACTAGCAGATAATAGTTGTGCTCTTGCTGGGTGATCCTTCGCTAATTTACTTATAGATTGTATCAATGCTTCATTGAGGCCACCAGATATGGCGCCAGTTGTAGGATTTCCTTTTACGATGGCTGATGTAATGGCACCAGATAAAGCATGCAATGCGACCTTTTCAGATGAACTATCTTCATAAATTCGTTGTCCTTTTTCATCTCTCATTTCACCAAATCTATGGATTGCTTCATTCATATACTTGCCGATTAGCTTAGCTGTTTCTTGTCGTTCTGCAATACTTTGCTTATCAAAAATAGTGCTTAATGTATGTATTGAATCTTCCGTATTTCTACGAATGGCATTGAGATTCACCTCAGGGTGTTCCACGTCAAGCACTCCCTTAGCTATCGCTGAATAGGTTATACTATTCGCTTTGCCACGTTCCCCAGGCATAATCGTAGGTACCAATCCAAGTTCGTTATATTGCTTACTGCTTTTTCCAATCGTTGGATCCGCTAGATAAGACACTCCCTTAGATCCATAGGTATACTTCGCCCTATTCTCCATATCCTTCATAACTAACTGTTTTGTTTTCAGTATGTTCCTATCTGTTTTACTAGATAACAGGGCCCCTTCTAATGTGGTCGTATTGCCTACGGATATGTTGAATCCTGTACTCCCTGCATAGAGTCCAGATTGGTGAATCACAGAGGTGTATTTGCTATCTATATCAGTCCGTTGCAAGGAGCTTTGTAACGATTTGAATGCACCTTTCTTAGATAGGCTAAGTCCCATGCCACCAGATGTAGTATGGTCTGTATAGTCATGTGTATCTTGTACAGAGTGAATCTCTAAATTTCCACCAATATTTGCTTGGATAGCCTCCCCTTTAAGAACACCATCTTTGATGTGTACATCCTGTTTTGTGTTCACTCCAAGGGTATTCGTTGCTATTATCTTTGTAGGATCATGGACTATGTCTGTACCGGCTATACTACCTTTACTGCCACTGGCATTGACGGATATATCGGAGAATCGATGTTGTAAAAGGTCATAGGAAATACCTAGAGATCCTTGCTTCTGTTTCATACTCTGTGACATCTTAGAGGTTGTTTCTTTGCCTTTCACATAGATACCGTTCGCAGAGTCTAAAGTAATGTCCTTGCCTTGTACATCGCTTCCTTCTATGCGGATATCATCCTTCTTAGTGGTAACACGAATATGTCCATCGGATACAACGGTCGATGCTTTTGCTATCTTACTATCTACATTCGTAGAAGCTTCGCTTCGTTCTGTGCCTAAAGATAGATTGAGGTGTAAACTCTTGGCTTGGTCTTTCAGTTTAGATTTTTCTATAGATGTCTTAGCATCGTCATAGGTTTTGTAGGCTAATAGAGCTTTCAATCGTTCGTCTTTTACAGAGTTTGCTCGTGTGAGTGTACCTACTGCATTGGTTGTAGTATCTACTAAGCGATTCGACAATGAGAGAGTAAGCCCACTTTTAGAAAATCTATGTGTTTCTTCTGTATGGGATGTGGTATAACCATTGCGAATTGTCACGCCAGAGCCTTGAACCTGAATATCCCCTTTAGATGCTACATCACTAGCTTCTATTTGTGTAGATCCTGTAGCACCTAAGGTGACAGAACCAAAGCGACTTCCAATCACGCTGCCTTTGGTTACACTGCTCTTAGCATCATAGGTATCTGCTTGTTTTTGTGTACCAATGGTAAGGCTAAGACCGCCATTACCAAAGATACCCGATTTACGTACTTCTTCACGATGAGTAGCACCAGATTCTTCCTGTGCTGATGTAATGGTCAAATTCCCTTCACTCGTTACTGTAACATCTGTATCCCCTACTATATGGCTAGCTCGGACTAGTACATCCTGCTTACCATCTACCTTAACAGTACCACTGGAAATTGTAGAACCTGAGACTTAAATATATTATAAAACCACTGAAAAGATGCTAATAGTTGTACTACAACTTAATTATGAAAGCCAGTATATCAATATATTATGATTTAATATGTTTCTCTTACTAGTCCATAATCATATTCACTATTAAGATCATATTTTTGCTATAGTTTGATACATATCACATACGGAAGAACCACCAAGCATATTTAGTCTATAAACTTTTGTTCATTACCATGTTTCTGTAATATAAAAGGTAAACTCCTTTTTCCAGCTTTCTGAAATAGGGATATTTTCATAAAACCAGTAACATATGCAATATTTTATAAAGTTTATACAAATTGTAATTGGTATATTATCATAATACTTATCAACATTTCTACAATATGAACTAAAGTCCTTAAGGAAAAATATTATTTTTTTTTGTTTTGACGTATCTCGTAAGCCTCTATACATGTATACTTTTAAGTCATCAAAATTTTTTATTCTCCCATTTACGTATTTAGACATAGCATCAACAAATGTCTCTGTATCATGTGCATCGGTTAAGTCAAGTACAAGTCTATCTTTATTAGTTACTATTGATTTTCTCAACGCATCATACTCTGTTTCCTCCAAATAAACAATCTCATTATGAGGAGGATCTATTAACTCTGTCCAAGGAGTATTTTGTACATAGTATAATTGACATCTTTCTAATGGAAGTTCCTCTAATGAGTCTATAATGTTTCTCTCTGCTACCATTCCTGGCAATACGTTTACAGCAAAAAAAACCCAAAATACCAAATTATCAAGTTCTCTGCTTATAGAAAAAGAAAATATATTCCTTAAAAATTCTAAAATCCCCTTTTTTCTTTTCATAGCCTGATCTAGGTTTCGAATAACAATATATAATTCTTTAAATTTTTCATTACCTTTATAAGTAAAATCTATTAGAATTTCCTCAAGATGATATAAATTTCTAATATTATCATATATCATAAATTTGTCATTAATAACTTTATATATATCATTCCAGGTATCTATGTGATTTCCATCGAACTCTATTATCATACAATTACTATTTTTTTTCTGCATACACAAAAATTTATATTGCTTTTCTGATATTGCTTTCATCAAGATACTATGTTTCATATTATTTTCCTTATTTTAACTTAATAAACGAATGGTAATGCGTATCTGTATAATAAACAGATTCATCACTGCCAACAACAAAACGCTCTGGACCTCTATTATCTTTAGGATAAATATCAAACTCTCTATAGTAAACTTTATTCCCTAAAGAGTCTTTTTCTGGTAATCTAACCCATGTTCCATGATCAATGGGCTCATTCTTCCATTTTTTTCCAGCCTTAATATCGCCCATATTAGGTAACTTTCCTCGCCAGCCATGTTGTTCATACTTATAAAACATCTCTTTTGGAAGATCTGGTAATTCGTTAATAGTTCCTTTTTTTATATTAGTGTATGTCTTCACTTCTACCTTTATAGGATCATAAATATTAGATTTTGCTTGTTCTTTAATATATTGATTAAAAATATCAGCTTTTTTCACTCCAATAGTCCAAATTCTTCCTGTCATTCTTCCCCCAATAAGTGCCGAAAGTTCATTTGGATTATTAATATAATATTTATTTAATACTTGTCCTTCCTCATCTCTACTTAAATAGTTTCTTGACAATGCATACCCATTAACAGAAAATCCATCAATATCAGAATAATTTACAGGATAACCTAAATTTTTAAAATACAATGCTTTTACACTTTCATTCTCATTATCTCCATAACTGATTTTTCTTTTCATTAAAAATGATTGTGCAAAATTATCAAGTCCATATACAATTTGTTTCCACAATGGATAAGGCTTAAATGTTTCATAACTTCCTATACTAAACAATATATGTCCATTATGTTCCCCTAATTGCATTTGATAGCCCAATTTCACTTTTTTCCCATCCACTATGGTTTCTTGATATTCTGGGTTATCAATTTTACTTCCAAACTTATAATTTTTTAACAAATCAACTCTATATACATTTCCTTCTGAAGCATTCATGTAGGATATATCAGAATTGTATATAAATCTTGATGGTTGACCTTCTAATATATCAAAATCTCTTGAGTTAAGTTTATTATCTAATAATATCCCCCTATATTTGCCACTAAGTGGATCTTTAATTGAAATAACAGCAACTTCATTATCCCTCATTTTTTTTATATTAACGCCTAATTCGGGAATAATTCCATCACTATCCCAAATTTTCTCTAATTTTGTTTTTATCTCTTCAATCTTATCATAACGATTCCACTTCGTTCCAGCTTGTGCAATGCTAGCGCCTTCTAATCCATGTCCACCCAATAGCTTATCTACGGTATAGCCAAGGCTAGCAGATAGTAGTTGTGCCCTTGCTGGGTGATCCTTTGCTAGTTTGCTTATAGACTGTATCAATGCTTCATTAAGTCCACCAGATATAGCACCAGTTGTAGGATTTCCTTTTACAATAGCTGATGTAATGGCACCAGATAGTGCATGCAATGCAACCTTTTCAGATGAACCATCTTCATACATTCGTTGTCCATTTGCATCTCTCATTTCACCAAATCTATGGATTGCTTCATTCATATACTTGCTGAGTAGCTTAGCTGTTTCTTGTCGTTCTGCAATACCTTGCTTATCAAAAATAGTGCCTAATGTATGTATCGAATCTTCTGTATTTCTATGAATGGTATCAAGATTTACCTCAGGGTGTTCCACGTCAAGCACTCCCTTAGCTATCGCTGAATAGGTTGTGCTATTGGCTCTTCCCTGTTCCCCAGCCATAATCGTAGGTACCAAGCCAAGTTCGTTATATTGCTTACTGCTTTTTCCAATCGATGGATCCGCTAGGTAAGACACCCCCTTAGACCCATAGGTATACTTCGCCCTATTCTCCATATCCTTCATGACTAACTGTTTTGTCTTCAGTTTATTCGTATCTGTACGACTAGCTAAGAGAGCTCCTTCTAATGTGGTCGTATTGCCTACGGATATGTTGAATCCTGTACTTCCTGCATAAAGTCCAGACTGGTGAATCACAGAGGTGTATTTGCTATCTATATCAGTCCGTTGCAAAGAGCTTTGTAATGATTTGAATGCTCCCTTTTTAGATAGGCTAAGTCCCATACCCCCAGATGTAGTATGGTCTGTATAGTCATGTATATCTTGTACAGAGTGAATCTCTAGATTTCTACCCACATTTGCCTCAATAGCCTCTCCTTTAAGAACACCGTCCTTGATGTGTAAATCCTGCTTTGTCTTCACTCCAAGTGTATTCGTTGCCGTTATGTTTGTAGGATCATGGACTATGTCTGTCCCTACTATACTCCCTTTACTGCCACTGGCATTAAGGGATATATCTGAGAATCGATGTTGTAATACATCATAGGAAATACCTAAGGAGCCTTGTTTCTGTTTCATACTCTGGATCATCTCAGAGGTTGTTTCTTTGCCCTTCACATAGATACTGTTTGCCGAGTCTAAGGTAATGTCCTTGCCTTGTACATCGCTTCCTTCTATGCGGATATCATCCTTCTTAGTGGTAACACGAATATGTCCATCGGATACAACGGTCGATCCTTTTGCTATCTTACTATCTACATGAATAGAGGCTTCGCTTCGTTCTGTCCCTAAGGATAGATTGAGATGTAAACTCTTGGCTTGGTCTTTCAGTTTAGACTTGTCAAGAGATGTCTTAGCATCGTCATAGGTTTTGTAGGCTAATAGGGCTTGTAATCGTTCATCTTTTACAGCGCTTGCTCGCTTCAGTGTACCTATTGCATTAGTTGTGGTATCTACTAAGCGATTCGATACAGAGAGGGTAAGCCCACTTTTAGAAAATCTATGTGTTTCTCCTGTATGCGATGTGGTATAACCATTGCGTATTGTTACGCCAGACCCTTGAACCTGAATATCCCCTTTCGATGCTATATCACTCGCTTCTATTTGTGTAGATTCCGTAGCACCTAAAGTAACAGAACCAAAGCGACTTCCAATCACACTGCCTTTGGCTGCACTACTCTTAGCATCATAGGTATCTGCTTGTCTTTGTTTTCCAATGGTAACACTAAGCCCACCATTACCAAAGATACCAGATTTACGCACTTCTTCACGATGAGTAGCACCAGATTCTTCCTGCGCTGATGTAATGGTCAAATTACCTTCACTCGTAACTGTAACATCTGCATCCCCCACTATATGACTGGCTTTGACTAGTACGTCCTGCTTACCATCTACCTTAACAGTACCACTAGAAATAGTAGTACCTACCACTGTATCTATACGTTTATGGTCATAGATATCCCGTGTAGTAGACGACAAGAAGCCTCTATCTTTTTGGTGTACCTCAGATACTATTTCATGGCGCTCAGTACCATGTTCAATAGAGACTCGACCAGCTTGTACGTCTACAAGCCCCGTTTTACTATGTATAGTGCTTGCTTTCATGGATACATTGTTATCCATACGCACCTTAACACCAGTCTCGCCTTCAATGGTAGCTCCTAAATTCTGTTCGTCTATGACCATCTTACGATTGGAATAGTCACTACCTCTAGCACCCACTGCTACATCTGATACAGTTCTATCTGTTACATTCGCAAGGGTTAGAGAGTTCCCGCTAAGGTCCACAGTGTGTCCTATCATACGAGAGCCTTGTAACGTAATTTCTCCCCCTCGGACTTGCATCGTATGTCCTTGTACGGTACTTCCTAGGTACTTAGTAGAGTCTAAGGTCACTCCACTACCTATATAGCGATTTTGTAAGGCACGAGCAGAGGCTTGTATATCTTTTCCTCCTAGACTCACCGTACTACCACCTTGTATAGTAGCCCCTACAGAGCGTATAGTATCCCCTTGGATATGGATACCGCCATCACTAGTGATACTTGCTGTACCATGTGCTGTATCTTGTTGACTTCCCAATAAATTATTAGTCGTTACCTGCGTTTCATTACGGATATCCTTTCCTTCTATATGAACACGGTCTTTACCATGTATGCGACCCGAAGTATTTTGTAACCTATCCGTGCGTATAGAAACTAGATTGCCATTCATAGACCCACTAAGGTTTCGGACATGATTTCCTGTAATGGACAGAGAGCCCTGTGCCTCTATGCTGCCAGTATTATCTAGTTTTTGGCTTATTACCTGCACATCTTTACCTAAGACGATACTACCATCTTTGCGCAAATCTCCAGGTTGTAACAGGCTGTTAGGACTCCCTGAAAGTAAAGACTGATCATGACCTGTATATTTCGTAAGGGTATGACCACTTTGACGGAGTTCTTCTTTCGCTATTTCTTGATCTTCATATCCATTGCGTAAACGATTGTACACTCGTTCTGGGTCTGCTTGTAATCTGGTGACCATATAGTCACTAGATAAAAATTGCTTTTTATCTGTATATAAAGGGTTTTCTTCTACCTTAGGTGCGGCAAGTGGATGTGTCGTCATATAGAGTTGTTTTGATGGCTCTAACACTGGTGCCACTAGTTTTGAAACATCTGTAGGTGAAACCGCAGTTTCAACTTTTTTATCTCGCACTGCATAGACTGTTCCATCTGCCTCAAGGGTTGTATTGGTAAATGTATGCGAGTGGATATTCGTAGTTCCGTAACTGCCTAATACGGCAATACGTTCACTAGATGGGCTACTTTCAGCATCAAAGATTGTATGATGTTCATAGGGGATATCCGTATGCCCATAGACCCACTTTTTACGTTTCCACCAACGTTTTTTCTGTTTATACTTCCAATAATGTCTATCTCGACCTATATCATCATAGTGAACTGTCCCTTGATAGCCTGTGTTGGTAATGGAGTCCGCCGTAACTTGTAAGCCATTCTTTGCCATAATCTGGCTATATGTATTTTGCACATCTTGCCCCGTAATATGAATAGTGCCATCGCTCAGTATTCTAGATGTGGCGGTTTCTTCTTCTATGGTTCCTGTATGAATCGTTCTATGGTATTTTCTATCTGCCTCATAATAGTTTGGCTGGTCTAGATGCGGTATGCCCTCGTACTTATCTTCTTCTGAAATGGTCCACCCCGTCTTAAACACATCCTTATGGTTTTGTATCTTAGGGGATGATATAGTGAGATTACCTTTGACAATGACATCAGAGGACCTATTTTCAAAACTCTCCCTTCCTAGTACATAGGCATTGCCTTTTACATAGATATCTGAACCAAAGTAAGAACCTTTGCTATTGATATTCCGAATGTGGCGACCTTGCACACGCAAATTACCTAGCACATGCCACAATCCACTGGTGTTCGTCACATCCTCTTTCATATCTATCTCTGTATCGTTTTTTGCAAAGAGAATGCCTTTCGTATTGGCAAACGTATCTCCTTGTATCTGCAAGGTATCTTCTGCAATGATAGCCCCTGTATTGGTGTTTTCTAAGTTTCCCACAGTTACGTGCATCGCACCATGACTGACTACATGGGATGCATCATTTTGTAAGGTATCTCCCGTGATATATAAACTGCCACCGGCTTCTAACACAGAGGAGTTGCCATTTCGGATATGCTTCGCTAAGATATGGACATTCTGATTTGCCTTCATAATGCCCTTATCTTGTACAAGCTCGTTTCCAGTCAATTGGAGCGTGTCTTTACTTTCTACAAACCCTGTATTGTGCATAGTGTTAGCAGATATATGCATTGTATGTGCCGCTATGTTCCCTGTGTTCTCTAGGTTTTCTGTATCAATACGAAGGTGATGCCCCCATAATTCACTGCGGCGATTACGTAAAAGGTCACTGATGAAAGTACTATCTATTTGCTCTCCACCATAGCCTTTGCCTACGATATCTATGTAACCTTTCCCTTGCAAAGTCATGTGAGTTCCATTGATCACGCCGAATCCATTGACGGTCATACCATTAGGATTCACGATGACTACATCTGCTGGATTTCCTGCCACTTCTATATATCCCTTCAAAGTAGATGGATTCGTAGAAGTGACCTCATTGATGATTGTCTTAGCCCCATTCCCAGCTAAGAACATATTTTTATCTATATAGCCAGCTAACTGAGTTTTTGTGTATTTCGTAGCATTATTGAGAATAAGACCTCGGTCTTTTACATTAAACTGTGTATATGTATTATGAGAAACACCATTTGCATCAACACCGGCAATGTGTAGGATATCTATGCCATTTCTCGTCGTATCTAGGATCGGTTGGCGATTCTTGAGGCTATTTGTATCTACAACAATAGGTAACTCTTCTTGTATATCCTCTACCACAACCTTGCTAGGTATATGAGGGATAGGTTGTATACTTGGCGTATGTAAAGGATTCTCTAGTGTTGGTTTTGGGGTATCTACAGGTGTTTCAGGTGTAGGTGTTTGCGATTCTATATGTAGTTTATCTTTAGACACTACTTGTATATGATTTGGGTCTACTTCTACCTGTTTCCCACGTACAGTGATATCCCCAGACTGAGAACGTATGCCTCCTTGATACACAATAGAGTCTGTACCTTGAATCGTTAGATTCTCTACGCTGGAAATCACTCCCTGTCCACGTAGATTAGTCACATTTGCCTCAATCTGTTTCCCTTGTAGATTTCCATCGTTGGTCAAAGTAGCACTTTGTATTGTTACAGTTTCATCGCCCACTAGAGTGCCACGATTATGTAAGTCTTGGCTACGAATATCCAATTCTTTAGCACTATGAATGCTAGTAGGCTCTTGCTGTGAACCACCTTGTTCGATGGTGAGATTTCCTGCAGTATCAATATGTAGCCTGCCCGCTATGGCATCGATAGAGCCACTAATGTTTACACCTACTCCAGCTTCTGTACCGATTAAAGAAATGGTATTTCCGTACATGCCGCCAAGAGCCCCTACATCTAAAGCAACCCCTGTAGGTGTACTTTCGCCAGGTTCCCTAGCTGTTACCGTTCCATCTGCATAGTTCACTGTATTACGCCCTGTAATAGCTCGAATAGAATCTTGTGCCACCACATCTGCATTGATACGTATCGTCTTTGCCAGTAAATCTACCTTTGAAATAGGAGGATATGAGTTAGCTCCACTATGTTCTGTAGGTGCATTGATGGCTCCTGTTACATCAATGTTTCCTCTCTCAATAGTAAAGTTTTCTAACCGGCCATCCACCATATGGGGAACGCCTGTAGTAAACGTGGCTTTTGGGGTGTTGATAAAATGAACATCTTTGATTGAAATCCCATTGGGATTAGCAATAACCACATCTGCCGGCTGTCCTGCCACCTCAAAAGCGCCTGCCAATTGTGAGGAAGACGTACCTACCACTTCATTGACAATAAGGTCTGCAGGCTCTCGTAAGTTAGGGTTTGCATTTACAGGACCAATCTGGGTACTAACTGTAGGTGTAGTAGCATTGTTAAAGATAGCCCCCGTATCTGTAGAAAAGGACTCATACCGATTATGGGATACACCATGGGTGGGACTTGTAATCTGTATAATTGGAACAGCCTGACTATTGTCCACCATTACCTCTTGGCTGACAATTCCCTGCGCCGCATAGGTCCCTAATTGCAACGACAATGTAATCCATAACGTTAAGAGTTCTTTTCTTTCTTTTTTCATAATCAATACCCCTATTACATAACGACCATACCTATAAAACCCGATATGTTCTATATTTTTATCTTATCATATTGATAAGGTATATTGGAATAGAGAATGAATATATATGTTATTTTACCTTTTTATTTATTGAATAACCTTAGCAGTAACTAAAATATATAATTCTACTTCATCTTTTGTTTTACGACTATGTTGAAATAGTTTCCCAATAAGAGGAATATCTCCCAAAATTGGCACCTTTTGCCATTGGCGTATGGTACGTCGATCCATCAAGCCCCCAATGACCAATGTTTCTCCATTAGGTATGCGTACTCTCGTCTTTGCTTGTCGCGTGGTAATACGATAGGCTTTCATTTCAGGTACTAAGGTAGGGTTGCTCACTTCGGCTTCTACAATGGTATCAATGTGATTTCCCTGTAATACATAGGGTTTACATCGTAATCGTATACCTGCCTCTTCATAGCGAATACTGGTTCTTGTGACACCATTTTGAATGGATTCTACTGTTACCGGCACACGTTCACCAATTAGAATAGCCGCTTCCTCCCCATTAATAGCCACAATACTAGGTCTTGCTATCAGTGCCATATGGCTACTTCCTTCTTTAGCTGACAATTCCGGATGCGCTAAAAACGAATACGATGTGCCCTTAGGCATATGTCCAATGTGTACATTCCCTTCCATCCCTGACTCAGATTTTCCATGCATAGAAAGTCCTGAACTTTGTAACCCCGGAAATGACCATTGTATCCCCAGTTCTTTAGCATACCCTTTTTCCATAGCCAATACTGCCACATCTAACTGTACCTGCTTCGGTGTTGTATGCCAAGATCGAAGTAATTTTTCAACTTCTAAAATTTCATGAACCGTTCCATAATAGATTACTTCGTTGGTGCTTGGTATCACTTGTACATGCTCTTTAGGTACGACGGACTGAACTAAACTGCTCAATTCTTCAGGGGTGGCCGTCTCAGCTACAATTCTCCGCACATGTCGACGCTCTTTTTCTTCGTGGCGACCTTCTACAATAAATGTTCCACCCTCTTCATACACTAAAAAACCTAACTGTGATCCCAATTTGTTAATAGCCTCTCTCCCAGAGCTTTCTTCTACTTCTAAAGTAACCTTTCCATCTAATGTATCTAACCCTACCACTGAAAGTTTTTCTGTTCTAGCTATGGTTTGCACCAATGTTCGCAAAGGCATATCTTTGGCCATAATATGTACTGCTCCTACAGGGAAAGTTCCTAAGACTATCAGTATCAAAGCATATACAATTCCCCATCGATATATAGATTGATGGATAGGAATTACTATACTCCTTCTAACATATTTTAATATTCTAAGCCACATACGAATCTCCTTTCTTTCTGTTTCGACCTCTTACTCCATATAGTTTGTATCCAGCCTTTATTCTATCCATTGAATAGAACCATTCACTTGAATTTGTACCCTTGCATCAGTAATCGTATACACCTGCACACCATCAACTACATCTCCTTCATACACAGTATGAGTGCTTCCATTAATATCTAATACGGCTACAGGTACCTCCCCTTGTATAATTCCTAACAATTGTACTTGTATCTCTTTTACATGTTTTACCTCATGTCTCTCATGCCTGTTTCTACCCGTATCATTACCATAGGATTGTACGGTGTATCCTTCTACACTGTTTTTATTACCTTTTCCATTCATGTTGTCCATAATAATCTTTTCTGCACCTACTACGGCTATTGGAGTATCTTTCGTTAATTCCTTTGAAAATGTATCTAGTAAAGGATAGGATCGCACTACATTCCGTATAGGAAAGATAAGTTTACCCTTATCTGTGTCTTCCTCTAGAAGAGAACTTTTTTCTTGTTTACGTCCTTTATGTTTTTTATCTCCATTTACTAATTTAATTTTGTCATCTTCTCCTCCCTTATCCACTTTTACATTTTTATTTTGTCCTATTACATTACTTTTACGATGGGCTTGCACAGGACTTTCTAATTGCTCTACTTCTGACCATGCCGACTCTCTCCAACCAAGATAGCAAATGAGGCACAATAAAACGGTCGCCCCGAAAACGAGACGACCGTGTGTGCGTATATACTTCATTATGCGATTGTAGAGGTCTTGCGTAGATGAAACTTTCATCATGCCCTCCTATATACGATTAATATCCTTCCGGATGTAATTGATGCCAATTCCAAGCATCACGAATCACTTCTTGTACAGTACTATGCACAGGTTTCCAACCAAGTTTAGCATGAATCTTTTCAGAAGATGCAATTAGCGTACCTGGATCGCCAGCACGACGTTCACCGTAATCAACACGGAAATCGACACCTGTCACTTCTTTAGTAGCAGCTACGATTTCATTCACACTGAAACCATTGCCTGAACCTAAGTTAAATACATCGGATTCACCACCATGATATAGGTATTCCATAGCTAGAATGTGTGCGGAAGCTAAATCGTTTACATGTACATAGTCACGTACACATGTACCATCTGCTGTATCATAATCTGTACCAAATACAGTAATGGATTCACGCTTACCCAAGGCTGCATCAATAATAAGTGGAATTAGATGTGTTTCTGGTGTATGATCTTCACCAATTTCACCAGATGGGTCTGCACCAGCAGCATTGAAGTAACGCAATGCTACAAATTTAAATCCATAAATTTTGCTATAGTCACGAAGCATATCTTCAATCATCAATTTTGTGCGACCATACACATTGGTAGGATTCCATTTCGCATCTTCCGTAATAGGCACAACTTCTGGTTCACCATAGACAGCTGCTGTAGAGGAAAATACCAAACGATTTACACCATGTTTACGAGCAGTTTCTACTAAACGATAGGAACCTACTACATTATTTTCATAATAAATAGATGGATTTACCATAGATTCCCCAACTTGGGAATGAGCTGCAAAGTGCATAATACCATCAATTTTATGCGTATCCAGAACCTCTCCTAATTTAGGATCCACAATGTCCATCTCATAAAACGGTACCCCTGCAGGAATCGACTCCTTATGGCCTCGAGACAAATTATCCACAATCACCACTTGATGACCTGCTCCTAATAAGGCACGTACTGTATGGCTACCAATGTACCCTGCGCCACCTGTCACTAAAATATTCATTCTTACTTCTCCTATGCTTTTGAAAGTTTAGGTCCTAACAATTTTTTATACACTTCTACGCCTGGTTGATTGAATGCGTCTACCCCTGCTAATTGACCTTCAAAATAGATAGCCCAACACATGGTAAACATCAATTCTCCCAAATGGAACGCATTCATCGTTGGAACTTGGTAGGTGCCATTAAATCGTCCATCGCTTGCTAAGGACTCTGCATTAGATGCTAGTGCTGCACGATTGATAAAGCCTAAATCAAGGCCTGCCAGAGCTTCAAGTTTACTGTATTGATCATACATATGTGGCACTGTTAGATTCACATGCCAATTTTCAACATCTACAAAAGATACAACCTTATCATAGCGACCTTCTTGATGTTCCTGTGTTTGGGCATGCATGTCTGTAGTACCTACTGCCACAATTGGAGTACGACCATAGTGTCCAGATTTATCATCTTTCTCTTTACCTAAGGATTCCGCTAGTAACTGTACATACCATTCAGATAAGGATTTCAAACGATCTGCATAGGGCATAAATACTTCAATATGACGACCATATTGTTCAGAACCAATATATTTTAATACAGCACTCAATAAAGCTGGATTTTTCCAGACATCTTGCTCTTGAGCTGCTATATCCGCTGCTTTAGCACCTTCTAAATAGGCATGAATATCAAAGCCTAATAAAGCTCCTATGACCAAGCCTACTTCAGAGAATACAGAGAAACGACCACCAATGCCATCAGGTACCGCGAAGATGGAGTCTCCCCAACCTTCTGCAACAGCTAACTTATGTAATAACGTTTCTTTTTCATCATCTCTAGGGTCTGTCACCACTAGCACTTCATAATCGATCATTGCCACTTCTAGGGCTTCTTTCACAATCATAAAGTTTGTCATGGGTTCAATCGTAGAACCAGATTTAGAAATTAACACTAACAGTACTTTATACTCATTAGGCACATGAGCATGGTCCTCTAAAAATTGTTGCTCTTTCCATTCTCTTTGTAATTGCTTGATTAACTCTTGGGTACGTACAGGGTCAACATTATTACCACTGAAATACATACGTGGGCGATGATTACGTTCTTCATCACTCATGGAGTTCCAAAACTCCCCACAATGTACATCAAATAATACTTTACCACCTAGGAATGAACCACCAATACCAAAGCTTACTACTGTGCTGACCTTTTTATTTCTTAATGCATCTAATCTAGCCATCACTGTAGGATTGTTAATATGACCTTCCACTACATACGGCAATTGTGGAAAAAGTACTAATTCAGGCTCTCCATCTTTGGACAGATGACATTTCACAACACCATGATGACGCGTTTGTTCCGCTGCTGCTAAAGCATCAGAAATAGCAGTTCCTAAGTTTGTTACATCTGCTTCTGTCACTCCACCAGGCAACATCATATTTGTATAATCATAAACAAAACCAGAGTCTAATTGAATACGTTTCATAGTTTCCTCCTATGTACAGTATGATTGTAATTGTACTTTTATTGTACATCAAATCACGGAGAGATTAAAGGAATTTTACAAGAAATTTCCTACCAGTGTTATTTTAGTACAGTTCCTTTCTTTGCCAATGCATCTGCACGGTCATTGTAGGCAATACCAGAGTGAGCTTTTACCTTATGAAAGTCGATACGAAGTTGTTTGCTAGCTTCTTTCATTCGTTTTGCATAACTCGTTGTTAATGGATTATTTGTATTCCATCTACCTATAGCCCACATTTCAATACCCATATAATCATAATAAAGAGAGCATGAAGTATACCCATGGTCTAGTGCATAGTCCACCACATGAAGTGCCGCCAATAATTCCCCAGATACATTCCAATAGGCCACATGATTAGAATCTGTACTAGAAATTGAAAACTCTACTTCCTCTGTACCAATCAATATCACGCCTCCAGATCCTACTACACCTTTTCGTTTATCAAAACTACCATCGATAAAGGCACGAATTTCGCAAGGATCTGACTCTACGATTTGACTTATGGTATCCGTCTGTGTTTGAAAATATTCACCTACGCTCGTAGGTTTAGCCTCACTAGCAGTTGTTTTCTTTGTACCGGTTCTATTTGGTTTAATCCCTGCACTCTTAGGTATATCTATAGAGCCTATATAGACTTTTGCTTCTGCTTCTGTAGAGAATGACTTATACTGAGCCCCAGGAAAACCTTTTACTTGCACTTCACAATCAGACCAAGTCACATAGATTCCTGGATTGTGTCCTACTCGAACAGCATAATATTTCTTTGCCATGATTACCCCATTGTCAGTGGCGCTATTGTGCCGCCTACTATATCTATTAATGATTGTGGATTCACTTTTACTTGCATTCCTCTTAGGCCTGCACTGACATAGACCATAGGAATAGATGTAATACTATCATCAAAATAGGTAGGAAATACTTTTTTCATCCCCAATGGAGAACAGCCACCACGTAAGTATCCTGTTAATGGTAATAGTTCCTTTACGGCGATAAGTTCTACCGATTTATTACCACTCACTCGTGCGGCTTGTTTCATATCTAATTCCCCTTCTACTGGAATGCAAAATACCACATATCCTGTCACATTTCCTTTCCCCACCAGTGTTTTAAATACTTGTTCTGGCGAAATATGTAACGACTCTGCTACGTGTATACCGGCACCACATTCTTCAGACCATTCATAGGTAAACACTTCATAGTCAATATGGTGAGTATCTAGTATGCGTAATGCATTTGTTTTTTTATGTCCTTTTTTACTCATAAGACCCCCTATTTATTGGTAATCTTTGAAATATTTTTTAATTCAATGCGCAAGGTACCATTTTCATTCGTTGAAATTTCTATGAACTCGCGATCATTCATATATTCTACTGGAAATGAAAGTTCAATACCTGTATCTGTTTTAATTTTATGTTGCTTGCCCACTTTTGTAGCATAGGTCCGACTCACTGGCAATGGTTCCAACAAATCTTCTTCTGCTAGCTCTTTCATAGCTGCTTCTCGTTGAATGGGGTTCGTACTAAACACTTGCTCAATAATATGTCGTGCTTCTAACGTGTCAGATACTTCTGCATTCTTAGCCAGTAATTCTTTTGTTTTAGCCATAGCTGCCACACCATCTTGCTCATGAGCTTTAGAAATTCGATCTACCACAGTACGTACTTTTTTCACTGTATCTTTAGAAGACGGATTCGTCGTAACCTGAAAGATTCGTTCTTCCAAGAAGTGCATTTTCTCTCCATCATATTCTCCTTTCGGCTCAAAGAGACGAATGGATAAATCTGAAAGTTTAATACTTGCAAAGGCATATAGTTTTTGTGTCACTGTTGGTAAGACCACACGATGCTCTACTAATTTTGTTGCTAATGAACCATCCTCTTCTGAATATAATTGATGGGTATATCCATCATGAGCTTTACAAAGAAGAACACAAAGGTAAGCTTGCTCTCCTTGTGCTTCACAGACAATCATATCTAGTACACAAGGGTCCATTGCTTGTGCCATATAGGTAAATAAAGTCTCACCTAGTTCTTTACCAAACTCTACAAGGCTTACTTCTTGATTCTCCAATTGTTTGATCTTTCGCCCCCATGGTGTTTGGTCCGAGATATAACCAGTTCTGGCTCCAGGGTCTTGTAACGCTTTCATTACATGCATTTCAAGATAGCTTTGTATTTCTGGTTCAGTAATATCCATAGGATGATCTGAATAGGCCGACATAGATGATGTAAAGTCAAACACTTCTAGTACAGCTGCATTAATTTGCATAGTTCCTCCTCAATAACAAAGAGCTTTGCCTTCGCAAAGCTCTTATGATGTTATCTATTATCTTTCACATAGTGATAGGTATTTTCCAGTCCTTTTTGTAATGTCCATTTAGGCATATACCCTAAACATTGTTTTGCTTTTGCAGTACTCAATAAAGAATGTTTAATATCACCAATGCGCGGCTCTTCATAATGACGTGTTACCGTTGTGCCAGCAATATCTTCTAATGTGTCGATTAAATCATTCACAGAAATTCCAATTTCTGTACTCACATTGATGACCCCTGTTACATCATTATCTAACCCCAATATATTAGCTTCCACTACGTCATCCACATAAACAAAGTCACGTGTTTGTTCTCCATCACCAAAAATTTTAATGGATTCACCATTTGCTGCATGTTCGCAGAAAATGCTAACAACGCCACCTTCACCGCCATTGCCTTGACGTGGTCCATATACATTAGAATAGCGATAGCAAATATAAGGTAATCCAAAAGATTCTTGGTAAATACGCAAATAGCCTTCCGTAGTTAATTTTGTCAATCCATAGCAAGAACGAGGCACTCCTGCCAATTCTTCCGTAAGAGGTAATACCTCTAAATCACCATATACTGCGGCAGAGGATGGCATAAGGAACTTTTTTACACCCACTTTAACTGAGGCTTGTAATAAATTCAATAGTCCCATTAGATTGATATCACAATCTTCTGTTGGATGTACCATGGATTCTGCTACTACTGTTTGCGCTGCCTCATGAAATACATAGTCCGGTTGAAAGTCTTCAAAAACGTCATATATTCTTTCATCTCGTATATCCAATTCTAAAAATTCAGCTTGTTCATTCACAAATGTTCGCAATCCACTGCTTAAATTGTCAATCACAAGTACACGATGTCCCTCTTGAATCAATCTGTCTACTAGATGTGATCCAATGAAACCGGCACCACCTGTTACAATTATATTCATATTCCTCATTCCTTTATCAATGGCTATTACGTTCTATTATCGTTCTCGTTGGATATCATAGTCTGTCCCATTTGTCCGAATGGTAACAGTTCCCATCGTGTCTGTACGATAGATATCTACATGTTCTTCCAATAATCGTGCCATAGCTTTTTCCCCAGGATGTCCATAAGAATTATGTAATCCTGCAGAAATAATACCTGCCTCTGGTCGAACAGAACGAATAAAATCTTTTTGACTAGAACCATTGCTACCATGGTGTCCTACTTTTAAGATTTTACTAGACATTTTTGTATTTTGCTCTTTAATAAGACGTGCTTCTTCCTCTTTTTCAGCATCACCAGTCATGAGCATAGAAAATTTACCAAATGTCAGCTTACCAACAATAGAGTTATTGTTTTGATGAACTTCCCCTTTTTTATCGGTCATCACGTCTCCACTCCAAGGGGCATAGACCTCAAAATATGCTCCATTCCCTAGATCTAAACGATCACCTTTATGAAGTGTTTCACGATGAATCTGTTTTGTATCTATTGTTTTTAAATAGGTTCTATAAGTTCCACTATCGATCTCAATACCATTATCATAGACATGCTTAATAGGGATTGCTTTGGCTATGGCATAAAAACCACCAATATGATCTGCATGTGGATGTGTCAAAATGACATTTTCTAATTCTTTCACACCATATTTTTTTAGTAAGGCTACCACCTGTGGTCTATGTTCAATATCACCGGTATCAATCATAGAAAATTTATCCCCAATTTGGAGTAAAATTGCATCTCCTTGTCCAATATCTAATACATGGACCTTCATAGTACCCGTTGGTGCTTGCGTAGATTGACTGACTTCTGTCTTTGCAACATTTGCATTCACCTGTGAAAGTTCTTTTCCACAACCTACTAGGCTTAGTAGTGCTACTACCAACACACCTAACAAGAGCAGATATTTATATATTGTTTTTTTCATATGTAAGTACTTTCTAACCTCTATGTATTACAACAGTTATTATAGTGATAAAACCGGTTTATATCCATCTATCGTCCGGAGTACTCGACCAATTCGCTGTGCCACTTCTGTAGGAGTAAATCCTGGACTAAAATCATCGAGTGCTATATCTCCCGCTCGACTATGGACATACACAGCAACATTAATAGCATTCATAGGATCCTGCTCTTGATTCAGCAAGGAACCAATCACACCAGCCAATACATCACCCATACCGCCTGTACCCATATATGGATTACCTGTTGTCGTTATGTATACTCTACCAAATGGAGTCCCGAGAATCGTTGGTTGTCCTTTTAGGACAACATACACACTATGCTCCTTCGCAAAGGCACTAGCATATCCAATGAGATTTTTGTTAAGCTCTCCTATACTTTTTCCTGTAAGAGCTGAAAATTCACCTAAATGTGGTGTTAGGACAACCACTCGCTCTTCTTTACCTAATGCGTAGGAGCACTGTTTTAACACTGATAGATGACTAGCAATCGCCATGAGTCCATCAGCATCAATTACCATGTGGCTATCTGTAACAGATTGCATCCATTGAAGTAAATGTTTCTTATCACTATTGCTTCTGCCACCACCAGGGCCAATGATTACTGTGCTATTCCCATCTAGTTGTTCTACATCACTACTACTACGTATCATCATTTCAGGGCAACTCAAGGACCGCAATGCCTCTAACTCATTTGTACCAGATAGTATAGTGACTTTTCCAGCTCCACTGCGTAACGCTCCTTCAGCACTTAGTATAGGTGCCCCATAAATCCCTGGGGATCCACCCACAATATAGACGTGACCATTGGTCCCTTTATGAGCAACGGGAGATCTGGAATCTATATGCAAGGACTCTGCGTTGTTCCAATAGATTTCTGGCCAATTATTACCCGATTCCCCTAAGGCATGATGCGGAAAAGGGTATCCGATACTCCCTATACTCATATGCCCTACATGTTCTCTTCCTGGGTAGAAAAGCATTCCCACTTTAGGAGCTAACAATGTAATTGTTTCATCTGCTCTGAATGAATAGTCGTCGGAAGTTCCTGTTAAGCCATTTACACCACTAGGAATATCGATGGCAATACATGTTCGTTCCTCACTATTAGAACGCCATGCTTTACATTGTTCAAAAATAGATGCTATCTGTTCTGACAATACACCGTGAAAGCCTGTGCCAAACACACCATCTACCACAATACTTACATCCTGTAATATATGGGAGGGTATTAGATTTCCATTAGACTGCATCATCTCATCCGTCACAATCGTAATAGTATCTTCTAGGGTGTTTACCACCTTCCATTGTTGTTGGAACAAAAGAGAACCTTCTTTGTGGTTGCCTAACACAACAACATAAGGAGTCACTTCAGGTACTTCTGTTAACAATCGTGCTGCCACTAAGGCATCACCACCGTTATTGCCAATGCCACAAAGAAATAAAACTCCCTTAGGCCCATTTATACCTCGTATATATCTATGTATGAGCTCAAAAACAGATCGTCCTGCTTGTTCCATTAAATAAGATACTGGAAGCCCTAAACTTTCAATATACTGATCTACTATGTTAACTTGCTTAGGTGTTAATAGTCGCATAGGTCTATCCTCTAATATACAATGACAGTACTCGTAGCATATTCACGACAATGGCTAATGGAAACTTGCATCGTTTCATATCCTAAGGCTTTCATTTGTTGTCCAAAATAGCCTGTACAGGTAAGGACTGGTGCCCCCCATGCATCGTGAGTAATCTCGATATCCTGCCAAGAACCGTGGCGAAACCCTGTCCCCAAGGCTTTTACACAAGCTTCTTTAGCGGCAAAGATACCCGCAAAGGATGCGGCTGCCTGTTTGTTACGCCCCCACGCATAATTTCGTTCATAGTCCGTAAATACTCGTTGCAAAAAAGTATCTCGTCCAATAGCTTGTTCCATGCGCTGAATTTCTATGATATCTGTACCTACTCGAATCATCTTAGCCTCGTAATTTGGCAATCATCATCGCTCTATCTTCTGCTCCGAATACAGCAGAACCAGCTACTAATAGGGTAGCCCCTGCTTCACGCACTAATGGAGCTGTTTCCAAGTTAATACCACCATCTACTTCTACAACAGCTTTTGTATTACCTACCGAGTCCAATAATTCTCTAGCTTGTTTTACTTTTTTCACTGCATTATGAATGAATGATTGACCTCCAAAGCCTGGGTTGACGCTCATAATGAGAATTAAATCGAGATCTTCTGCAATATCTTCCAATAAAGATACTGGCGTAGATGGATTTAAAGAAACACCTGCTTTCATACCACTTGCTTTGATAGCTTGAATCAAACGATGCGCATGTGGCACAGCTTCCCAATGAAAGGTGAAATACTCAACGCCTATCTTGGCATACTCTTCTACATAATCACCTGGATTTTCTACCATTAAATGTACATCAAAAGGCAGCTTCGTATGTGGACGCAATGCTTTTACCACAGGAGCGCCAAATGTCAAGTTTGGCACAAAATGTCCATCCATCACATCAATATGTAATAAGTCCGCGCCACCTTCTTCAATGGTACGAATATCTTCTCGTAAATTAGAAAAATCTGCCGATAACATAGATGGGGCAATTTGAATCATTTTATCGTCTCCTTTGATCTTCAAGTTCTGCTTTTATGGTCAAATAGGATTGGTATCGTTGTTCACTAATCTGACCACTAGCTAAGGCTTCTTTTACAGAGCAAATCGGTTCATGACTATGGGAACAAGGACTAAACTTGCATCCTTTATCATGGTCACCAAACTCGGGGAATGTATGCACTAATTCTTCCACATCCATCCCAGTATGATCCAGAGCTGAAAAGCCTGGTGTATCCATGATAAACGAACTTTCGTCTAAACTGTACAAAGAGGCATGGCGCGTTGTATGTCGTCCACGTTTAATCTTGTCACTAACCGCTCCTGTTTGAAAGGCAAAGTTCGGATCCACTGCATTGAGCAAACTACTTTTACCTACCCCAGAAGGGCCGGCGAAGGCGCTGATTTTACCATGTAATACATGGCGTAACTCATCAATACCTTCACCAGTATACGTCGACGTACAGAGTACAGTGTAACCTATATGTTCATATACTGATTTCAGTTTCACCGTATCCTCTGTATGCAAATCGTATTTATTAATCACTAGTATGGGAGGTATATGACTATGATGAATCATCACTAATAAACGATCCAATAGTAAAGGATGAATATCTGGCTCTCGTGCGGCTACTACTACAATGACTTGGTCAATATTGGCAATAGCTGGTCTACGTAATGAGTTTCTTCTCTCTTCAATAGAATCAATCCAACCATCCTCTGTAATGCTGACCGTATCTCCCACTAAAAGGGAATATCGTTCTTTCTTTAACCGTCCTCGAACCTTACATTCATGTACGTCTCCACTTGGAGTTTGCACATAAAAGTAGCCATTCATATTCTTAATTACAACACCTTGTTTCATAGTCTCTCCTATAAGGATTGCTCTTGTACTAACGCATTATTCAAGTAAATCTGAACACGTACATTACCGGATCCAGATACGCTTTTTACAATGCGGTCCCCTGGTGCATTAGTACCATCATACACAACACGGCCACCATCATCATCGATGACTACTAATTTCACATGTTGAGAAGCACGTCCATTCGGTACCGTCACATCCACAACACCTTTCGTAGTACCACTTTGTTTCGCATTGGCTCCATCTTTTTTACCATCTTTTGGTTGTCCCACTAAAGTAATGCTTTCATCCCGTTTCACAGAAGAACCTGGCGCTGGACTGATAGCTGTAACAACGGCAGAATCTTCATTAGAGCCCGATATTTTACTAATACTTAAACCTAAATTTCCCAATGCTTCTTTAGCCTCTTTAATCGTCATGCCCACTACATTAGGGATTTCTACCATGGTTGATTTTGTTTCATTAATCGTAATATCTACAGTAGCACCTTTTGAGGCTTTACCTCCTGCTTGTAAGCCTTGGCTAATGACTACGCCATCGTCTTTACTAGAATCACTTTCATAAGATATTTTACCAATCGATAAGCCTAAGGCTTTTAATTTTTCTCTAGCCTGATCAAAGCTCATACCTTGCAAGTCCGGTATAGTAATATCTCCAGCACCTTTGCTGACAACTAAATGTACCATACGTTGTTCTTTTACAGATTCCCCTGGTTCAGGGCTTTGTGAAATGACCTGTCCTGCTGGCACATCCGAATTGGTTACTTCTGAACTAGATACCCGTAGATGTCGTTCCTCTAACAATCTAGTAGCTACACTTAACTGTTTGCCTACCACATTTGGTACGTCTACAGTAGAATTACTCCAAAAGTTACCAAAGCTCAAAAAGGCCCACAAAAAGGCAAGTAAGAAAGCAAATACGGCACCACCAATCACATATTTTTGTGGTAAACTACCTAATTTTGCCAATATGCCTTCTGGTGGTTCTTCCTCTTCTTCTAATACCTCTGTTTCTAGCGGTGGCAATACTTGTGTAGCAAAATCATGTTGTATTGGTCGTGCTGATGTACCACCTCGATATCCTAATGACATACGTAAGGCTTGAATCATTTCAGAAATGGATCCAAATCGTTTGCCCGGCTCTTTTTCCAATGCCATAAGTACTACCTGTTCTAACTGTGGTGGAATCATGGCGTTCTTAATTCGTGGTGCTACTACACGATCTTTCACATGTTGCAAAGCTACACTAACAGGTGTTTCCCCTCTGAAAGGAACTTCCCCAGTTAATAATTCATAAAGGACAACCCCTAATGAATAAATATCTGTGCTCACATTAATACTCTTACCGCTAGCTTGCTCCGGAGAAATATAATGAGCTGAACCCATAACAGAATTAGTATACATCATAGTTGTGGCAGAATTAATAGCTCTGGCAATACCAAAATCCGTTACTTTCACACGTCCAGAATCAGTAATCAATATATTATGTGGCTTTACGTCACAATGCACTATCCCCATCATGTGTGCGTGCTCTAAGCCCTCCGCAATGGCTACTGTAATTTTTACAGCTTCCTGCACAGTCACCTGAGCACCATGATGCTGAATATATTCTTTTAAAGTACATCCAGACACATATTCCATCACAATATAATGAAAGCCTTGATCAAAACCAACATCGTACATGCTTACAACATTTGGATGATTTAATTTTCCTGCCGCTTGTGCTTCACGTTTAAAACGAGCTACAAAATCTTGATCACTACCAAAATTTTGATGAAGAATTTTAATGGCTACAGGTCGTCCTAATAGTGTGTCTTTTCCACGATATACATCGGCCATACCGCCAACGCCAATCTTCTGTTGAACCTCATAGCGATGGTCAAAGACCAATCCTACTAATGTATGTTTATCCATAAGTCACCTCTTTATATACGTCCAAGTACGATTGTTACATTATCTCGTGCTCCCGCATCATACACAAGGTGCACTAAATCTTCTAATGCTCTACTTTCATTATTTTCTTCTGAAAGTACAAGTTCAATCTTAGATTCTTCAATATAACCAGACAAACCGTCACTACATAATAGAATGCGGTCATTCTGATGTACTTCAACTACTCCGGTATCCACTTCTACAGTTTCATATACACCAATGGCTCGAGTCAACATATTTCGTTTCGGATGATGAATGACTTCTTCTTCGGTAATTGTTCCCGCTTCTACTAATTGCTGTACCATAGAATGGTCTTTTGTAACACGACGTAACCCTTCTGATCCATATATATACAAACGACTATCTCCCACATGAGCCCAATACAAGGTATCTTCTTGTACATACGCTACAACCGCTGTAGTTCCCATCCCTTCCAACTCTTTGTAGGATTGACTCTTTTCATATACCATGCGATTCGCTTGTAAGATGGCATTTTGTAACACATCTGCCGACATTTCAGTCGCCTCATTGACTACTTCGGCAATAGTGTCAACTACCATGGTGCTAGCATACTCTCCACCAGTGTAACCACCCATACCATCTGCTACGATGAGTAACGGTCCTTGAGCATAAAAGCGATCTTCATTTCGTTGGCGAACTAATCCAGTTTTACTGATCCCTAAACTAATCATAACATCCCTTCTTTCAAAGATTGTTGATGTTGTATTTTCAACTGTCCACAAGCTGCTTGAATTTCATCGCCCATTTCTTTACGAATCGTCACAGACACGCCGTAAGATTCTACAATGGACTTAAACTCTTGCATCTCTTTCATAGACGGTTTATATAAATTAATATGTTCATTTCCATTCACCGGAATTAAGTTGACATTGCAATGTGGAAATTTCTTTGCAATCATACCTAATTCATGAGCTTCTTTTTCAGTGGCATTCACATCTTTAATCAAAATGTATTCAAAGGTAACACGGCGCTCCGTCCGTCGATAATACTCTGCCACAGCATCTAACACGTCTTGTAAAGCATAGGTAGCACCTATAGGCATAATTTTCTTTCGACTTTCATCTGTCGTAGCGTGCAAGGATAACGCCAATGTGATAGGTAATCCCAGTTCCGCAAAACGATAAATATTGGGTACTAATCCACAAGTGGACACCGTCATTCGACGATAGCCTATATTAAAGCTTTCTTTTTCATGAATGAATTGCAATGCTTCCATGGTATGATCAAAGTTTTGCAATGGCTCTCCTGATCCCATGACAACGATGGAGTGCACTTCTTCTTTAATGATACTTTCAAAGAGTAACAACTGCCCTACAATTTCAGCTACTGTTAGATTACGAAATAAGCCTTCTGTAGTAGATGCACAAAAAATGCATCCCATCGCACATCCCACTTGAGATGATAAACACACAGAGTTGCCATAATGTTGCTTCATCAGTACTGTTTCTACTTGATGTCCATCAGAAAATCTGAGCAATAACTTCTTCGTATTTCCATCTGAACTAGTAGATTCTCGCACCACTGTAGGCAATGTAATCGTACAGTGTGTGCCGAGCCATTCACGCATTGTCTGTGGAAGCTGAACCATATCTTCCATAGAGAATACGTGACGTTGATAGATATAATCCATAATCTGTTTTGCTCTAAATTTTGGAAACCCTCCATCTGTCACAACTTTACTTAATGCTGGCAATGAAAGTCCAAGTAATTCTATCATGCTCTCTCCTTACGTAAACGGGCTATAAAAAATCCGTCCATATCATATACATGTGGCAATAAAGTAACCATAGGGCCTTCTGCTGCAAACGGCAACAAGGGAGCCACATCTTCTAAGACGAAATTAGGGTTTTCTTGTAAAAATCTTTCCACAACCCCTTCATTTTCCAAAGTATTTATGGTGCATGTAGAATATACTAAGTGTCCTCCTACTTTGATATAGGAACTAGCATTTTGCAATATTAGTTGCTGCAATTTTGGCAATTCTTGTAATTGTGATTCTTCTTTTCGCCATCGCATATCTAGTTTCTTCTGTAAGATTCCTAGTCCTGAACATGGTGCATCTACAAGTACGACATCAAAAGAATCTTTCCATTGTACCTCTTTTACTGTAGCATCACCTTGTTGAGCTTGTACATTAGACATACCCATACGTTTGGCATTTGCCTGTAACAGTTCTACCTTATGCTCATGAATATCTGTAGCTACGATGGTTCCTGTATTGCCCATTAGGGTTGCCATATGCAATGTTTTACCTCCCGGAGCTGCACAGGTATCTAAAATCTGCATATGTTCTTGAGGTTGTACTGCGTAAGCCACAGCCATAGATGCTTCATCCATAAATGTCATCAATCCTTCTTGGACCCATTTTGCTTCCTGTAATTGACCTTTATGAGATTTGATGATAATCGCATCTGGAATCATATGACTGGGCTCTACCGCCCAGTTTGCCAGTGAAAGTTCTTCTAATAAATCTTGACGACTCATTCGTAATGTATTCACACGCGCTGTCAATAACGGAGTTTCATTGAACCATTCACAAAGATCTATTGTTTCTTCTATACCTCGTTGATCTATCCATAAACGGACTAGCCAAAGAGGTTGATTATAAATATAGGAAATCCGTTCCTCTTCTGAAGTGGCTAAGGCGTCGACTCCGATATCTTCACGTTGTCTATCTACATTGCGAAGTACAGCGTTGACAAAACGATCCGTACCGGGTGCCACTTTTTTGGTAAGTTTTACACTTTCATTTACCGCAGCACTTGATGGTACCTTATCCATATAAAGTAATTGGTACACACCAAGTCTTAGAATCTCTAACACAAAAAGAGATAATTTTTTAACTGATTTCTTGGTAAAGTGAACGATAACGGCATCTAAATAGTTTTGACGTCGCACCACACCATATACCAATTCTGTAAAGAATCTACGATCTAAATCTTCTAGTCTTTCTTGTATCATATACTGAGGCAATACAATATTGGCATACTTCTTATCTCGATGAATATCTACTAAGGCTTTCATAGCTAGGCGCCGAATATTTTTATGTTCTTTCTTTTGTTTCGTTTCCATACAGTAACCTCTCTATGACAAGTCTAATATCTTCTGTGTTGACTCTCGTATTACAACAAGGACCACAAGGTCGTTCATTTAAGACACCAATTACGGGAATAGGAAACACATCTGCCATACCACTAACTAGGTCTCTTTCACAAGCGATAGCCACAATCGCTTGAGGACGAATTTCCTTTATTTTTAAACGTGCCAATGTGCCACCCGTAACTACTATAAAATGGCAGCCATACGTATCTGCAATATCTAGTAAGGTTCCTACTTGGCATCCCCCACAACGCTTACAATTATGTACATCTGTAGTCACTTTGTGTACACAATTAGATAATTGTATGCAATGCGGTGTGAGTAGTAATAATCGCTCTGGTTTCACACGATACACTTGAGTACTGACAAGATGATTGATTAAAGCAATCAAGGATTGACTCACTTCATCTTTGGTATTTCCAAAGCATCTCCCTAAGACCGTCACCAAAGGAAATAAAAGATATAATCCACGATTCGACAGTCGCAAAAGAATCGGATGTTGTATAGGGTACATTGTGACTAATGCCATATATATCCACATAGACCACCCAATTAATATGGGGAGTAGTAAAATGCCCACTCCAATAGGCCCGGCAACAGCCCCCCATTGAGATAAGCTAGGATACATCATCCAGACTATCCAACCCCATACCATTGATATCAACAGCATTGCCACAGACGTCACCATTAAATACAGACGATAGGATTTATTCATTGCCAAAGCAAGCCCCTACTGTTAACTGATGGCCACGAGCAAAATCACCTGCATTCATTCGCTTTTTATTTTCTGGTTGCACTTCAGTAACTCGTAAAACTCCATGTCCAGTAAAAATACTAAAAGACTCTTTATCTATATGCACTATAGTTCCCTCTTGAGGATAGCCACAAGCCCCTTGTAAATGCTCAGGAGCGTATTTAGAGGTAGGGTCAACTTTCGCATGCCAGAACTTAATCCGTTTTCCCTCTAAGAATGTATAACACCCAGGGCTTGGATTGAAAGCTCTAATTTTCGCAGCTAATGTATGTGCTGGTTCTGTAAAATTGAGATGCCCCATCTCTTTCGTAATTTTTCCTGTTTCAATGGCTTCTTCATGATTTTGAGAGACTCTTGTTAATGTGCCTGCTTGTAAAGCATCTACGGCTGGTACAATCATTTGTGCTCCTAATTCTGCTAAGGCTGCAAAAATGGTACCAGATGTATCTTCTTCTGTCACTGGAATGCGTTCCATGAGTAAAGTATCACCTGTATCTAATCCTTCATCCATATGCATAATCGTCATCCCCGTTTCTGACTCTTCATGTAGAATAGCATATTGTATAGGCGCTGCACCTCTAAATTTCGGCAATAAAGAGGCATGTAGATTAATACACCCTAATGGAGGCTGATGAATAAGCCAAGGAGGTAAAATCTTACCATACGCAATGACTACAACAATGTCAGGAGCCAAAGTTTGCAACAATTCCTCTGCTTCTTCATTGCGCAAGGATTTCGGTTGATACACAGGAATATCATACTGTAACGCCAATTCCTTAGTCGGTGGCATTTGCAATTTATTGCCTCGTCCTTTCGGCTTATCTGGTTGGCAAAATACACCTACTACCGAGTGGGAACTATCGATTAAAGCCTTTAACGTTGGGACTGCTATATCTGGAGTTCCCATAAATACTATGCGTAATGGCTTCATTATTGTTGTTCCTTTTTATGGATAAAAATCTCATTAGGGTTCACTAACTTTTCCACAAATAAAATGCCATTCAAATGGTCAATTTCATGTTGGAAAATACGTGCTAAAAAGCCTTCTGCTTTAATTTTAATCTTTTTATTATTTCGATTGATACCATGCACTTCAATTTTGTCGTATCGTTCTACATCACCAAACAGCTCCGGAACGCTTAAACAACCTTCTAAGCCAATTTGAGATCCTTCTTTTTTTACAATTTCTGGGTTAATCACTTCGATAAGCCCATTACCATCATCTAATACAATAATACGTTTAGATACATTAACTTGTGGTGCCGCTAAACCTACACCATCTGTTTTATACATCGTTTCCGCCATATCATCTAATAATTGACGAATTTTTTTATTTACAAACTCTACTGGTTCTGCTATTTGTTTCAACACAGGATGCCCTGTTTTCATAACTTCTAAAACTGCCATATTTCCTCCTATACTGGATCCACATCTATATAGATATGGGGTAATGTAAATGTATCTGAACGATACATGTATGATTTTAATTCCGATAAATCAACTCCACGAATCATAATACAAAGTCGATACATGTCTCGTATCTTTGCGGCACCATTTTCATAGGGCCCTAATATATCTATGCGCTGACCTACACAGGACTGGCGCAAAGTGTTGGCTAATTCTGTCGCTCTTGTTCGCACTACTGGAAGCTTTTCATCTAATAAGGTAATTTGTATCATTTCACCAATGGGTGGATACAACAAGGCTTTACGAGCCTCTATTTCTTCTTGATAAAAACTAATATAATCATGATGTGTACTGTGCTGAATGGCGTAATGTCCAGGACTATAGGTTTGTACTACTACATTTCCTGGTTTATCACCACGTCCAGCACGGCCAGCTGCTTGTGTTAATAAATTAAATGTTCTTTCAGCAGCCGTATACACAGGAATATGCATGACAGAATCAGCTGTAATTATTCCTACTGCGGTAACATTTGAAAAATCATGTCCTTTTGCCACCATTTGCGTGCCCAATAAAATATCATATTGGCCTGCTCCAAAAGCTTCTAAAATACGCTGTGATTCACCCTTTTTAGATGTCGTATCTTGATCAAGACGAGCAATTCTAGCTTGTGGAAATCGTTTTGCTAATTCTTCTTCTACCTTTTGTGTACCTGTACCAAAGAATTTAATCTTACGGCTACTACAATGAGGGCACATTTGAGGTACTTTTTCATGATGATCACAATAATGGCAACGCAAGTCCTGTCCTGCTTGATGATAGACCATCGATATATCACAGTGTGGACACTGGATAGGTTTACCACAATCTCGACACATCACAAATGTACTATGACCTCTTCGATTCAACAAGAGAATCATTTGCTCCCGTTTCTGTAGCGTTTCTTGAATTAATGTATCCAATGCCATAGAAAATACAGAGTAATTCCCATAGAACATTTCTTCTTTCATATCTACAACTGTAACCTTAGGCATGGGTTGATGAAAAATACGATGCTCTAAAGATAGTAAATGATAGACACCTTTGTCTGCTAAATAATAGGCTTGTATAGACGGTGTAGCAGAACCAAATATAACTGGGCATTGATGACTTTCACTTCGCCATCTAGCCACCATACGTGCATCGTATCGAGTTATATCCCGTTGCTTATAGGATGGATCATGTTCCTCATCTACTACAATAAGACCAATATCTTCTGTTGGTGCAAACACGGCAGAACGAGCACCAATGATAATATGGCTATCTTTCCGGCGTAATCGTTCCCAATTGTTATAACGTTCCGATTTTGTCAACTGACTATGGAATACCACAACTTCTTGCCCAAACCTTTCTACAAATCGTCGTACAATTTGTGTCGTTAAGGCAATCTCTGGAACTAGAATAATAGCAATCTTATCTTGTCGAATCGTTTCTTGCACAGCTTTTAGATACACCTGCGTTTTCCCGCTACCTGTTACGCCATGTAGTAAAAAGGCTTTACTTGTATGATTAGCAATGCATTTCTGAATTGGCATATATACAGACTGCTGTGCCTTTGTTAAAGGAATGTCTATACTATCCACAACTTGCTCATAGCGCGTTTTCGTCATTTCGTAACGCCATTCTATATCAATATGAGAAGATTCTTTTACTTGCTTAATCACAGGCAAACTAAATCCTGCCAATCGCAAGGCACTCACCGAAGTTGCTCCATGCTCCACTAAGTATTCCGCCAACAAACGCTGCTTTTGTTTCCTCACTCCAAATAGTTCTACATGAAAGGAGTCCTTAGGCACAAGCCATTCCATTTTGGGTCTGTCATAAGATTTTAATTTACTTTTATCCACAGTAAATAAGCTTAATGCCTCTGCAAAAGTACATAGGTAATACTCACTTAGCTTACGAGCTGTACTCAGCATTTCCGATGAAAACCAAGGCGTTGGATCTAACACGGCTAATATGGGTTTAATCACAAATGGTGGATTTTCTATGTCACAATAACCTACAAGGATCCCCTCTTCTTTGGAGGCTCCCAACGGAACTGCCACACGGGTTCCAATAGGTACGTCCCCGAATGAGTCAGGTATTTCATAGGTTAAAGGTTTATTCAATTGTTTCGCAGGACGATTGATAATAATTTCACCTAAACGCATCATAACCTCCTGACTAAACACTCTCCATTATACCACGTTTATACCTATGATTCATACTATTTCATACCCTAGTCCTCCACATTTTCACATCATGGCATTTCTTTTAAGACGAATATATGAAGGTACAGGAGCAACTGAGTTGGCACACTAATCCACTCCTCTTATAAGAAGTGTCTACAAGACAACCTAGACTCTTATAATTAATACTGGAATAACAAAAATAGAGGACAAAGACATACGTCTCTATCCTCTATATATGTATCACTCAAAAGCGAATGACAAACCTTTTAACGATTATAAACCAGCTTCTTTACGAAGTACTTCTGCTTTATCTGTACGTTCCCAAGGAAGGTCTACATCTGTACGACCGAAATGACCATAGGCAGCAGTTTTTTTGTAATGTGGTTTCAACAAGTCTAACATTTCAATGATGCCTGCTGGACGAAGATCAAAATGTTTGCTTACTAATGCAGAGATTTTTTCTTCTTCGATTTTTGCAGTACCAAATGTTTCCACCATGATAGATACAGGTTTTGCTACACCAATTGCATAAGCTACTTGTACTTCACATTTATCAGCAAGACCAGCTGCTACGATATTTTTAGCTACGTAACGAGCTGCATATGCTGCAGAACGGTCAACTTTTGTAGGATCTTTACCGGAGAATGCTCCGCCGCCATGACGAGCCATACCGCCATACGTATCTACAATAATTTTACGTCCAGTCAAACCAGCGTCACCTTGTGGACCACCGATTACGAAACGACCAGTTGGGTTGATGAAATATTTAGTATTTTCATCAATGAATCCTTCTGGAAGCACTGGGTCAATCACGTATTTTTTAATATCCGCTTGGATTTGTTCCAAGGATACTTCTGGACCATGTTGTGTAGAAATAACGATAGTCTCAATACGTTTTGGCTTGCCATCAACATATTCTACTGTTACTTGTGTTTTACCATCTGGACGAAGGTAAGGCAATGTACCATCTTTACGAACTTTTGTTAATTGACGAGATAAACGATGCGCTAAGCTAATAGGCATAGGCATTAGCTCTTCAGTTTCATTAGATGCGAAACCAAACATCATACCTTGGTCGCCAGCACCGATTTTATCGAACGCATCACTACCGCCTTCGCGAGATTCCAATGCTTCATCTACGCCCATTGCGATATCTGTAGATTGTTCATCAATCGCTACATTAACGCCACAAGTATCCGCATCAAAGCCAAATTTTGCACGTGTATATCCAATTTCACGAATTGTATCACGAACAATATGAGGAATATCTACATACGTTTTTGTGGTAATTTCGCCTACTACATGAACTTGGCCTGTAGTTACTAATGTTTCACAGGCAACGTGTGCTGTTGGATCTTTTTCTAAAATAGCATCCAATACAGCATCTGAAATTTGGTCAGCAATTTTGTCTGGATGACCTTCTGTTACAGATTCAGAAGTGAAAAATACATGTTTTTCTGCCATGAATAAAACCTCCAATAAAAAAATTCCTCATCACAAGATGAGGAATCATATCCCCATCTTCCGATCAAAGATCGTTGGATTTAGCACCTTCTCCCCTAAGGAATGGTTGCTGTAGCTTCAAAGGGCCTCTCCCTCCACTACTCTTGATGAGACTTGTATCATACATATAATACTTAGTTTAAAATCACTACATGTCATTATAACACACATTTATAGGTCTGCCAAGGCTTGAATAATACGTTCTGCCACATCAAGTTTTGACATATTCGGTAAATTTACAATTTGATCTCCAGGATAAATAAAGGTCACTTCATTGGTATCCACATCAAATCCAGCGTTGGATTTACTCACATCATTAGCCACTAACATGTCCAAATTCTTTTTGCGCACTTTTTCTTTTCCATAGGTAATGACATCTTGCGTTTCCGCTGCAAATCCAATTAATTTTTGATGTGTTTTACGGTCTCCTAAGCTTGCTAATATATCCGGATTTTTTACTAACTCTAATGTCATAGTTTCTTGTTTTTTTATTTTATTGTCCGCTACTTCAGCTACACGATAATCTGCCACAGCTGCGGCCATAATCACAGCATCTGCAGAGTCATAGTGACTATCGATTGCCTCTTTCATCTCCATAGCAGAACGAACGATAATACGCTCTACACCAATCGGTACAGCAAGATCTGTGGGCGCGGACACCAATATTGTCTTAGCTCCTGCCTGAGCCGCTTTTAGAGCCACTGCATATCCCATCTTTCCACTGGAACGATTCGTAATGTACCGAACTGGATCAATAGCTTCTTGCGTACCACCAGCGCTGACAATCACAGTTTTGCCTTCTAATAGTTCTGTTTTTCCTAAATGAAAGTCCACCCAGTCCATAATTTTTTGCGGCTCTGGTAATCGACCTTTTCCTTCTACCCCACATGCTAAAAGTCCACTATCTGGTTCTAACACATGGACGCCTCTACCACGTAAGATAGTTAAATTTTCTTGCACAGTTGGATGGGCATACATATTACTATTCATAGCTGGACATACAAATACTGGAGCAGTTGTAGCCAACAATTGTGTCGATAACATATCATCTGCAATACCATGTGCCATCTTCGCAAGCATATTAGCTGTAGCTGGTGCTACCACATAGGCATCTGCCCAAGTTGCATAGGCAATGTGCTCCACATTCCAATCCTGTACATTTTCAAACATTTCTACAGCTACTTTATGTTTACTAATTTCACCAAACACAAGAGGACTCACAAATTTAGTGGCATTTCTGGTCATTACCACTTTTACTTCTGCTCCCGCTTTATATAAACGGCTTACTAAATCTACTGCCTTATAGGCAGCAATTCCTGCTGTTACACCTACTACAATATGCTTACCCTTCAAAGGTCTCACCTTCCTATAGAACTAATTCCATTAATAGACTCTCTATCCTTACCCTATTATACAGTATCTTGCTCAGTAATACATCTCTATTTTTCTCTATGAAAGTTCAAGATATGTATATCCACAAAAAAACTGTAAACAAATTATAACGTGCATAATTGATTACAGCTTTTTGTATATGATGGATAGTGCTTCCAACGGAGATTAACTTTTATAATGGTAAAGACAAATGAACAACCGTTTTTACCGGCTTCTTCGTGCCATCTAACTTTTTAAACCCTAAAGTAGTATATAATTCTTTTGCATTTTCCATACTAGGCAAACTATCAAGTAACAATGTTTTATACCCAAATTCACGAGCATCTTCCACTACTAACTTCGCCATATTTGTACCTAAAGAACTGTGTCTAAAAGCAGGACGAACGTACAAACGCTTCATAGCCGCTGTTTTACTATCTACATAGCGTAATGCTACACAACCAGCCGGCTTGTTATCAATGAAAGCAATATACAAAGCTTCACCTTCACCTTTGTATTTGTCTTCCAGTCCATGAAACTCTCTCACACTAGCAGATACACCTAAGGATCGTACATACTCTACAAATAAATCTTTTACTTCATCAATATAATCGTGGCCATTACGAATTTCAAAATTCATAGTATACCTCCTCTTAGTATTATATGAAACTGATATTGTTAGTATTCGACGAAGTTATAAAAAGTCCTTTTTATTTCTTTCAAAATTTTAACTATGAATTATCCCTTACTGACATAGGTACATTGTATTTTAAATCGATGGCATCTAACATAGCACTTCCAATACAGTAAAAACCACAAGTACATAGTATCTATTGTATATACAAAAAAGACTGCAAGAAATATATTCCTTACAGTCTTAATGTACTTATTTATATAATGTTTGACGATTTTCTTGCAATGCTTCTAATGTACGTTCTAAATTAGATTCCACATATTTGAACACATCGCTAGCATATTGAATAGAACTATTTTTAAGTTCCTCAGAAGATTTATTAGCTTCTGCAATAATATGATTTGCATGTTCTTGTGCTTGTTTCACCAATTCACTTTCTTCTGTTAATTTTTGAATATATTCTTTCGCTTGCTCAATCAATGCATCAGCTTGTTTTTGGCCTTCTGCTACAATGCGGTCACGTTCTGCTACAATACGACGAGACTCTTCTAATTCAAGAGGCAAAGATTCTGTCAATGCATCTACAATACGCATAATCTCTTCTTCTTCAATTAACTTTTTATTTGTCATAATCATATTGTTACTAGTAACAATCAAATTTTCTAATTCTTCTAATAATTTTTCTGTTCTCATGGCGTCCTCCTATTTTTCTAGTACTGTATTAAATTTATCTTCTAATGCTTGTTTCACAACAGCCGGTACTAAACCTTCTAATTTACCACCGAATTTAGCTAATTCCCGTATCCCCGTAGAGCTAACAAAGGCATATTTATTATTAGTCATAATAAATACAGTTTCAATCTCATCATCTAAATATTTTGAAAATAAAGCTCGTTGAAATTCATATTCAAAGTCACTCAGTGCTCGGAGGCCACGAATGATAATATGACTATTTCTAGATTTTACATAATCATTCAACAAACCAGCACCAAAATCCACTTCAACATTAGGAATGTGTGACACAGATTGACGAATTAACTCAGCCCGTTCATCCAAGGTGAACAAATACTTCTTATTCGGATTTTCTAAAATCACTACGATTAGCTTGTCCACTAATTTACTAGCACGCTCAAATATATCTATATGTCCATTTGTAACTGGATCAAAACTACCTGGACAAACTCCAATTCTCACGATATAAGCCCCTTTCTACGGTTCTCGACTCAGAATGTCAACGCGAGTATACCCAAAGGATAAGGCTTTCACAAGCACCCACTTAGGTAATAATTCTAATGTTTCATTCTTATGGCGCTCTAAAATCAAAAAGCCATCTTCGGTAAGTAATTGTAATTCTTCCACCAAATCCAATGTTTTTTGGATATACCCTTTTTCATAAGGGGGATCTGAAAATATCAAGTGAAACTGCTTCCCTTGTAACCGTAAAAGTGCCGATTCCATAGTGCATTTCATGATTTCTAAGCGATCTTCTACCTTACAATGTTGTGCATTCTTCTTAATACACGTATCAGTACGCGTATCTACAGCAATAGCATGGCTAGCCCCACGACTCAAAGATTCGATGGCTAGCGCACCTGTCCCCGAAAATAAATCTAGCACCTGAGTCTCAAAAAATCCTCTTCGACTTTGTATGACATTACAAATACTCTCACGTACTCGATCTTGTGTAGGTCTTGTATCCATACCTTTCGGAGCTTGTATGGTATGCCCTTTAGCTGTCCCTGAAATAATTCTCATACGATTTACTACCTATACCTGTATATTCTACATGATTTTACTATGGGGTACAATAGATTTTTTATGAAATCTTCCTCATAATCTATGACTCATTACAAACTTCTTGCTTTACATCACGCATCATCAACTGCATCAACACCTCAGCAGGTGGAACTTGATGATATAACACTTCATACAGAGCATTCGTGATAGGCATATCAATCCCCTTTGCTTTGGCTAGGTCATAAATGATACGAACAGCAAAAAATCCTTCCACCACCATTTGGGAATGGTTGATGATATCTTCCATAGTCTCTCCATCGGCTAACTTTTGACCTGCTCGACGATTTCGACTATGAGGACTCATACAGGTAGCAATTAAATCACCCATTCCTGAAAGTCCTGCATAGGTTTCAGCTTTTGCTCCCATGGCAACGCCAAACTTCGTCATTTCATGAAGTCCACGAGTCAGCAAGGCTGCCAATAAATTATCACCTAGCTGCATACCATGAGCAATTCCTGCTGCTAAGGCGATGATATTTTTTGTGGCTCCCCCTAGTTCTACGCCGATTACATCTGTATTACCGTATACTCGAAAGCTTGGTCCACCTAATGCTTTTTGTAATATGCAAATCGCCTCTTCATGTTGGCTTGCTACCACCGTAGCAGCTGGCAAATTACGTCCAACTTCTTCTGCATGGTTAGGACCAGATAAAATAGCCGTCGCTTTCACTAAGTCTTGAACTTCTTCTTCAATGACCAAAGATAATCGTTTTTCGCTTTCTTTTTCCAGTCCTTTAGAGCATCCTACAATAATCATAGATGATTGTAAATATTGTTTCAACTCCTGTAGAGTACTTCGCACATAACTAGATGGTGTTACCAGTAACACCACTTCTGCATCTGCCAAGGTAGCTGCATAAGAATGTTGAAACTCTAGTGAGCTAGGCAATACAACTTCTGGCAAATAAGGATTAATACGATATTCACGCAAGTAATTTGCTTTTTCTTCCGTACGGCAATACATAGTCACTTGGTGGCCTGCCTCTATCCCTTTCAGAGCTAAGGCAGTGCCCCAACTACCAGACCCAATCACTGCAATTTTCATACTTACTCATCCTTTGTAATACGTTTCACAGCTAACTCTTTTCCTTGTAAAAGACGCATAATATTTTCTCTATGACGGAATACGACGAACAATGCCGCTACAGCACCAAAAATAATATATGGCAATGGTTCAGATAAACAGTACATCACGATAGGCACCAGTGTAGCTGCTACAATGGACCCTAAGGATACATAGGAAGTGAACTTAACAATGATAGCCCATACAGCAAAGCAAATTAACGCTGCTATTGGTGATAATGCAATGAGCACACCCAATCCTGTAGCCACTCCTCTTCCTCCAGAAAATCCAAGAAAAATAGACCAATTATGACCAATCATAGCACATAATCCACCTACAATCATCCATTCTGGATTCGGTGAAAATAAGAGTACACCAATAGCACCTTTCCCCGCATCACCCAAGAACACAGGTAAGGCCGCTTTCATACCTAATACTCGATAGGTATTAGTAGCACCAATATTTTTACTACCATATTGGCGTACATCAGTATGGAAAAAGAGTTTTCCAATAATTAAACCTGTTGGAATAGAACCTATTACATAGGCAAGCAAAATTAATACAGCAATTTCCATCGTTATCATTCTTCATCAGTTCCCTTCTTGCCACGAAGTACTAATCGAATTGGAGTCCCTTCAAAGCCAAATGATTCACGAAGGCGGTTCTCCAAGAAACGCATATAGGAGAAATGGATTAATTCTGGTTCATTCACAAATAAAATGAACGTAGGCGGTTTTACGCTTGCCTGTGTCATATAGTAAATTTTAGGAATCCGTCCACCACGAGATGGCACTGGGTTTACGGTTTGTGCATCTGATAACAGTTGGTTCAAGACACTCGTAGAAATACGCATATGTTGTTGCTCTGATACATACTTAATTAATTCTGCTAAACGATGAACACGTTGTTTCGTTAAAGCCGACGCAAACAAGATAGGTGCATAACGTAAAAATGCCATTTCATCATAAATATCTTCTGTAAATCGTAGTGTAGTTTTGTCATCTTTTTCAATCAAATCCCATTTATTGACAACGATAACTAAACCTTTACCAGATTCGTGAGCATAGCCAACAATTTTTTTATCTTGTTCAGTCACTCCATCGGTAGCATCTAATACTAACACTACGATATCAGACCGATCAATGGCACGAAGAGAACGAACGATGCTATACCGCTCTACAGGTGCATCAATACGAGATTTACGACGCATACCAGCCGTATCGATTAACACAAAATCCTGCCCATCATGACTCCAGTGGGTGTCGATAGAATCTCGTGTTGTACCAGCCACATCACTGACGATAACACGCTCTTGGCCTAACAAAGCATTTGTTAAAGATGATTTACCTACATTAGGACGACCAATCAAGGCTACATGAATTGTATCTTCATCTTCCTCACTAGTACTTTGTGGAGGGAAATGTTTCACCACATCATCTAGCAAATCACCTAAGTTCATTAAATTTTTTGCAGAAATACCGATTGGATCCCCTATGCCTAAATTATAGAACTCATAAATATTGGCTTCTTGGTTCACACTATCGATTTTATTAACTACAAGAATCACAGGCTTACCGCTGGCACGCAATAGATTTGCCACTTCTTCATCGGCAATCGTAATACCTTGCTTACCATCTACAACAAAAAGGATCACATCCGCTTCTTCAATAGCTAATTGGGCTTGAAAACGCATCATCTTAGGGATTTCATGACTTTCTGCAGTGATGAACTCAATCCCTCCTGTGTCGATCATAGTAAATTCTCGTTGTAGCCACTCTGCATCGAAATAAATTCTGTCTCGTGTTACACCTGGGATATCTTCTACAATAGAAATTCGTTTATTCACTATGGCATTAAATAGTGTAGACTTACCTACATTTGGTCTCCCTACGACCGCAACTAATGGTTTTGACATGCTTTCACCTCATATTTCAACTTCCTTAAAGGAAGAGTAAGAACACATAGTTTATCAACTTATATTGTATCACATAAACGAAAGCAAAAAAAGAACAGTAAGTCCATTGGACCTACTGTTCTTCTATTATGTAGAAATTATTCAGCTTCTTCTTCAGTTGCTACTGGTTCCATTAACTCAGTTAATTTTAAACCTAATTTCTTTTCATCTTTGTTGAAAGAAATTACTTCTACTTCTACTTCTTGACCACGGCTCAAGTAATCTTCTACTTTTGCATTGCGTTGTTTAGTCACTTGAGAAATGTGAAGTAAACCTTGGATGTCATCGTTGATAGCAACGAATGCACCATATTGAACTGTGCGAACTACTTTACCAGTTACCACATCACCTACATGGATTGTTTCTTCTGCAACGTCCCATGGGCTCTTGGATAATGCTTTTAAAGATAAAGAGATTTTGCTGTTTTCTTCATCAAAGGATTGTAATTTAACGTCGATTTCTTGACCAACTGCTAACACGTCTTCAACGCGTTTAATTTTTTGCCAAGAGATGTCGGAAATGTGAAGTAAACCTTCGATTCCTCCGATATCAACGAATGCGCCGTAAGGCATGATTTTGCGAACAGTACCTTTGTAAGTACCGCCAACTTCTACATTTGCTAACGCTTCTTTTAATTTAGCTTGGCGTTCCACTTCAAGTACTTCACGACGGGAAAGAACCAAACGGTTTTTCTTTTCTTCAACTTCAAGTACTTTAGCTTCGAATTCTGTACCTACTAAGTTATCAAGAGATTTCACGAAGTGAATGTCACCTTGGGAAAGTGGAATAAAACCACGTAAAGACTTAACAGTTACGACTAAACCTGCAGGAATTGCATCCACACCTTTACAGATGATTGGTTCATCTTTTTCTTGTGCTTCAATAACATATTGCCAATCTTCATCTTTAGCCAAACGAGTGATAGAAAGATAGATAGGGCTATCTTCTTTGATGTGGTTAAGGATAACAGCTTTGATTTTATCGCCTTCCTTTAATACATCTTTAGCAGAAGCTGGTGTAGGGTATGCCATTTCTTTTCTCTCTAATTGTGCTTCTGTTTTGTAGCCAAAGGATACATATGCACGTTCGTCATCGATTTGTACAACTTCCCCTTCAATCACATTACCTTTCTTAAATTCTTCTGCTTGCGCTTCTGATGCTGCAAATAATTCTGCAAAATTTTCCATCGTCTGAATGACCTCCTTAATTATCCAGTCTGGTGTCGATGCACCAGCCGTGACTCCTACTGTTGTGACGTCCTTCAACCACGTCATTTGTATTTCAGTAGCAGTTTCGATGTGGTATGTAGTACAACCTACATCACGACATACTTCTGCTAATCTAGTCGTGTTGCCAGAGTTTTTTCCACCTACCACGATCATAAGATCTACTTCCTTCGCCAATGCCACTGCAGAGTTTTGACGTTCTTCTGTAGCCTGACAAATAGTTTTGAAGATCTTTTGATCCTTAGATTTTTGTTCTAATATTTTTATTATACTTTGAAACTTAAATTGTGAAAAGGTAGTTTGTACAACAACACCAATTTTTTCCACGAATTGAATATTTCTAGCATCTTCTTCTGTTTCTACGATAATGCCTTTATTACCTGCCCACAGATTAATACTCTTTACCTCTGGATGTTTCTTTTCACCTAAGATAACGAGTGTTAATCCTTCATCTACCACAGATTTTGCATCGCGCTGTGCCTTCTGTACATGTGGGCAAGTAGCATCAATCACCGGTAATCCTCGTGTTTCTGCTTCTTCATATACTTCTGGACCAACTCCATGGGATCGAATGATAATCGTACCATCTTCTACATCACTTAATTCATTAATGGCATATACACCATTATCCTCTAGTCGACCCACAACTTGAGGATTATGAATAATAGGCCCCAATGTATAACTCACATCTTTTGAGTCTGCAGCTTTTTCTGCCATCGTAACAGCACGCTTTACGCCGTAGCAAAAGCCACAATTTTCTGCTAATCGTATTGTAAACATAGCATTCCCCTATTTATACTTACCTGCTTTATACTCATCAATCATAGTTTGGATGGCTGTTTTTACCACATCATTTACCTCTGCAATCGCTTCTACTGTTGCTTTTGCTTTCTCTACGGCAATGGGCTTTCCAATAATAACAGCTACTTCGCCACGAATCATTTTGTCACTACCTACAATGGCCACTGGTACTACTGGTACGCCTGTGCGCAATGCCATCGAAGCCACACCATCGTGAAAACGCCCTAAGGTGTCACCTTTTTGTCGTGTCCCTTCTGGGAAAATACCAAGCATTAAATTATTTTTCAACAAATTCATGGCATGACGAATGGCTAATTTATCCACTCCACCTCGACGCACTGGAAACGCTCCCAGCCAAGTACAAACTAATTTAGAAATTGGACTTCTAAATAATTCTTCTTTTGCCATGAAGTTCACATGACGTGGCAATGCAAATCCACATAAAGGGGGATCATTATTACTCTTATGATTCGGAGAAATAATGACCGGACCTTCTTTAGGTACATTTTCTTTCCCATATACCTTTGTTCTATACCACCATCCATAGACGATAGTAAACGCAGATCGCCATAAGCATTCAGAAAATTTATCCATGATGGCCTCCTAATTCCGCTTTGCGAATTAAGTCGATAAGAGTTTGTACCGTCTCTTCTATGCTGAGATGATCAGTTTCTACAACCACTGCATCATCGACACATACAAGAGGAGATTCCTCCCGGTTCATATCCATCGCATCTCGCTCAGCTACAGTGCGACATACCTCTTCTAAAGAAATGTTCTCGGAATCTTTCAATTCCAACCAACGTCGATGACCACGAGTTTCCACAGCTGCTGTTAAATAGACTTTCAATTCTGCATTAGGTAACACCACGGAACCAATATCTCGACCGTCTAAAATGACACCTCCAGCAGCTGCCATCTGTCGTTGCATGTCCACTAACTTGGTGCGCACCGCTTTTTGTGCAGCTACTTGTGATACATGACTGGTTACATATTGTGTGCGGATTTCCTGAGATACATCACGACCATTTGCCAATACCACAAGGCCACTTTCAGTAGCTTGTAATTCCAATTGAATATGAGGTAAAGCTTGTGCCACAGCCTCAGTATCGTCAATGGAGACACCCATATCTAATAAAGCCCATGTAATACCACGGTACATAGCCCCTGTATCAATGTATAAATAGCCTAACTTTTTGGCTACTACTTTAGAAATACTACTTTTACCTGCACCAGCAGGACCATCAATAGCTACAGAAATTCGTCGATTCATTTAGACTCCTCCTCCTGCTGCATGAGTGGCAGCTACATAAGCTGTGGAAAACGCAACTTGCAGATTATAGCCCCCTGTGAAAGCATCCACATCCAATACTTCTCCTGCCATATATAAACCATGCACCAATTTAGATTGCATTGTTTTGGGATCTACTTCTTTTACAGAAATACCCCCAGCTGTCACAATAGCCTCCGCTATAGGGCGTGGTTTATGCACGGTAAGTCGCATATGCTGTATCGTATCCACCAAACGTAAGCGTTCCTCTTTTGTAATATCGTGAATAGCCTTGGTTCCTTCTAATTCTGCTAATTGACATATAACTGGAATCAATTTAGATGGCAATAAACCTTTCAATACATTTACTAATTGCTTATTTTGAGACTCACTGAAATCACGTTGTACTCTCTTATCCAAGACCTCACGAGTTAATGCTGGTTTCAAATTGATTTCAATAATGATAGGGTCTACTTGTTTCTTAAGTAACTTTGTCACTGTATGAGAAGCAGATAAAATAATTGGTCCTGTCACCCCAAAATGGGCAAATAACATTTCTCCAAATTGTTTTGTTTGCACTTTGTTTTTGGCAATAATAGAGACTTCTACATTTTTTAGACTTAGCCCCATTAAGTCTTTCACCCAATGTTCTTTCGTTTCCAAAGGAATTAAGGATGGCCGAAGTTCCACGATAGAATGCCCCACAGAAGAGGCTAATTCATAGCCATCACCTGTAGCCCCAGTCAATGGATACGACATCCCTCCTGTAGCGATAATGGCTGCATCACACTCATAGGTTCCCTTATCCGTAATAACACCTGTAATAGCGCCGTCTTTTACAATTAAATCCTTAACAATTTCTTCTAAGTGAAGCTGTCCACCTAATTTGCGATATGTGTCGATAAAAGCATTGCGTACATCTGTAGCTTTATCTGACTCTGGAAATACACGTCCCCCACGCTCAACCTTAGTAGGGACGCCCCAACTATTGAGCAAATGAATCATATCTTCATTCGTCCATTGTTGGTACGCACTATATAGGAATTTACCATTTCCAGGCGTTTGCTTAATAAAATCTTCTATGGGAGCTGCATTGGTCACATTACAACGCCCTTTACCTGTAATCCCCATTTTGAGGCCTACCATTTTCATTTTTTCAATGATGCGCACGGAGGCACCCAATTGTGCCGCACGAACACCAGCCATAAGACCTGCGGCACCACCACCGATGACAATAATTCGTTTCATATTCACCCTTATTTGATAGCCTGTAATTGTTTCACTTCTTCTCGCGTCAATTTACGGAATGCTCCACGCTTTAACCCTTTTAACGTCAATCCTGCATAATTAATACGTTTTAAATTATGAATGGAATACCCAAAATGTTCAAACATACGACGTACTTGACGATTACGACCTTCATGAATCGTAATTTCTACAGTGGTAAGACCTGTTTTTCCATTGAATCCATAGTCTGTAATTTCACAAGGTGCAGTCAAACCATCTTCTAGTTTTACACCTACTGCTAACTGTTCCAAATGTTCATCCAACACACGATCTTTTACTTTTACTTCGTAAGTTTTCGTCACGCCTTTTGATGGATGCGCTAAGTTTTGCGCCATAGTACCATCATTCGTCAATAGTAATAATCCTTCTGTATGGTAATCTAATCGACCTACAGGATAAATACGAACTTTTACAGAGTTAATATAATCCATGACAGTTTTGCGTCCTTCAGGATCAGTGATAGATGTAATCACCCCTTTAGGTTTGTTGAAAATATAATACTCTAGCGCCTCTGGCTCCAATAATTGTCCGTCCACTTTGACACGGTCACGTGTAGGATTTACCTTAGCGCCCAATTCTTTTACATATTTACCATTCACAAGTACTTTGCCAGAAGTAATCAATTCTTCTGCTTTTCGTCGTGATGCCACACCACAACGGGCAATATACTTTTGCAAACGTTCTAGTTCCATATTATTCTCCTTCTATATCTATGGATAACGCCTCTGAAAGAGGCATCGACTGTTGCAACTCTTCAATAGAATTGGCACCTACAGTCCTTAAAAAGTTATCCGATGTTCCGTAAATCACAGGACGTCCTATAGTTTCCTTTCGTCCTAACTCCACAATCATGTCACGGGCCAATAATTGCTTTAATACTTTTTCACAGTTCACACCACGAAACTCTTCTACTTCACCTTTTGTGATAGGTTGCTTGAAAGCAATCACTGCCAGTGTTTCCATGGCCGCACCAGATAGCTTTTCATCTCTGTGGCGAATTTTGGTAACAAATTCGCTGCATTCTTGGGCACTTACTAGTTCTATACCCGATGCACTTTTACGAATCCGAATGCCTCGTCGCTCTTGTATCAAACTTTCTTCATAGCCTTTAACAGCTCGTTCAACTTCATGTACATAGACTTCAAAAATATCTGCTAATATATCTACCGTTAAAGGGGTAGCCGCTGCAAATAAAACAGCTTCTAACTGCTGAAATTCAATGCTACTCACAGGGCCTCTCCTTCTTCTATACCTTCTACAATCACGCTATATACATCGTGATCGCCCACAATAATCCGCAACAGTTGACGTTTCATCAACTCTAGTAGCGCCAAAAATGTAACCACGCTTTCTTCCTTCGTCTGTGCCTTCGCAAACAAATTGACACAAGGCACTTGTTGCTGTCTCGTCGCTAGTAATACATCTTCAATTCCTCGGTCTAATGTATATTCTTCTCGTTCCATCATGACTTTAGGAGCTTCTACTTCAGGACGATCATATCGTTCCTGTACTTTCTGAAAGCACGCCACAAGAGCATCCCACTCTACAGTACAAACCAGATCTAATCCTACTTGGCTGAGCTCTTCTGGTCGATTAAATACATAAGAACCATCGGATACACGTTCTTCTAAGAGACCTGTCAATTCTTTGATGCGTTTAAACTCTACCAATCGATTCACCAATTCATCTCGTGGATCTTCTGTTTCACTTTCATCCTTATGATTAACTTTTGGCAACAAAAGGCGTGACTTAATCTGCAACAAAGTAGCTGCCATCACTAAAAACTCACTACTATAAGCAATATCGAATTGATTCCAAGTTTTCAATATGTCCATATATTGTGAGGTGATATGCACAATAGGAATATCGTATATATCAATCTGATTCTTTTCAATCAAATGCAACAAAAGATCCAAAGGGCCTTCAAAAATATCCAGTTTAAAATCGTAGGTATTCATGAAAACTCCTTTCTACCAAAAATAAAGGTATGGCTTTCACCACACCTTGTATGAAAAAATTGCATTTCCTATTAGAAACAGTTAGAATAATACATAGACATACCAACGTATGTATCTATATGTATTATAAATGAAATGAGCAAAAATTGCTACACCCAGAAAGAGAGGCGACACTATGCATCGTCAAAGATGGAAACGGCTAGGACTGTATACCATCGTGTCCACTATCATCGCCGTGGCACTATTTTATATCTACGAACCTATAACCTTAGGGTTTGACATAGAAGATATACTGACCTTATTCGTTCCTACCATAGTAGGCTTAACAATCTTACAATCGATCATTCGTAGTTCCTTTACAAAAGGATATCTTATCGGTCATGGTATCGCAGGTATCAGTTGGGCATTAACATTCCCCCTCTTATTCCATTGGTCCTATGAAAAACCATTTTACTTCTACGAATTTGCCAATGACTTCCTTTTCGGCCTCGTTCTCTTCTGCGGCCTTAGTATCACCCACTATTGGTTACTACAATGGGGAAAAGCAAAACGTATTTGGGCTAGTCTATATAGCCTTCTTGATGTACTATTACTTCTCATTCCAGCAGGTCAAATCGGATACTATCTATCCACTTGGCATTGCATTACGCCTGCCACTATGATGGCTCTATACCAAACAAACCCTGAGGAAGCCTTAGGCTTTGTCAAAAACATCATCGGCGTAGGTGGCATTGGAGGAGCTATCGTTGGCATCGCTATCATTCTTGGTCTTTTCTACTTTGCCAACGTGAAATCTCATATAAATGATGAGCCTACTAAATTTATTTCCTCTTTCTTTCAGCGCTATCAAAATGACATGAAGTGGATATTGTCCATTGCACTTATCGTATATGGAGGCTATTACTTATTCCCTCGTACCGATATCGTCAGCAACTGGCTAGAAGTAAGAGCTTATATGAAAGAATTGCAATCATATAATGATAAGCATGTGAGTGTCTTCAACAATTTACAATTAAGCACTACAGAAACAGCTGCGCAAAAAACGCCGGGCACTGTCATCTTAGTGATTGGGGAATCTTCTTCTAGAGATTACATGAAAATGTACACTCCAGACTTCCCTTATGATGATACGCCATGGCAAGGTTCTTTGTATCAAAATCCAAACTTTAACGTTTTTAAACACGCATACTCTTCCTATGTACAAACAGTACCAACTTTGGAAAGAGCCTTAACAGAGCGCAATCAATATGATGATAAACCGTTCTTTGATGCTACGACTATTATCGATGTAGCAAAAAAAGCTGGATATCATACCTCTTGGTTATCTAACCAAGGCGTATATGGCGAATATGATACGGCTATTTCTCTTATTGCGAAAGCTAGTGATACCCCTCGATGGGCACATGAGTCCTACGCCTTCTCCGATCAATATGATGGTGCTTTATTACCACTTTTAAAAGACGTACCAAAGAACCAAAATAATTTCATTGTCATTCATATTATGGGTAGTCATATCTACTACAATGATAGATATCCACACGAGTTCAGCAAATGGAAACAAGGTCCAAATCCAGAAGGCATTGAGGCCTATGCTAATAGCCAACTCTATACAGATTGGTTGTTACAAGAAATTTATACCTATGCTAAGGATAACTTAAACTTACAAGCCATGGTCTACTTCTCTGACCACGGAGAAAATATTAAAACATCTCACAACCCAGATATTTTCAACTTTGGAATGACACGGATCCCAATGTGGGTGTACTTATCTCCTACATATCGTACTGCCTATCCAGAAACAGCAAATACCCTACGTAATCATGAGCAACAATATTTCACTAATGACTTATTGTATGATATGCTAGTGGGCATCATACATGCTCCTTCTGGTAATTACGACGCCACAAGAGATTTCTCTAACAAAGCCTACCGCTTTAATGTTAATAACTTAACCACAATGTTAGGTACACAACCATTGTCCTTAGATCCTGAGGCAAAATAAAATAGTACAAGTACAAAACAGGCACCAGCTATTGCAGTTGGTGCCTGTTTCATGTCCATTTATATATAAATTTACTTCGGGAGAATGCCTATCACTGTTCTCCTAAAGCATTCTACAACTGAATAACTACACGAAAGTATGATGTTTGCTACCCACTATATGTTAGAATCTAAAAAATAGCTTAAAATGATAGCTATCCCCCCCAATATAGTATAAAACAAAAATATTGGAGACACTCTCTAGGAGCATCCCCAATCCTATTATCACCATTATTTCGCTTTGTAGAAGACTCCTTGAGAATCTTTTTCTACTGGCTGAACATGGTCATATACACTTGTTTCTTTAAAATACGTGGCGTATTTATTTGGCACATAAATTAAAGCTCGAGATAGTTTCTCTCTATCTTTTGCCAATTCAGTAGGTTTTACCATAGGCATAATATTTTTCCCATCTTCCCAAACACTTTCATGTTCTTTGTAATGAATATAGGAAGTCGTCCGTCCTAAATAATAGGACAAAGACGTACGATAATTGCCATATTGATACACATCTAGAGGCGTAGCCCCTTCCAATGCCATCACTTCATTGGCTAATACTTTTCCAGATTGGGCTTCCATAACTGACACTAAATTAGGAACTAATGCTAAATAGAATACGATAGCACTTGTTGCCATACTACACACTAAGACATATCCTGTTCGTTTACTAGCAACATAGATACAACTCACCACTGTTACCGCTAAACTAATCCAAAGATACGCACTATATGACAAAGACATGCCCAATCCCACTATGACTAAACCTAGTAGAAATGGAACTCCACCCAGTGCATATAGGATACACACCTTCCACGGCATCTTACGATCTTTGTATCCTTCTATACAAGCATGAATACCCATGCCTGCCCATAATGCCAAAGGAATTAGCATAATGAATGTGTAGGTAACATATTTAGTCGCCATACACGTATAGAACAGAACGGTTCCTACAAACCAGAAAATAGACCAATACCAAATATAGGCATGTTTCTGCTCATTAATACCACGAACCACAAAGCTAGTCCATGGCATCATGCATACTGGCAACAAGACAAAATACAAATACCACCAATTATGTTCGGGATGCTCTGGTACTATGGCTCTCGTCACATTATGTAGCCCTAAAAATCCTTGGATAAATGCATCACCATGAATATGGTACATATAGCTATACCACGGTGCTACGACCAGAATAAAGGCAAGGATACCTTTCCAAGAAAAGACATACTTAAACCAATCCATACGACGATTTAAGGCCACATATAGAATTAAAATAATCCCTGGTAACACGATCCCTACAGGACCTTTGGTCAGCACCGCTAATCCAGCAAAAATATAGGCGTAGATCATATGGCGATGACTTTCACCAGTGATACCACGATATAAATAATAAAAAATGCCCATGGAATAGAGAAATAAATATCCATCCGTCACAACAGCGTGTCCAATGTACCAAAATTCTAACGCCGTTCCTAAGGCAATGGCACTCCACATAGCAATCCGTTCTACTTGATATATACTGAAAGCCATCCGATACATCGCTAGTACTGTACAAGTAGAAACGACAATGGATGGCAATCGAGCAGCCAAATCAGAGATACCAAACAAAGAGTAGGACAGTATAAGCCCCCAATATGCCATAATTGGTTTATCATACCAATACATGTCATAAATCATAGGAGACAAAAACTCTCCATGTTTCATCATGGTCACGGCAGACAAAGCATAGTTTGATTCCACTGTATCCGTCACAGGCAATGCCCATGCCATAAACAGGTAGAACAAGAACGTTCCCATCCCTAGCCATGCAAACCGTTTCCATGAAAATGTTTGTTCCATAGCAATACAACCTCTGTATTCAGATTTAAAAAAATAATTTCCCCAACAAGCGCATCACTAACCACGCTAGGATAATCACAAAAGCACCAGCAATGATAAATTTAGCTAATGCAAATAGCACTACAATTACCACTGCTGCAGCTACTGCTAAGCCTGCTTTCCACTTCCAGTTAAGGGCATTCCACAAGAATACCTTCATATTAGGAATAGTTTGAAAGCCCTGTTGTTCCTGTTGAGAAGATTTGTGATGAGGAGCGTCATATGTACGCCCCTCTTCATCAATAGTTGTTCCGTCAAAATCACGTACTTCTTCTTCTGAAAGAACGCGCGTTCCTTCTTCATACTTTTGTTCTTGACTCATAGTCACTCCTATAGAGCTTGTAAATGTTTTTCCAACAATTCATTCACGACGCCAGGATTTGCTTTACCCTTGGAGGCACGCATCACTTGACCTACCAAGAATCCGATAGCTTTACCTTTGCCAGATTTGAAATCTTCCACAGATTTAGGATTATCTGCAATGACTTGTTTTACAATTTCTTCAATAGCTCCTGTATCGGTAATTTGAACTAAGCCTTCTTCTTCTACGATTGTATCTGGTTTTTTACCAGTTTCAAACATTTTTACAATGACTTGTTTAGCAATTTTACCAGAAATTGTACCTTTTTCAATTAGGCTAATCATAGCAGCTAATTGTTCAGGTTGTACTTTGCTATCTGCATAGGAAATACCAGCATCATTCACAAGTTTTGCTAAATCACCAATAATCCAGTTAGATGCTGTTTTTGCATCAGCTCCAGCCTCTACGACAGCATCGAAATAGTCCGCTGTAGCACGTTGGCTTGTCAATGTACGAGCATCTTCACTGGACAATCCATAGGATTCCATGAAGCGTTGTTGTTTCGCTTCTGGCAATTCTGGTAAGGATTGACGAATCTCTTCTACATAGTTAGGGTCTACTACGATAGGTACCAAATCTGGTTCTGGGAAGAAACGGTAGTCATTTTCTTTCTCTTTTTTACGCATAGAAAGAGTAATCCCTTTGCTATCGTCCCAAGTACGAGTTTCTTGAACAATCGTCTCTCCATCCTCTAAGGCTTCTGCTTGACGAAGTGCTTCGTATTCAATACCTTTTTGAATCCCTGTTAAAGAGTTCATATTTTTGATTTCAGTTTTTGTACCTAACCTCGTTTCCCCTACAGGGCGGATTGAAATATTCGCATCACAACGTAAGCTACCTTCTTCCATACGTCCGTCAGAAACACCTAAATATTGTACAATAGCGCGGATTTTATCCACATATTGACGCGCTTCTTCCCCAGAACGAAGATCTGGTTCCGATACGATTTCCAACAATGGCACACCCGTACGGTTGTAGTCTACATTGGAACTATCAGAGCTAGAGATGGTAGCACCACTATGCACTAATTTACCAGCATCTTCTTCCATATGGATGCGATTGATGCGAATGCGACGAGTTTCCCCATTCACCTCTACATCTAGATGACCATTTACACAGATAGGCAAGTCAAATTGAGAGGTTTGCCAGTTTTTTGGCAAATCTGGATAATAATAGTTTTTACGGTCAAATTTATTGAATAGTACAATTTCACAATTCAATGCCAAACCGACTTTAATAGCATATTCCAATACTTTTTGGTTAAATACAGGCATAGTTCCTGGCAAACCTAAGCAAGTTGGGCATACATGTGTATTGTGGTCGCCCCCGAAGGCCGTTGTACAGGAGCAGAAAATTTTTGAATTTGTTTTCAGTTCAGTATGAACTTCAAGGCCTACGACTGTTTCATATTTCATAGTTTCAATTCTCCCATAGTTGGCAATTTTGTAAATTCAGGACATTCTTGTTCAAAGCTATAGGCAGCTTGTAACAATGTACTTTCACCCATAGCAGGCGCCAATAATTGCATACCGATTGGCATACCATTAGAGCCAAACCCAGCAGGAATACTGATACCTGGGATACCAGCCAAGTTAACTGGCACTGTACATACGTCTTCTAAATACATTGTCAATGGATCGTTGATTTTTTCACCAAATTTGAAAGCTGTATTCGGCGCTGTTGGCGTTAACAATATATCACATTTTTGGAAAGCTGCATCAAACTCGTTTTTAATTAAACGACGTGCTTTTAATGCTTTTAAATAGTACGCATCATAATAGCCAGAGCTCAATACATAAGTACCTAACAAGATACGACGTTGCACTTCTTCACCAAAGCCTTGGGTACGAGTTTTTGTAGACATTTCTACTAAATTGTCAGCTGGCACTCGAAGACCATAACTAACTCCGTCATAACGAGCTAAGTTGGAACTAGCTTCTGCTAAGGCGATGATATAGTATGCAGATAAGGCATATTTTGTAGTTGGCAAGGAAATATCCACAATAGTGGCACCCATATTGCGATAGGTTTCGATCGCTTTTTCCAAAGCTGTACGTACTTCAGGATGTAAGCCTTCGCCAAAATATTCTTTAGGCACACCAATACATAAGCCTTTTACATCTTTCACAAGAGCTTTTGTATAATCTACACGGTCCCCTGGGATAGATGTAGAATCATGGAAATCATGACCTGTAATCGCATTTAACACAATGGCTGCATCACGCACATCTCTTGTAACAGGTCCAATTTGGTCCAAAGAAGATGCGTACGCAATCAAGCCATAGCGAGATACATTGCCATAGGTTGGTTTCAAACCAACCACGCCACAATAGGATGCTGGTTGACGAATGGATCCACCTGTATCGGAACCCAATGCCCAAATAGCGCTACCGCTGGCAACAGCCGCTGCACTACCACCAGAAGAACCGCCTGGTACGTAGTCTGGATTCCATGGATTTGTGGTTTTTCCTAAAGCAGAGTTCTCAGTGGAGCTACCCATAGCAAACTCATCCATGTTTAATTTACCCAAAATAACAGCATCTTGAGCTTGTAATTTTTCAATAACAGTAGCATTGTACGGTGGTACAAAGTTTTCCAACATGTGGGATCCACAAGTAGTGGCCACACCTTTCGTACAAATATTATCTTTAATCGCCCCAGGAACCCCTGCTAATGGAGAAATAGTTTCCCCTTTTGCAATTTTAGCATCCACAGCCTCTGCTTGAGCTAACGCCGCTTCATGAGAGTCAGACAAGTACGCATGTACTGTAGGCTCTACATTGTCTTTATGTGCCAATACAGCTTTCGTAAGCTCTAGGGCAGAAATTTCTTTATTTACTAATTTTTGATGTAATTCAAAAAGAGTCATGTATCTTCTCCTAGTTCTGTACAACACGAGGTACTCTGAAATACCCATTCTCTTCTTCTGGTGCATTTTGCAATGCTTCTTCTCGTGGCAATGATGGTTTCATTTCATCAGTACGATATACATTTTGTAATGGCACCGCATGAGCCATTGGCTCTACATCTGTTAAATCTAATTCTTCTAATTCCTCAACATAAGTAAGGATATTACTTAAGGCTTGTTCAGCAGCCTCTAAATCTTTAATTTCTAATCTGGATAATAAGGCAATATTCTTAATTTCCTCTTGACTAATTTTCATAGACACACATCCTTTCAATTTATATATTATACCATATTCTCTTGGGAAAAAGAAAAATACCAATATACAATAGGCCTACTTTCCCATGCATATTGGTATTTAATCAGCTATTCATAATGTAAAGCATCAATAGGATTTAACTTCGCCGCTTTTCTAGCTGGATACAAACCAAATACAAGACCTATGGACATGGAGAATCCAAAAGATAATAAAATAGGACCTGTTGTCACTACAGTTTTTAACTTAGCAACAGTAGCAATCAGCTGTGATGCACCAATTCCCACTACAATACCAATAGCACCACCTACAAGAGAGATAACAACAGCTTCAATTAAAAACTGTGTAATAATTGTTCGATACGTAGCACCTAAGGCTTTACGAACACCAATTTCTCGAGTCCGTTCCGTGACAGATACAAGCATAATGTTCATAATGCCGATACCACCAACTAACAAAGAAATTGCTGCCACAGCTCCTAGAAATAAGGTCATTGTGGCTGTATTTTCTTCTACAGCTTTCATAATAGAAGCCATATTATTCACATTAAAATCATCAAGGTCTGGATTTTTGATACCATGACGGACACGCAAAATATTTTCTATATCCGCTTGTACACGTTCTAAATCCTGCCCTTCTTTTGCTTGAATGTAGATCATACGCAAATAATCAACACCCATCACTCGTTCCATCATAGTTGTATACGGTACTACAATGACATCATCTTGATCATTACCCATAGTACCTGAACCTTTTTCATCGAGAACACCTACGATTTTAAAGGAATTTTTGTGAATCCGAATATCTTTACCAATGGGATCTTCATTGCCAAACAAATTTTTTGCTACTGTGGCACCTATAACTGCCACCCGTTCACGCCGTTCAATTTGACTATCTGTAATAAAGCGACCGGATTTCATAGTCCAGTTATTCACATACTGAAAGTCCGCATTGGCACCATTCACCGTTGTGGTCCAATTCTTGCTCATATACACTGTCAAATAGGAATTAGACGCCACTGGTGAAGCTGCTTGCACGCTATCCATCTTAGAAACAGCTTCATAATCACTCAATTTTATCGTTTTATTAGCACCTGCCACAGGACGTACCCCTGGTGTTCTAGGAGCCCCTGGATAGACCATTAATAGATTACTACCCAAACTCGAAATAGATTCTGTTATTTGTTGACGAACTCCATATCCAATAGATACCAACGCAATCACAGCTGCTACACCAATGATGATACCTAGCATCGTCAGTAAGGAACGCATCTTATTGGCTACTAAAGATGACCAAGCCATTAAAAAACCTTCCTTATACATGGCTTTCACCTTCTAGCTGCAATCCTTTCATGTGGGGATTTATTCTATCTTCTACAATCAGTCCATCTTTTAAGACCACATTACGACCTGCATATTCAGCAATATCTGGCTCATGGGTAACCAAAATGATAGTGCGCCCTTCTTGATATAATTCTGTGAAGATATGCATCACATCTAAACTCGCTTTTGAATCAAGGTTACCAGTAGGCTCATCGGCCATGATGATAGCTGGGTCATTGGCCAATGCCCTTGCAATGGCTACCCGTTGTCGTTGCCCTCCAGATAATTCTGCTGGCATATGATCCAACCGAGTACCGAGCCCCAAATCTGTCAATAACTGACTCGCCCTAGCTGTACGCTCTGCTTTGGATACACCTGCATAGACCATAGGTAATGCTACATTATCTAAGGCTGTTAGCTTCGGCAACAAATTAAAACTTTGGAACACAAACCCAATTCGTTTATTCCGCACATAGGCCAATTCATCGTCACCAAGGTGAGCTACTTCTTCTCCATCTAATCGATAGGAACCACTGGTAGGTCTATCCAAACACCCTAAAATATTCATAAACGTGGACTTACCAGAACCAGATGGTCCCATGATAGAGGTAAACTCCCCTTCATAAATGGACAAGTCAATACCATGTAACACGGGTACCGTCAACTTTCCATTCACATAGGTTTTCGTAATCCCCTCCAAGGTGATAACGGCTTTTTTAAAAGTTTCCATTAGTATGGCCCTCTCTGTTGTTGTTTTTTCGTCGTATTGACATCACCACTGATAATGATTTCATCGCCTTCTGCTACACCAGATATAATTTCAATCGTAGAATCTCCTGTCATTCCTGTTTTCACGCTAGTTCGAACAGGTTTACCATCTTTAATGACATACACAAATTCTCCTACTTTGTCAGAACGCACTGCTGCCAATGGCACTACCAACACATTTTGTCGTTCTTCCCCATGAATCGTAGCACGCGCTGTCATAGATGGGAAGAAATGACTTACATCACTTGCTGGAATTGCTACACGCACTGTATAGTACACCACGGACGAGCTAGTCGTTCCCATACTACCTTTTATGCCTAAGGAAATACTTTTAACTGTACCTGTGAAAGTCTGACCTGGATGCGCATCGACTGTAAAATCTACTTTGGCACCTTCTTTTACATTCCCAATATCTGTTTCATCAACTGTTAAATAGATTTCTAAATCAGATAAGTCTGCAATAGTAGCAATGATCATTTGCGTAGAAATACCAGTAGCAATGGTTTGCCCTGCTTTTAAAGGTTCTCCAATAATTGTCCCATCCATAGGAGCTGTAATCGTACTATCTGTTAAGTTAGCTGCCACCTGATCATAACTTGCTTTCGCCTTTTCATAAGCAGCTAAAGCATTATCATAAGTTTGCTGTGAAATAGCCCCTTGAGATATTAGCGTACGATAGCGATCCAAATCTGTGGCTGTTTGGTTGAGCGTAGCCCTTGCATTATCTACAGAAGCTTGTAGTTGACGAGAATCAATAGTAGCTATCACTTGTCCTACTGTTACATACTGATTGGCTTTCACCAACACAGATTCTAATTTACCAGGAACATTCGTAGACACATCTACATAGCGAACAGGATTAATCGTTCCCGTTGCACTAATAGTAGATGAAATACTACCTTTTCCTACTTTACCCGTTGTATAAGTAGGTGCCTCTTTTATTTGCGCACTACTGTACCATTGCCATCCACCAATAGCTACTACCAAAATAGCTACGATGGCAATCCATAATTTTTTATTTTTCCACATGAAATATCTCCTTTCGCGTATCAATTGTATATAAAATGCCCCAACATAGTATTCCCTTACTTTAATAGGAGTTAACTCCAACATGTAGAATAGACTTTCATCTCCATAAACTGGTTTACAGCTGCTGATAACTTGCTTACATGAGCGCCCCCTGACTATAGTATAGAACAAAACATGTCATATACAGGGGATAAAAAGAAAAGAAAACTAAGTTTAGTTTTCTTTATCTTATACAATACGATGATGAAACTACTATGAAATTATTGTCCTAATACGCGTATTAATTGATATAAAGAAGTATCTAAAGGATACTCGCATGTTACAGCTTCCTCATAAGCTATAGCATCAATGTGATTGCAATGAACCCCTATCAAATGATGGGTATGCCCCTCTAATAAAGCACGCACCCCTGCCTCTCCTAAGCGAGCAGCCATGAGTGCATCATAGGCAGACGGTGATCCACCACGTTGTAAATACCCTAAGACAGTTACAGAAGGTGCATAGGATGTATGCTCTTTAATATATTGAGCCACCTCAAATGCGCTGTAGGCGCCTTCCGCCACGATGATAATACTATTCTTTTTACCATTACGAGTCGTATTTTCTAATGACTCTTTTACCTCTTCTAATGTCATTGGCACCTCTGGTGTCAGTACCACCTCAGCACCACATGCGACGCCAGCGTACACAGCAATATGACCTGCATGTCGTCCCATTACTTCTACAATGGCTACACGGTCATGAGCCGTAGAGGTATCACGAATTTTGCTCACCCCATCAATGATGGTATTAAGCGCTGTATCAAAACCGATTGTATAATCGGTACCATTCATATCTTTATCAATAGTACCTGGAATTGTCACCGTAGGTAGCCCTAAGTCAGACAACACTTTGGCACCACACATGGACCCATCACCACCAACAACGACGAGTCCGTCAATACCATGACGACGTAAATTATCATACCCTCTCTGTTGATGTTCAGGTTCTTTAAACTCAAGACAACGGGAAGATTTTAGAATCGTTCCTCCCTTGTTCACAATATTTCCTACACTTCGTCGTGTCAAAGGAATAAAGTCTTCTTCTAAAACGCCCAAAAAGCCTCGTTGTATTCCTACTACATCGAGGCCTTCATATATTGCACTTCTTGTGACGGAACGAATGACTGCATTCATTCCTGGTGCATCTCCACCGCTTGTTAAAATTGCTATACGTTTCATGTTATTCACCTTGGTATACTTTTCGCCGTTTAAAATATATACCCTTAGATCTAATAGATCCATCAATACTCGTAACTAGTTCGTCGGTATGACTGTATGTGGTATCTATCACATGGTCACATTTGCGATACAATGGTTTCCACCGTCGCATCATCCATGCTACATAACCAGATACATCATCATAATTCATAGTCGGTCGCTTACCAATCCAACGATTGACACGATTGACAATCCGATAGTGTGAGGCACGTATGCCCACAATAAAGGAATACTTTTGCATATATCGTAGTGTACGCATATCCACTGGGAAATTTCCACCTACGGAAATCACCGCTTCATGATACATGGCCACCTTTTTAATCACTTCAAATTCTGCACGACGAAATGCCTTTTCACCTATTGTCTTAAAAATATCAGCAATAGGCATATTATATCGTTTCTCTAAGATTCGATCCGTGTCAACAAATTGCCAGCCTTTGGCATCCGCTAAATTTCGACCTAAGTGACTTTTTCCGCTCCCCATCGAACCAATGAGGATAATGTTTCTCTTGATAGTCGTTTTCATGTTGTATAATATCTCATTCTTCCATCTAGTAGTAAATTTTAACTTTATTTTACTATACTCGACCATACTTTGACAAACCATTAGGCCTATTTTTTAGCATTTTCATGAATCTTACATTGTAATGTAGTCACACCTTGTGCGTGAATTATTTTTTCTATCCTAAAACTCAAGGTAGGGTGTACCTTTTGCATCCCCACCAACCACTGCACCATATCTAGAGTAGAGCCTTGCACTATCACATCTAGGGTATCCTCTTCTTTGTGTGTACTGACCATTATCAAAGGTGTATCTTCTATGGAGGACAATACCAAATGATACAAGCCTTCTAGGTCTAACATGTTGTCATCTAATTGTTTCACAAATTGATAATTTTCACTGTGTAAAAATGTTGTTTCCGCCTCCTGTGAAAGTATCTCTTCATCAATCTCTGCAGAAATACGTTCTTTTTCTCCTTGAAAATACACGGTCATGCCGATGCCCAAAGCTACTACACAACAGTATACACTAGTGACTAGGAGTAGACTTCTTTTGGGAATTGATAGAGCTTTCCACAGTTCCTGTAATACGACTGCGGTATAGTGTAGTTCCGGATTCTTTTTCCACCACTTCATCATAGTGACGGTGACCTCCTAATCGACCCAACACGGAACTAAACTGATGTAATTCATTTTCATTAGTCCCTCTTGCTTCCACATACCATTGATCCATAGTAGACCACTCAACCAATTGGATATGATAGGTGTTCGATGCATCTAATAAGTATATACATTCCTTCAACGTTCCCTGCGGTGATGGTTCATCTTTTTGGTTTTCATGAATCATAGCTTCATACACGCTATGAGCCTCCTTAGCATCAATATGGTGTGATCTTACCTCTGTTTGTTTTTCTATTATATCTTGATATTGTATATATGCTTTTGTACCCATCGCCACAGAACCTATTAAAAGAACAATCATTAGAGCCAAGAGAATCCACCATACTTTTTGATACCGAATATACCAACACATCCACTGTATATCTGGTCCTATAAAATTAACATTCTCTTTATTTTCCATCGACAAGTAACCTAATTGCTAAGCCCCATGCCATTTCATGATTTATATTCTGTGGATGATAGCCTTCTCCTTTATCCACGATATGAAGAGGTACTTGATCGATGGTTCCATACGTTTCTAAGATTGGCTCAAAGGCTTTTGTTTTCTCTTCATCAAAACCAACTACAACAGCCCCCTTTGGATAGGGTACGTTAAATTGTTTGCTATCTTCATAGACCGTTTTACATGCTTCCAATACTTCGTTTACATCTAATGACACTAAAGTATGCGCCGTACAGAATTTATAATTCCACAAGGATACTCGTACCTTATCTTCCTCTGGAGTAATACAAAGCATAGACGATTCACGGCCACGGCTGAACACAAGCGGTGCTGGCCAGTAGTCAATAACACGAAGATCGCCTCCGCCTTGTTGTATAGCTCGTGCCACCTGTTTAACTTGTTTTCGCTCTAAGGCTACGATAAGAATGAACATCAACTCCTCCGTCGTACCTGGTCTAGACGCAAAATCGATGGCATTAGGAAATTCTTCATTTTGAAAGATTCGTTTTCCCTCACGTTGGGCAAATAAATATTGATCTATTTTGTGCATCATCGGTGTCTCCATGTACACAGATTGTAATGGCGATGTAAAAACACATCCAATGGATATACCAGCTTCTACATAATAGTCAAAAAACTCTTTCATATCCGTTCCCATATCACTATGGCGTTTTTGAACAATCACATCTTCTAGCACATTGGTACCTTCAATTTTGTAGGCTTTCACCCCCACAATTTCATCATGTCCAATGGCAATAGCCATCACTGAGTTTGTTTTCATAGTTACCTCCTTATTCTTGTACCCCTTCTATACGTATAGTATCTAACACATCATCCTTATACAGAGTTCTGAAGTATACGTCTTGCCTCACATTTGTTTCTGTACCTACATCGATACATATAAGCCGTAAACAATACCGTTGCGGATCTGGCTCTTTATATATAATGGCTTCAATTCGTTCCGTATCTGTTTCTTCTAGTACATACTTCGGTGAACCACTGCCACTTACTTCCTTTTGATGAGCTAGAAAAAATTCTTTTCTTGTGCCTAAAACGATGCCTCGCTCTATGCCATATTGACAGCGAACAAAACGATATTCATCCATCATGCTTTGATAAGTAATCTGCATCGTATGTTGCCAAGCTACCCACGTACCAATGGTCATCATGGCTATCAGTAAAATCATGTACGATACAAAACCATTTTTCTTTCTTCCTTTCCAGCGGAACATACTAGCTAACCTCTCATGTATTCCCCAATATAACCGTTCTACAATATCTATTTCTAACAACAGCTGCTCTCTTGGCATATATTTTTATAGGTAACCTACCTTGCTCATGACTCAATTCATACTCTTATAAATAGATTAGGCATATTACTATCTATGCTTAATATTATTGCTAATCTTCTTATTTTTCCTACTGTGGCAAAGTACCTGCCTACTTTTCTGTATGTTGTAATCGCAGAAGGTATGTAGCATACGGCAAAATTCCAGTCTGTACATGATATTGGTTCTTCCCACCTTCCATGAGTTGAATATGATCTCGTCGCCAATAGGGCCTCACCTCTGAATACCAATGCAAATCAACTAACCCATCTGACCGTTCCTGAAAAAATGTAGACCCTTGGGGGAAGACATGTATTTTCCCTATCTTTGGACTGATTTCACTTTCTGTAATATCCTGCAATTGTCCATCAGATAGCATGGTCACAAAGGCATTTTGATAGACTCGTATCCGCCAATTTGATGGAGATAGTAACCAGGAACCATCTTCACTGACTCGTGGTTTTTTCTCACTATAACGAAGACGATTCATAATCTGTATACGGCTAAACCTGGCATCTAACAATAATTCATGGCGATGATGCAACATATGTAGCCACTTCACACTATGTGATGTGATTAGGAAAAATCCCGTCACAATGGTCACTAATAATAAACTTCCTAGTAATGCCTCCACCAGTAGAAACCCTGCTGTTTGCTGCTTACCTTTACTTCTCTTCGAAAAAGCCCTAGCTTTTTCTGAACTTAACGTCATACCTTTCACCCATATATACTTAACCTATATCTTACCTCTCTATAACATCTCATACATTTCATTTATTTTGCTCCATTATGTTGTAATCTCATCTAATTGCATTATCACTCTGTTAGCTGACTATCCTCAAGCTATGTCAAACAAACTCTTCATCCAAAGTTTTATATAATTATCTCAAATTCATAGTTGGCTAGTTTGTTCAAAATCTATATCAGGTAACCACACTATATTTTCAGTATGTTCCCCCCTTTCATAATCACGACGTAGCTTATTGACTAGGCTCCAACAAGTAGGTAGTAAACCGATGTATTTCCTCTCCATGGCGATAGGCTATCACTGTTAATACTTGTACACCGTCTTGATTTGTTTCCACTATCCTTTGAAAGCTAGTCACCCCCACATTGGGCGGTTCATAGGACTCTGAACTAGTTCCATTTGCCCAATTAGCTTTCCCCTCTTCCATATACAAAATCATAGCTTGCAAAGTCCTATCTTCTTCCATCATCTTCCCATATTGCTGGATACTACTCATCATGAGCACAAATAAAGTAGAACATAATAAACTCATCACAAACAGCGATGCTAATACATCCATATAGAGAAATCCTTCTTGTTGTGCTTTCAATATTTTGATTCCTCCCACCGTATGCGCCCTGATTGTCGAGCAAATATAAAGGTTCGTTTATACCGAATCATAGTATCTACTAAGGTCACGGTAAATACTTTCCCTACCCCCTTATGCCCTGCAAAGCGCAACACAGGGGATGTACCTGTAAATTCAATATACATAGATGGCGGCAACTCACGATACACCATAGCACTAGACTCATTGATATATCCATATCTAGTTCTGTCTAATACTATACGGTTACCACCACTAACACGCTGTAGATTCCCATACAAAGTGGCCATCTGCATACGCTTGATATGAGCAAATAAAATGCGCCCTTCTCGATCAAATTGGAAGTATTCTCGTTGCTCTCCATTATTTAAGAGCAACACCATGCCGATAATAAGAGAGCAAATGGTCATATATAGCATGACTTCCACTAACAACGATCCACCTTCTGAGTGCCTTGGTACTTTCATCATAGCCACCTCTCAACAGGGTAGATGAATAGCAGCATCGTTGCCATACTGAAAGAAGGACCAAAGGGAATATAGGTATGATTCGGAGATGTAACACGCCACACACAACTGTATAGGATACCAATGACAGAGGAAAGTCCGCATAATGCTAAGCATTCCGCTGAGGTAAGCCAACAACTAATGGCCATCAGCCATTTGATGTCACCGAGCCCCACTCCGCCATGACTAAACCACCGCAATGACCACCACAATCCGCCCATACAGAGGGCATTGACTACTATCATTAGTACATCACCATTATCTATCCACTGGTAAACAAATCCACATATACAAATTAGAATAGCTCCCTCATCGGGAAGAATACAATATAGCTTATCGATGGTTGATCCCCAAAAGAGCGTTACCTCCAGCATATAAAGAAGTCCCAGTTCATAGATATTCGTAATGTATCCAACTTGATAGGCATAGCAAAGCCCTACTATCCCTATGACATGAGCAAGGATAGACATAAGGCACCACATACTATGTGTTTTCATATAGGTCCAAGAAACAATGAGATAGAGGCTTGCAACTCCTGTGATACCAGCAATACCTCCTAATACATACTCCATATTTCCCTCTTCCTTCTAGTAATTAATTTTCTGCATCAGGTGCAGTGACAGCAATATGTTTACCTTTACCGCCTTCATTTTGTACACTCGTTACGGTGTATTCTCCACCTTTAGGAGTTCTCACATGTTCTGTCAAATACCCTTCCTTGTACAATGTATCTACAGTAGGCACTGCATCGGTAGATTGTTCCATCATATACAACTGAGCTGCATTGGAAATGGTGGTCACATCCGATTTAATTTTGGCTTCTTTTGCCTTGTTTGAGGCATTTAAAAATTGTGGCATTGCCAAGGATGCCAAAATGGCGATGATTGCCACTACAACCATTAATTCCACTAAGGTAAATCCATCTTGTTGCTTTCGTTGTCGTAAGGACAAACGTTGTCGAAGTGCTTCCATACTTCCTCCTATTGAATAGCTGAAATTGAATTAAACATCGGTAGCATCACTGTTACCACAAGTAAGGCGATCATACTGCCCATAATACTGAGCATAATAGGTTCTAATAATTGTTCTCCTCGTTTCACGGTCCGTTCCAATATGCCTTTATAATACGCATGCCCTTGATCTAACATACTTTCTAGGTCCCCCGTTTCTTCTCCAATACGTAACAAATCCCATACAAACGGAGTCCCTAATTGTACCTGTTCTAATGAGTCTGTAAATCCATGGCCCTGAGAGATACGAGTTTTCACCTCTCGTTGTAAGGTGCTTGCCCAACGGTTGCCCCACAGCGATTCTGTCATATCTAGCATTTGTAACAAAGGTATTCCACTTTGTAAAAGTAGTTTCCAAATCTGACACATACGAACCATTGTATAAGCCATAAGCCATTCTCGTTGTGCCATACATAGCCAAACCTTACGATGCAGGTTGAACTTCACAGATTCTCGTTGATACAATTTCCACAAGACCATTCCTACTACTAGCAAACTAGCCAAAAGATACACCCCTTTTTGTTGTAACCAAGTACCCCCAGTAAAAAGGGCGGCAGTTAACGGTGGTAATTCGATTTGCATGCTTTCGAACACAGATTTAAATTGGGGTAGGATAAAACCTACGGCAACCCCTATAAACACCAGCATAAGTACCATCAAAAAAGATGGATACGTAATAGCTGATACTAATTGTTGGCGTAATCGATGCTCCTCTTCGTACATACTTTGAATCATTCCTAAGGATTCCACTAAGGTTCCTGATGCTTCCCCTGCTTCCAGTATAGTTGTAACAATGACCGGACAATGGTACTTGGCTAAACTTTTTGACAGCGCCATTCCACGTCCTACATCTTCACGAATGTCTTCATAAGGGATAGTGGAACCTTTCGTATTGACCATCATATCTAAGGCTTTTCGTAATGATATACCTGCTCCCAACAACATATGTAATCGATAAGCAAAATGAATCATATGAGCTGTTTTCCATTGTTTCTTGTTTTCCTTCACAACAACGCATTCCAAGTGAATCGGCGTTATGGATTGATAGGCTAGCTTTGCCTGCACTTCCTCTTCTGAATCACCCCATACTTTGCCTGACACTATTTTTTTGTCCGTCGAAAATCCTTCATAGGTATACCAACTCATACATATTCTCCACTAATTTACCTGTAATACAGATTCTAACACTGGCGATGATCCATAAATAGATCGTAGCTCAGCAACTGCCATTTCCAATGTTTTCATAGGCCTTTGCGTTTCTTGTAAAGATACAATTTGCGGTTCCTTTCGTTGCCGTATCAAATTTGCCACTGCTGGGGTATTAATTAAAATATCTCGTACTGGGATAAATCTATCGTCGATGACAACTAATCGTTGGCAGATGACGGCGCGCAATATTTGTGAAAGTTGCGTCCGCACTTCTTCTTGTTGATGTGCAGGGAACATTGAAATCATACGATTAATGGACATAGTAGCACGCTGTGTATGCAAGGTAGCAAATACAAGGTGCCCCGTTTCCGCCGCATGTAATGCTGCCTCCAACGTCTCTTTGTCCCGTACCTCACCGATTAAAATCACATCTGGATCTTCTCGCAACGCATCTCGAATACCGTCCGCCATATGATGAAAGTGTGTATGCAATTCCCGTTGATGTATCAAGGACTGCTGATGGTCCAATACATATTCGATGGGATCTTCTAACGTAATAATATGACGGCGCATACTTTCATTAATATGCATTAAACAAGACGTAAGAGTATACGATTTCCCTGAACCAGTGGCACCAGCAATGATAACCAGTCCCTCTTTGAAAGAAGAGATACGGCGCAATAAATTGCCCTCTTCCGAAGTATCTAGCCCTGTTTTCGGTGGGTACAAAATACGCAAGGTACCGCCCCAACCAGAGCGCCACCGGAATAGATGCACCCGTATACGTAAGCCTTCAAAGGTCATGGCTCCATCATAGGACATCATAGTATCCGATATGGTCTGCACTTGGTCCATCAGAAAGTTTAGCATATCCTCATCAGATAGTTCGTATTCCGTAGGCACTACATCCATACCTAGTCTCCAAAAGACCGTACCACTTTGTATATGAATATCTGTAGCCCCTCGCTTGATAGCTTCGTGCAATAGGTGTGACCAAATCATACTACGACCCCCACACGACGAACTTCCTCTTCCGTAGTCAGCCCTTGCTCGATGGCTCGACGTGCGGACGTTTCCAAAGAACAAAGCAAGTGGGACTCTAGCTCTTCCCAATGACAATCATGACTCGGAATGGCTAGTAGCTCATACAATCCACATCGACCACGATACGCTCCATCAACTAAAGTTCTCACCAATCGTTGCGAAATAACACCTGTCAAAGTAGCACGCACCAGATAGTCTTCTACCCCCATATCCACCAATCGTTCCACTACGCCTATAGCATGGTTCGTATGAATCGTGGATAACACACGATGCCCCGTTAAGGCCGCCTGTACCGCTAGCTGCGCCGTCTCTTGATCACGAATTTCACCAACCACTATGGTATCTGGGTCATGCCGTAAAATCGCACGTAATCCCTTACTGAAAGTCATACCAATCTGTGGCTGTACACCTATTTGAACAGCTTTTTCTACGATACGTTCCACTGGATGCTCCAAAGTAATGATTTGTTCCTCTTCTCCATTAAGTTCTTGCAATAATGCATACAAGGTAGAACTTTTACCAGACCCTGTAGGCCCACACACAAGCAGTAACCCATGTGGGCGTGCCAATAACCTGCGCACCTCTGCACTGATATCATCTGGCATACCTAATTCCTCCAAGGATTTTATTTGCTCATCATGCCAAAAGAGACGACATACAAGACTTTCACCATACACGGACGGCAAGGAAGACATGCGTATCGTTCCTGAGTGATTTTCATGAGTCCACACGTAACGCCCATCTTGGGGCAATCTTTTTTCACTAATATCCAAAGACCCTAACACTTTCAAACGATTCATCACTTGCTCACCTTCTGGCATAGGAATCCGAGCTATCTCTTGCAGACGACCATCCAAGCGGAATCGTACTTGCACCTCTTTTTCTAAGGTATCAAAATGCATATCACTGGCTCCACTTTCATAGGCACGCTGAAAGAAATGATCCAGTTCAATCTCCACATGGTACATCATTTCACCTCCTTTACTTGCGTACTTAGGATTTCTCTATATACCCTCAAAAATCCTAGAAAACACTCCTACCAGTCAACCTTGACTGGTAGTGCTATTTTAGGAGGAATAAATCAAAAAAGGGCTGTAACAAAATGTAAATCTACATTTCGTTACAGCCCTTGTGTATTGGCATATCTAGCTAATCTCCTTATCTCAAGATAAGCTCTTAGCGTTTTTTCTGTTTTTTATTTGTTTCTCCTTGTTCAAGCAATACTTTTTTCACTTCATCATGGATGAATTTAGAGTACTCTTTCACACCCGTATCATTCGGATGGATGCCATCATCTCCGAGCCAATCTCGATGTTTCGAAGCTAAACTAGCCCAGTCGATGATATGCACATTCGGATGTTCTTTGGCGAGCTTAGTTAGGTACGCATTATTCGCTTCAATCCACTGAATCCCTGGCGCATAATTGTTAATCCAGAAAATCTGACGATTTGATCCTAAATATTGCACCAATGCTTTTGTTTCATCTTCATAATAGCCTGTAATTGGTCCATTGGTACCAAGACCAATGAGGACCGCATTGCCTAATTGTTGGTTCGCCTCCATTTGCTTTGCAATCTCTAAGCCTGCCCCTACATAGCGAGATACTTTGGCATCAATTTGGATACCTGCAAAGTCCTGTCGCAGTGCATGAGCGGAACCAAGCATAACGGAATCACCAATGGCTGCCATATGTACCATATCCTGTGGATCACTGACAGTAGAAAGGTCGATGACCTTCGCATTTTCTGCAGCTTGGGATTCTGCATTCTTTGCCAATCGCACTTGTAATTCTGTCACATCTTGTTGCTTCTCTGCAGGTGCTGTACTGAAAGCATACACGCCTAAGACAATGCAAACAGCCCCAACGATAGATACCACTTTCACATAATAGGAACGAATGACGTCCACAATGGCACGGAAACTATCTTGACGGACACACCAATTCGTCACCGCTTCAGACCAAAGGGTAAGGCCGATGATAACCGCCACTAAGACCAAATAATAGGCAATAGGTGATGCAAAGTAGTCCATGAGACCCATATGTTCAAAAAGGTAAATCATGGGATATTGCCATAAAAATAATCCATAACTATGTTTACCAAACCAGGTAAGAAGTGGCATATCTACTATCTTTCCAAGTGGCGTATTGGGGCGTTCTACTAACCACACCATGAAACCAAATAAGCAGGTAAATGCTACCATACCGTAGGTGTAAAGAGAAGGACTTTGCCCATCTACATAGATGTACCCTAATACTGTTGCAATGACTCCTGCCAATAGGAGTACACTGCTGATGACATTTCCTTTCATAGTGCCCAAAGGATATAGTTTTTGTTCACTCCGGTGCAGTCCCAAAAAGGCGCCCAATAGCAAAGCGAATAATCGTGTGTCTGTACCGTAATAGAAACGAGATACGTCCATACCCTCTGTATATAGTAATGGCATAATAACAGAGGATCCTAACGCTAATGCTAGCATCCATACTAGACCAACGGTATAACTCCATTGTTTTTTCAGTACTACATAGGTCCAATATAGGATGGGCCAAATGATAATATACTGAATTTCTACCCCCATAAACCACATATGGGTGAATGGCGATGTATTCACTAAACGGGTGAAATAATCTGCATTTTGTGTAATTTGCCACCAATTATTATAGCCCAGCAAAATGGACATCACTTCTGGACGTACGCCCGCTAACTTGTCAGGTAACAGCAAATGCCACAGTCCTAGCACTACTGCCACCATCAACACTAAGGGGATCAGAATCCGCTCAGCCCTACGTTGAAAGAAGTTTGATATGCTGTAATTCCCCAACTTCCATTGTTGATTTGTGGTGAAAGCTAATAAATATCCCGACAATAGAAAGAAAAGGGAAACCCCCATGAACCCGCCACTAGCTGCATGGGGAAATAAATGAAAAATCGTGACGCCTAGAATAGCTAACCCTTTTAGCCCATCAAGGCCTTTCACAAACTGACCCGGTTTGACTCCTATAATACGTTTTTTCTGTCTTGAACCGAGCTCTTGATGCGGTTCTTCTAACTCTGGTGGCATACTGTGTCTTCCCTTCTACATAAATGTTATATAGTACATCATTTGATACGTAATATACATTATAGCATAGAGCGAATGCCATTAACATTTTTTTAATAATTATTTTTTTATTTCTTCAAAAAATTATTTATAAACGTATTATTTTAAAAATTGTCAATATAATTTGATAATAAAATACCTATAAAGTCATTATGCTAGTAATTACTTCATAGGTATTATTTAAGTCAACTCTATCTAAGAGATATAAATATATTACGTTCTACAATCTATCATAAAATATTTGATTAAAATAAGGAGCTCCCAAAAATTTCTTTCCAGTCATCACAAAATATAGAGCTTCTGCTGGTTGCATACTTCCATTTGTAGATGCACTGGATCCTTTAGGGTTTATATACCGGTACACTCCTGATTTATCTTTTATATATACTTCACCCTTATATCGGTCATACCTAAATGTTTGTGTTTTCATTTGAACTATTTCTCCATTTTTTGTATTCACTAAAAATGAGTTAACAGCCATTTCTAATATATGACCATCATCTTTTAATACAACGCCAGATGTGCGATCCATATATAAAATAAAACTCATATGTGCGCTAACCATAGGAAAGTTAGTATTTGCACCATAATAAATTGGTACAGCCTCCATAACTTGTGTGTTCGCAGGTAGCTGTGCTTGTACACTGCCCATTAACCCTATCATTAGTAATCCTATTATTGCACTACGGCTCATCATAGTATGCCTTCTTTCATATAACATTCCATCTAAATATGCGACCTTACAACTCCTCCACGGTCACATCCGTCACAGCATCTCCCTGGCTCCGTATCCATCGCCAAATTCCCGTTCCATACACTTCTGCACGGATATGGTAGGTATGTGTTTCTTCTTCATACCAAGTAATGGTGGCTGTTGGTAAGCGGTCTAGGATGGCATCGATATCATGCCCCACATAGGTAAAGGTCACTCGTTGTAATCTACCACCGTACATAAACTGGATCCGTTTACGAAACTCCGCTTCTTGGTACCGTGATGTATAGGATGGCACTTGGTAGTGCTCCTCTTCAACAGTCAAACTATGGATACGATCTAAGCGATAAATAGTCGGAAAGTCTTGTAATTCCTTTGGAATTTTGCTTCGTTCTTCCCGATCCATATAGGCAGTTAAGTAGAAATAATATTCTGAAAAACAGATGCCCAGTGGCGATAACTTCCGTGTAACCACTTCTTTGTTCGTGCTTTTTTCATAGGAAATCGTAATGTATCGTTGCTCTTGTATGGCTCTTGATAAGTCTTGCAACAGAGGTAGCACATTTTTCTTATGTCGCAATTCTACATAATGATGCAATTCATTACGAATCAGATTTTCTACCAGCTTTACCTCTTCATGTGGTAAGAATGTTTTCAATAATTTGTTCAATATGCGCCCCATATCATCTCGTAATAGGGAGCGACTATCTAGCATCACCTTCGCAATGGCCACTAGTTCATTGACGGATAAGCAAGCGGACTCTCCATGGCTAAGTACATAGCCCTTCCGTTTTTGATCATACACGATGAGCTGTTCGTTCCCATACAGGGTACTTTCATCATGTAAATAGGCTCGTAAATCATCTATATCTCGTTGTACGGACCGTTCATTAATGCGAAATTCTTTAGCCAGTTCTGGTTTGCACAGCACTTCCCCTTGTAATAGACGACGTTGCATCGTCAAAATTCGCTGCGTCTTGTCTATCTTGTCCCCCATTTTATCGCTCCACCTCTTTTGTCCTTTCTCTTATGAAAGTATTTGCTCTCGAAATACTAATTACCTTAATTATAAAAAACTCTCTCAACTAAGGCAATAGTTTTTTATGTATCTTGAATTTATAATCTAAGTGCAACTAAAAAAAGATCCATAGCTTTCTGATAA